>JBBAPH010000007.1:87366-142744 GCA_040400935.1 Polaromonas sp.
AAGGAGAGAGAAGAAAGCGCAGCCCTCTTACCCCCTCGCCCCTTTGGGGAGAGGGCGGGGGTGAGGGGCAAGCGTGAGGGAACATGGGTGGCACGCGCTGCCCTCACCCCTGCCCTCTCCCGGGGGGAGAGGGTGGAAGAAGGGGAGGGTTCACTCCCGGCTGTTAGTCCCCTCCCCCACTGGGGGAGGGTTAGGGTGGGGGCTTCCCCGCCTCCGGGTTGCGGAGTGGCATCACCGGTGGTCGTTGGCGAACTAGCGTTCTTTGCGTCGGCCGCGGCCCCCACCCCTGCCCTCCCCCAGTGGGGGAGGGAGGAGTTCGGGGAGGTGGAAGTCGGCGCGACGGTTGGTGTGCCCTCCGGTATCAGTCCCCTCCCCCTCTGGGGGAGGGTTAGGGTGGGGGCATCCCCGGTGGTCGTTGGCGAACTAGCGTTCGTCTCATCGGCCGTTGCCCTCACCCCTGCCCTCTCCCCGAGGGAGAGGGAGGAAGACGGGGAGGCCGTTGGGGCTTCCACCACCGCCACCACCCTCACCCCCCTTCCCGTCACATGGCTAGACAACACCATCGCATCAGCGCCCAGGTGCTCGCGAACCAGGCGCAGGGCTTCGCGGCTGGTGGGGGCTTCGAATGTTTGGGGGGTACTCAACTTGGGGCTCCGATGGTGCTGGTGACTTGCAGGTGTCGGTGGTCAGGGATTTCGGCTTGTGACAAGACCGTGAGTTGCGGCAGGCTGCGGCGCAGAAAGCGGGCCAGCAGCACGCGCAGCGGGTGCTGCACCACCAGCACGGTGGGCAGGCCGCGTTGGCTTTGGCGGGTCATGGCGTCTTGGGTTTGTTGCAGCAGGCGGTCGGCCAGGCCAGGTTCCAGGCCGCTGCTGTTGCTCAGGGCTTGCAACAACACCCGGTCCAGCCCGAAGTCCAGGCTCATGACTTGCAGCGGCTCGGTGCCGGGGAACACTTGCTGCACGATGGCGCGGCCCAGGGCCAGGCGCACCAGGGCGTTGAGTTCGCCGCTGTCACTCACCGTGGGCGCGTGCTCGGTCAGCACTTCCAAAATCGTGCGCATATCGCGTATCAGCACGTTTTCATCGAGCAGGTTTTGCAGCACTTTTTGCAGCGTGGTCAGCGTGAACACCTTGGGCACCAGGCCTTCGGTGAGCAGTGGCGACTCTTTGCCAATGCGGTCCAGCAGCTGCTGCACTTCTTGCCGGCCCAGCAGCTCGGCGGCGTGGCGGCAGATCAGGTGGTTCAGGTGCGTGGCCACCACGGTGCTGGCGTCAACCACGGTGTAGCCGTAGACCTGGGCTTGTTCACGCAGGGCCGGGTCGATCCAGATGGCGGGCAGGCCGAAGGCCGGGTCTAGCGTGGGCGTACCGGGCAGCGAGCTGCTCACTTCACCGGGGTTGATCGCCATCCACTGGCCGGGGGGTGCCTCACCCTGGCCAATGGGCACGCCCTTGAGCTTGACCACGTAAGCATTGGGCCGCAGCTCCAGGTTGTCGCGGATGTGCACCACCGGCGGCAAAAAGCCCATGTCTTGCGCAAACTTTTTGCGCAGGCTTTTGATACGCCCCAGCAGTTCGCCACTTTGCGCGCTGTCCACCAGGGAGATCAGGCGGTAGCCCACTTCCAGGCCGAGCGGGTCGACCAAGGCCACGTCGGCCCAGGTGGCTTCAGGGGTTTCGGGTGCGGCAGGCAAAGCGGCCACCACGCTGGCTTGTTCCAGCGCCTGGGCTTGGGCGCGTACGGGCTGCTGCGTCAGGCGCCTGCCCCACCACACCAGGCCGCCCGCAATCAGCAAAAAAGCCATGTTGGGCATGCCGGGGATCAGGCCCATCAGGCCGACCACACCCGCCGTTAAAAACATTACTTGCGGGTTAGAAAACAACTGCCCGGTGAGCTGGCCGCCCACGTCTTCATTGGTGGCCACGCGCGAGACGATCACGCCCGCAGCGGTGGATATCACCAGCGCCGGAATCTGCGCCACCAGGCCGTCGCCAATGGCCAGCAGCGTGTAGGTGGTGCCCGCATCGGCAAAGCCCATGTCGTGTTGGGCCACGCCCACAATCAGCCCGCCAATCACGTTGATCACCAGAATCAACAGGCCGGCCACGGCGTCGCCGCGCACGAACTTGCTGGCGCCGTCCATGGCGCCGTAAAAGTCGGCCTCTTGCGCCACCTCGGCGCGGCGCTTTTTGGCCACGTCTTCGGCGATCAGGCCGGCGTTCAGGTCGGCGTCAATCGCCATCTGCTTGCCGGGCATGGCGTCTAGCGTGAAGCGCGCGCCGACTTCGGCAATGCGGCCCGCGCCCTTGGTGATCACCATGAAATTGATCACCACCAAAATCGCAAACACCATCACGCCCACGGCAAAGTTGCCGCCCACCAAGAAGTGGCCAAAGGCTTCAATGACCTTGCCCGCCGCGTCAGGCCCGGTGTGGCCGTGCATCAGCACCACGCGGGTAGACGCCACGTTCAGCGACAGGCGCAGCAAAGTGGTGAACAGCAGCACGGCAGGAAACGCCGCAAAGTCCAGCGCCTTGCGCGTGTACATGGCCACCAGCAGCACCATGATCGACAGCGCAATATTGAAGGTGAACAGCAGGTCCAGCAAAAACGCCGGCAGCGGCAGCACCATCATGGCCAGGATCATGATGATCAGCATCGGCCCCACCAGGCCGCGCCGCTCTTGGCCGCCCGCGCCTGTGCCGGTCAGCGCCTGGGTGATGCGTTGCCAAGTAGCGTTCATGCAGCGGCCCCTGCCACGCCAGGCACAAAGTCCAGCGACGCCGGCACCGGAAAATCACTCGGCTCCTTGGGCGCTTGCCCGCCTTCGGCAAACTGGCGATTGAGCTGGTAGGCCCAGGCTAGCACCTCGGCCACGGCGGTGTACAGCGCCACGGGAATCTCTTGGCCGAGTGCGGTGTGGCGAAACAAGGCGCGCGTGAGCGGCGGCGCTTCTAAAACAGGAATGCGGTGCTCAGCCGCCAGCGCCTTGATGCGCAGCGCCACCAGGTCCGCGCCCTTGGCCACCACACGCGGCGCGCCCTGGCCGTCAGCCACGTACTTCAGGGCCACGGCAAAGTGCGTCGGGTTGGTGACCACGATGTCGGCCTTGGGCAGCTCGGCCATCATGCGGCGCTTGGCCATCTGCTGGCGCTGGCGGCGAATCTGCGCCTTAACGTGCGGGTCGCCCTCGCTCTCGCGGTGTTCGCGCTTGACCTCTTCACGCGTCATGCGCAGCTTGCGGTGGTGGCTGAAAATTTGCCAAGGCACATCCAGCAGCGGCACCAGCACCAGCGCGCCCAGCATGAGCGCGCAAATCACCCCCACCAGCTGCAGGGCCGCGGCCAGCGCACCGTGCACCGAAGCGCCCATCAAGGCCATCAAGTCCGGCAGCCGCGCCCAGATTGCCCAGGCACCCACGCCGCCAATCAACAGCGACTTGAGCAAAGTCTTGACCAGCTCCGCCCCCGTCTGCGCCGACACCAGCCGCGCCAGGCCAGCCGCAGGGTTGAGCTTGGAAAACTGAGGGGCCAAATAGCCGGCAGAAAAATGCCAGCCCCCCAACAGCAGCGGCGACACCAGCGCCGCCAGCCACATCAGGCCCAGCAAAGGCAGCAAAGCAAACAGGCCCTGGCGCAGCATCAGCCCCGCGTGTTCGAGCATGTGCGCATCGTTGAACGCCTCGCCCCGCTCAAAGCCCAGACCGCTCCTGAGCGTCTGGCTGAACTGCGCCCCCAGGCTACCCGCCGTGGCCCACAAGAACGCCAGACCCACACACAACATGAGCCAAGTCACCAGCTCCCGCGAACGAACCACCTGCCCTTCTTCAGCAGCTTTTTCCAGCCGCTGGGGCGTGGCTTCTTCAGTCTTTTCGAGATCGCTGTCTTGGCTCAAGTCGGGCTTTCAGAACGGCCCGGCGCGAGGCTGGGGGTCTGAAATTATTGAGTTGGTGACGCTTTTTTGATGGGTTGAACAGGGGGGGGATTGGGGTGGTGTTTGCGGGGGACGGGGCAAGACTTCACAGGCATTTTTCTAGTGGCTGCGGCATGGAAACTTGAACAGCGACGGGGGCCAACTCGACCGATACTCACCGGTCAGCTGTTCGAGACCCGCAGTTTCGATAATGCTAAATACGTACACAATCCTCCGCACGCACCCGTCGTATTGAATAAGAAATCCCATGACCAGCTCCCAACAACGCGCCGAACTGCAAAGCAAATTCTGGAGAATCGCGAACGAGGTACGAGGCGCCGTTGACGGCTGGGACTTCAAGCAATACGTGCTTGGCACCCTGTTTTATCGCTTCGTCAGTGAAAACTTTGCCAGCTACATCGAAGGCGGTGACGACAGCGTCAACTACGCCAGGCTGGCAGATGCGGTCATTACCCCGGGCATCAAAGACGACGCCATCAAAAGTGCTGGAGCAATTGGTGAAGCACATTGTCGATAGCTACCAATTTTGGCAGCCCGTTGCAACGAATGGAGATAACCATGCCCAATGATCGTCCCGTAAAAGTGCAATTGTTTGAATCTGCTCATATCCGTTCTGCTTGGGACGAGAGCGAGGAAAAGTGGTGGTTCTCTGCCCTCGACATTGTTGCGGCGCTGACAGACCAGCCCGATTACGCCAAAGTACGCAACTACTGGAAGTGGCTCAAGAACAAGCTCAAGCAAGAGGGCAGTGAAGTGGTTAGTGCCACTAACCAGTTGAAACTAACAGCCCCGGATGGCAAGCAGCGCCTGACAGACGTAATGGACACGCAACAGGTCTTCAGGATCATCCAATCCATCCCTTCCAGAAAAGCCGAGCCCTTCAAGCTGTGGCTAGCTGAAGTGGCGAACCAGCGCCTGGACCAGCTGCAAGACCCCGAGCTCAGCATCGATCAGGCCATGCGGGACTACAAGCGCCTGGGGTACACGGACAACTGGATCAACCAGCGGCTCAAGAGCATCGAGATCCGCAAGGAGTTGACCGACGAGTGGAAAAAGCACGGCTTGCAAGAAGGGCCACAGTTCGCCTTTTTGACCGACGTGATCTATAAAACCTGGGCCGACAAAACCGCCAAGGAATACAAGCAGCACAAGGGCCTGAAGAAAGAAAACCTGCGTGACAACATGACCAACAAAGAGTTGGTGATGAGCATGCTGGCCGAGCTGTCCACCAAAGAAATTTCAGAGGTGGTGCAGCCGCAGACGCTAGGCGACCACGAAGACGTGGCCAAGCGTGGCGGTGGCGTGGCCCGGCAGGCAAGGCTGAAGCTAGAAGCCGAGACCGGTAAAAAGCTGGTGAGCCCGCAAAACGCCAAGCAGTTGCGGGCCTTGGGACAGAACCCCAGCCCCAAAACAAGGGGCAAAGCATGAAGAAGCTCACCACGCGTGACCAAACCACAGAGTTCCTGCTCTACACCGCTCCCAACGGGGCCATCAAGGTGGAGCTACTGCTCAGCAGCGAAACTATTTGGCTGACCCAAAAGCGGACGGCCGAGTTGTTTGGCTTGGGGGTGGCGGCCATTTCCAAACGATGCGACCAAGACTTTTGGGAACATCGCTTTGCGCTCAGCGGGGATTCGGGTCGCCTGCAAAACGGACCTACAACGACGATCAATCTGGACTACATCCTGGAGTTCATCTTTGAAAAAAACAAAAACGTCAAAGACAAAGCCTCACTGATTGAAGAAGTGCGCCGGGTGATTCGTGCCAGCCTGGGCAACCGGGCCAAAGAGAGCTTGGTGGATTGAAGCCTTCTTCAGCTTTGCCCAAGCAGAGCAACAGCGGGAGGTAGCAGAGCTGATCAACACAGAGAACCTGAATGCAGATGCGGCCAAGCGCTTTATCACCACCTCGCTCAAACGTGAGTTCGCCAGCGACAACGGCACAGAACTCAATTCCGTTCTGCCCAAGATGAGCCCGCTCAGCCCTGAGTCCTGACGAAGAAGCAAAGCGTGTTTCAAAAAATCGCTGCGTTTGTCGAGAAGTTCAAAGGTGTGGGCGGGCAGGTGTGACCGCTCGGCCCCCATCCCCCGCCTCAAAACCCCAAACTCGCCAACAGATCATCCACCTGGTCCTGCCCCTGCACCGCGTCTAGCTGGCCAGTGCGGGTTTGCGGACCATTGAGCAGGCTGTCCGATTCCACCGGGCGTTTGTCGGCCGGCGCGTTGTCGATCAGCAGTTGCAGCAGCTGCACTTCCATGTCTTTGATGACTTCCATCATTTTCTTGATGACCTGGCCGGTCAGGTCCTGGAAGTCTTGCGCCATCATGATTTCCATGAGCTGGGCGTTGGTGGCGCTGGTGAGCGTGGGCACGTCGACCAAGTAGGCGCGGGTATCTAGCACCAGCTCGCGAGCGTCGGTCAGTTCTACCGGGGCGGCAAACCAGCCGTCCCAGCGGCCTTGCAATTGGCCGGCGCGTTGGGCCAACTGGTCTTGCAGGGGTTGGGCGGCGTCTACGGCGTTCAAGGCGCGGTCGGCCGCTTGCTCGGTCATTTTGGCGACGTAGTGCAGGCGTTCCCGGGCGTCGGGAATCACTTCGGCAGCGCGGGCAATGCCTTTGTCCAGGCCCAGCTCGCGCAGGCCTTCGCGCATTTGCCGCGTGAGGCTGGCAATGCGGGCCAGCAGTTGTTCGGCGCTGTCGGGGGGTGGCGTGTGGTGCTTCGGCAGACATGGTCAGGCGGCTTCCTTGGCGATTTTTTCGAAGATGCGGGTGATCTTTTCCTCCAGCGTCACAGCGGTGAAGGGCTTGACCACGTAGCCGTTGGCGCCGGCCTGGGCGGCGGCGATGATGTTTTCTTTCTTGGCTTCGGCGGTGACTATCAGGAGCGGCGTGCGCGCCAGCGCCGCGTCGGCGCGAACGGCGCGCAGCATTTCCAGGCCGTCCATGTTGGGCATGTTCCAGTCCGACACCACAAAGCCGTAGTTGCCGGTCTTAAGCTTTTCCAGGCCGGCGGCGCCGTCTTCGGCTTCGTCCACGTTGGTAAAGCCCAGCTCTTTGAGCAAGTTGCGCACGATGCGCCGCATGGTCGGGAAGTCGTCCACGACCAAGATCTTGATGTTTTTATCTACCACGGGGAACTCCTGTTGGGGGTGGGTTGTTTGGATGGGGATGGCGCGGTGGCCGTCATGGCGAGAGGAGCAAAGCAATCCATGTGCGCCACCTCACACCCGGTTGCCGCTGCCGCCACTCAGGCGCAGCTGCGTCAATAGCCGTTGGGCGATGTCGGTCACAGGCACCAGTTCGTCGGCGGCGCCGATCAAATGCGCCTCACGCGGCATGCCAAACACCACGCAGCTCGCTTCGTCTTGTGCCAGCGTGAAGGCGCCGGCGCGGCGCATGCGCAGCAGGCCTTCTGCGCCGTCGCGGCCCATGCCGGTGAGGATGACGCCCATGGCGTTTTGGCCGGCGTGGCGGGCGGCTGAGTCAAACAGCACGTCGATGGCCGGGCGGTGCCGGTTCACCGGCTCGCTCTGGTCGACCTGGGCGACGTAGTTGGCGCCGCTGCGCGTGATGGACAAATGAAAGCCGCCCGGCGCAATGTAGGCATGGCCGGGCAGAATCCGCTCGCCATGCACGGCTTCGGACACGGCAATGCGGCACAAGCCGTTCAGGCGCTGCGCAAACGACTGCGTGAACCCAGCGGGCATGTGCTGCGCGATCAAGATGCCGGGGCTGTCGGGTGGCAGCGGCTCCAGCACTTCGCGAATGGCTTCAGTGCCGCCGGTGGAGGCGCCAATGAAGATGAGTTTTTCGGTGCTGAGCAAGGGGCTGCGCAACAGCGGTGCGGGCGGTGGCGGGGTGCCTGTCTTGCCACTGCTGCGCCTTGGCAGCAAGCGGGCGGCGGCGGCCGCGCGGAATTTTGAGGCGATCAAGTCGGTGTAGTCCAGCAAGCCCTGGCGCAGGCCCAGGCGCGGCTTGGTGACAAAGTCAATCGCGCCTAGCTCCAGCGCCCGCAGCGCAGCGTCCGAGCCTTGGGCAGTAAGTGAAGACACCATGACCACGGGCATGGGTCGCAGGCGCATGAGCTTTTCTAAAAACTCCAGCCCGTCCATGCGCGGCATTTCAACGTCGAGCGTCATCACGTCGGGCAGGTGGCGCTTGACCAGATCGCGAGCCATCAACGGGTCGGCAGCGGTGGCGACCACTTCCATGTCGGGCTGGCTGTTGATGATCTCGGTCATGAGGCTGCGGATCAGCGCCGAGTCGTCCACACAGAGGACTTTGATTTTTTTCACGGCGGACATGCTCGAACCGTTCACAGCGCCCAGGCGCTCTTGGCCAGCGGCGTGCGCGCGGACACGGCGAACGTTGCAGCCGTTGAAGGAGCGCCAAACATCACCACGGCCTGGCGTTCGCGGCGGCGCGCCAAGAGCTGGGCCAGCGCGGCTTCGTCGTGTTGCACGGAAACGGTCTCGGCTGATTTGTAGAGTTTGCGGGCCACGGCGCGGCCAGTGACGGGGAAAAAGTTGACGCGGCGCGGGTGTTCGCCCAGCAAGTCGCGTCCCAGCACGCGCACTTGCTCGGTGCCCAGGTAGCGCAGCACAAAGTCGGCGTTGCGCTGGCCGATGTTGAGCTGCGTCATGTTGGCCAGCACAGCGCCGCCGCCAAAAACTTTGGCCTCCAGGCGTTCACGCCGGTCGCCGGCCTTGATGAGTTCATTGAGCAAGACCTCCATCGCAAAAGCGCCGTAGCGCATGGCTTCGCACGGGTCGCGCAGCGGGCCGTCGCGTTCGTCGGGCAGCATGAAGTGGTTCATGCCGCCAATGCCGGCCACGCCGTCACGCACGCAGGCGGCCACGCAGGAACCAAGCACCGTAGTCAGCAGCATGGGCTGGTCGGTCACAAAAAATTCGCCGGGCAAGAGCTTGACGGCCTGCACCGAAAACTCGCGGTCAAAGTAGTGGTGGTCGGCGACCGAGTCGGGGCTGCCGGCGCTCATGCCAGCGCCTTGCGCAGGGCCGCTGGCGGCGAGGCCCGCTGGGGCTTGCCGTTCAGCTCGTACACCGTTTGCCCGCGCAGGTGCAGCGCGCTGTTGATGAAGGAGAAGTTTTCTGAATGCCCGGCAAACAGCAAGGCACCGGGTTTCAAGAGCGGCACAAAGCGCTGCAAGACCTGGCCTTGCGTGGGCTTGTCAAAGTAGATCATCACGTTGCGGCAAAAAATCGCGTCGAACGGTTCCTTGATCGGCCAGGCGCTGTCCAGCAAATTGAGCCGCGCAAAGCGCACCAGCTTGGCCACCTCAGGCCGAATGCGCACCCGCCCTTCGTGCGCGCCCGAGCCTTTCAAGAAAAAACGCTTGAGCCGCTGGGGCGACAGCTTGCTGACCTGCTCCAGCGTGAAGACCCCAGCCTCGGCCTTGGCCAGCACCTGGGTGTCAATGTCGGTGGCCAGCACGCTGCAGGCGTTGGCTTTGTCGCCCAGCGCTTCCATGAGCGTCATGGCAATCGAATACGGTTCCTCGCCGGTAGACGCCGCCGAGCACCACACGCTCATGGGCTGGGCGCAGCGCTGCGCGTGGTCGGCCAGCACAGGGAAGTGATGCGCTTCGCGGAAGAAGGAGGTCAGGTTGGTGGTCAGCGCATTCACAAAATGCTGCCACTCGTCGCTGCCCGGCTCGGCCTCTAAATCTTGCAGGTAAGTTGAAAAGTCACGCAGCCGCAGCTCGCGCAAGCGCCGGGACAAACGGCTGTAGACCATCTGCCGTTTTTGCGCGCCCAGGGCAATGCCCGCTTGTTCGTGGATCAGGCGGCGCACACGCGAAAAGTCGCTGTCCGTCATCACAAAGTCGGGCTGCTGCGCGGGCGCTGAGGCTGGGGCGTTGATGTTCATGGGTCGGTAGGAGTGCGGAGGAAAAACCACCACCGCGTGCTGGTCACTGTAGTCAGGCAAGCGTTGCGGCCATGCCTGAAAGAGCGGGGCAAAAGGCCTTCTGTTTGCGCTTGTGATGCAAGGGCCGCCCGCGCACGAAGGCTATGAATTACGGCAGCTTTTGCCCCGAGTTCAAGCCATTGCCGAGCAGCACTCGTTCCTAGAATTTCCCGGCATCGTCCCGCCCCCAGCCCTCGGAGAAATTACAGCCATGCGCCTGAACCAGCCCATCACCCAGCGTGAATACGACTTCCCCGCCAGCGACCTGCTGGTGTCGACCACCGACACCAAGGGCCACATCACCCACTGCAACCCGGCTTTTGTAGAAGCCAGCGGCTTTACCTACAAGGAGCTGGTGGGCCAGCCGCACAACCTGATTCGCCATCCCGACATGCCGCCCGAGGCTTTCAAGGACATGTGGGCCACGATTGGCCGGGGGGCGCTGTGGACCGGCCTGGTGAAAAACCGCCGCAAGGACGGCGACCATTACTGGGTCGAAGCCAACGTCACGCCCATCATGAACGCGGGCAAACCCAGCGGCTATTTGTCGGTGCGCATCAAGCCCACACGCGCCCAGGTGGCGCAGGCCGAAGCCCTGTACCAGCGCATGGCGCAGCAGCGCAGTGGCCGCAAGAGCTTTGAGCTGCAAGCGGGCATAGTGCGGCCGCTGGGCCTGCTCGGGCTGTGGGCCAAGCTGCAGCGCATGCCGCTGACGCCGCGCCTGGCCCTGAGCCTGCTGGGCACGGTGTCGCTGGCCACTGTGCCGGCTCTGCTGGGCATGAGCGGGCCCAACGCTTTGCTGGCCCAAATGGGCTTGCTGCTGGTGGGCGGCGGCGCCATGGTGGCCTGGTTTCACCAGCGCTTTTCAGTCGCCTTCATCGAAGCCAACCGCTTCGCCCGCGACCTGGCCGGCTGCAACCTGACCAGCGCTGTTTCGCTCACCTACGCCGAGCCCATGAATTCACTCATGCGCGCCATGCTGCAAATCCAGATCAACCTGCGCGCCGTGGTGGGCGACGTGCGAAGCGAAATCGCCGGCTTCACCCAGTCCGCCAACGAGATTGCGCAAGGCAGCCAAGACTTGTCGGGCCGCACCGAATCGCAAGCCAGCAGCCTGGAGCAAACGGCCGCGTCGATGGAAGAGCTGTCGAGCACCGTGCGCCAGACGGCCGACACCGCCACCCAAGTCTCGCGCGAGAGCGAGCAAAGCACCCAAGTGGCCACGGCGGGCGGCCAGGCCGTGCAGCAAGTGGGCGACGCGATGCAGGCCATCAGCCAGTCGTCGCAAAAAGTCAGCGAGATCATTGCGGTGATCGAAAGCATCGCGTTTCAAACCAACATCCTGGCGCTGAACGCGGCGGTCGAAGCCGCCCGCGCAGGCGAGCAAGGCCGCGGCTTTGCCGTGGTGGCCGCCGAACTGCGCGCCCTGGCCCAGCGCAGCGGCGACGCGGCCAAGGAAATTCGCGGCTTGATCGGCACCTCCGTAACACAAGTGGCCGCCGGTACCGCCCAAATGGGCAGCGCCGCCAGCACCATCCGTGAAGTGATCTCGGCGGCGGAGCGGGTCAGCACCCTGGTGCGGCAAATCACCAGCGCCACGCACGAACAGTCGGTCGGCATCGCGCAGATCAACGAGGCCATCACGCAACTGGACAACGCCACCCAGCAAAACGCTGCGCTGGTGGAAGAGTCGGCAGCGGCAGCGGCGGCGCTGACCCAAAGCTCAGAAACAGTGGCCCGATCCGTGCAGGTGTTCCGCATGCCCTGACCCCCTGCCCTACACTGCCGGCCATGAAAAACGCTGACATCACGCCTTTTTTTGCGACCCTGAAAGCGGCCAATCCCACGCCCGTGACCGAGCTGCGATACACCAGCGTGTTTGAGCTCTTGACCGCCGTGCTGCTCTCGGCCCAGGCCACCGACGTAGGCGTGAACAAGGCCACGCGCCGGCTCTTCCCGGTGGCCAACACGCCGCAAAAGATACTGGCGCTGGGCCTGGAAGGGCTGGAGAGTTACATCAAGACCATCGGCCTGTACCGCAGCAAGGCCAAGCACCTGATGCAGACCTGCCAGATCTTGGTGGAACGCCACGGCGGCCAAGTGCCGAGAAAGCGCGAAGAACTGCAAGCCCTGCCCGGCGTGGGCCGCAAGACCGCCAACGTGGTGCTCAACTCCGCCTTTGGCGAGGCGGTGATGGCAGTCGACACCCATATTTTTCGGGTCAGCAACCGCACGGGCCTGGCCCCGGGCAAAAACGTGGACGTGGTCGAAGCTGGCCTCATGAAACGCGTGCCCGCCGCCTACCTGGTGGACGCGCACCACTGGCTGATCTTGCATGGCCGCTACGTGTGCCAGGCGCGCTCGCCGCAGTGCTGGCAGTGCGGTGTGCGGGCTTATTGCGACTTCAAGCCCAAGACGGCGCAGCCCTGAGCGGCTAATGGCCTTCAGGGGTGGGCTGGCGGGTAAAATCCCGCCCCGGAGCCGAGTATTCCCAGCACCGCAAGGCGCCCTGCTGGTTACCGGTTCTTTCGAGTGATTTTTTCTTAAGCTGCTGGCTGACGGCTGGCAGCGCCGGAACCCTTTCCCCCTTTTTAGCGTTCCAACCCACCGCCCATGACGCGAGCCCTAACGCGAGCCCTGCCGCGTGCCGCTCTTCACCGCTCCCGCCTGCTGCGTTTTCTGCATGACAACGCCTTGCTGCACGACACCACGCCCGAGGGCAAGGTGGGTGAAAAGCTGGGCGACTGGTTGGACTTTCGCCAAGCCATTGCGCTGCATGGGGTGCTGTACCCCGAAGCTGGCCAAGCGCCCTTGATGCCCCGGCGCGCAGGCAGCATGAGCGCTGCCGCCTTGACCGAACAATTCCAGGCCACCCGCGCCGCGCTGGAAGCGGCAGTCACCCACAGCGCGCGCCCGGCGCCCGGCCTATTGAGCATCGCCCTGCCGGTGGCCGATTTGGCACCGCCCGCCGAAGCGGGCAAGGCGCCTAAGCCGAACGTGGTGTTTGAGCCCTACCGCCGCTACTACGGCGCGCACCAGCGCCAGATGGAAAAAGCCGTGAACCGGCTGCGCTCGCAAGCCCGCGCCGCCTTGACCCAAGGCTCGCCGGCTTTGCAACAGCTGGCCGTGCTGGACAGCTCGATGGACGGCATTTTGAAAGAGCGCGAAGCGCGCTTGCTGGGCAGCGTGCTGACGATGCTGGAAAAGCGATTTGCACAGTTGTTCAAGCAGCACCTCAAGGCGCTGGCCGATGCCGAAGGTGCAACGCCTGACCCCACAGACCCCATAGACCCTAATGGCGCCACCTGGCAAGCCGCCTTTGGCCAGACCCTGCAAGCCGCGTTGCTCGCCGAGCTGGACCTGCGCTTGCAGCCCGTGCTCGGCCTGGTGGAAGCCTTGGCCGCGGACAGCGCCACCCCCGAATAAATCGTTGAAAGTTTGCAGTCCATGAATTCCTCTCAACCGAACCCCTTGGAGCGCCACGCCTTTGCCACCGCCTTTGTGGTCGGCGCCGTGGCCGTGGTGTGGGTGGCCGCCGCCGTGGCCAAGAGCCACCCGCTGGTCTTGATGATGGCCGTCGTGATTGGCGCGGTGTACGCCCTGGGTGCGATGGAATTGCGCCGGTACCGCCAAGCCACTGCCGGCCTGAGCCAGGCTTTGCAGGGCATGCCTGCTGAAGTGCTCAGCCTGGAAGGCTGGCTGAGCGGTCTGCACCCTTCCCTGCACAACCCGGTGCGCCTGCGCATTGAAGGCGAGCGCGTGGTGCTGCCCGGCCCGGCCCTCACGCCTAACTTGGTTGGTCTCTTAGTGATGCTCGGCATGCTGGGCACGTTCCTGGGCATGGTGGTCACGCTGAACGGCGCTGTGTTTGCGCTGGAAGGCTCGAGCAACATCCAGGGCATACGCGCGGCGTTTTCAGAACCGATCCGCGGCCTGGGCCTGGCCTTTGGCACCTCGGTGGCCGGTGTGGCGACTTCGGCCATGCTGGGCCTGATGGCCAGCCTGTGCCGACGCGAGCGCCTGCAAGCCTCGCAATTGCTGGACACGCGCATTGCCACCACCTTGCGCGGCTTTTCGCTCACGCACCAGCGGCAAGAAACGTTCAAGGCCTTGCAGCAGCAGTCCCAAGCGCTGCCGCAAGTAGCCAGCCAGCTGCAAACCATGATGGCGCAGATGACGCAGATGCACCAGCAGTTGCAGGAGCAGCTGCTGAGCAACCAGCAAGAGTTTCACCACGGCGTGAAAAGCGTTTACAGCGAATTGGCGCAGTCGGTGGACGGCTCGTTGCGCAGCAGCCTGTCGCAAAGCATGCAAGTGGCCAGCGACAGCATTCGCCCGGTGGTGCAAGCCACTTTGGCGCAACTGGCGGACGAGGCACGCGTGCTGCACCAGCGCATGGTCGCGGCCACCGAAGGCCAGCTCAACACCTTGTCGGCGCAGTTCAGCCAGAGTGCGACCACGGTGGCCGACGGCTGGCGCGCAGCGCTCGACACGCACGCGCAAAGCAGCGCGCAATTGGTCAGCTCGGTCGGCCAGTCGCTGGAGAACTTCACACAAACTTTTGAAACGCGCAGCCAAGCGCTGGTGACGGCCGTGGCACAAACCCAGGCCGGCAGCCAGGCCGAGCAAGCGGCTTTGGACGCCCAGCGTTTTCAGGCCTGGACCAAGCTCTTGCAAGACATGGCGGCGGCTCTTCGGGCAGAGTGGCAGCAGACCGGCTCGCAGACTCTGGCCCAACAGCAAGCGCTTTGCCAGACCCTGGCCGACACCGCCCAGCAGTTGCAAGCCCAGTCAACGGCGCAAGCCAACCAGACGCAGGCGGACATGGAGCAGCTGATGGGCAGCGCGCAAACCTTGCTGCAAGCGCGTGTTAACGCAGAAGCCGACTGGAGCAGTGAACTCCAAGCCCGCGCCCAAACGCTGATGGAGATGATGCGCGCCGAACTCTTGAGCCTGCGCGACGCTCAAACCGCCTGGAGCAGCGACCACCAAGCCCAGGCCCAAGCCCTGACCGAACTGATGCGCGCCGAGCTCTTGACCCTGCGCGACGCCGAAGCCGCCCGCGCCCAAGCCGCCGTAGACCGCCTGGGCGAGTTGCAGACCGCCGTCACCAGCCACCTGGGCACGCTGGGTACTGCGCTGGAAGCACCGATCACGCGCCTCATTGCCACCGCGTCTGAAGCGCCCAAGGCCGCCGCCGAAGTGATTGGCCAGTTGCGCCAGGAAATGTCGGCCGGTGTGGCGCGCGACAACGCTTTGCTAGAAGAGCGCAGCCGCATCATGCAAACGCTGAACGCCTTGCTCGACGCGATCAACCATGCCTCCAGCCAGCAACGCGCCACGATTGACGCTTTGGTGGAAGGCGCGCAAACCGCGCTGGGCCAAGCCAGCGAGCAGTTCAACCAGCAAGCCAGCC
The DNA here is from genome assembly GCA_040400935.1 of Polaromonas sp. Lineage (GTDB taxonomy): Bacteria > Pseudomonadota > Gammaproteobacteria > Burkholderiales > Burkholderiaceae_C > Polaromonas. The sequence goes on from JBBAPH010000007.1 coordinate 102,646, forward strand.
AGGAGTCGGCCAAACTCACCGAAGTGGCCGCGCAGCTGGGCGGCAGCGCAATTGAAGTCGCCAGCCTGGGCGAGACCTTTGGCTTTGCTGTGCAGTCCTTCAGCGAGAGCAACGAAAAACTGATGGCCAGCCTGCAGCGCATTGAAGGCGCGCTGAGCCAGTCGCTCACGCGCAGCGACGAGCAGCTGGCGTATTACGTGGCCCAGGCGCGCGAGATCATTGAGCTGAGCATTCACTCGCAAAAAGATTTGTTCGAGGCCTTGCAGCGCAAGACCACCGCCTCCGCAGCGCCCACCCGGTCCGCCGTTGCCCCTGTCGCGCCTGAGGTCGCCTGATGCTGGAACACGACGCAGACGCCGACAGTTCGGCGGCGAGCTGGATCTCGTTTGCCGACCTCATGACCGGCCTGCTCGGCGCCTTTGTGCTGCTGCTGGTCGGCGTGATGGCCAGCCAGCTGGAATTGGCGTCGAACCTGCAAGCCGAAATTGAAAAGCGCCAGGTCGAGGAACTGCGCCGCGAGACGCTGGAAAAAGCCCTGGCCATTCCCCTGGCTACCGGGCGCATCACGCTGAACAACGGCCGCATCGGCATCAGCGGCCGGTTGCTGTTTGCGCTGAACTCTGACCAGCTGCAGCCCGAAGGCCGGCAGCTGCTCAAAAGCCTGGTCACGCCCCTGCATTCGTACCTGAACGAACGCGGCGAAATGCTGATGATCAGCGGCTTCACCGACGACCGCTCCGTCAAAGGCAGCAACCGCCAGTTTGAAGACAACTGGGAACTCTCAGCCCAACGCGCGCTCACCGTCACCCGCACCATGGTGGACGAAGGCATGCCTTCTTCCCTGCTGTTTGCCGCCGCCTTTGGCGCCGAGCAACCGCTGGTGCCCAACACCGACGAAAAAGCCCGGGCGCAAAACCGCCGCGTGGAAATGGCGCCGGTGCCGCGCACCGGCAATGCGGTCACAAACGCTGCGCCAGCGGCAGCCCCCGAGCCTGCCCCGGCCGAGGCGCCCGCACCCGCGGCCAAGCCCAACAAGCGGCACGCGTCCAACAAACCCCACAAAGCATGAACGCCAGCGCCACCGGCGAGCAAGACGCACCAGCACAGGCCACGGACGTGGACGCTGCGTTGGTGGAGTTGCGCGCGGCTGGTGCGGCACAGTTCGATGCGGTGGGTTGGCACTTCATGGAGACATTGGCTGAGCGGGCAGCGCAAGCCGGCCCGTTGCGCGCTGCCTTGCAGGCTCGTCTTGCGGCGGTCGTTCAGACCTTTCAGCAGCGCTTTGATCGCGCGCAAAGCCAGGCTCAAGCTTCATTAGATGTCGCGCTGACTGAGCATCCGGGTGCGGCACAGGAGTTGAACAAGCTGTTCGTGCTCAGGCAGTTCTCAGCATTGCATCAGCGAATAACCGCGCTCAGTGGTGGCCCTTCAGCGCTGAGCGCTTTGAGTGACCTGGTGCGGGAGATCAACGCACAATCCCCCAGCCCCAGCCCACCACTGCCAGGAGCCGCGCAGAAAAAATCAGCGCCACCTGCCAGCGTCCAGCGCCCCGAGAACCCGCGCATCGGCCAGTTCAGGAACACCCTCACCAAGATCAGCGTGGCCAAGCAGGTCACCCAGGCGCTGGACCAGGCGCCGCAAAACGCCGGCCCCATCAACTCGCACATGCTGGTGCTGCGCTCGCTGGCGCTGATGCGCGACGCCTCGCCCGACTACCTCAATCGCTTCATGGGGTATGCCGACACGCTGCTGCAATTGGACGAAGCCCAGTTCGCCAAGGCGCCGGTTAAGAAATCGGCAGGGCCAGCCAAAGCAGGCAAGCCTGCCAAGCCTTAGCCATGGCTGTCAGCGCTGAATCAGCCGGGTCAACACGCCGGGCTCGAAGTGCGCTTTTATAAAATCCGCCAGCCCATCAAACACCGCCTCCAGGCCCGGCGCTGTCACGCCAAATAGCGCCTGCAACACAGCTGGGCATTCAAAGAGGCCGTGCAAATACGTGCCCAGCACCAAGCCGTCACCGCTTTGCCAAGCCAGGCCCGGCAGCACTTCGCTCAGCACTGCGCCCTTGGCCAGCATGGCACTGTGGCCCTGGGTTTGGCCGTGGTGGATTTCATAGCCAGTGACTGCTAGGCCGCTCAGTGCGGCCCATGCGCCTGTGAGTTGCGTGAACTGGGCTTGCGTGGGCAACACGGTTTTGTCGGGCGCGAACTGCGTGACCAGCGGCAGCAAGCCCAGGCCAGGCCCGTTGCCGTCAATGTCATGCAGGTCAATCAGCGCCTCGCCCAGCATTTGCAGGCCGCCGCAAATGCCCAGCACCGCGCCGCCGCGCTGCACATGCTGGGCCACCGCTGAATCCAAGCCTTGCTGGCGCAGCCAATCCAAATCGCTGCTGGTGTGTTTGGAGCCGGGCAGGATGACGATGTCCTGGCTGCCCAGGCTTTGCAGGTCGGCCGGTGTGCGTACCCATAAGAGGCGCAGACCGGGCACGTTGCGCAGCACCTGAAACTCGTCGAGGTTGCTGATGCGTGGGTAAGCGATCACGGCGATGGTGCGGTGGACTTTTCCGGTGGAAGAAGCGCTCTCCAACACGCCGTCTTCTTCTGGCAACCCATGCTCGCGCCACATCGGCAGCGCGGCCACCGTCGGCACGCCGGTGAGGTCTTGCAGCATCTGCGGGCCGGGGGCCAGCAAAGCGGGGTCGCCGCGAAATTTGTTGAGCACAAAGCCGCGGATCAGCGCCCGCTGCGGCGGCGTCAGCAAGGCCCAGGTGCCGTACAGGTGGGCAAAAGCGCCACCCCGGTCGATGTCGGTCACCAAAAGGCAAGCGGCTTGCGCGTGTTCGGCCACACGCATGTTGACGATGTCGCAGTCGCTCAGGTTGATCTCGGCCGGCGAACCGGCGCCTTCGATCACCACCACGTCGTGGCTGGCACGCAATTCGTCTAGCGCTTGCGCTATCTGCGGCCAGACTAGTTCAGCACGCTCGCGCCAAGGGGTCTGGGAGAGTTCGGCATCTACCCGACCCAAGAGCACGACCTGGCTGTGCGTGTCGCTCTCGGGCTTGAGCAGCAGGGGGTTCATGCGCACATCGGGCACGGCGCGGGCGGCCAGCGCCTGGAAGTATTGGGCGGAGCCGATCTCGGCGCCGTCAGTTCCTGGCGCCGCAACGACGCGGGCGTTGTTGCTCATGTTCTGCGCTTTGAAGGGTGCGACCTTCAAGCCCTGGCGGGCGTAGTGGCGACACAGCGCCGTGGTCAGCCAGCTCTTGCCGGCGCCACTGCTGGTGCCCAACACCATCACGCAGACGGCGGTCATGCGTTCACCTTCATGCCGTCAGGCGCGGCACGGCCAGCCAGTGCTCGTTGAAGCGCACCACGGCCACGCGGTCGTCAAACACTTGGGCCAAAGCCGTGTGCGTGGCGGGGTCGCTGCAAGCGCCGTGGTGCAGCACTTGGCCCCGGTCCAGCACCAGCAAGTCGTCGGCCTGCAGCGCAAACGACAGCTCGTGCAACACGCTGACCACGGTGCGGCCCCGGCTCACCAACTCGCGCACCAGGCGCAGCCAATCGACTTGGTGCGGCGGGTCCAGGTTGGCCAGTGGTTCGTCCATCAGCAATACCTGGGCCTCACCCGCCAGCACCCGAGCCAGCAACACGCGCTGGCGCTCGCCGCCCGAGAGCTGACCCAGGCTGCGCGTTCGCCAATCCCAAGCCTGCACGGCGCCCAAGGCTTGCTGCACCGCCGCGTGGTCCGCGGCGCTGGGCGCGGCCAGCCAGGCCTGGTGCGGCAGGCGGGCCAGCATGACCAACTGGTACACCGTGAGATCGTCTGCCACCGGCTCGCCTTGGCCCAGCCAGCTCAGTTGCCGAGCGCGCTCGCGGTGGCTGTAGGTTGAGAGCGCTTGGCCCAGCAACTGAACCTCCCCGGTGCAAGGCCGCAAGCCCGCCAGTGTTTGCAGCAACGTGGACTTGCCCGCGCCATTGGGGCCAACCACCGCCGTCCACGCACCAGCACGCAAAGACAGGGACACACCGCGCAGCACGGGCGCGCCGCTCAGCGCTACGTTGACCTGCCGCGCCTGCAGAGCGATGTTGCTCATGGCTTGTCCCCTGCCAAGCGTTGCCGATGCATCAGCCACAGCAAGAAGCCGCCGCCCAGCACGGCGGTGAGCACGCCGACCGGCAACTCGCGCGGGGCCAGCAGCCCGCGCGCCAACAAATCCGCCGCCAACAACAGCACGCCACCCATCAACGCAGACAGCAGCACCCAGCGCGCTTGCGAGGTCTTGACCAAGTTGCGCACCAGGTGCGGCGCCGCCAGGCCGACAAACGCGATCAAGCCGGTATGCGCCACGGCGGTGCCCGTGGCCAGGGCCACCACGGCGATCAAACCCATGCGGCCCGCCGCCAGCGGCAAGCCCAGGCTGCGCGCTGTGGCTTCGCCCAGGCCCAGGGCGTCGAGCAGCGGGCTCAGGGCCCAGGCCGCCAAAGCACTGACCAGCAACACCGCTGCCATGAACACGCACGCCTGACCAGTGACCAAGCTGGTGCTGCCCAACATGAAAGCCTGCATGGCTTGCAACAAGCCGGGCGATAAAAGCAAAGCCAGCGACGTCAGCGCACCCAGCACCACGCCCACCACCACGCCAGCCAAGAGCAGGCGCCAGGTGTGCTGCACGCCGCGCGCCAGCGCCAGCGTGAGCAGCACTGCCAGCACCGCGCCCACAAAGGCGGCGCCACTCAAGCCCAGGGTGTCCAGCCAAGTCGCGGCCAAAGGCGACAGCCCGCCCACCGCCATGGCCGTGGCCACGCCCAGCGACGCGCCCGAGGCGCTGCCCAGCAAATAAGGGTCGGCCAAGGGGTTGCGGAACAAGCCCTGCGCCACTGCGCCGGCCAACCCCAATAAAGCGCCCGCCAACCAAGCACCCGCGCTGCGCGGCCAGCGGATGTCCCAAACGATGGTCGCGGCCTGCGCGTCCCACAGCGCACCGGCCTCCCAGCCGGCGCTGCCCAGGCTCAGGCCTACCAGCAGCAGACCGCCGCTGAGCACCAACAAGAGCGCAACCCATGGCCAGAAGTTGGCGCGCGGCAGAGCGGGCCAGGCAGTCGCGGGTGTCATGAGGTGTGCGCCTGCAAGCAACGCGCGATGATGTCGGCGCCTTGCGCCAAGCGCGGGCCAGGGCGCACCAGCACGTCGGCTTCTTCAGGGCTGAAGCGGCACACGCGTTGCCGGGCAATCGCGTCGATGCGCGCCCAACCGGGGTAGAGCGTCGGCTCCAGCTGGCCGCGCGTGGCCAGCAGCATCAGGTCGGGGTTGGCGCGCACCACGAACTCCGGATTGAGCTGGGGAAATGAGCCCAGGGAAGCCGGCACCACGTTGTGCACGCCCAGGCGCGCCAGCGTTTGGCCGATGAAGGAGGCTTCGCTGGCCGCATACGGCCCGCGTCCCACCTCGATGTACACACGGGCACGGCGGGCGGCGGCGGGCAAGTCTTGGGCGGTGCGCTGCAGCGCTTGCTCGGCGCTGCGGGTCAGGCCGAGCGCGGTCTCAGCCGGTAAGCCCAACACCTGCCCCAGCGTTTGCAGCGTGCGCGCCACATCGGCATGGGTTTGCGGCTCCAGCGCCAAAACGCGAATGCCTAAAGACGTCAAGCGCTGGCGTGCGCGCGACGAGGCAGCCAGCAACACCAGGTCTGGTTTGAGGCGAACAATCGCCTCCACGCTCGGCTCCAGCCCCGAACCCAGCACCGGCAACTGCCGCACTGCAGCCGGGAAATTGGACGCTTCGTCAACGCCCACCAAGCGCTGGCACTGGCCCAGCGCGCAGACACTTTCCGTGAGCGAAGGCAACAGGCTGACGATGCGCTGCGGGGCTTGCGAGCCGACCACCGTCTGGCCGCGATCGTCGGTGACTTGCCAAGCCCAGGCTGTCGGCGCGCAGCAGACTGCCACACAGAGCAGGCAGAGCAGCCGTTTGAATACCTCAGCCATGCTGCTCGGCCCAGCGCATCACGATGCCATGCAACTGCTCTACGCCGTCCGTCAAACAGGCCGGGCCAGGCTGAAGAATGTCGGCGGACTTGATCTCAAAAATCTGCCCGGTCTTGACGGCATTGACCTCTTGCCAGCCCGGCCGCGCCATCACGTGCGCCGGCCTGAAACGCCGGCCGCACCAGGAGCCAATGATGATGTCGGGATTGCGCTCCACGATGGTGCTGCCGTCGGCAATGATGCGGTCCTTGCCCATGGACTCACGCGCCAGCTCGGGAAAGCAATCGTCACCACCGGCCACACCGATCAGCTCCGACACCCAGCCAATAGCGCTGATGTGCGGGTCGTACCACTCTTCAAAAAACACCCGGGGCCGGCGCTTGAGCGTTGACGCCGCCTTTTCAATCTCAGCCAAACGGCTCTGCATCTGGGCGATCAGGGCCAGCCCCTGCTCGACCTCGCCCACGCTCGCTGCCAGTTGGTACAGCATGGCAAAAATCTCGGCCACGCTGCGCTGGTTGAAGATGGTGACCTGCACGCCAGCGCGTATCAGCTGCGCCGCAATGTCGGCCTGCAAATCAGAAAAGCCAATCACCCAGTCGGGTTGGAGCGCCAGGATCTTGTCGATCTTGGCGCTCAAAAAAGCACTGACCTTGGGCTTGTCCACCCGCGCCTGCGGCGGGCGCACGGTGTACCCCGAAATCCCCACAATGCGCCGCTCTTGCCCCAACAGATAAAGCCACTCAGTGGGCTCTTCTGTGAGGCAGACGATGCGTTGGGGGGTCAGGTTCATCGGGCTTTCATCAAAAGCGTCGCTGGGCAGAGACCATCAACGTACGACCCGGTTCAGGGTAGATCGACGGCGAGGTCGGACTGCAGCGGGTCCGGTAGTTGTAGTAACGCTTGTCGGCCAAATTGTTGACCATGGCGGACAAGGTCCAGTCCTGCACCTTCTCGCTGTAACGCAAGTTCACCGTGCCGTAGCCAGGAATTTTATCGGTGCAGCTATTGCTGAAGTCCTCGGTGATGCGCTGCGACGAGACCCACTGCGAGGTAACCGACAGCTGCCGAACGGCTGACAGCCGATAGGTCAGGCGCGCTGTCAGGCTTTGCGAGGGCACCATAGGCACGGTGCTGCCCTGGTAACTGCCGCTGCGGAAAACAGCGCGCCGGTAGGCGTACTGCGCGCCCACCTCGACCGCTTTGGCAAGCAGCGCGCTGCCGTCAAGCTCCACGCCGTCGCGGCGAGTCGGGTCGAAGTTGGTATTGCCGAGAGCCGGGTCCAGGCCGATCTCATCCGTCAAGTCGCTGCGGTAGTAGCGCACTGACCACTTGCTGCTGCTCAGGCTTTGGCGGTAGCCGAGCTCAGCGTCTCTGGATGTTTGGGGCCTGAGCAAGTTGACGGGTGAGCAAGCACCAAAGTAGGGGTAGCAGGCGAACTCGTCGGCATTGGCAATTCGAAAGCTGGTCCCGAGCCGGCTGAACACCTCGCCGCTTGGCCCGGCCTTGAGGGCCAGGCCCAGGTCCCAACTGGTGTTGGCCGACGCGAGCGAGCCGACAGCGCTACCGGTCAAGTCCCGCTTGGCCAGCGTCCGGCGTGCGCCTGCATAGGCTTTGAGTCCGAGCGATTTGAGCTCCACTTCGTGACGCGCGTAAAACGCATCAGACATCTGCTCAATGGCAATGTCGCCATGGTCGCGGTCCTGGTTCCAGCGTTCGCTGTCAAAGCCCAACAGCAAGCGCTGCTGCACATCACCCTGCGTGAAGCTTTTCCAGGCTCGCGCGCCGACTCGACTGGACTGGGTCGACGAGTACGTTTTAAAGCCATCGGCCACATACTTGGAGTCAACTTCATCCATGCGCCGACTCAGATCCAGCGCGACCCGCCAGTCACCAACTGCCGTTTCGCCGCTGACTTGCAGGTTGCGCTTTTCGAGCTGGCCGCTGTCCTGCAATTTATAAGACTTGCGCGGATCGGTGAAAAAATCCGTCAGCTTGATGCCGCCCGGCAAGCCGCCGCTCGACGACTGCCCCCCGAGTTGGATGGACAACTGCGAAGCACCGTCTACCCAGGTCGCACGGGCCAAAGCGTTGCGCTCCTGCGTACGGAAATTTTGGCGGTGGTTGTCCGTATCAAACGCGTTGGCGTGCAACTGGAAACGCCAAGCACCGGAGGCAGTCCGAACCGAGGCTCGGGCGTCCGTGGTGGCGTTGCTACCCACGCTCAGACCGACCGAGCCGCCCGGCTCAGTCAGCCCCTTGTTGGTGATGACATTCACCACGCCAGCCGTGGCGCCTTCGCCATGCAACACGGAACCGCTGCCGCGCACGATCTCAATGCGTTCAATGCTTTCGATCGGAATCCAGGACAGCGCCACACCGCTGGAATCGCCCTCGTTCTGCCGCACGTTGTCCACGAGGTAAACCATGTTGCTGGAGGCCGTCTCGCCAAAACCACGAAGGTCCAAGGCAGGGTTGCGCCCGCCGGAGGTATCGATGCGATGGACCACGCCACCCAACCAACGGATGGCCTCATGAGCCGTTGTCATGCCCGCTGCTTGGATTTGTTCGGCCGTGATGACCGTGACGCCTTGCGGCAACAAGCTCGGGTCTTGAGGCACCCGTGCCGCTGTGACCACCGTCTCACCCAAGCTTTGGGTGGGAGCAGTCTGTGCATGGCTGACAGAGGAAAGGGAGACCGCCAGGGCGGCCAAAGGCAGCGCGGCGTGCAGCCTGCGCGAAGAATGCTTTTGCATGAAACTAATCCGTCAACAAAACTCTCACCGGCTTCCCCGCCAGTGCATGAGCGTCACGGCACTACGCCCTTGCGGACGCACCACCACCTTGTTGGCCGGTATCCGGGCTGACGGAGGCTACTTTCATCGCCTTCCCATGCGCTTGTTCAAGGCGCTCAGTGGCGAGTGATGAAAGCGGAATGCGCCAGCCCTCAAAAAAGGCCATGCATTCGTCCGTTTACCGTTGCGGGGGCAGCGCAGGTTAGGTGGTCTTGGCGCTTTCAAGACAAACTGCTTGAATGGCCGGAACACCCCCCTGCTTCCCGTTGAACTGCGGTGTGTGAACCACGCCGCGAGCACCAACGCTGGCAATTCTACGCGGCAGCCTTGCGCTAACCCTACAATCCCAAAAGCCATGGCAGACCCCACCCCCTTCGAAAAAGTCGCCGAGCGCGTTGAGCGTTTGCTGCTTCGCTACGACGAGTTGCAGCGCACCAACGCGTTGCTGGCCGAGCAAGTGCAGACCTTGACGCAAGAGCGTGATTCATTGCGTTCGCGCCTGAGCGCCGCCCGCGCCCGCGTTGACGCCTTGCTCGAACGCCTGCCGATGGCAGCCCCCGATGCCCAGGCCGACTCGGCCTCCGGCACGGCTTCTGCGGACACCTCCCGATGAAACAACTCGAAGTGCAGATCATGGGCCAGAGCTACCTGCTCGGTTGCCCCGAAGGTGGCGACGCGCGCTTGCTGCAGGCCGTGCAAAAAGTCGATGTGGCCATGTGCAAGATCCGCGACGCCGGCAAGGTCAAGGCGCGTGACCGCATTGCGGTGCTGGCCGCCTTGAACCTGGCTTTTGAAGTCAGCGAACGCCAAAGCGCCGACGAGTTGCCTAGCCAGGCCGCCGACGACCACCGCAGCCAGGGCGAAGCGCCGGCCCTGTCAAGCGCCGACAGCGTTCAGCTCACGGGCCTGCTCAACCGTCTTGACGCAGCGTTGGGCAACGACGGTCACCTCCTCTGACAAAACCGTGTGTGCCAGGCCGCTGTTTGGCCTGCACGCCAGGCCCTGAGCGCCTACAATTGAGGCGTCTGCGATGCCATTGGACTTTATATTTCCTTGTACCAATGCTCTTTGAGCACGGGCTTGGTAAATTGCTTGGCGGGCGTGATCGTCTCGCGTTAGACGAACCCGAAGCCCTGCTGCCCTCGCCCACCTGAACCCTGGTTCAGGATGACGGTCCGGTGCCATTCGCAGACACCTTTTTCAGCGTCCGAGAGTCAGCGATTTCTCAGTGGGACAGCCCGCTGTTGCGGCGAACGGTTAACAACAACGAATAACAAGACATGACCTTTGAACCGATCCTGATTCTCGAACTCATCGTGCTCGGCGTGGGCACTGGTTTTCTCGCTGGCCTGCTCGGCATTGGCGGCGGCATGGTGATGGTGCCTTTTCTCACCATCATCATGTCGGGCCGTGGCGTCTCGCCTGACCTGGCCGTCAAGATGGCCATTGCCACGTCCATGGCCACCATCATCTTCACCTCGATCTCCAGCGTGCGCGCGCACCACAAGCGCGGTGCAGTGCGCTGGGACATCGTCAAGCGCCTGGCGCCCGGCATTGTGCTGGGCTCCATCATTGGCAGCCTGGGTGTGTTTGCTTTGCTCAAGGGCTCTTACCTCGCCATCTTCTTTGGCTTGTTCGTGGGCTTTTCGGCCACGCAAATGTTCATCGACAAAAAGCCCAAGCCCACACGCCAAATGCCGGGCACAGCGGGCCAGCTCGCAGCAGGTGGCTTCATCGGCTTCCTGTCAGGCCTGGTGGGTGCGGGTGGCGGCTTCATCAGCGTGCCCTTCATGACCTGGTGCAACATCGCAATTCACAACGCGGTGGCAACATCGTCGGCCCTGGGCTTTCCGATTGCCGTGGCCAACGTGGCCGGCTACGCCATCAGCGGCGCCAACGTGCAGAACTTGCCACCCGCTTCGTTCGGCTACATCTGGCTGCCCGGCCTGGTGGTGATTGCTCTGGCCAGCTTCTTCATGGCGCCCGTGGGCGCCAAAGCGGCGCACAGCCTGCCGGTGGGCAAACTCAAACGCATCTTCGCCAGCATCTTGTATGTGCTGGCTGTTTACATGCTCTGGAAGGGCCTGAGCAGCCTGTAAAAAGCGCCCCGTAGCGGGGCTGAGTAGAACTCGAAAAAGCGCCTTTGTCGGGCGCTTTTTTTTGGGCGTTTGAGGCCACGAATGCCTTGCTAAAGGCCTTACTGGAGGTGCATCAACACACCGCTGCATCGACGCGCTCAGGGGGAGCCAGAGAGGCGCTGCAGGGCACGGAGAGGCGCTCAGAGGGGAAAAAACGCGTTTTCCAAGGTAAATCTGCAACACATACGCCGAAAAAACGCGACTCTCCCTATGAAACAGCTGTTTTCTCCAGTAGCATCCGCTTTGCCAATGAGAGGTAGCTATCTCACTGGTGATTTGTCAACTTCTAGAAGGAAAATCAATCATGGCAACTGCGAAAAAAGCACCGGCTAAAAAAGCGCCAGCAAAAAAGGCTGCTCCGGCAAAGAAAGTAGTGGCAGCAAAAAAAGCCGCTCCTGCTAAAAAAGTCGCTGCAAAAAAAGCAGCTCCCGCCAAAAAGGTAGCCGCGAAGAAAGCAGCACCAGCCAAGAAGGTCGTTGCTAAAAAAGCAGCTCCCGCCAAGAAGGCTGCTGTTAAGAAGGCTCCGGCCAAAAAGCGCACCCCGAACGCAGCTTTCATGAAGCCGCTGACGCTGAGCCCCGCTCTGGCTGCTGTGGTGGGCGATAAGCCATTGCCACGCACCGAGATCGTGAGCAAGCTGTGGGTTTACATCAAAGCCAAGGGCCTGCAGGACAAGACCAACAAACGTATGGTCAACGCCGACGACAAGCTCAAGGCCGTGTTCGGCAAGCCCCAAGTCTCGATGTTCGAGATGGCCGGCCTGATCGGTAAGCACGTCAAATAATCAGCCGCCGCTGATCATTGAAAAAGGCCGTGCAAGCGGCCTTTTTTTTCGTCTAAAGAACGGCCCTTAACTTGACCCGACCTCGGAGCGCAGCGACGACAAATGATCTTGCCTCGGGCCCACGGCGGCCTGGGGTGTGGGCCGATTTCGGAGCGCAGCGACATGAGGCCCACACCCCCGGCCGCCGTGGGCCCGAGGCACGGGTCTACCGCAACGTTCAGCCCTGAGCCTTGAGCGCCTGCTGCGTAATGGCCGACAAGGTGCCGCGCGTGGTGATCACCTCGGGGTCCAGCATCACTTCAATCAGCGTGCCTTCAGGCCGGGCCAAGGCGGCCAGGAACTCAGGCTCAAATTCCGACGTGCGCGTGATGCGCGCACCCGCGTAACCGTAAGCCCGCGCGAGCGCTGCGAAGTCTGGGTTCTTCAAGTACGAGCCGCTGGTGTGCTTGGGGTACTCGCGTTCCTGGTGCATGCGGATGGTGCCGTACATGCTGTTGTTGAGCAGCACGATGATGCTTTTCGCGCCATGCTGCACGGCGGTGGCCAGCTCTTGGCCGTTCATCAGGAAATCACCGTCACCAACGATGGTGAAAGCCACGCGGCCGGTGGTGATGGCCGCCGCAATGCCGGCCGGCACGCCGTAGCCCATGGCGCCCACCGTGGGGCCGAGCTGGGTCTTGTGGCCCTTGCTCAGGCCGTGGTGCTTGAAGAAGCGGTGCACCCAGCTGGCAAAGTTGCCTGCGCCATTGGTGAGCACGGCATCAGCCGGCAAATGTTTTTGTAGCAGGCCGACGATGGCCGGCATGTCGATCTCGCCGGGCGCATCGGGCACAGGTGTGGGCTGCAGGTTGGCGATGTAGTCGGCATTGGCCTCGGCCGCCCAAGCTTCCCAGGGCAGTGACACAGGGGCGGTCAGCACTTCCAGCGAACGCGCCGCAGCGTTCATGGTCGCGTTGATCGCCAGATCGGCTTGGTACACGCGGTTCAGCTCTTCGGCGCTGGCGTGGATGTGCACCAGCTGCTGCACCGGGCGCGGCGCTTGCAGCAGCGTGTAGTTGCCGGTCGTCATTTCACCCAGGCGCGGGCCAATCGCCAAGATCAAGTCAGCCGCCTTGATGCGGGCCGCCAGCTTGGGGTTCAGGCCAATGCCCACGTCGCCCGCGTACAGCGGGTGGTGGTTGTCAAACGTATCTTGAAATCGAAAGGCATTGCCCACCGGCAGCTTCCAGTTTTCAGCAAAGCGCTGCAAGGCCTGCGCGGCTTGCGGCGTCCAGCCGCCGCCACCGGCAATCACAAACGGGCGCTCGGCCTTCATGAGCATTTCGCGCAGCGTACGCAGCGAGCCTGGGTCGCTCCAAGCCTGCACGGCTTCTACGCGGGCCAAGGGCTGGGCGGCGGTGTGCTGGGTCAGCATGTCCTCAGGCAGCACCAGCACCACGGGGCCGGGGCGGCCGTTCATGGCCGTGGCAAAAGCGCGGGCAATGTATTCGGGGATGCGGTCGGCGTGGTCAATGCGTTCCACCCGCTTGGCGAAGCCCTTGGTGCCGGGGCCGAAGAAGTGCGTGTAGTCCACCTCTTGAAAAGCCTCGCGGTCACGGCAGTCGCTGGCCACGTCGCCGATCAGCAGCACCATGGGCGTGGAGTCTTGGAACGCGGTGTGAATGCCGATCGACGCGTTGGTGGCTCCTGGCCCGCGCGTGACCATGCAAACCCCGGGGCGGTTGGTCAGGCGGCCATGCGCCTCGGCCATGTAGGCCGCGCCGCCTTCTTGGCGGCAGGTGATGAACTTGATGTGGTCTTGCCGGGCGTGCAGGCCGTCGAGCACGGCCAAATAGCTTTCGCCTGGCACCCCGAAGGCATGGGTAACGCCCTGGGCAATCAGGCAGTCGACAAGAAGGTGGCCCGCAATTTGTGTAGTCATGTTGCAATTGTGACGTCAGCACAGAGGACTCCCACCTGCGGAGACCCCTTACCCTGGCTATCCAAGGCCCGCCTCAGACGCCGCCGCGACAGCGCAAAAACCCGCGTGCCGCTGCGGTTTAGGCCGAGGCCGACAATTTCACGCATGCGTTCTGTCTCCACCCTTGCGCAAGACTTGGTCGGCCTGGACTTTCTGGCGCCTTCTCAGGTGCTGGCCCGGCAACTGATTGGTGCAATCTTGCTGGTGGATGGCGTGGGCGGGCGAATTGTGGAAACCGAGGCCTATGACCAACACGACCCGGCTTCGCACAGCTTTGGTGGCCCCACGGCGCGCAATGCGGCCATGTTTGGGGCGCCAGGCCATGCCTATGTGTACCGCTCGTATGGCTTGCACTGGTGCCTGAACCTGGTGTGCGGGCCGACCGGCCACGGCGCCGGTGTATTGCTGCGGGCGATAGAGCCGTTGGAGGGGCTGGCAGTGATGCAGCAGCGCCGGGGCTTGACCGAGCTGCGACTCTTGTGCGCCGGGCCGGGCCGGCTGGGCCAGGCGCTGGGCATCAGCCGCGAGCTGCATGACGGCCTGCCGCTGGACTGCGCGCCATTTGAGTTGCTGGCGGCACCCGCTGGGGTGGCGGTGGTTAGCGGGCCGCGCATCGGCATTTCAAAAGCCTTGCATCAGCCCTGGCGCTTTGGCCTGGCCGGTTCGCGCTACTGGAGCCGGCCCTTCAAGGTCGGCGGTTAGCCGCGATCAATTCAAGCCGGCAACGGCGCCGGGCTGGGTTTGCCGCGCACATTGAAGGCCGTGAAGATCAGCACCACTTGCAGCAGCGCCAGACCCAACAGCACGCCTTGGTACTGGCCGTGGTCCATCAAGAGACCAAACAGCAGCGGCGAAAGCGCCTGACCAATGTCCAGCCCAGCGTAGACCACGCCGTACACCCGGCCCGAGGCATTGGCCGGTGTGGCCAGCTTGACCAGCAGGTCGCGTGACGGCCCGGCAATGCCCGAGAAAAAGCCCATCACGCCGAACAGCCCAGGCACCACCCAACCGCTCAAGGGTGCGAGTGCCAAGGTCAGCGCCACAACGGCCGCCAATGTGAAGCCCGCTGCCACCACCCGCTCACAGCGCTCGGGCTGCGCCGCCAAAAAGCCGCCCAGCACCATGCCGCACGCACTGCTCACCATGTAAATGCTCAGGCACAGACCCATCAGGGTCAAGGGCACGTCGTGCAGCCGGCGAGCCGCCTCGGGGGCAAACGCGTGAATGACGCTGAGCGCCAGCGCGTACCAAAAGAAAAAGCCAAAACATTTCCACACGACAGGCAGCTTCAAAAAGTCGAGGTCGCCCTTGGCCATAGGCTCGCGGGCTTGCCGGGCGTTACTCGATGGCAAGGCGGGAACCGTCAAATGCCCGCGGTTCAACCACAACACAAGCAACACACCAAAGGCCACTGACGACGCACCGGCCAAAGCCACGCGCCAAGAAAAAGCCAGCGTCAGGCTCAGCAGCAGCGCCGGTGCCAAGGCCCAACCCAGGCTGCCGGTGATGCCGTGCAGGCTGTAGGCATGGCCCAGCCGCGGGCCGCTCACCTTGCGGTTGAGCAAGGTGAAGTCAGCTGGGTGAAATACGCCGTTACCGGCGCCGGCCATGACAGCAAAAACCGCGAGCATCCAATAACTGGTGCTGACCGAATACCCCAGGGCGGCGCCGCCCAACAAGGCCAGCCCGCCAAACAACACCGGGCGCGGGCCAAAGCGGTCGACCACAAAACCCGACAAGGTTTGCACCGCACACGAGACCACGAAAAACAGCGTCATCAAAAAACCCAGCTGCGCGTAGCTCACGGCAAACTCGTCCTTGAGCCAGGGGAACAGCGGGGCCAGCAAGAGCTGGCTGAAATGGCTGACCAAGTGCGCCAGGCCCACCAAGCCCATGATGCGGGCGTCTTGGCGGAGGGGAACGGTGGCTGGCAACGGGGCCGCCATGGCGCTTGAAGAACTCATCGGGCTATCGTAGTATCGGGCTGGTGTGGCGCTTATCGGCAAAACGCCAGCTTTCGGCGAATTTGCGCCAAGTCTTTTTCCACCGTTCCATCCTTCCAGCGTCACGTCATGCCACTCGCCACTGCCGTTTCTTCGCGCCGACCGGGCCTGCCGCTGGGTGACATCGACCTGTTCCGCCCCAGCCGGGAGCGACCGGTCAGGGTGCGTGCCCGCGCCCTGCCCGCTGACACGCACTTCGAGCCGCATGCCCACGCCTGGGCCCAGCTGGCTTACTGCGCCAGCGGCCTGCTGCAGGTCACGGCGGCGCGTGGCGCGGCCGAGGGCGAAGACGAGGTCACCTTCATCGTGCCGCCTTCACGTGCGGTGTGGATTGCGCCGGGCGCGCGCCACCACATCACGGTGATCGAGGCGGCGCAATTTCGCACGCTGTATGTGGAGGCCCGTGCAGCACCCACAGGCTGGGCCGACTGCCGGGTGCTCATGGTCTCAGCCCTGCTGCGCGAATTGATCGGCGCGCTGGACGCGCTGCCAGCCGCCTCGCCCGACGCTGGCGCGCGCGAAGCCCTGCTGACCAGCCTGGTGCTGGACGAATTGGCGCAGTCCACCACGCAGGCGCTCGGCGTGCCGCTGCCGCATCCGCGCCAGGGCGACAAGCGGCTGCGCGCTTTGTGCGAGGCCGTGCTGCGCAACCCTTCCGGCCAAGCCACGCTGGCCGGCTGGGCCAGCGTGGTGGGCGCCAGCGAACGCACACTGACCCGGCTGTTCCGCGACGAACTGGGCCTGACGTATTGGCAGTGGCGCCAGCAGGTTTTGCTGGCCCATGCCCTGCCGCTGCTGGCGCGCGGCACGCCGGTGAGCCAAGTCGCCAGCCTGAGCGGCTATGCCAGCGAGAGCGCTTTTTCTGCGATGTTCAAGGCCGCGATGGGGCAGCCGCCCAGCCATTTCAGAAGTCATGCCTGAGTCGACCGCCACACGCTTAAAAGGCGCGCTGATCGCCGCTGCTTTGCTCAGCACGGTGCTGGGGACCAAGGCTCAAAACACGATCCCCGCCGCCTGGCTGGACACGCTCAACAACGTGCGAGCCCAAGGCTGCGAAGGCCGCGCCGGCAACCGCACTGCCTTGACAGGAGACCCTCGCCTGAATGCCGCTGCCGAGCAACTGGCCAAGGGTCAGGCCCTGGCACCCGCGCTGGCCGCCTCCGCTTACCGCTCTGTCAAAACCCATGCGGTCACGCTGCGCGGCTACAAAGGCCCCACCGCCGTGGCCCAGGGCGTGGCCACCACAGCCTGCAGCACCTTGCTGTCGGGCGAGCTGAGTCATGCCGGCCTCTACAGCCAAGGCGACAAAGCCTGGGTGATCCTGGCGCAAGCGTTTGCCCCGCCCTCGCCTGCCGACGAGCCAGCGGTTCAAGCCCTGGTGCTGACGCTGGTGAACCAAGCACGCAGCCAGCCCCGGCAATGCGGGCAGCGCGCTTTTGCCGCCGTGGGCCCGCTGCGCTTGAACGCCCAGCTCAGCACCATTGCCGCAGGCCACGCCGAAGACATGGCACGCCACGGCTACTTCAGCCACACCGGCCGCGACGGCAGCCAGCCCGCTGACCGTGCCACCGGGGGCGGCTACACGTGGCGCAGCGTGGGCGAGAACCTGGCGGCCGGGCAAATGAGCGCAGAAGAAGTCGTGCAAGGCTGGCTGAAAAGCCCCGGCCACTGCGCCAACCTCATGCAGGCCGACTTCACCGAGATGGGCCTGGCCTACGCGATCAACCTGCAAGCGGCGGCCGGCATTTACTGGGCACAGGTGTTCGGTCGGCCGCGCTGAGAATTTTCAGCGCCCGCTGGGCAGCAAGCAGCGCCGCTGTCTGACACCGCTGCAGCCCGGCTCCACCTAGGCTGGGTGTCTGGTTGCCGGTTGCGCAGCCTCGACAGGAAGCGCCAACACCGCCGCATGGAATACAAAGACTATTACAAGATCATGGGCGTGCCGCGCGACGCCAGTGACGAGGACATCAAACGCGCACACCGCAAGCTGGCCCGGCGCTACCACCCCGACGTCAGTCAAGAAAAAGACGCCGAGGCCAAGTTCAAGGAACTGAACGAAGCCCATGAAGTTTTGCGCGACCCTGAAAAGCGCGCCGCTTATGACCAACTCGGCCAACACTGGCGCGCCGGCCAAGACTTTCGGCCGCCACCGGACTGGAACGCGGGGGCTGAACACCCCGGCCGCGGCTTTGAATGGACCTTCCGCCAGGGCGGTGCCCCAGGCGCAGGGCGCAACGGCTCCGCCCAAGCGGACTTCAGTGATTTTTTTGAAACACTGTTTGGCCAGGGCTTTGCCCCAGACGTTGGCGATGGAAGTGGGGCACAACGCTCAGGCCGCAGCACAGGCACGCGCCGCAGCGCGCCGAGGCAAGCCGGCGAGGACCACCACGCCAAAATCTTGATCGACCTCGAAGACGCCTACACCGGTGCCCAGCAAACCGTGGTGCTGCGCGCGCCCGAACTTCAGCCCGATGGCCGCGTGACCGAGCGGGAACACCAGATCAGCTTTGACGTGCCCAAGGGCATACGCCCCGGCCAGCAAATTCGGCTGACCGGCCAGGGCGGTCCTGGCGCGGGTGGTGGGCCTGCAGGCGACTTGTATTTGGAAGTGGACTTTCGCCCGCGCAGCGCGGGCCGGGCCAACTACCGGGTGGACAAGCACGACGTTTACTTGGACCTGCCCATTGCCCCGTGGGAGGCCGCGCTGGGCGCCGCCATAGAGGCTCCCACACCGACTAGCACGGTGGAAGTCACGGTGCCGCCGGGTTCCGCCAGCGGGCGCAAGCTGCGGCTCAAGGGTCGCGGCATTCCGAGCACGACGCCGGGCGACTTTTACTTTGTGCTGCAAATCGTCCAGCCCGCCGCCGACAGCGACAAGGCCAAACGCTTTTACGAGGGCATGGCCGAGCAGTTCAAGGCGTTCAACCCCCGCAAGGGCTTCAAGCCTTGAACGCTTGAATCAAGCTCATGCCGTAGGCACCGCCGCGCCGAAGTTGAACACCCCCGGCTGGCGGATCGGGTCGACGTCCACCGGAATCGCGCTCTTGGGCGGAAAGCGCCCTTCCAGCAGGAGCTTGGACAGCGGGTTTTCAATACGCTGCTGAATCGCCCGCTTGAGCGGCCGCGCCCCAAACACCGGATCGAACCCGACCTTGGCCAACTCGGCAATCGCCGCTTCGGACACTTCGAGCGTGAGGTCCATTTTTTGCAAGCGTTCGAGCAAGACCTGCAGCTGGATGCGCGCGATCGACTCGATGTTCTTGGCGTCCAATGCATGGAACACCACCGTCTCGTCAATGCGGTTCAGAAACTCGGGGCGGAAGTAGTTCTTGAGCTCGTCCGTCACGGCTTCCTTGATCTCCTCGGTGGGCCGGCCGACCATGGACTGGATGATGGGCGAGCCGATGTTGCTGGTCATCACGATCACGGTGTTCTTGAAGTCCACGGTGCGACCCTGGCCGTCGGTCAGGCGACCGTCGTCCAGCACCTGCAGCAGCACGTTGAAGACGTCGGGGTGCGCCTTTTCAATCTCGTCGAGCAAGAGCACGCTGTAGGGCTTGCGCCGCACCGCCTCCGTCAAATGCCCGCCTTCTTCGTACCCCACATAGCCGGGAGGCGCGCCGATCAGCCGGGCCACCGAATGCTTTTCCATGAACTCGCTCATGTCCACGCGGATCAGGTGGTCCTCGCTGTCAAACAAAAAGCCCGCCAAGGCCTTGCACAGCTCGGTCTTGCCCACGCCCGTGGGGCCGAGGAACAAGAAAGAACCCGTTGGCCGGTTCGGGTCAGACAGGCCTGAGCGAGAGCGGCGAATCGCGTTGGCCACGGCGCCAATGGCTTCTTCCTGGCCGACCACGCGCTGGTGTAGCTTGGCTTCCATTTGCAGCAGTTTGTCGCGCTCGCCTTGCATCAGCTTGCTGACCGGGATGCCGGTGGCGCGAGCCACGACTTCGGCGATTTCTTCGGCGCCGACTTGCGTGCGCAGCAGCTTAGGGCCTTGGCCCGCCACCTTTTGCTCTTCGGTGGCTTGCGCTTGCTTGAGGCGCTTTTCCAGCTCGGGCAATTTGCCGTATTGCAGCTCGGCGACCTTGTTGAAGTCGCCCTTGCGGGTGAATTCCTCGATCTGAAAACGGATGCGGTCAATCTCCTCCATCACGTCTTTCGAACCCAGGGCCTGGGCTTTTTCGGCTTGCCAGATTTCGTCGAGGTCGGAGATTTCTTTTTGCAGCTTAACGATCTCTTCTTCGATCAGGCCAAAGCGTTTTTGCGAGGCTTCGTCTTTTTCGCGGCGCACGGCTTCGCGCTCGATCTGCAACTGAATCAGCCGGCGGTCCAGCCGGTCCATGACCTCGGGTTTGGAGTCGATCTCGATCTTGATCTTGGCGGCGGCCTCGTCGATCAGGTCAATCGCCTTGTCGGGCAAAAAGCGGTCGGTGATGTAGCGGTGGCTCAGCTCGGCCGCAGCCACGATGGCCGGGTCGGTGATCTGCACGCCGTGGTGCTTTTCGTACTTTTCCTGCAAGCCGCGCAAGATGGCGATCGTCGCTTCGACTGATGGCTCGTCGACCAGAATCTTTTGAAAACGGCGTTCCAGCGCCGCGTCTTTTTCAATGTACTTGCGGTACTCGTCCAGCGTGGTGGCGCCCACGCAGTGCAGCTCACCCCGGGCCAGCGCGGGCTTGAGCATGTTTCCGGCGTCCATCGCGCCTTCGGCCTTGCCCGCACCCACCATGGTGTGCAGCTCATCGATGAACACAATGGTCTGGCCCTCGTCCTTGGCCAATTCGCTCAGCACGGTTTTCAGCCGCTCTTCAAACTCGCCGCGAAACTTGGCACCGGCCAGCAGCGCGGCCATGTCCAGGCTCAGCACGCGCTTGCCCTTGAGCGAGTCCGGCACCTCGCCGGCGACGATGCGCTGCGCCAGGCCTTCCACAATCGCGGTCTTGCCGACACCGGGCTCGCCAATCAAAACAGGGTTGTTCTTGGTGCGGCGCTGCAAGACCTGGATGGCGCGGCGAATTTCGTCGTCCCGGCCAATCACCGGGTCGAGCTTGCCCATGCGGGCGCGCTCGGTCAGGTCCATGGTGTATTTCTTCAAGGCTTCGCGCTGGCCTTCGGCTTCGGGGCTGTTCACGCCCTGGCCGCCGCGCACGGCGTCAATGGCGGACTCCAGGGTTTTCCGACTCATGCCGCTTTCACGGGCAATGCGGCCGATATCGCCTTTGTGGTCGGCCACGGCTAGCAAAAACAACTCGCCGGCAATGTACTGATCACCGCGCTTGATCGCCTCTTTTTCAGTGGCCTGCAACAACTTGGCCAACTCAGAGCCGATCTGGATCTGGTCCTGACCCTGCACTTGCGGCAGTTTTTTCAGCGCGTCTTCGGTGGCGGCTTGCAGGCCCGGCAAATTCACGCCAGCACGCTGCAGCAGCGCGCGCGGGCCGTCGTCCTGCTGGAGCATGGCAGACAGCACATGAATCGGCTCAATGTAGGCGTTGTCGCGGCCCAGGGCCAGCGACTGTGCGTCGCCCAGCGCCTCTTGAAACTTGGTGGTCAGCTTGTCTTGTCGCATGGCGGCTCCCTTTGATTGGCTGAAACTATTTTTGACAGATGTGGCGCTTGGGCGCATTTTCAAGGGCGTGCCCTGTCGCCAAGAGCCTACACCCGGCGTCCAGCCCGGCAGCGAGCCTGCCAAAGGCCATCAGCAGCCCTAAAATCAGCTCATGAACATCCATCAGGTCAACGTCAGCTACGTCAATGAGCAGGACCGCTGCCTGCTGCGCATCAACAGCCTGGAAGGCGAGGAGTTTCGCGCCTGGTTCACGCGCCGGCTGACGCTGGGCCTGCTGCCCATGCTGAGCAAGACCGCCGCCGACCAGCTGCATAGCCAGATCGCTCCGCCCAGCCCGGGTGCGCCCCTGCCCTTGCAGCGCCATCAGTTGGTGGAGAATTTTCAGAAAGAAGCGGCGGCCTACAACGGCGATTTCCAGACCCCTTTCAAGGACGAGCCTGCCGCCCTGCCGCTGGGAGCAGAGCCCTTGCTGGTGACCGAGCTCAAGATCACGCCACTGGCCGATGGCAAGCTGCAAGTGGAAATGCTGGAGAAGCTGCAAGGCCAGGCACGCGACCTGCGCTTGGTGATGGACCCCGCCCTGACCCAGGGCCTGCTGAGGCTGCTGAACCAAGCGCTCAAGGTTTCCGGTTGGCTGGACACGCCCACCGCGGTGTTGAAGCTCGACACTGCGGTCGCTGGCCCTGCTGTATCCCTGGAGCTGGACACTGCCGATGCGGCTGACGTGGCATTGCAGAGCAAGCCCAAGTACTTGAACTGAACGCTCGCAACTGCGGGCGTGAAGGCCCAGCAAACACAAAAAACGACCCCGATGGTCGTTTTTTTTGGCCCGTACTTTCTTGAAAGTGTCATGGAGCTTTCATCGGCGTGTCATGTCAGGCACCTACTCTGCCGAGGCGCTTGCTCGACTGCAGCAGGCCTGTATGGCTTAACCGACCCACCACAAAAAAAAGGAAGCACCTGATGTCCGCTCACGACGACCTCGACTGCAACACCTCGCACAATGAACATTTCCAGGACGTGCTGAAAAAAGGCTTGGCCAGTCCCAGCCGGCGCATGATTTTGCGAGGTGGCCTGGGCCTGGCCGCCGTCGGCTCCTTGCCCCTGCTGGCCGCCTACGGCGGCGGTGCCAACGCAGCGACGGCCACCACCGGCCTGGCCGCTTTGCCCGCCAGCAGCCTGCCCCTGGGCTTCACCGCCACCGCTAAAAGCCTGGCCGACAGCGTGGTGGTGCCTGCCGGCTACACCGTGCGGGTGGTGCATGCCACGGGCGACGCCATCAATGCCAGCACAGCGGCCTACAGCAACACGGGCGCAGAAACCGACGACTGGTCCACCCGCATCGGCGACCACCACGACGGCATGGCCCTGTTCTACGTGACAGACGCTGGCAAATACTCGGCCACCGCCACCAACCGTGCCGTGCTGGCCGTGAACCACGAGAGCTCGGCCGATGCGCACTTTTTTCATGCCACCGGCCAGACCTCCGCAGGTGTGAGCAACAAAAAATTCGACCAGTTCGGCTCCTGGGATCTGGGCGCACGCCCCGGGCTGGAAGTGCTCAAAGAGATCAACCACCACGGCGTCTCGGTGGTGGAACTCAGCAAGGACGGCAACGGCTTTTTCAGCCAGATCAACACCGCCTCCACACTGAACCGACGCATCACGGCGCAAACCGTGATGAACGTCACCGGACCTGCCGCCAGCCTGGCGGCCATCCAGAAGCTGTTCGTCACCAAATACGACCCCAGCGGCGCCACCAGCCGCGGCACGCTGAACAACTGCGCCAACGGCACCACGCCCTGGGGCACCTACCTCACCTGTGAGGAAAACTGGGCGGCCTACACCAACATCCCAAAGGACGGAGTGGCCCCCGACGCGCGCACCGTGACGACGCGCAAGCGCTATGGGGTGGCCTCGGCCCCCATTGCGGCCACGGCCACCACGGCCTCCGGCCAGGGCTGGTACACCCCGACCGACCTGCCAGACACGGACCTGCGCTTTAGCCGCTGGAACACCAGCGCGTCGGGCGCCACCGCAGCCAATGACTTCCGCAACGAACCCCAGACTTTTGGCTACGTGGTGGAAATCGACCCCCTGGCCCCTGCCAGCGTGCCCGCCAAGCGCGTGGCCATGGGCCGCTTTGCCCATGAAAACGCCGCCTGCAGTGTGCCCGTGGTCGGCAAGCCCCTGTCCTTTTACATGGGCTGCGACTCCCGCAATGAATACATCTACAAATTCGTCACCAAACTCAATTGGGACGCAGCCGATGTGGGCGGTGGCATGGCGGCTGGCGACAAGTACCTCAACGAAGGCAAGCTGTACGTGGCCAAGTTCAACGCCGACGGCAGTGGCGAGTGGATTGAGTTGAGCATCAACGACAGCCGCATCGCGGGCTGGAACTCGGGCGGTTTCAGCTTCAGCAGTCAGGCCGATGTGCTGGTGTTCTCGCGCCTCTCGGCTGACGCGGTGGGCGCCACCAAGATGGACCGCCCCGAGTGGGGCGCAGTCAACCCCCTGAATGGCGAGGTGTATTTCACCCTGACCAACAACAACTCGACCAACCGCACACCGGCCACCACGGATGCGGCGAACCCCCGCTCTTACAACGACCCGGACGGCAAAAAAAGCAGCGGCAACCCCAACGGCCACATCATCCGTTTCAAGGAAGCATCGCCTGCGGCCACCAGCTTTGCCTGGGACATCTTCCTGTTTGGCGCCGAACAAAGCTCAGCTGCATCGGTCAACATCTCCGGCTTGTCGGCCAACAACGACCTGTCCAGTCCCGACGGCCTGTGGTTCAGCCAGTCCACGCCAGGCCTCTTATGGATCCAGACCGACGACGGCGCTTACACCGATGTGACCAACTGCATGTTGCTAGCGGCTGTGCCGGGCAAAGTGGGTGATGGCGGCAAGTTCACGGTGGAGAACAGCATCACCGCGAGCAGTGCCAACACCACGGGCAAGCAAGAGACGTTTGTGGGCGGATTGCTGGGCGATGACCGTCTGCGCCGCTTCCTGGTCGGCCCCAAGGGCGCGGAAATCACGGGCGTGACGGAGTCGGCCGATGGCAAGGCGCTGTACGTGAACATCCAGCACCCCGGCGAGAACACCGCCGCCAATGCCACCGCCGGCTGGATGGCCGACCCGACCAAGCTGGAAAGCCAGTGGCCCAACAACGGCGCAGGCCTGGCGGCAGCTTACGGCCCCGGCAAGCGCCCACGCTCGGCCACCATCATCATCACCAAGAACGATGGCGGCAAAGTCGGTCTCTGATGCCTTGGATGAACCAGGGGCTACGGCCTCTGGTGGCGAATAAAAAAAGGGCTGCCCGCGGGGCCGCCCTTTTTTTGGGAGGTTGGGCGCAGCCTTGTCAGCCGTTGTTCAGCTGCAAGCCCCAGCGCGCCAAGGCGGCGTCGTCTGACACACGGGCATCGACCCAGCGCGCGCCAGTGGGCGTGGCTTCTTTTTTCCAGAATGGCGCTTGCGTCTTGAGGTAGTCCATCAGGAATTCGCAAGCCTGAAAGCTCTGGCCCCGGTGCGCTGATGTCACGGCCACCAGCACGATCTGGTCCAGTGGCTGCAGCAAGCCCACGCGGTGCACCACCCGTGCCGCGCAAATATCAAAGCGCTTCAAAGCCTCGTCGATCATGGCCTCGATGGCTTTTTCAGTCATGCCGGGGTAGTGCTCCAGCTCCATGGTTTGCACGCTCTGGCCGTCGCTGCGGTCGCGCACGGTGCCCACAAAACTGCAGACCGCACCAACGCGCGGGTCTTGCGCGCGCAAGGCGTTGACCTCTTCGGCGACATTGAAGTCGGCCGTCTGGATCGAGACGCGGATGGGCATCACTGGGCTCATGTCAGCCGCCGGTGACAGGCGGGAAAAACGCCACTTCGCAGCCCGGCGTCAAGGCGGCTGATTCGTCGCTCATAACTTGGTTCAGCGCCATGCGCACCGGCCGCTGGCGGGCCAACGCAGCGGCATGGGCCGGGCTGGCCACCAGGAGTTCGTCGCGCAACTCGGCCAGCGTGGCGGCCGAGGTGTCGCGCTGCTCACTGCCCGAGCCCAGAGCTTCGCGGATGGAAGCGAAATAGCGGATGGTCACTTGCATGCGTCGTCTTTTAAAAGTTCAGGACACCAAGGCGGACAGAGGAATGAACTGCACGGTGTCGCCCGGCGCAATGGTCTGTCCCGCTGGGTTGTCCACCAAGCCGTCGGCCCACACGGCCGAAGTGAGCACGCCGGAGCTCTGGTTGTCGAACAGCGCCAGGCGGCCATCAGCTTGCAAGCGTACGCGCAAAAACTCGCGCCGCTTGTCAGCCTTGGGCCAGGCAAAGGCAGCCACGGCGGGCAGCCGCAAAAGCTGGTCTGTCGCGCCCTGCAAGCGCAGCAAGAAGGGCCGCACCAAGAGCAAGAAAGTCACGAAGCTGGAGACCGGGTTGCCGGGCAACCCGAGGAAGTGCGCAAAGTCACCCGGCTCGCTGCGGTGCACGCGGCCATAGGCGAAAGGCTTGCCGGGCTTGATGGCGATTTGCCACAGGTTCAGCTCGCCCAGGGCTTGCACGGCCGGCTTGATATGGTCTTCTTCACCCACCGACACACCACCACTGGTGAGGATCACGTCGTGGCTGGTGGCTGCGGCCCGCAAGGCGGCCACGGTGGCTTCGCGCTGGTCGGGCACGATGCCCAGGTCTGTGACTTCGCAGCCCAGGCGCTGCAGCAAGGCGCGCAGGAAAAAACGGTTAGAGTTGTAAATGGCGCCGGGAAACATGTTCGCCGGTGCTACTTCACCGGGCATGACCAATTCGTCGCCTGTGGAAAACAGCGCCACGCGAACTGGCCTGGCAACGGGCAACTGCGCATAACCAATGCTGGCGGCTAGGCCCAACTCGGCAGGGCCCAGGCGTTCACCGCTGCGCAAGATCACGGCGCCACGCGCCACGTCTTCGCCACGTTGGCGAATCCACTGACCGGGCTGTGGTGTGGTGTTGACGCGCACGCAACCGGTGTCTGGCAGCGCGCTGCAGTCTTCCTGCATGACGATCGCGTCGGCACCCGCTGGCACAGGGGCGCCGGTGAAGATGCGTGCC
This sequence comes from Polaromonas sp., assembly GCA_040400935.1. Classification (GTDB taxonomy): domain Bacteria; phylum Pseudomonadota; class Gammaproteobacteria; order Burkholderiales; family Burkholderiaceae_C; genus Polaromonas. The sequence goes on from JBBAPH010000007.1 coordinate 128,979, forward strand.
GCGCCCAGAGCTTCCAAGGCATGGCCGTGGCTACCCGCGGGTATGCGCTGGGTGACGCTCAGCACTTGGGTGTCCTGCAGGTCAGCGCAGCGCACGGCGTAGCCGTCCATGGCGCTGTTGTCGTGCGCGGGCACGTCCAGTTCGGCCAACAAGTCTTGGGCCAACACGCGACCGTCAGCATCGAAGGTGGGAACCTGCTCAGTCTGGTTCAGCGGTGCTGCTTGGGCCAGCAGTTGCGCCAAGGCCTGGTCCAAAGGCAGCAACGCGGGCCGGGCAGAAGGCGAAGGTGGCGAGGTGGTCATGGGAGAGGCTCAGGCGTGCAGGTCAAAGGAGTACTCAAAGCGCTCGTGATTGGCGATCAAATAATCGGCCACGGCCTCGGGGTTGTTCAGGTCCAGCACCGGGCGCTGGGTGGGCTCGGGCAGTTGCTCGGGCACGTCGGTGGCAATGGCCACCACGAAGTCGTCGTCTGGGTAGCGCACGCGCGTGGCATTCGGGCCGGAATCAGGGCCGCGCCAGACTTCGATTTTCAGGATGTCGCTGGTCTTGAAGCCTTCTACCAACACCCAGTCCACACCGGGGTAGACCTCCGCCAGCAGCTGGTGCACGGTGAGCTTGGCGGGCTGCTCGAATTCGCGGATGAGGACCAAGCGCTGGTCGGAGGCAGCCACCACTTCAAAGGCGCCAGCTTCTCGGTGGCGAAACGTGTCTTTGCCCGGATGGTCCACGTCGAACTTGTGGTGGGCGTGCTTGACCACGGACACGCGCAAGCCGCGCATTTTCAAAGCAGGAATCAAGCGCTCGACCAGCGTGGTCTTGCCCGAACCGGAGTAGCCGGCAAAGCCAACAACTTTCATGAACAGTCCGCCCGTCGATCAGCTGGCATGCTGGGCAATGTAGGCCTTGATCAGGCCAGCGTCGGCCGCCATCACCAGCACCTTTTTCGGCAGGGCTTCGATGCCTTCAAAGCCGGGGGGGCGCTCGGGCGGCTGGCCCAAAGCTTCTTCAATGGTGGCGGCGAACTTGATGGGCAGCGCGGTTTCAAGCACCAGGATGGGCACGCCAGGGCTCAAGTGTTCGCGAGCGACTTTCACGCCATCAGCGGTGTGGGTGTCAATCACCACGGCAAAGCGCTTGAAGGTGTCGCGGATGGTGTCCAGGCGGTTGGCATGCGTGCTCTTGCCGCTGACAAAACCGTAGTGACGGCGGGCGGCGGCAAAGGCCGGGTGCGCACTCAAGTCAAAAAATCCTTGGGTGCTGAGCTGGCGACCAAACAAGTCGCGGGTTTTTTCACCATCGCGGCCGAGCAGGTCAAACACAAAACGCTCGAAGTTCGAGGCCTTGGAAATGTCCATGGACGGGCTGGAGGTTTCGTGCGTGTCGGCCCCACCGCGCACCCGGTAAATTCCGGTGCGGAAGAACTCGTCCAGCACGTCGTTTTCGTTGGTCGCCACCACCAAGTGCTCAACGGGCAAGCCCATCATGCGGGCCACATGGCCGGCGCACACATTGCCGAAGTTGCCGCTGGGAACGGTGAAGCTGACCTTTTGCGCTTCGCTCTTCGTGGCTTGAAAGTAGCCGGCGAAGTAGTAGACAACTTGCGCCAGCAAGCGAGCCCAGTTGATCGAATTGACCGTGCCAATCTTGTACTGGCGTTTGAACTCCAGGTCGTTCGACACCGCCTTGACCATGTCTTGGCAGTCGTCAAACACGCCGTCCACCGCGATGTTGTGAATGTTCTCGTCGAGCAGGCTGAACATCTGCGCTTGCTGGAACGGGCTCATGCGGCCGTTGGGCGAGGTCATGAAAACCCGCACGCCTTTTTTGCCGCGCATGGCGTATTCGGCCGCGCTGCCGGTGTCGCCGCTGGTGGCGCCCAAGATGTTCAGTTCCTCACCGCGCCGGGCCAGTTCGTACTCGAACAAGTTACCCAGCAGCTGCATGGCCATGTCTTTGAAAGCCAGCGTCGGGCCGTTGGACAGGGCTTGCAAATAAACGCCGGGCTCCAACGCCTTGAGCGGCACGATGGCAGCGCTGCCAAACACCTGGGCGGTGTAGGTCTTGCGGCACAAGGCGCGCAAATCGGCAGCGGGAATGTCGTCGATGTACAGCGACAAGATTTCAAAGGCCAGGTCGGCGTAACCCTGCTTCTCGTAGACCTGGCGCCAGGCGGCGAGCGTAGGGGGGCTGACTTGCGGATAGACCTCGGGCAAATACAGCCCGCCGTCGGGGGCCAAGCCTTCGAGCAGGATTTCACAAAACTGTTTGCGGTCGGCATGACCGCGGGTCGAGAGGTAACGCATCAGGCGAGCTCTTCCTTGCGAATGCGGGTGATCGGGGCCAGCACGCTGGGCAGGCCTTGCATTTGCGCGATGGCGGTGTTCATCTTGGCTTCCACGCAGTCGTGGGTGAGGATGATGAGGTCGGTCTGCGTGGAGCCTTCCCCGCCCACGTCGTCGGCCTCGCGCTGCAGGACGGCGTCAATGCTGATGCCGGCTTCGGCCAAGAGACCGGTCACGCGGGCCAGCACGCCGGCTTCGTCGGCCACTTTCAGGCGCAGGTAATAGCTGGTCACCACTTCGCTCATCGGCAGCACGGGCACGTCGCTCATGGCGTCGGGCTGGAAGGCCAGGTGCGGCACGCGGTGGGCGGCATCAGCCGTGTGCAGGCGGGCAATGTCCACCAGGTCAGCAATCACGGCGCTGGCGGTCGGCTCGCTGCCTGCACCCTTGCCGTAATACAGCGTGGTGCCCACGGCGTCGCCTTGGACCATCACGGCGTTCATGGCGCCTTCAACATTGGCGATCAGGCGCTTGGACGGCACCAGGCTGGGGTGCACGCGCAGCTCCACGCCGCGCTCGGTGCGCTTGGTGATGCCCAGGAGCTTGATGCGGTAGCCCAGCTGTTCGGCGTACTTGATGTCGGTGGCGTCTAACTTGGTGATGCCTTCAACATAGGCTTTGTCGAACTGCACCGGAATGCCAAAGGCGATGGCCGACATCAGCGTGGCCTTGTGTGCGGCGTCCACGCCTTCGATGTCAAAGGTCGGATCGGCCTCGGCATAGCCTAGGCGCTGCGCTTCTTTGAGCACGGCGTCAAAGCCCAGGCCCTTGTCGCGCATCTCGCTCAAGATGAAATTAGTCGTGCCGTTGATGATGCCGGCAATCCATTGGATGCGGTTGGCGGTCAGACCTTCGCGCAGGGCCTTGATGATCGGAATGCCGCCGGCCACGGCGGCTTCAAACGCGACCATCACACCCTTGCGGTGGGCGGCCGCAAAAATCTCGGTGCCATGCACGGCCAGCAAGGCCTTGTTGGCAGTCACCACATGCTTGCCCGCCTCAATGGCTTCCAGCACCAGCTGGCGCGCAATGCCGTAGCCGCCAATCAGCTCGACCACGATGTCGATTTGCGGGTTGGCAATCACGGCGCGAGCGTCGCTGACGATCTGCACATTGCTCTTGCCCACCAGGGCTTGCGCACGGGCGGTGTCCAGGTCGGCGACCATGGTCACTTCAATGCCCAGGCCAGCGCGGCGCAAGATTTCTGTCTGGTTGCGGGCCAACACGTTGAACACACCGCTGCCGACAGTGCCGGCGCCTAAGAGGCCGACTTGGAGGGGGCGGGATTGGGGAGAGGTCATGCTGCGGTCTTCTTTACTCATGGATTCAACAAGCCCCGCGCTGGGCGCCACAGCGGCCAGCGGCGAAGGCAGGGGGACAAATCAGGCGGCGACGCGGGCCTTGCGGGCGGTGCCCGCGTGCCGGAGGCGGTAGCTTTCAAGGAACTTGGCCATGCGGCCAATGGCTTCGCGCAGGTCGTCTTCGTGCGGCAAAAACACGATGCGGAAATGGTCAGGCGAGGGCCAGTTGAAACCCGTGCCCTGCACCAGCATGACGCGGGTTTCCTGCAGCAGCTCCAAGAAGAACTGGCGGTCGTCTGCAATCGGGTAAACGTCGGGGTCCAGGCGCGGGAACATATAGAGCGCTGCCGTGGGCTTGACGCAGCTCACACCCGGGATGGCGGTGATCAGCTCGTGCGCCAGGTCGCGCTGGCGGCGCAGGCGCCCGCCCTCGCCCACCAAGTCGTTGATGCTCTGGTAACCGCCCAGCGCCGTCTGAATGGCCCATTGGCCGGGCACGTTGGCGCACAGCCGCATGTTCGAGAGCATGTTCAGGCCTTCAATGTAGTCGGCCGCATTCTTTTTGTCGCCCGACAGCACCAGCCAACCGGCGCGGTAACCGCAGGAGCGGTAGCTCTTGGACAGGGAGTTGAAGGTCAGCGTCAATACGTCTTGCGACAAGCTGGCCAGAGGGGTGTGCACCACGTCGTCGTACAGCACCTTGTCATAGACCTCGTCGGCAAAAATCACCAACTGGTGCTCGCGCGCGATCAGCACGATTTGCTCGAGCAGCTCGCGCGAATACAGCGCACCGGTGGGGTTGTTCGGGTTGATGACCACGATGCCCTTGGTGCGCGGTGTGATCTTGGCGCGGATGTCCTGGAGGTTGGGCATCCAGCCGTTGGCTTCGTCGCACAGGTAGTGCACCGGTGTGCCGCCCGACAGCGAGGTGGCGGCCGTCCACAGCGGGTAGTCGGGGGCAGGCAGCAGCAACTCGTCGCCGTCGTTCAACAGGCCATTGGTGGCCATGACGATCAGCTCGCTGGCGCCATTGCCCAGGTAAATGTCGTCCAGCGTCACGCCCTTGATGCCCTGTTTCTGGGTCTCGTGCATGACGGCCTTGCGCGCCGCAAAAATGCCTTTGGAATCCGAATAGCCAGCCGAGTTGGGCAGGTTGCGGATCATGTCCTGCTGAATTTCCTCGGGCGAATCAAAGCCGAACACCGCCAAATTGCCGATGTTGAGCTTGATGACCTTGTGGCCTTCTTCTTCCATGCGCCGCGCCGCGTCCATGATCGGGCCGCGAATGTCATAGCAGACGTTGGAAAGCTTGGCTGATTTGGTGATTTGCTTCATGAAAGGCCCCCTGCGCCACCGCCCAGCGACTGCAAGCGGATAAGAAGGGCCTGCTGCTGAGCATAATCCATAATTGGACCACATAAAATGCGCTTTTCAGGGACCACCCTGCACCCTGCCCAGCGCTGTCACGAGCGCCCCACCCCACCTGACACGCCCCATGAAACTCCAACCCGACCGCGTCGACGTTCAGTCCATCCTGGGTTATGGCCCGGGCTGGATCGGCCTGGTCAACCAGGGCGTGCCAGAAAAGGTGGAATACAGCGTGGTGGTCGGCTCCAAGGGCGAAAAGCGCAACTGGAACTGCAGCCGCTTTGAAGACCTGAGCGCAGCCCACTTTGACCTGCTGGCCGAGAGCCGACCGGAGCTGGTGATTTTTGGCAGCGGCAAGCGTCTGCGCTTTGTCTCCCCTGCTTTATTGCAGCAACTGATGGCCTTGCGCATTGGCGTGGAAACCATGGACACCATTGCCGCCTGCCGCACTTACAACATCCTGGCAGGCGAAGGCCGACACGTGATTGCGGCGCTCTTGATGGAGCCCGGGGACTGACCAGCTTCGCTGGCGGGCCCTTTGAGGGTAAAATCATGTGTTGCACTGGCTGCCAGAGCCTTCTTGGCAGCAGAAGTCATTGAGATCATGAGAAACGCCGAGACAGGGTTTGTTGCACCACCGTGCACACCAGCCCGCTACCCCAACAGGCAGCAGAGTCAGGCGCTCACACAACTTTCGTCAGGGTTCACGCAGCATGGCCGTCGTCGTCAACAAACTACTCCCCGAATTTGAAGCCGTCGCCACCGGCGGTCAGAAAGTGACCAACACAAGCCACATGGGCAAGGTTGTGGTGCTGTATTTCTACCCCAAAGACAACACCCCCGGCTGCACTACGGAAGCCATGCAGTTCCGCGACAAGTACAAAGACTTCGTCAAGGCTGGTGCCACGGTGTTCGGCGTCTCGCGCGACAACATGAAGTCGCACGACGAGTTCAAGGCCAAGCTCGAGCTGCCCTTTGAGCTCATCGCTGACACCGAAGAAAAAATGTGCCATATGTTCGGCGTGGTCAAGAACAAGATCATGTACGGCAAGAAGGTCAAGGGCATTGAGCGCAGCACCTTTTTGGTGGGCGCCGACGGCCAGCTCAAGGAAGAGTGGCGCGGCCTGAAAGTCCCCGGCCATGTGGACGACGTCCTGAAGGCTGTGAAAGACCTGAAGAAAGCCGTTTAAACAGCGGTTTTTCTGACTTATCGGTCATGCATAATGATCGCATGCTGTTGCAATATTCAACCGCGCTCTTCGACCAAGCCGCCCTGGCATCAAGGCGGCTTTTTCGTTTCTGGAACCCGTTTTAACTTCCACCCAGCGAGTCCACACCACCATGCCCCTGCCTCCCGCCCCGACCAAACGCGCCGCCCTGCTGTCGACCCAGGCTCTGCAAAAGCCGCAACGTACGGCTGCCAAGGTGGCCCGCAAACCTGAAGGCAAGCAGGACAAGCAGGCGGTACTGGCCCTTGAGCCGAGCGCGCGGGAGGCTGACACTGCGCCGGCCGTGCATCCCGCCGCCTTGGCGACCCTGCCCACGGCCCCGTCCGAGCGCGCCAGCCGCCCTGCCCCCGCCACAGCACCCCAGGCCCCCGCCGCGCCCAAACGCAAGGCCCGCGGCACCGGCCCGACCAAGCTCTTTGTGCTGGACACCAATGTGTTGATGCACGACCCGATGTGCTTGTTCCGCTTTGAAGAACACGACATCTTTTTGCCCATGATCGTGCTGGAAGAGCTGGACGGCCACAAAAAGGGCATGACCGAGGTGGCGCGCAACGCCCGCCAGACCAGCCGCACGCTGGACGCCTTGGCAGGCGCCAACGGTGCTGATATTGCCAAAGGGCTGAGCCTGAACACCACCGGCCACCCCGAAGCCGGTGGCTGCCTGCTGTTCCAGACCAAGACGCTGAACTACACCCTGCCAGCCAGCCTGCCGCAGGGCAAGGCCGACAACCAGATCCTGGGCGTGGTCGAGGCCCTGCGCAAGGAACATGCGCCGCGCGAGGTGGTGCTGGTGTCCAAAGACATCAACATGCGGGTCAAGGCCCGCGCCCTGGGCCTTTTGACCGACGACTACCAGAACGACAAAACGCTGGAAGACGGCGACCTGCTGTACTCGGGTGCACTGGCGCTGCCGGTGGACTTCTGGACCCGCCAGAGCAAAACCATTGAGAGCTGGCAGCAAGGCAGCCACACCTTCTACCGGATCACCGGCCCGATCGTCGCGCATTTGATGATCAACCAGTTCGTCTACTTTGAAGCACCAGGCGAGCCCCCGCTGTACGCCCGCGTCACGGAAATCCGCGCCAAGACGGCCGTGCTGAAAACCTTGAAAGACTTCACGCACCTCAAGAATGCCGTGTGGGGCGTCACCACGCGTAACCGCGAACAGAATTTCGCGATGAACCTGCTGACGGACCCGGAAGTCGACTTCGTCACGCTGGCCGGCACTGCAGGCACCGGCAAGACGCTGATGGCGCTGGCAGCAGGCCTGACCCAGGTGCTGGACGATCGCCGCTACACCGAGATCATCATGACCCGCGCTACGGTGTCGGTCGGCGAAGACATCGGCTTCTTGCCCGGTACGGAAGAAGAAAAAATGGGCCCTTGGATGGGTGCGCTGGACGACAACCTGGAAGTACTGGGCAAGACGGACAGCGGCTCGGGTGAATGGGGCCGCGCAGCGACCAACGAGTTGATCCGTTCACGCATCAAAGTCAAGAGCATGAATTTCATGCGCGGCCGTACGTTCTTGAACAAGTACGTGATCATTGACGAAGCGCAGAACCTGACGCCCAAGCAAATGAAGACGCTGATCACCCGCGCCGGCCCGGGCACCAAGATCGTGTGCATGGGCAACCTGGCGCAGATCGACACGCCGTATCTGACCGAGGGCTCGTCCGGCTTGACCTACGCGGTGGACCGCTTCAAGGGTTGGCCACACGGCGGTCACATCACACTGGCGCGGGGCGAGCGTTCACGGCTGGCGGACTTTGCGAGCGAGGTGCTCTGAAGGGGCCGACGGCGTTCATCGAACGCCCACAAAAAAAGCAGCCTCGGCTGCCTTTTTCTTTTCTCGCGGGAAGAGCGCTCAGCGCTTGAGGCCAAAGGTGGACAGCATCTGCTTGCTCTGCTTTTGCATCTGTTCCTGCATTTGCGTGAACAGCGACTTGGACTGCTCCACGTACGTTCCCATCATGCCCTGCATGACGGGCGACTGGGACTGAATGAACTGGGCCCAGGACTCCGGAGACAGGCTCTTGGACTGCTCGCTCATCTTGAGCTGCAGGTCCATGAAGGACTGCACATTTTTCTCCAGGTACGAGCCCATGAAGCCTTGCAGGGCGTTGCCGTAGAAGCGAATGATGTTGGACAGCACCTGCTCGGTGAACATGGGTGCACCGCCGGCCTCTTCTTCCAGGATGATCTGCAGCAAGATGCTGCGTGTCAGGTCTTCGCCCGTCTTGGCGTCGCGCACCACAAAGGGCGCGCTGCCCATCACCAGCGTTTTGACGTCGCTCAAGGTGATGTAGGTCGAGGTGTTGGTGTCGTAGAGACGGCGATTCGGGTATTTTTTGATCACGCGCAGGGGCGTCTTGACCGAGCTGGCTGCAGCTGCAGCTGCTTCGCTCGCTGCAGCGTCAGGCGGGGCCTTGTCAGCGTTGGCTTGGGCACCACTGGCCCTGCCCGGTTTGACGGTGCTTTTGGCTTTGAAAGTCTTGCCACCAGACAGGCCGGCTGTTACTTTTTTAGCCGAGGTTGGCGCACTTGCGGCGACGGCTCGCGACTCCAGCGCAGCCCGCCCGGCCATGCCTGGGCCGGTAAGTTTTGTTTTTTGCAAGCGCTGACTCCTGTAGATGACGGTGGTGGCCTGCTGGCGCAAGCACTTGGACCGATTCTAGAAGTCTGCCGCAGGGCATTGACCCTTGTTTACCCTCGCGCCGCAAACCACGGCACGCCCGGCTCTAACTCGGCTGCCTCGTCACGGGCCCTGGGCACCAGGGTCGACGCAAGCGGTGAACCTGAAAGCTCAACCGATCCCTGTGTGCAAGCCCGCTCCACCGAGCGGCCTAGTTCGGCCAAGTAAGCGAGCGCCAGTTCGGTAGGAAGAATGTACTTAACGCGGTTGTCATCCTCGTCCAACTGCAACACAAGCATTCTTTTTTGACGAAGCGTTTTGAGTCGCCGATGCACCGTGGTGGACGAGGCGTCAGCAGACATTTCCATGGCCTTGAGTACGGTGATTTTCTTGCCTGCGCTCCAGGACGCTGCCAATTGATCGATCAATCGCTCTTCGGGGAGGTCCAGCAAAGGAAATGCCGGGGAACGCCGCACTGCTTTTTCTTGCGCTAGTAAGTAAAGATAAATGCGGCAGTAGTCATCAGGAGATTTTTTCACCCATGCAATCGTATTCAGCTGTGAGGGGAAAGCAAGTTTTATTACCCCCCAGGCAACTACCACCAAGCCGCTGTGCTGCTCTCAAAAAGTATTCAGCTCTTTAGCCTGTTCGTCGTTGGATCTGTCAATTCAGCACTACAGCGGACGGCCCGACTGCCAACGCCTGCTGATGCTAACGACTACCTGCGCGACCCGACCGCTTTCTCAAAGACAGAGCGAGCAAGAGGAGTAGTTGTTGCAATTTCTCCCGACGGATACATTGAGCCCGCCCGAATGCTCGTCGATCTGCTCAATCTTGGTAGCGCACCATCACATACGTGCCTGGCGCAGCCGCCAGCGAATCACCGTCGCTCAGCTCACGCGCCGGCACCTGCTGGCCGCTGCCCTGCGTCACCAACCAGTCGCGCCAAGCGGGCCACCAGGAACCCTGATGAAACGCGGCCCGGCGCTGCCAGACCTCTGGTGACAGGCGTTTGTCTGTCGCCCGGGTGAGCAGCAACTGGTAGCTGCGCCCGGAATGGCCTGGCTCGGACACCACGCCTGCGTTGTGCCCGCCGCTGGCCAACACGAAGGTCACGTCGGCATGCACTAGGCGCTTGATTTTGTAAGCCGAGCGCCAAGGCGTCACGTGGTCCTTCACCGTGCCCACTGCAAAGATCGGCAGCCTCAGATCACCCAGGTAAACAGGTTCTCCCGCCACCTCATACCGGCCTTCAGCCAAGTCGTTGTGCAAATACAGGCTGTGCAGGTAGTTGCTGTGCATCTTGGCGGGCATGCGGGTGACATCCGCGTTCCAGGTCATCAGGTCGTTGGCCACTTCGGGTTCGCCCAGCAGGTACTCCCGCATGCGCGCGGACCAAAACAGGTCTCGCGAACGGAGGAACTGAAATGACGCCGCCATCTGCCGCCCTGTCAGAAAGCCGCGGTCGGCCATCATGTCTTCCAACAGCGCCACCTGCGCTTCATCAAGCAGCACACCCAACTCGCCTGGGTCTCGGAAATCAAGCTGGGCCGCCAGCAAGGTCATGGAGGCCAGCGGTGCAATGGGCGTATGGTGCACACCCCCTGGCCGTGCCAGAGCCGCTGCAGCCATGCCCAGCAAGGTACCGCCCAAGCAGTAGCCGACGGTGTGGATGGGCACGCCCTGGGTGCGCCGCGTGATCTCGGCCAAGGGATGCAGCACGCCCAGGCGCAGGTAGTCCTCCATGTCCAGCAATGCATCGCGCTCGTCCGGGTTGCGCCACGAGAGCATGAACACCGTGTGCCCTTTGTCGACCAAATAACGCACCAGGGAGCTGTGCGGCGACAAATCCAAGATGTAGAACTTCATGATCCACGAGGGAATGATCAGCAGCGGCTCGCTCTGCACGCGCCGCGTGGTGGGAGCGTACTGAATCAGTTCGACCAAATGGTTGCGGTACACCACCTCGCCCGGCGTACAGGCCACTTCCTTGCCCGGTCGGTACAGCGGCTGCGCGCTGTCCTGCGCCGGCAGGCCGTGGGCTTGGCGCCAGTCATCGAGCGCATGGTTGAAGCCGCGCAGCAAGTTAGCGCCGCGTGTGGTCAGGGTTGTCTTGATCACCTGGGGGTTGGACCAGGGCCAATTGCTGGGGGCCAGCATGTCCAGCCACTGCCGGGACAAGAGTTGCATCAGGTCTTGGTGGTGATGCTCCATGCCGCGCAACACGGTAGCCTCTTGCCACCAGCGCTCGGCCACGCTGTGGCTGCAAGCCAAGGCACAAAACGGCCATACCTTCCATTCCTCAGCGGCGTAACGCGGATCTGACTCCGGCACGCCCGCGCACGTCAAAGCATGGCGCATGGCTTCAAGCCATGCCGTCACGCCTTGCGTACCCAACCAAGACCCGTTGCCTGGCGCCGAGGCCAAATGCCCCGCCCAGTCCATCGCCGCCAGACCGACCGACAACGGCGACAGACCGCCGGTCAGACCGGCCATGGCCACGCGCACGCTGCGATCGAAGGCTGCGGCCGCCTCGCGCGGCGTCAATGCATGACCGGCTGCCGCATCGTCAGCAGACAGAGGTGCCAAGGTACGGACACCTCGTGAATGGGCGCCAGCCTGCAATGGGTGGGCAGGATGGACTTCTTGATGGGTCATGCGCGATGCTCAGTCGAGGCCGACAAAGCCTCCAGCTTGGCGCTCGGGGGGCGCTCACCGCGTCAGCCAAAGCGCCAGCTTCTTACCAGCGCACTGCTTGTTGACGAAGAGCCTGCCGCCGAGCTTGGCCCATCGCCGAGCCGCTCAGTCGGCCTTGACCTTGGCCGTTTTGATGATGAGGGCCCATTTGTCAATGTCGTTCTTGATGGTCAGGCCGAACGCGGCCGGAGAGCTGCCCTGCACCAGCATGCCTTGGTCCGTGTAAATCTTGCGAATCTCCGGATTGGCCAAGAGCTTGCTGATTTCTGCGCTGAAGCGGTCCACCGCCGCTTTGGGCGTGCCTGCGGGCGCCATCATGCCGACCCAAGCGTCTTCATTGAAGCCGGGCACGGCGTCGGCCACGGGCGGTACGTTGGGCAGGTGCGGGTGGCGCGTGGTGGCCCCCACCCCCAGGGCACGCACGCGGCCGGACTCGATGAAGGGCTTCATGGTGGCCAAGCCGTCAATCATCAGGTCGACCTGGCCGCTGATCACGTCGGTGCGCGCCACCGCGCTGGACTTGTAGGGCACATGGGTCATCTGGCTGCCCGTGAGGTACTTGAACTGCTCGGTCACGAGGTGGTAGACCGTGCCGCTGCCCGACGACGCGTAGTTGAGCTTGCCGGGGTTTTGCTTGTCATAGGCCAGCAGTTCTTGCGTGGTCTTCACCGGCAAATTAGGGTTGACGACCAGCACCAAAGGCAGCGAGGCCATGAAAGTGACGGGCACAAAATCTTTCAAGGTGACGTAACCCAGGTTGGGCTGCAAGGTCTCGATGATGGCGTGCGTGTTGGAGATCATCACAAAGGTGTGGCCGTCCGTTGGCACCCGAATGGCGGCGCGCATGCCCAAGGCACCACCGGCGCCAGGAATATTTTCCAGCACCACCTGCTGACCCAGGGCTTCGCCCAGTTTTTGCGAGATCGGGCGCATCACCGTGTCGCCGCCACCGCCAGCCGCAAAAGGCAAGATGATCTTGATCGGTTTGGTCGGCCAGGCCTGGGCGAATGCGCTGCAAGCCAGCAGGCTGGCGGCGAGCAGGCCAAGTGTGCGCCGTACGAACTGGGGGAAAGAAGTCACGGTCATGGTTTGTCTCCTGGTCGTTGTTTTTTATCGTACTCAGTGCTGCTTGAAAAAAGTCATCATGACTTCAAAGGCCTCGGGGCGCTCACTCATGAAACCATGCCAAGTGTCTTCGTACTCCAGCAGTTCGGCGTTCGGTATCGCTGCTGCAAGCGCCCGGCTGTGCTCGACGCTGGTGATCATGTCGTTCTGGCCGATCAGCACTTGCGTGGGGCAAGTGATCTCGCCCAAGCGAGCCATCACGTCGTGCGTGAGCAGCGCATTGCCAGTGTTCAGGTAGCCGTGCAGCGGCCGGTTGACCTGCAGCATGGTGTCAATGGCGGCGTTGGTCTTGTCGCGGTTGGCTTCGTAATAGCGCTCGGTATAAAAGTAAGTGAGCATGCCGGCCAAAAAGCAGCGATCCACCCCGGTGGCCCGGGCCGAACCCAGCCACCAGCGCACCATGTCTTGCCCGCGCTCACCGAGCTTGCCAAAGGTGGAGGTCATCGCTAGGCTGCGAATGCGGCCCGGTTGCTGCAAGACCATTTGCTGCGCAATTGCGCCGCCCAGCGACTTGCCCAGCAGGTGCGCACGCTCAATGCCCAGGTGCGCCATCAGGCCGAGCGCGTCAGCGGCCAGCATGTGCGTGGTGTAGGGCATGTCGGGCGCGTCGGTGCCGCCAATGCCCCGGTTGTCAAAGGCCAGCACTTTGAAGTCTTGTGCCGCGCGCGTGAGTTGCGCACCCCAGGACGAAAAGTTACCGCTGGCGTAACCACCGACCATGACCAGCCAGTCGCCTTCCCCCTGCACGGTGTAGTTGATCCGGATGTCGCCGACTTGGGCTTGGGGCATAGAACAGCTCCTGGTGTTAAGAGATCAAGCAGGGCAGCTGAAGCCCAAAAATAAGCTGGGATGAGCTTGAACTTTAACGTCGACCAAAGGCTTGAACTAAACGCCTCAGAGGCCAGGGCCCACCGCGGCCCGGACCTAGGCGGAGGCCCTTCCCCAGGCCCGAGGGCGGTTTTTGTGCGGTAAAAACAAAAAACCCCTGCAAATCAAGGATCTGCAGGGGTGAATTTGGTAGGCGCAATTGGACTCGAACCAACGACCCCCACCATGTCAAGGTGGTGCT
>JBBAPH010000008.1:0-132808 GCA_040400935.1 Polaromonas sp.
TGCGCCATCATGGGTGTGTGCTTGGTCGGCTCAGCAGCGGGACTTTTGGCCGGTGGCGTCTCTGTTGCGGTGGGGGATCGTGGCTCTGACAAACGGGGCTCTTTAGGTGGTTCAACGCTGGGCTGCGAGATTGTTTCACAAGACGTGTTGCGCGCTCACTTCCATCGGCCCCCGAAGGGCTGTAGTTTTATGAGCTGATATTTTCAGTTAAATATACTTATAAAGTAGAACTTGTTGTCGTGGTAATTTTCCGCAGCACTTTTTTACACAGAACGTCTACAGTGAAAACCTTTCCGACTCATCCGGACGGCCCCCCAGCCTTAGTTTCTTTTCGAATGACTACTCCGCCAGGTTCAACTGCTGCGCCTCTGCAATTTCGCGGAGAACGCTTGCGCGAACTGCGTGAAGGCCAGGGTCTGGACGTGGCGGTGTTGGCTCGACGGTTGGCCATTTCCGCGGCGCAGTTGCGGCAACTCGAGCAAAATCAATCGACCCTTTTTTACAGTGATGCCATTCGATTGGCCGCGGCTCGCAAGGTATCGGCATACCTCGGCGAGCCGCTGCTGCTGACGCAAGCCTTGGCGCCAGCTCCCGATGCCCAGCCCGACTTGTCCAATGGGGGCCAGCCTCACGGTGGGCAAAAACAGGCGGTTGGTGCCGAGGCTGTTCCTTTTGCCATCTCAGAAGCACCCTCCGGACAGGTGTCACTCAAGGGGGGCGCTGAGAGTGCCGAAGACGTTTCCCCTTCACCAGAGCCTCAGACCATGCCCCAGCGCCATGGCCTGCACCCTTGGCCCAGTGCTTTGGCGGGGTGCGCATTGGCCTTGGCACTGGTGCTGGGTTGGCAATGGCAGGCACCCGAGCAGTTGGCAGTGCCGCAACAGGCGGGTGAGCAAGCAAAGCTTGAGCAGCCTGCCGTCCCGGAGGCTGCAGCCCCAACGGCAGAGCCAACACCAGACAAGACGGCTGCTGCCGCCGAGCTTGCTGTCGTTCCAGGAAGCGCTGCAGCTTATCCGGAACCGATGCGCTGGGCCTCGGTGAGTACCGACTCAGCCAAGACCACTTCAGATGCCGCTTGTGGCAGTTTCGTTGGGCCTGCGGACAGCTTCAGTCCCGCCAAGGCCGTCAAGGATGGCTCGCTGGTTTATGTCGTGGGGGTGCCAGACCAGGTGGTCTGCTTGAAGGACGGGCAGGGCAAAGTTTCGCGCCACGTCTTCACCGCCGCTACTGGGCAAAGTTTTTACGGCACCGCTCCGTGGCTGGTGGAGTCTGCTCAGCTGGGCGCTTTGCAGATATTTTTTCAGGGCGCTCGCGTGCGCTTGGGCGACAGTGGCAGCAGGCGCTTGCGCCTGGTGCCCACGGAGTCTCTTTAGAAAGTCCGAGCCTTAGAACGGCGCGTCGCCATCCGCCGGTGCAGCATGCGCGGCGGCCTTGGACTTGCGCCCCTTGAGCTGCGGCTTGGTCGCTGCTACTTCGGTGTCGGTTGACGTGGGCTCGGTGTCCTGCAGTGCTTGACGCACCAGGGCCTTGTCACCCGCACCAGCAAACTTGCTGTACTTGCCTAAGCTAGCCACCAGCTGCGCATAAATGCGCGGGTTGGCGGCCACGCATTCGGCCTGGTCCAAGAAGTCGGCCTCGCCCGTGAAGTTGCCAATCAGGCCACCGGCTTCCGTCACCAGCAGCGAACCCGCCGCTACGTCCCAGGGTTTCAGGCCGGTCTCAAAAAAGCCGTCGGAAAAACCAGCGGCTACATAGGCCAGGTCCAGCGCGGCAGCGCCAGGGCGGCGCACGCCGGCGCATTGGCTCATCACTTCGCCCAGCATGTTGAGGTAGCTTTTGAGCTTGTCGCCCGGGCGGTAGGGAAAGCCGGTGCTGATCAGGCATTCCTTGAGCTGGCTGCGCTTGGCCACACGGATGCGGCGGTCGTTCAAATAGGCGCCGCGGCCCTTGGTGGCGCAAAAAAGGTCGTTGCGGGTGGGGTCGTAAATGACGGCTTGCTCAACCTTCCCGCGCACGGCCAGCGCAATGCTGACGCAATAAACCGGAAAGCCGTGGATGAAGTTGGTGGTGCCGTCCAGGGGATCGATGATCCAGACGAATTCAGAGTCCTTGGCCCCATGCTCGCTGCCCGATTCTTCGGCCAGGATGCCGTGGCCGGGGTAGGCGGTCAGCAGCTTTTCAATGATGGCAGCTTCTGCGGCCTGGTCGATTTCGGTGACGAAATCGTTGGTTTGCTTGACTGAAACGCGGACCGACTCGACGTCGAGCGCTGCGCGGTTGATGATGGCGCCGGCGGCGCGCGCAGCCGTGACGGCCACGTTGAGCATGGGGTGCAGATTGGACATGAATGAGGGTAAAGAGCGGGAAGGGCTGAGAACCGGTAACCGGTGGCAGGCGACAATAAACGGCATTTTACCGGCTGAGCCCGTCTGTTTGGCCCTGCCGTTTCACTGACTGCTGATTTCGCCCATGAAAACCCGTTTTATTCTCATCAACACCAGCCACGCCGGCAACGTGGGCGGCACGGCCCGGGCCATGAAGGTCATGGGTTTTACCGACCTGGTGTTGGTGGCGCCGCGCTGGGCCAACGTGCTCAACCGCGAAGAAACCATCCAGCGCGCCAGCGGCGCGCTGGATGTGCTGAAAAACGCCCGCATCGTCGCCACCCTGGACGAAGCGCTGGACGGCATGACCCACCTGTGCGCCACGGCCATGACGCCGCGCGACTTTGGCCCGCCCACGCTGGCGCCGCGTGCGCACTTTGCGGCGCTGACCGCTGCCGCGCCTTTAGAGCAGCCCGAGGGCGTGGCCTTTTTGTTTGGCTCCGAACGCTTTGGCATGCAAAACGACGATGTGTACCGATGCCACGCTTGCCTGAGTATTCCGACCGACCCCCACTTTGGCTCGCTCAACCTAGCCGCGGCCGTGCAGCTCATTGCGTATGACTGGCGGCAAGCCTTGGGCGGTTTTGAGTTGCCCGCTTCGACCGCCGCTGCTCCGCGCTTGGCCGATGCGGCCGATGTGGCGGGCATGCTCGGCCACTGGGAAAAATCGCTGGTGGACATCGGCTTTCTGGACCCGCAGTCCCCCAAGAAGCTGATGCCTCGCCTGAACCAGCTCTTTAACCGCGCTAACTTGAGCCCCGAAGAAATTCACATCCTGCGCGGCGTGGCCAAGGCCATGACCCAGACCGCGCAGGCTGCGCAGTCGGGCCAGGCCTTCCCAGCCGATGAGCCGGCAGCCCCGGCGCTGGACCGGTAGACTCGACTCATGTTTTCTCGCCTCCGCTCCGACGTCCAATGCATTCTTGAACGCGACCCCGCCGCCCGCTCGGCCTGGGAAGTGCTGACCTGCTACCCCGGCTTGCATGCGCTGGTCTTGCACCGCCGCGCGCACTGGTGCTGGACGCATGGCTTTCAATGGCTGGGTCGGTTCATTTCGCATGTGTCGCGCTGGCTCACCGGCATTGAAATCCATCCGGGCGCCAAGATTGGTGAGCGCGTGTTCTTTGACCACGCCATGGGCGTGGTGGTCGGTGAGACCGCTGAAATTGGCGACGGCTGCACCATTTACCAAGGCGTCACGCTGGGCGGCACCTCGCTTTACAAAGGTGCCAAGCGCCACCCGACGCTGGGTCGCGACGTGGTGGTCAGTGCAGGTGCCAAAGTTTTGGGTGGTTTTGAAGTGGGCGACGGCGCCAAGATCGGCAGCAATGCCGTCGTGATCAAGCCCGTGCCAGCAGGCGCCACAGCGGTCGGTATTCCGGCGCGCATCATCCCTTCGAAAGCGCATGAAAGCGCCGACGTGACCAGCGCACCGAACAAGTTCTCAGCCTACGGCATCACGCTGGAAGACGACCCGGTGTCCCAGGCCATGAAAGGGCTGATCGACAACGCGTCGTCGCAAGAGCACCAGATTGCCTTGCTCTGGCAAGCCATCGAGAAGTTGTCGGCGGCTCCCGGCAAGGACTGTGTGCCCACTGACGCCGCACGGCGCGAGACCTTCGAGGCCGACAAGCTGAACCAGTTGATGGGCAAGTAAGCCCGGGCTTCAGCGCTTTATTTATTTCAGCAGCCCACGGCCGGCCAGATTGCGCATCAGCGCCGTCAGGCCAAAGGTCCAAGGTGCGGCTTTGTCGGCGTGCTGAACGCGGTTGGCCAGGAGCCCCAAGGCGGGGGTGGCCACCGTCACCACATCACCGACCACATGCGTGAAACCCTGGCCCGGGCCGTGGCGGTCTTGCGAAGGCGCGAACATCGTGCCCAAAAACAGCATGGCGCCGTCCGGGTACTGGTGGCAACCCATCAGCTGGCCCGCCAAATCGAGCGGGTCACGGCTGATTTGCGACATGGAACTGGCGCCGCGCAATTCAAAACCTTCAGGCCCGCTGACCGTCAAGGTGAGCTCGCAGCGGCGCACATCGTCAATGCCGAAGTGCGCGTCAAACAAACGGATGAAGGGGCCGATGGCGCAAGACGCGTTGTTGTCCTTGGCCTTGCCGAGCAGCAGGGCGCTGCGGCCTTCAAAGTCGCGCAGGTTCACGTCGTTGCCCAGGGCCGCGCCCACCACCTCGCCGCGTGCATTGAGGGCCAGCACGACCTCGGGTTCGGGATTGTTCCAGGCCGAGCCAGGATGAATACCCACGTCGGCACCCGTGCCCACGGCCGACAGCACGGGAGACTTGGTGAAAATTTCAGCGTCGGGGCCAATGCCCACTTCCAGGTACTGCGACCAAGCGCCGCGCGCCAGCAGCACTTCTTTCACCTTGGCGGCTTGGGCCGAGCCCGGCACGATGCCCTTGAGGTTGTCGCCCAGAATGCCGCTGAGTTCGCGGCGTATGCCTTCGGCACGGCTGGCGTCGCCACGCGCTTGCTCTTCAATTACGCGTTCCAGCAAGCTGGCCACAAAGGTCACGCCGCTGGCTTTGACGGCTTGCAAGTCGCAAGGGGCCAGCAACCAAGGCTGAGCAGGCTTACGCAGGCTTTCGTCGCTGTTGGCCAGCACGTCGTCGAGCTGCGCGATGCATGGCAGTTGACCGGCCTCCAGCGCGGTTTGCAAAGCGTGTGCTGGATCGGCCAAGTTCACCAATTCGCTGCTGGTAACCGCCACGCTGGAGGCGTCGTGCAGCGCACCTTGGCAGACCATCACCAGCGTCGGGCCAATGCCCGGTTGCCACAGGCGACCGATCAAAGTGGCGTGGTCAGCGTCAGCGGGCAAAGCCTGTTGAGGCAGCAGAGGCAGGGCAGGTGTGGCGCTCATAGGTCGATAGCCTGAAGTGAGACTTGAAGAAAGCCCTGAAGAAAAATCAGGTGCCGGGCCGAATAGCCGACTTAGGACGGAAGGCCTTGCAGACCTCTGGCCGGGTTTGCAAGTAGGGCCCGCCTACCAGGTCAACGCAATAAGGCACAGCGGCAAATATGCCGGGCACCACGCTGTTGCCAGCCTCGTCGCGCAGGCCTTCGAGCGTCTCAGCAATCGCCTTGGGCTGGCCGGGTAAATTCAAAATCAGCGATTGGTCACGGATCACCGCGCACTGGCGCGACAAAATCGCCGTGGGCACAAACTTCAGGCTGATCTGCCGCATTTGTTCGCCAAAGCCAGGCATCTCTTTGTGCGCCACAGCCAGAGTGGCTTCGGGCGTCACGTCGCGCAAGGCCGGGCCGGTGCCGCCGGTGGTCAGCACCAGTGAGCAATCCGCATCGACCAATTCGATCAAAGCGGCGCTGATGCCGGCTTGCTCGTCGGGGATCAGGCGTTCTATGAATTCGATGGGGTTCAACAAGGCTTTGCTGAGCCAGTCTTTCAGCGCTGGCAAGCCTTTGTCTTCGTACACACCGGTCGATGCGCGGTCGCTCACCGACAAGATGCCGATGCGTACCGGCTCAGGGCTGCTCATGGGACATCTGCTCCTTGATGAGCTGGAAAATTTCGCGGTACGACTTGCCGTGGCGTGGTGCTTCGCCCGGCTTTTCGGGCACAGCGTCTTTGCGAGCTTGGCGAATCAGGGCGCGTAGCTGTTGCGAGTCGGTGTCCGGGTATTGTGATTGCCATTCACCCATGGCCACATCGTCGGCAATGAGCTTGTCGCGCCACTGCTCAGCCAGGTGCAGAGACAAGGTCTGCTGCGCCGAGCCGTTGATCTGCTCATCAATCGCCGCGCGGATCGGCTCGGGGTCGAGCGGGCGCATGAGCTTGCCGATGAATTGCATCTGCCGGCGCCGACCTTCGAAGTTCGTGATTTTCTTGGCATCTTTGATGGCGTCGAGCAGCTTTTCGGGCAGGTCGAGGCGCGCCATCAGATCGGCACGCAAGGTCAGCAGGGCTTCGCCCAGCGCTTGTTTTTCATCAGCCTCGGCCTTGAGCTGGGTCTTGCTCGGCGGGCCCTTTTCCTCGGCCAGGATTTCCTCGGGCTTCACGAAGCGGCCGTTGGACCAATAGCCTTTGACAGTCTTGTTGTTCATTGCGCCCGTATCATAGCTACCCATGACCTCCAAAACTTTGCCGCGCTCGTCGCAAACCCCTCAGTTGTCAGCGCAACCGGACTCTGGTTTCAGCTACCACCGCGACTTTTTTGAAGACTTGGTCGATACCGCCTTGGGTCATGCCAAAAAGCTGGGCGCGACCGACGCCGCGGCTGAAGCGTCTGAAGGCTGCGGTTTGAGCGTGAGCGTGCGCAAGGGCGAGTTGGAAAACGTGGAGCGCAACCGCGATAAATCGCTGGGCATCACGGTCTACGTTGGTAAAAAACGCGGCAATGCGTCGACCAGCGATTTCTCCCGCGCCGCCATCGAACAGACCGTGCAAGCGGCCTACGACATTGCCCGCTTCACGGCGACCGACGCCACCTCGGGTCTGCCCGACGAGCGCGACATTGCGCACAAGCACCCGGAGCTGGACTTGTTCCACCCCTGGCTGATCAATTCCGAGCAAGCCGCCCTGATGGCACTGGAATGCGAAGCGGCCGCGCTAAGCACCAGCCGCCTGATCACCAACAGCGAAGGCGCAGGCGTGTCGGCTCAGCAAAGTCATTTTTTCAGCGCCCACACACGCGGCTTTCGCGGCGGCTACGCCAGCTCGCGCCACAGCCTGTCGGTGGCGCCAATTGCCGGCAAGGGCAGCCAGATGCAGCGCGACGCTTGGTACAGCTCCATGCGCGACGCGACTGAGTTGGCCAGCCCGCAAGCCGTGGGCCGCTACGCGGCAGAGCGCGCGTTGGCCCGTTTGAACAGCCGCAAAATCCCGACCACGCAGTGCCCGGTGTTGTTTGAGTCGCCGCTGGCCGCTGGTCTGTTGGGCGGCTTTGTGCAGGCCGTCAGCGGCGGCGCGATCTACCGTAAAAGCACTTTCTTGCTCGACAGCATGGGCAAAGCGGCTTTCCCAGCGCACATCGACATCAGCGAAGACCCGCATGTGAAAAAAGGCAAGGGCAGCGCGCCGTTTGACGAAGAAGGCGTGAAAACCAAAGCCCGTAACGTGGTCGAGGCTGGCATCGTGCAAGGCTATTTCCTGAGTACCTACTCCGCCCGCAAGCTGGGCATGCGCACCACGGGCAATGCCGGCGGTTCGCACAACCTGGTGCTCAGCAGCCGCAAGACCAAAGCCGGCGACGACCTGGACGCCATGCTGCGCAAGCTGGGCACCGGGCTGTTCGTCACCGAGCTGATGGGGCAGGGCGTGAACTACGTGACCGGTGACTACTCGCGGGGCGCCTCGGGCTTTTGGGTGGAGAAAGGGCAAATCGCCTTTCCCGTGGAAGAGATTACCATCGCCGGCAACCTCAAGGACATGCTCATGGGCATTCAGGCTGTGGGCGCTGACGTGTACAACTACGGCGCCAAGTCGGTCGGCTCCATCTTGGTCAACCGCATGAAGGTGGCCGGCTCTTAAGTCTGCAAGAGACAAGCAAACCCCATAAAAAAAACGGTCCGCTTGCGGACCGTTTTTTGTTCAGCCGGCCAGCGCCGCTTTCACGGCCGCTGAGACTTGCCCCATGTCGGCCTTGCCGGCCAACTGGGTTTTCACCGCGCCCATGACCTTGCCCATATCGCCCGGGCCTTTGGCGCCCAACTCGGCCACGATGGCGCGCACGGCGGCAGTGACTTCGTCGGCGCTCATGCGGGCTGGCAAATAGGCCTGCAAGACGGCCATTTCAGCGGCTTCCTTGTCGGCCAGGTCTTTGCGCTCGGCCTTTTGAAAAGCGTCAATGGAGTCCCTGCGCTGCTTGATCAGCTTGTCGACGATGGCGACCACGGCGGCGTCGTCCAGCTCAATGCGCTCGTCCACCTCTTTTTGCTTCAGAGCGGCCAGCAGCAGGCGCACGGTGCCCAGGCGCTCGCTGTCCTTGGCGCGCATGGCGGTTTTCATGTCTTCGGTGATTTGCGCTTTGAGCTGGGACATGGTGATTCCTTTGAACAGGTGAGGGAGGGCCAATAAAAAAGCCCGCTGGAGCGTCCTCGAGCGGGCTTGGGTGCCAGCCTAAAAGGCCGACGCCGGGATCAGTACAGCTTTTTAGGCAACTGCATGGCGCGAATGCGCTTGTAGTTGCGCTTGACGGCAGCTGCCTTCTTGCGCTTACGCTCAGCCGTTGGCTTCTCGTAGAACTCGCGAGCGCGCAAGTCGGTCAGCAGACCGAGTTTTTCAATAGTGCGCTTGAAGCGACGCAGGGCAACGTCAAACGGTTCGTTGTCTTTTACACGGATAGTGGTCATTGATGAATTGATCCAAAAGGTACACCTTTGATGATCTGATCAGGATCAGGCCAGGTGCGGGTTTGCTAGCAAAGCCTCGGATTATAGCCAGAAAAGCAGGGCGGTTGAGCCCACGGGCTAGCTCGGTAATCAGCAACAAGGGGCGCCGAGCATGCCAACTAAACTGCCCCGACTTCCCCGGGGCTTTGCCCCGGCTTACTTTGAGACTGTTTGAGACCTGGCTTTGAATTCTTTATTTGATGTGGTGATTGTCGGCGCTGGCGCGGCGGGTTTGTTTTGCGCAGGCCTTGCCGGGCAGCGCGGGTTGAAAGTGCTGGTGCTGGACCACAGCGACAAAGTGGCCGAAAAAATCCGCATTTCGGGCGGCGGGCGCTGCAACTTCACCAACATCGGCACCACGCACCAGCAGTTCCTGAGCGAGAACTCGCACTTTTGCCGATCGGCCTTGTCGCGCTATACGCCGCAAGATTTTCTGGACCTGCTGACCAAGCACCAGGTGCCTTTTCACGAAAAGCACAAGGGCCAATTGTTTTGTGACCGCTCGGCGGAAGACATCATCAACGTGCTGTTGGCGGAGTGCGATGCGGGTGCTGTGACGCGCTGGCAGCCCTGCGGTGTGAAAGCCATCCAAGCACCGGCCGAGACGGGCCAGGCCTATGTTTTAGAGACTGACCGTGGGCCTGTGAACGCCAAGCAAGTGGTGATCGCCACTGGCGGGCTGTCGATTCCCAAGATCGGCGCGACGGACTTTGGTTACCGCATAGCCAAGCAGTTTGGCTTGCGGCTGGTCGAGCCCCGGCCTGCGCTGGTTCCGCTGACTTTTGACGGCGAGTCCTGGGCACCTTACGCCCAGTTGGCGGGCTTGGCCTTGCCGGTGTTGATTGAAACCGGTGCGGTTGACGCGACGCCCAAGCAGCGTAAAAAAGCGGTGGTTTTTGCCGAAGACTTGCTGTTCACGCACCGCGGCTTGAGCGGGCCGGCGGTGCTGCAAATTTCCAGCTTCTGGCGCGAAGGCCAGCCGGTGCGCATCAACCTGGTCCCGGGCACTGATGTGCCACCCGCTTTGCTGCGCGCCAAGGCCACGTCGCGCAAGTTGGTCGGCAATGAGTTGTCGGCGCTGGTGCCCGGTCGGTTGGCCGACGCCTGGGTCAGCCAGGAGCCACGCTTGCAGCAAGCCATCAGCGATGTGCCAGACAAGGCCTTGCAAGATTTGGCTGATCGTTTGAGCGATTGGCAATTGCTGCCCGACGGCAGCGAAGGCTACAGAAAAGCCGAAGTCACCGTGGGCGGGGTCGACACGCGAGATTTGTCGTCACAAACCATGGAGTCCCGCCAGCCGGGGCTGTTCTTCATTGGCGAGGTGGTGGACGTGACGGGCTGGCTGGGCGGCTACAACTTTCAATGGGCCTGGGCCTCGGGCTATGCTTGCGCGCAGGCGCTTGGTTGAAAGTGCGGCGCTGAGCGCCTGACAACGCCAGCGTTCATGACGCCACCCCTATGCTGAACGGAACTGATAGGGGCGCAGGCCCATCAGACTTACCAAGGACGCAGGTCTTCTCCGGGAATGCCGTGTGCGTTAATCCAGGCGTTTTGTGACTCGATCCACGCAGTGAATTCAGCTTCAAAGGCTGCCTGACGAATTGCCATCGTGGCCTGACCTTGCGCCACTTTTAAAGCCCGACTTGGCTCGGTCGAGAGGGTGACGGGGTTGGTCGGTCCACCCCTCTCAGGCTCGGGTCGAATGCAGCTCATTCAATGTTCTCTTGCGGGGCTGGTTGGCCGGCTCAAGCCGCCCACACAGCCGCCGGATGCGCCGCCGCCAGCGCCAGACTGGCCATCACGTTGCCGACCACGATCACCGAGGGGCTGGCCAAGCCGCTTTGCTGTAGGTCGTGAGCCAGTGCGCCGAGGGTAGTGCTCAGGTGGCGCTGCGTAGGCAGGCTGGCGTTTTGGATCACGGCCACCGCTGTGCTGGCCGGCAGACCGGTCAACAGCTCGGCCTGAATGCGTTCGGCGCCGCTCACGCCCATGTAGATCACCAGCGTGAGCTTGGCTTTGTGTGCCGTCTCGGCCAGGGCGCGCCAGTCGGTGCCCTGGTCGCCGGGCTTGGCGTGACCGGTGACGAAGACCACGCCGTGCGCGTGTTCTCGGTGCGTGAGTGGCAGGCCCAGCGAAGTCACTGCCGCCAGGCCCGAGGTGATGCCGTTGACCACGTCCACCTGTACGCCAGCGGCGCGCAGATGCTCCACTTCTTCGCCGCCTCTGCCAAAGATGAAAGGGTCGCCGCCCTTTAGGCGCACCACGTTTTCGCCGTCTTTGGCGCCCGTGATCATGAGCTTTTCGATGAAGGCTTGTGGGGTCGATTTGCAGCCACCGCGCTTGCCGACATAGACCACCCGCGCCTTGGGTGAGGCCATTGCCACCACTTCGTCGCTGACCAGATCGTCGACCAGCAGCAAGGTGGCTGCTTGCAAAGCCTTGACAGCTTTGAGCGTGAGCAACTCGGGATCGCCCGGGCCGGCGCCGACCAAGGTGCAGCGGCCCGCTGCTGTGGGGGATGAAAAGTATGGAGTCATAGCCGTGAAGTCAACTGCAAGATGTGTTCTACCTGCCGAGCAATCGGCGCCGGTACGGGCTTGTGGCCTGCCAGCACGGACTCAATGTACGCCGCCGTGGTGGCCGCATCAATGGCTTTTGGCAGTTCAGGCAGGGCGTTGAGCGTGCCGGTCTGGGCAGTTTGCAGCACTTCTTTTTGTCCGCCCAGGTAGCCATCCATTTGAGGTAGCCGGCGGGCGTCGGCCACCACTTCGCCCTCGGTGCCGCGCAAGAGCAGGGCGTTGGCGCCGGTGAGTGCCAGCGTTTGCGCCATCGAGATGGCGTATTCCGGATGGGTGTAGCTGCTGACGATGAGTGCTGGGCCATTGCAAGGATTCATGAGTTTGACCAAGCTGTGCGCCGGGTTGCGCAGGCCGACCAGGCGCCGCACGTCCAGCAGGCGCTTGAGGCCCGGGCTGAGCAGGGCCGTTGGCGCAAAAGCCACCTGTCCGGCGGCCAGCGGTGCCAGGTCTTGGCGTTCGGGCACACCCAGCAAAGCCAGCACCTCAGACGACAGCACCCGGGTTGATTCAGTGGCCGTGCCATGCACCAGCACGCGCAGGCCTTGGCGAGCCAGTAGCAGCGCCAGCAGGGGCGTGAGCACCGGCAATTTGCGCGCGCCGTTGTAGCTGGGCAAGACAACGCAAGTCCCGCCGGTTGTTGGCATCAAGTTCAGGCGCTGGTGCGCGGCGTCTAAAAAGCCAGCCATTTCTTCGGGCGTCTCTCCCTTGATGCGCATGGCCAAACAAAAGGCGCCGACTTCCAGATCCGTGACTGCGCCATCCAGCACTTGGCCCAGCAGGTCTTGCGCCTGCTCACGCGACAGGGGCCGCGCGCCGTCCTTGCCGCGGCCGATTTCCTTGATGTAGTGGCTGATTCCCATGGGCTCAATTGTCAGGCAAGGCTGATGACTTTGAGTTATGAGCTTACGGGTGGGGTGCTTGTGCTCAGGCCACGGCGCGGATGGGAATGACGCGTGCCGGTGCGCCGGCCACGGCCCCGCTAGATGCCACACGGGCCGCTCTCACGCGCCGCTTGAGCTCGGGCACGCAAGAGCCACAGTTGGTTCCGCATTTCAGAGTGCTTTGCAGAACGGCCAGGCGTTCGTCGTCGCTCGTCAAATAAGCCGAGGCGCTGGCTTGCGAGAGGCTGTGCAGCGCCGCGTCAATCGCGATGTCGGTGACGTTAAAACAGGTGCAGACCGGCTTGCCGCGGGACTGCACCGCCACCGGTGGCTTGGCGCCGGGCAAGAGCAGCAGGCGACCATAGGCCTGGGCCGGCAGCTCGTCTTGCAGCAAGGTTTTGATCCAGGCTTGGGCGCTGGTGTCGCCGGCCAGCACAAAGCCGGTCAGCTCGGCGTTGCCCTCGTGGCGTTGCAGTTTGACGCTGCGATGCTGACCTTTTTTTCGGTCGGCGTAGCGCAGTACTTCCGGGCCGTTCAAGTCCAGCGCTTGCTCAATGTGCGCCAGCAGTTCGGGCGTGGCGGCCTCGTAGCCCGCAGCGCGGAACAGCACGCCGGAGCGTCCTTTTCCCGCCTCGCCCAGCGGCGCGTTGTTGGAAAACGGCACGCAGCTGGCAAACGGAAAACTCGCCATCAGCGTTTGCAACTGGCGTTGCCGGCTGATGACTTCGCCCGCAGGCAACCAGGCCATGCCCAGCAGCGACCAAGGCATGTCGGCCTTCAAAATTTTGACGGCGGCGTGCTTGAGTTCGGGCTGTTTGGAGCTGGGGCAATACGCCGAGGTGGTCAGCGCGTTCACCCCGGCCAGGCGGGTACCTTGGCTGGACTGGCCGCTCAGGTACTCGGCACCCCAATGCATGGCAATAAAGGCCTGGCTGGACGCGATCTCGGCCGAGGCCTGCACCGGCAGCACGATGGAGCCACGCTTGGAACTCACATGTACCAGGTCGCCTTCGGCGAGCAACCGGCGCGCCATGTCTTGCGCGTTCATCTGCACCACCGGCTCGGGTACATGGCCGAAAAGGCGCCCCAGCGTGCCGGTGCGGCTCATGCCGTGCCATTGGTCGCGCAGGCGCCCGGTGGTCAGCGAAAAGGGAAAGCGCGACTCACGCGGCTCGGCCACCGGTTGGTAGACCGTGTTGACAAAGCGTGCCCGGCCGTCGGCGGTGGGGAACACGCCGTCTTCATACAGCCGCGCTTTGCCGACGGTCTGGCCTTCGGGCAGCGGCCACTGCTGCGGCGCTTCTTCAAGCAGGGCGTAGCCCAGCCCGGTGATGTCAAGGTCGCGCCCGCGCGTGCTTTCGCGGTGTTCGTTCCAGATGGTTTGCGCGCCGAGTTCTGCGTCGGTCAGCGAGTAGGGGAACAGGCGGCTGCTTAGGCCCAGGGCTTTTTCAAGCCGCTGCGCAAAGTCGGTGGCTATGACCCAGTCGTGCCGGGTTTCACCGGGCGCTGTAACGGCTGGCCGCACGCGGCTGATGCGGCGTTCGCTATTGGTCACGGTGCCAGTTTTTTCGCCCCAGGTGGTGGCCGGCAGCAGCAGGTCGGCAAAGTCGGCGCTGATGGTGGTGGCAAAGGCTTCCTGCAGCACCACGAATTCGCAGCGCTCTAGCGCACGCTGCACGGTGGCCTGGTCGGGCATGGACTGGGCGGGGTTGGTGCAGGCAATCCACAGCGCCTTGATCTCGCCGTCGGCCGCGGCCTGGAACATTTCCACCGCCGTCTTGCCGGGCTTTTCAGGCACGCTGGCCACGCCCCACAGCGCGGCGATCTCAGCCCGGTGCTGCGGGTTGGCCAAGTCGCGGTGGGCGCTGAGCAAATTGGCCAGGCCGCCGACTTCGCGCCCGCCCATGGCGTTGGGCTGGCCGGTCAAGGAGAAAGGCCCGGCACCGGGTTTGCCAATGTGCCCCGTGGCCAGGTGCAGATTGATCAGCGCGGCGTTCTTGGCCGTGCCGCTGCTGGACTGGTTCAGGCCCTGGCAATACAGGCTCAGCGTGGCGGCAGACGTGGCAAAGAGTTTGGCGGCGCTAAAGAGGTCTTCTTTTTTGATGTCGCAGGTCTCGGCCACCAAATCGGGCGTGTAGTCGCGCACGGTGGCCTTGAGCTTGTCGAAGCCGTTGGTGTGGGCGTCTATGTAGGCTTTGTCCACCCAGCCTTCCCACAGCATGATGTGCAGCATGCCGTTGAACAGCGAGACATCGGTGCCCGGCAACAGCGGCAAATACAGGTCGGCGATCTCGGCGGTGTCGGTGCGGCGCGGGTCGCAAAAAATGATTTTCAGCGCCGGGTTGGCGGCCTTGGCGTCTTCAATGCGCCTGAACAAAATCGGGTGCGCATAGGCCGTGTTGCTGCCGACGATGAAGATGCACTGCGCATGGTTCACGTCGTCGTAACAAGTAGGCGGTGCGTCAGCGCCCAGCGTTTGCTTGTAGCCGGCCACGGCGCTGCTCATGCACAGGCGCGAGTTGGTGTCGATGTTGTTGCTGCCAATCAAGCCCTTGACCAGCTTGTTGAAGACGTAATAGTCCTCGGTCAGCAATTGGCCTGAGACGTAAAAGCCCACGGCCTCCGGACCGTCGGCCTGGATGATCTGGGCGAACTGGTTGGTGGCCAGGTTCAACGCGTGGTCCCAACTCACGGGCCTGGCGGCTTCACCTCTGGTGGCTCGCAGCAACGGCTGCAATAGGCGCGCTTGTTTGGTGACCGAGGCCGAGGCGGTGAGCGCCAGCGTCGATCCCTTGGTGCACAGCCGGCCAAAGTTGGCCGGGTGCATGGGGTCGCCGCGCACGCCAGTGATCTGCGCACCGTCAGACTCGATGATCACGCCGCAGCCCACCCCGCAGTAGGGGCAGGTGGAGCGGGTATCAGTGGTCATTCTTTTGACTTTGGTGACGAGACAGGTCCGAGGGACCGGTGGTGCCACGCGTTGCCCCCACCCCGGCCCTCCCCCAGAGGGGGAGGGAGGAAGTCGAAGGCCGGGCTTTGACTCCCTCGCCCCTTCGGGGAGAGGGTTGGGGAGAGGGGCACGCGTGAGGAAACGGTGGTGCCATGCGTGCCCTCACCCTAGCCCTCTCCCAGGGGGAGAGGGGACAAGGCGGGGAGAGGCCCGGCCACGGGGCGCGTGAGGTCAATCGCGTGCGTGGCCAGTTCAATCGAATCTAAAAACACTTCGCCCGCTTCGACCTTCACGCTGAACTTGGGCGTGCAGCCAAAGTCCGGCGCCTTGGCGCAGCCGCCCGCCAGGTCAATCGTCCAGTTGTGCAGCGGGCAGGCCACGTGGGTGCCAAACACCATGCCCTGGCTCAGCGGGCCGCCTTTGTGCGGGCAGCGGTCGAGCAGGGCGAAGACGCCGTCCTGGTCGTTGCGGAACACCGCCACGTCCAGGCCTTGCGTGCGCGCCACGCAGCGCGAACCCAGGACCGGAATGTCGTTGACGAGGCAGATTTTTTTCCATTCAGACATGCGTGTGCTTTCAGGCCGAGATCTTTTCAAACTGGCGGGTGTCGACTTCAGCTTCCTTGAAGTCAAACCACGGATCGGGCTCACCGTCCAGCGCGAACTGCAGGCGCTCCCACAGCGCCTTGCGGCCTTCGTGGTCGTCCAGGATTTTTTTCTTCACGTAGTCCAGGCCCACGCGGTTGACGTAGTGCACTGTGCGCTCCAGGTACCAGCCTTCCTGGCGGTACAGCTCGCAAAAAGCGCCGGTGTACTCCAGCACTTCTTCAGCCGTCTTGAGCTTGGTGAAAAAATGCGCCACCTCGGTCTTGATGCCGCCGTTGCCGGCGATGTACATCTCCCAGCCCGAGTCCACGCCGATGATGCCCACGTCCTTGATGCCCGCTTCCGCGCAGTTGCGCGGGCAGCCACTCACAGCAAACTTGACCTTGTGCGGCGCGTACATGCGCCACATCGCGCGCTCCAGGTCTTTGCCCATTTGCGTGCTGTCTTGCGTGCCCATGCGGCACCACTCGCTGCCCACGCAGGTCTTGACCGTGCGCAGCGCCTTGGCATACGCATGGCCTGAAGGCATGCCAATGTCTTTCCACACCGCTTGCAGGTCTTCCTTCTTCACGCCCAAGAGGTCGATGCGCTGGCCGCCCGTGACCTTGACCGTCGGGATCTTGTACTTGTCCACCGCGTCGGCAATGCGGCGCAATTCGCTGGCCGTGGTCTCTCCCCCCCACATGCGCGGAATCACGCTGTAGGTGCCGTCTTTTTGAATGTTGGCGTGGCTGCGCTCGTTGATGAAGCGGCTTTGCGGATCGTCCTTGGCTTCTTTGGGCCAGCTGCTGGTGACGTAGTAGTTCACGGCCGGGCGGCAGCTCGGGCAGCCGTTGGGCGTGCGCCATTCCATGAATTTGTACACGTCGGAAATCGTCAAGAGCTTGTGGGCGCGGATGGCTTCACGCACCGCCTGGTGGCCGTGCTCGGTGCAGCCGCACATGGCTTTGAGCTTGGGCGTGGCCGAGTAGTCGCCGCCGGCGGTGAACATCAAGATCTGCTCGACCAAGCCGGTGCAGGACCCGCAAGACGCGCTGGCCTTGGTGTGCTTGCGCACCTCGTCCAGCGTGAACAGGCCTTTGTCCTGGATGGCCTTGCAGATCGTGCCTTTGTTCACGCCGTTGCAGCCGCAGACCTCGGCTGTATCTGGCATGGTGGCGGCCTTGCTGTGGCCTTCATGGCCCACGTCGCCGATGTTGGATTCGCCAAACATCAGCTTGTCGCGGATGCCCGCCACGCTGCGGCCGTCGCGCAGCAGCTTGAAGTAGTAGCTGCCGTCCACCGTGTCGCCATACAGGCAGGCACCCACCAGCTTGTCGTCCTTGATGACCAGCTTTTTATAGACGCCGCCGAAGGGGTCGCTCATAACAATCTCTTCCGTGCCTTCGCCGCCCATGAACTCACCGGCGCTGAAAAGGTCAATGCCCGTGACCTTGAGCTTGGTCGAGGTGAGTGACCCGGTGTAGCGGCCAATGCCGAACATGGCCAGGTGGTTGGCTGCGACTTTGGCTTGCTCGAAGAGAGGCGCCACCAGCCCGTAAGCAATGCCGCGGTGCGCCGCGCATTCGCCGACCGAGTAAATGCGGGCGTCGGTCACGGTTTGCATGGTGTCGGTGACGACGATGCCTTTGTTGCAGTGAATGCGCATGGATTCGGCCAGCGCGGTGTTGGGCCGAATGCCCACGGCCATCACCACCAGGTCGGTGTCTAGCTCAGTGCCGTCCTTGAACTTGATGGATTTGACGCGGCCTTCGGCGTTGCCCGTGAGCTCTTGGGTTTGCGCGCCCATGAGAAACTTGAGGCCGCGCTCTTCGAGTGACTTTTGCAGCAGCTTGCCGGCCACGCTGTCGAGCTGTCGCTCCATGAGCGTGGGCATGACATGGACCACGGTCACGTCCATGCCGCGCAGCATCAGGCCGTTGGCCGCTTCCAGGCCCAGCAGGCCACCGCCAATCACCACAGCGTTCTTGTGGGTCTTGGCGGTGTCGATCATCTCGTTGGTGTCGGCAATGTCGCGGTAGGCGATCACGCCTTTGAGGTCCTTGCCGGGCACGGGCAGGATGAAGGGGTTGGAACCCGTGCACATCAGCAAGCGGTCGTATTCGGCCTCAGTCACTTGGCCGTCGGCGTCCACCGCCCGCACGATGCGTTTGACGCGGTCCACCTCGGTGACTTTTTTGCCGGCGTGCAGCGTGATGTGGTTGTCGCTGTACCACTCCCAGCTGTTGAGCACGATCTCGTCCAGCGTCTGCTCGCCGGCCAGCACGGGCGACAGCAAGATGCGGTTGTAGTTGGGATGCGGCTCGGCGCCGAAGACCGTGATGTCGTACAGCTGGGGCGCGACCTTGAGCAGTTCTTCGAGCGTGCGAACCCCGGCCATGCCGTTGCCGATCATGACGAGTTTTTGTTTCTTGACGGGCATGTCCATGATGACTCTTTCACTAATCAGTTGAGGACAGAGCAGGCCTTCGGCCTGGTCTGTCCCGCAAGGTTTCAGGCAGCTTTTTCCACATGCGCTTGGCGCGTGTATAAAAAGTCGATCACCGCTTTGCGGTACTGCAGGTACTGCGTGCTCTCGGCCAGGGCCACGCGGTTGCGCGGGCGCTCCAATTCGACATGCAGCACCTCGCCAATGGTGGCGGCCGGGCCGTTGGTCATCATCACGATCTTGTCGCTCAGCAGCACGGCCTCGTCCACGTCATGCGTGACCATCACCACCGTGCTTTGCGTGTTGGCCACGATCTGCAGCAACTCGTCTTGCAGCTTGGCGCGGGTCAGTGCGTCGAGGGCGCCAAAGGGCTCGTCGAGCAGCAGGACCTTGGGCTCCATGCAGAGCGCCCGGGCAATGCCCACGCGCTGCTTCATGCCGCCTGAAATTTCGCCGGGGCGCTTTTGCGCCGCAGCGGTCAAGCCGACCATGGCCAGCGCCGCGTCGGTGCGGGCCTTGAGTTGCGCCTTGCCTTCGGTCTTGGCAAACACCCGCTCCACCGCGAGGTAGACGTTTTCAAAGCAGGTCAGCCAGGGCAGCAGGGAATGGTTTTGAAACACCACGGCACGCTCGGGGCCAGGGCCGGCGATTTCGCGGTTGGCGCACAGCAGGGTGCCGTCAGTCGGCGTCGTCAGGCCGGCGATCAAGTTGAGCAGCGTGGACTTGCCGCAGCCCGAGTGGCCGATTAGTGCGACGAATTCGCCCTTGGCTACGGTGAGATTGATGTCCCGCAGCGCGCAGAACGGGCCCTTCTTGGTCTTGAAGGTTTGCTCCACGTCCTGGATCTCGATGTACTTGGTGCTCAGGGATGCGTTCATGGCCGTTCCTTTCAGTTCTTGACTTCTTCAAAGGTGAAGGCGGTCGCCAGCTTGATGAGCGCGTACTCCAGCACCAGGCCGACGATGCCGATCACGAAGATGGCGATGATGATGTTCTTGACGTTCAGGTTGTTCCACTCGTCCCAGACCCAAAAGCCAATGCCCACGCCGCCGGTCAACATTTCGGCGGCCACGATCACCAACCAGGCCGTGCCCACAGCCAGGCGCACACCAGTCAGCATGTAAGGCAGCACGGCGGGGAACAAGATCTTGGTGACGATCTTCCATTCGGACAGGTTGAGCACGCGTGCCACGTTCATGTAGTCCTGAGGCACGCGCTGCACGCCGACTGCGGTGTTGATGATCATGGGCCAGATGGAGCAGATGAAGATGGTCCAGATGGCGGCCGGGTTGGCCCCTTTGAAGACCAAGAGGCCAATCGGCAACCAGGCCAGCGGCGAGACCGGCCTCAAGAGGCTGATGAGCGGGTTGAACATGCGGCTCAAGAAGTTGAAGCGCCCGATCAAAAAGCCCACCGGAATGCCGACCACCGCCGCTAAACCAAAGCCCACGGCCACCCGCTTGAGCGAGCTCAGCACGTTCCAGCCCACGCCCTGGTCGTTCGGGCCCTTGACGTAGAACGGATCGCTGAAGATGGTGATGGCCTGCGCCAGCGTTTCTCGCGGTGAGGGAATGCTGCCCGCCGTGCCGACCGACACCAGTTCCCAGACCAAGACCAACAAGCCCAGGCCCAACAGCGGCGGCAATACGCCCAACCAAAGCGCCGAGGTGTCGCGACTGGGTTTCACCGCTACCGACGAGTTTTTTTTGTATACCTTGCGGGTGGACGCGGGAGTCACCGCGGCTGATGCGCCCTCAGGCGAAGCTGTCGAAGTCGCCTCCAGGGGGGAATGAAAAACAGCACTGACCATGAGGTAGCCTTTGGGTAGAAATCGAGGAGCGTTCCGCGCGGCAGATCAGGCGTGGATCTTGAAGCTGTCGGCGTATTTCTTCGGGTCCTTGCCCTCCCACACCACGCCGTCCATGAACTTGCTGCTGCGCGTCTCGCTCTTGGGCAAGCCGGTCTTGGCGAGACTGGCGGCCTGCTTGTACAAATCGATCTTGTTGACCTGCTTGGCAATGGCCAGGTAGTCCGGGTGCTCCTTGATCAGGCCCCAGCGCTTGTGCTGGGTCATGAACCACATGCCGTCGGACAGGTAAGGGAAGTTGACCGCGCCGTCGTTGTAGAACTTCATGTAGTTCGGGTCGTCCCAGGTCTTGCCCAGGCCGTTTTGGTAGCGGCCCAAAATGCGCTGGTTGATCGCGTCCACGCTGGTGTTGACATAGGACTTGTCGGCCACGGTTTCGGCCATCTTGTTTTTGTTGGACAAGTTGGCGTCAATCCATTTGCCCGCTTCCAAGATGGCCGCCATCACGGCGCGCGTGGTGTTGGGGTACTTCTTGGTGAACTCGTCGGTGGTTCCCAGCACCTTTTCGGGGTGGTCTTTCCAGATGTCCTGCGTGGTCACGGCGGTGATGCCGATGCCGTCCATGATGGCGCGGTGGCCCCAGGGCTCGCCCACGCAAAAACCGTCCATGTTGCCCACGCGCATATTGGCCACCATTTGCGGTGGTGGCACGGTAATCACCTTGGCGTCTTTCATCGGGTTCACGCCGTTGGCCGCCAACCAGTAGTACAGCCACATGGCGTGGGTGCCGGTGGGAAAGGTCTGTGCAAAGGTGTATTCGCGCTTGTCGCTGGCCATCAGCTTGGCCAGGCCCGCGCCGTCCACACCGCCTTTGTCCGCCAATTTTTTCGACAGCGTGATGGCCTGGCCGTTGTTGTTCAGGCCCATCAGCACGGCCATGTCTTTCTTGGGGCCGGCCGTGCCCATGTGGACGCCGTAAATCAAGCCGTAGAGCACGTGGGCAAAGTCCAGCTCCCCATTGACCAGCTTGTCGCGCACGCCGGCCCAACTGGCTTCCTTGGTCGGGATGATGGTCACGCCGTACTTTTTGTCAAAGCCCAGCACCGACGCCATGACCACGGAGGCGCAGTCGGTCAGGGGGATGAAGCCGATCTTCACTTCTTTCTTCTCGGGCGCATCCGAGCCTTGAGCGTAGACGGCGGCGCGCAGCGCGGGCGTGATGCCAACGGCGCCAATGGCAGCGGCTTGCAGCACGTTGCGGCGGGTCAAAGAGGGCTTGAGCAGTTCAGTCATGACATCAACTCCTGAAGTAAAAACACAAAAACAAAAAGGCGCTCGGACCGGGCGGCACAGGCTGAGCTGTGTTGCCGAGTGCGAACGCCTTTGTTCGGGGAGCTCACTGCATCGCCGTTGACGCTGTGAGTTTGTGCAGGAGGTCTTGCAAGGGCTGTGCCAGCTTGCTGAGTTGGTGGTTTTTGCCGCCGTGTTACGCCTTCTGCCATTTGGAGGGGGGCAATTCGGATGCCGCACTAGCCACTCGTTTGTTTCGTGCCTTCTTACTCCCTCTCCCTCTGGGAGAGGGCAGGGGTGAGGGCAGCCCGCGCCAATGTCAGCTCCTGTGTGTGCCAGCGCCGCATGCCCTCACCCCAACCCTCTCCCAAGGGGAGAGGGGGCAAGACCGGAGGAAGGGGAGCAAGACCCGAGGGAGGGGAGGTCAGGCCAGAGGGGCAGATGCGGTGTTGCCGCCTGCTCTTGAGTGCACCTCATTTGTGCGTTGCACCAATTCGGCCTAGGTTTACGGCCGGCTGTGGTGCGAACCCTGGCTCAGCCCAACAGGTCCGCCGCATCGAGCAAGCGTTGCGCCACGTCGGCCAGGCGCAAGCCTTTGTCCATCGCGGCTTTGCGCAGCTTGTCATAGGCCAGGGGCTCGCTCAGGCCTTGGCGTTGCATGAGCAGGGCCTTGGCCCGGTCGATGATCTTTCTGTCCAGCAGTTCGCCCCGGGCGTCGGCCAACTGCTGGCGAAGGCCTTGTTCATGCTGAAAGCGGGCCATCGCCACGTCCAGAATGGGGCGGATGCGCGCCGGTTCCAGCCCGGCCACGATGTACGCCGATACGCCCGCCGCCACCGCGTCTTTGACATGGCTGGTGTCTTCATCGTTGGTGAACAGCACGATGGGGCGGCGCTCGTCGCGCGTGGCCATCACCACGTGTTCGAGCGAGTCACGCGCGTCGCTTTCTGCGTCCACGATGACCATATCCGGCTGCAACTGCGCCAAGCGCTCGCGCAAAAAGGTGTCCGCTGGCAGGACTGCCACCAGGTTGTAGTGGTTTTCAAGCAAGGCAATCCGCAACTGGCGCGAGCGGTCAACCAGCCGCTGGGTCGTCTCGTCGTCGCCATCGGCCAAGGCGAGGTCCGGTGCAATCACGACCAGGCGCAACGCTGATGCGGGAAAGGGCGGTGTCATGCCTGCGTTTCAGCAAGATTCAGGCCAAAGCCTTGCTTTAGGCGGCAGGCTCAAGCGCAGCGCCTGGACGCTACAGCCGCGCTGACGCGCGCTCAGGCGTGTTCCTTTTCCTGTTTGCGCCGTCGCGGCTTGATGCATGTCAAGCCCGCACCGCCGCAGGGCGTTGATATTGGGCAAGCGGACGCCTTGGCGCCGTCAGTTTTTTTCGCTCATCCATTCATTTCTCGAAAGGTCGTCATGAAATCCGTTCAATTTGCTGTTGTCGCCTGCGCTTTGCTGGTTGCGGGAATGGTGCCCGCCGTGTTGCCCGCTCAAACATCAGGCATCCAACAAAACGCCAACTCCGCACCCTTGACACGCTCGGAGGTCAAGATGGAGCGCGACGAGTTTCTCAAGAGCCACCGCTGGGATGGCAACAGCGAAACCTGGGTATTTAAGGAAGGTGTGGAGCCTTCGGCCGGCGTCAAGACCCGGGCCGAAGTCAAGGCCGAACGCCAGGCCTTTTTACGCACCCACCGCTGGAACCCGTCCAGTGAGACCTGGGACCCGATCAAGCCAGAACAGGCCCAGTCCAAATCGCGCGAGCAAGTGCGTGAGGAGACCCGGCAGTTCGTCAAAACGCATGACTGGGACGGCATCAACGACACCTGGGTCGAGAAAGCGCCACGTCGCAGCAAGGCCAAATAAGGGCCAGCCAGGGGAGCAGACCGGCTTTGGCAGACCTTCGGCTCGTAAACTCGGCGAATGCTAGTTTTAGGAATCGAATCGAGTTGCGACGAAACCGGTGTGGCGCTGGTCGATGCTTTGGGTCAGGGCGTGCCGCGCTTGTTGTCGCACGCTCTGTACAGCCAGATTGACATGCACCAGGCCTATGGCGGTGTGGTGCCCGAGTTGGCCAGCCGCGACCATATTCGCCGCGTCCTGCCTTTGCTGGGCCAGGTGATGGGCGAGGCGGGTCGTACGCTGCCCGAGCTGGACGTGGTGGCTTACACCCGTGGACCCGGTTTGGCCGGAGCCTTGCTGGTGGGTGCGGGCGTGGCTTGTGCTTTGGCCGCTTCACTTAGCAAGCCCACCTTGGGTGTGCACCACCTGGAAGGGCATTTGCTCTCGCCCTTTTTAAGCGCAGACCCCCCTGAGTTTCCCTTCGTGGCCTTGCTGGTGTCGGGCGGCCACACACAGCTCATGCGCGTGAACAGCGTGGGCGACTACGAGTTGCTGGGCGAAAGCATTGACGACGCCGCGGGCGAAGCCTTTGACAAGTCCGCCAAGCTCATGGGCTTGCCCTACCCGGGCGGCCCGCACTTGGCCAAGCTGGCGCAGGGCGGTGACAGTACCGCGTTCAAGTTGCCTCGACCGCTGCTGCACAGTGGCAATCTTGATTTCTCGTTTGCCGGCCTGAAGACCGCGGTGCTCACGCAGGCCAACAAACTGGGCGACCAACTCCAGGCGCGCAAGGCCGACCTGGCCGCTTCCACCCAGGCAGCCATCGTGGAAGTGCTGGTCAAGAAATCACTGACGGCCTTGAAGGAGACTGGGCTCAAACGCCTGGTGGTGGCTGGCGGCGTGGGGGCCAACGCCTGGCTGCGCAGCCAGCTCAATGCCGCTTGCGCCCAGCGCGGCGTGCGCGTGCATTACCCCGAGCTGCATTTGTGCACCGACAACGGCGCCATGATCGCCCTGGCGGCGGGCATGCGTTTGCAAGCGGGCTTCGAAGCGCCGACGCGCACCTATGCCTTCGACGTCAAGCCGCGCTGGGGCTTGGCCGATCTGGCCGGGCCAACAGCCAAAGCGCCTGCTCCGGTTCTGGCTTAGGCTGACCGTTACACTGCCGCGCCGCAGTCGGCTGACGCCGCTTGCCGTTTTCTTTTTCGATCTTTTTTGCCTTCGGGGATTCGCTTTGCTCCAGACTTTCTTCCGCCCTTATGTTGGGGTGCTTGGTTTCCTTTTGGTTCAGCTCATGGCCTGGCCGGCGATGGCCCAAGCTGCGCCAGCTCCTGTGCGCATTGCCCTGGTCGAAAGCCTGTCCGGCCCCTTTGCTAACACCGGCGAAGCCGTGCTGCGCAACCTGGTGTGGGCGACGGAGCGCATCAACGACAGCGGCGGCGTCAAGCTGCCGGGCGGCGCAAGGCCGCTGCAAATTGAGCGCTACGACAGCAAGGGCCAAAGCGAAGAGGCCTTGTCGGCGCTGCGTTCGGCCATTGACGACGGCATTCAAGTCATTGCCCAGGGCAATTCCTCGGCGGTGGCGGCTACGCTGATTGACGCCATCAACAAGCACAACCAGCGGGAACCCGGCAAACGGGTCCTGTTCCTGAACTACTCGGCGGTGGACCCTATCCTTACGAACGGGAAGTGCAGCTATTGGCACTTTCGCTTTGACGCCCATGCCGACATGCGCATGGCCGCGCTCATGGACGTGCTCAAGGACGACAAGCAGCTCAAAAGCATCTACCTGATAGGGCAGGACTACAGCTTCGGCCAGGCCGTCTTGCGCGAAGCCAAAAAGCAACTGGCCTTGCGACGGCCGGACGTGCGCGTGGTCGGCGACGAGTTGCACCCCATGGCGCGGGTGAAAGACTTTTTGCCCTATGCCCAAAAGATCAAAGCCAGCGGCGCGCAAGCCGTGCTCACCGGCAACTTCGGCAACGACCTGACGCTCTTGGTCAAGGCCGCCAAAGACGTGGGATTTGAAGGCAAGTTCTACACCTTCTACGGTAACGCGCTGGGTGTGCCCGGCGTGTTGGCAGATGCCGGTGTGGGCAAAGTCATTGCCGTGGCCGACTGGTTTCCCAATACGCCCGACGCCGCTTCGCAGGCGTTTTACCAATCGTTTCGCCAGCGCTTTCCCAAACCGCAAGACGACTATGTGCACCTGCGCATGCAACTCATGATGCAGGCCCTCAGCCAAGCCATGACCAAGGCTGGCAGCACCGAGCCCGCAGCCGTAGCCGCGCAGCTTGAAAAAGCCAGCGTCAATGTGGCCGGCCACACCGGCAGCATGCGGGCAGCCGACCACCAGTTCCAGCAAGTGCTGCGCGTGGCCGTCATGGACAAGCAGGGCAGCCCCGGCGTGAAGTTCGACGTGGAAGGTTCAGGCTACGGTTTTCGCGTGATCAAGACCATTACCGCTGCAAGCGCCGCGCAGCCCCACAGCTGCGTGATGCAGCGGCCGAACAACTAAAACCTCAGAAAGCCCCGCCATGCGCCAAGCCGTCATTGACCTGGAAGAGTCGCAAATTCGCCAAGTGGCCAACGAAGGCCTGGGGCGGGACGATGTGCTCAAGTTCTGGTTTGGTGAAAGCGACGAGGTCACCCCCGCTTTCATTCGCCAGGCGGCCGCCGATTCACTGCAAAAAGGCGAAATTTTTTACGCCCATAACCTGGGTCTGCCCGAGTTGCGCCAGGCCATCAGCGACTACTGCACGGGGCTGCGCTGCCCGGGCGCCGCGCCCGTGGCCGTGGACCGCGTGGCGGTGACAGCTGGTGGCGTCAGCGCCCTGATGCTGGCCGTGCAAGCCCTGGTCAACGCGGGCGACCGCGTGGTCGTGGTCACGCCGGTCTGGCCCAACCTCACGGCCCAGCCGCTGGTGATGGGCGCTGACCTGCATTGCGTCAGCTTGCGCCCTCGCCAAGGTCACTGGCACCTGGACATGGACGAACTGCTGGCCGCCATCACGCCCGCCACGCGTTTGCTGGTGCTGAACTCGCCCAACAACCCCACCGGCTGGACGCTGACCCGGGCCGAGCAAGAAACCTTGCTGGCCCACTGCCGCCTCACCGGTACCTGGATCTTGGCCGACGAGGTGTATGAACGGCTGTTTTTTGAAGCCTCGCCCAATGGCTGCGCGCCCAGCTTTTTAGACATCGCCCAGCCTGAAGACCGGCTGGTCGTGGTCCATAGTTTTTCCAAGAGTTTTCTCATGACGGGCTGGCGCATGGGCTGGCTGGTCATGCCCCCCACCATGACCGAGCACATGGGCAAGCTGATTGAATTCAACACCTCCTGCTCGCCGGTGTTTTTGCAGCGCGCCGGGGTGGTCGCTTTGCAGCAAACCGCCGACGTCACACCGCGCGTGGTGGCTCACCTGAAAAATTGCCGAGACACCTTGGTGCCGCTGCTGCAAGCCGTGCCCGGCGTGCAAGTCTCGGCAGCGCCGGGCGGCATGTACGCCTATTTCAAACTGGCAGGGCAAACGGATTCTCTGGAAACGGCCAAGCGCTTGGTCCGAGAAGCTGGCCTCGGCCTGGCACCCGGCAATGCTTTTTCCGCCAGCCAAGCGCCGGACATGCAGGGCTGGCTGCGCTGGTGTTTTGCCTCTCAAGACCTGGCTCGGCTGGGGCAGGGGGTAGAGCGCTTGCAGGCTTGGCTGCAGACCCGCTGATGCGCTGATGCGCTGAATTGCCCCAGAACCTGTGGGGAAATCAGCTCAGCCTTTAGTATCCAGCTGTCCCCAAGGGGAGTAGCGAGCCGGCCAGCCTGCACAGCAGAATCAGCCGGCGGCGAGGTCCGTCAATACACAGGTGGCAGCAGCCCTCTGTCGGCCTCGTCAGGTCCGGCGCCAGCCGCGATCACGCAAGACCTTGTGGTTGTTGTTCAACATCAACCGAGGTTTTGCTCATGCAAACAATAGCGCCCCTGTGGCTGTGGTTCGTCTTTGTCATTTTTGTCTTGGCAGCCTTGTTCGTGGACTTCGTGGTCCTCAAAAAGCAGGGCGCCCATGAAGTCGGCGTCAAAGAAGCCCTGAACTGGTCCCTGGTCTGGATCGCCTTGAGTTTTCTCTTCAACGGTCTCTTTTGGTGGGCGGTCAAGGACAGCACCGGCGACACCGCCTTGGCCAACACCAAGTCGCTGGAATTCCTCACCGGCTACCTCATCGAGAAAAGCCTGGCGGTAGACAACGTCTTCGTGTTCCTGATGATCTTCACTTACTTCGCGGTGCCTGCGGCCTACCAGAAGCGGGTGCTGATGATCGGCATAATCGGCGCCATCGTGCTGCGCACCGTGATGATCCTGGTGGGCGGCTGGCTGCTCGCGCATTTCCACTGGGTGCTGTATGTTTTTGGCGCGTTCTTGATCCTCACCGGCGTGAAGATGTGGTGGGCCGCTGGCAAAGAGCCTGACCTCAACGACAACCCGGCCCTCAAATTGCTGCGCCGTTTGATCCCGGTCAGCCAGAACTACAACGGTGAGCAGTTCTTCACCCTGGAAAACGGCAAGCGCATTGCCACGCCACTGTTCATGGTGATCTGCCTGGTTGGGCTGACCGACGTGATTTTTGCGGTCGACTCCATCCCGGCCATCTTTGCGATCACCAGCGACCCGTTCATCGTGCTGACGAGCAATGTCTTTGCCATTCTGGGCTTGCGCGCCATGTTCTTCTTGCTGCAGGCCGTGGCCAGCAAGTTCCACTTGCTAAACTACGGTTTGGCCCTGGTTCTGGTGTTCATTGGCAGCAAGATGATGTTGATCGACATCTACAAGATCCCGGTGGCAGCCTCGCTGGGTGTGGTGGTCGCCATCTTGGTGGGCACCATGTGGCTGAGCATGAAGACTGCCAAAACCAAGGACCAACCGCGTTTGCCTCTGTAAGCTGCGTGATCGACGGGTGAGGGCGCCGGGCCTCAGGGTCCGGTTACCGCCCCGGGCTACGCTATACTCCAGGGTTTTGCGGAAATAGCTCGGCTCTCTGGTCCGGCGACAGACGCTCAAAAGCACGACGACAAGCGGTCAACTCCCACGTTGGGAACACTGCGTCGCTCGCAAGTTCAAAGAAAGAGAACCATGATTGCAAAATCGATCAAGGCTGAAATCGTTCAGTCCAACGCCCGCAAAGCTGGCGACACCGGCAGCCCGGAAGTTCAAGTCGCGCTGCTGACCGGCCGTATCAACGAGCTGACCCCCCACTTCAAGACCAACGCCAAAGACCACCACGGTCGCCGCGGTCTGCTGCGCATGGTCAGCCGTCGCCGCAAATTGCTTGACTACCTCAAGTCCAAAGACGCTGACCGTTACACCGCACTGATCGCCAAGCTTGGCCTGCGCAAGTAAGCGTTAAATAATATCGAAAGCGCCTGAGTTAGTTCACTAGCTCAGGCGTTTTTTACTTCGGAGCAAGGCAAAACGAGCACGCGCTGTGTCATTCCACAAAAAACGCCTGGGTCAACCCCGCGTTTTGAGCAGGTTTTTTGTGGAATGGCATCGTGTTCAGCCAGCCCTCCGGGCCTTGGGTGCAGCCTCATGCACCCGGTTTAAATGGAGCTAAAGACATGAGCATTTTCAACAAAGTCAGCAAGACCTTCCAATGGGGCCAGCACAAGGTCACCATGGAAACCGGCGAAGTCGCCCGCCAGTCCAGCGGCGCTGTGATCGTTGACATGGACGGCACCGTGGTGCTGGCCACCGTGGTTGCCAAGACCGACGCCAAGCCTGGCCAGGACTTCTTCCCCCTGACGGTGGATTACCTGGAAAAAACCTACGCCGCTGGCCGCATTCCCGGCAGCTTCTTCAAACGCGAAGGCCGCCCCAGCGAATTCGAGACGCTGACCTCGCGCCTGATCGACCGCCCGATCCGCCCGCTGTTTCCTGAAGGCTTCTTCAATGAAGTGCAGGTCGTTATTCACGTGCTGTCGCTCAACCCTGAAGTTGAAGG
Source organism: Polaromonas sp. (assembly GCA_040400935.1). Taxonomy (GTDB): domain Bacteria; phylum Pseudomonadota; class Gammaproteobacteria; order Burkholderiales; family Burkholderiaceae_C; genus Polaromonas. The sequence continues at coordinate 29,114 of JBBAPH010000008.1, forward strand.
CGACATCCCTGCGCTGATCGCTTCGAGCGCTGCGCTGTCGATCTCCGGCATTCCGTTCAACGGCCCCATCGGTGCTGCCCGCGTGGCCTACATCGACGGCCAGTACGTCCTGAACCCCGGCAAGACCCAGCTCAAAGAATCCAAGATGGACCTGGTCGTGGCCGGTACCGAAGCCGCCGTGCTGATGGTCGAGTCCGAAGCCCAGCAACTGTCTGAAGAAATCATGCTGGGCGCGGTGGTGTTTGGCCACGAGCAAGGCAACATTGCCATCAATGCGATTCATGAACTCGTGCGCGATGCTGGCAAGCCGGTCTGGGACTGGAAAGCCCCAGCCAAGGACCTGCCACTGATCGCCAAGGTCAATGAATTGGCTGCCGCCAAGCTCGAAGCGGCTTACCAGATCCGCGCCAAGCAAGCCCGTACGCAAGCTTGCCGCGTGGTGACCTCTGAAGTCATGGCCGCCCTGAAGGCCGACGGTGTGGCATTTGACGGCGTGGCCGTTGAAGGCATGCTGTTCGACATCGAAGCCAAGATCGTGCGCAGCCAGATTCTGGCCGGCGAGCCCCGCATTGACGGTCGCGACACCCGCACTGTGCGCGCCATTGAAATCCGCAACTCGGTGCTGCCACGCACCCACGGTTCGGCCTTGTTCACCCGCGGTGAGACGCAGGCTTTGGTCGTCACCACGCTGGGCACCGAGCGCGATGCACAGCGCATTGACGCGCTCTCCGGCGACTACGAAGACCGCTTCATGCTGCACTACAACATGCCTCCGTTCGCCACTGGCGAAACCGGTCGCGTGGGCTCGCCTAAGCGCCGCGAAATCGGTCACGGCCGTCTGGCCAAGCGCGCGCTGATCGCCGTGCTGCCGAACAAAGAAGAGTTCCCGTACACCATGCGCGTGGTTTCCGAAATCACCGAATCCAACGGCTCGTCGTCCATGGCGTCGGTCTGCGGCGGCTGCCTATCGCTGATGGACGCTGGCGTGCCCTTGAAGGCGCACGTGGCCGGTATCGCCATGGGCCTGATCAAGGAAGACAACCGCTTTGCCGTGCTGACCGACATCCTGGGCGACGAAGATCACTTGGGCGATATGGACTTCAAGGTGGCCGGTACCACCTTCGGTATCACCGCCTTGCAAATGGACATCAAGATCCAGGGCATCACCAAGGAAATCATGCAAGTCGCATTGGCTCAAGCCAAGGAAGCGCGCATGCACATCCTGGGCAAAATGCAAGAAGCCATGGGCGAAGCCAAGACCGAAGTGTCTGACTTCGCGCCGCGCCTGTATGTCATGAAGATCAACCCTGAGAAGATCCGTGACGTGATCGGCAAAGGCGGCGCCGTCATTCGCGCGCTGACCGAAGAAACCGGCACGCAGATCAACATTGAAGAAGACGGCACCATCACCATCGCGTCGACTGACAGCGTCAAGGCTGACGAGGCCAAGCGCCGCATCGCCGAGATCACCGCTGAAGTCGAAATCGGCAAGATCTACGAAGGCCCGATCACCAAGCTGCTGGACTTCGGCGCTCTGGTCAACCTGCTGCCCGGCAAAGACGGTCTGCTGCACATCAGCCAGATCGCCCACGAGCGTGTGGAAAAAGTGTCTGACTACCTCAAAGAAGGCCAGATCATCCGCGTCAAGGTCATGGAGACGGACGAAAAAGGTCGCGTCAAGCTGTCCATGAAAGCGCTGATCGACCGTCCGGCCCAAGGCTGATCTTTCTTCAAGCCCTTTGACTGTGAAAAGCCGGCGCTGCTCCCTCGGGAGTGGCGCCGGTTTGCCAGGAGCCCGACATGAATGCCGTTGAAATTACCACCCCAGGCGCGCCGGATGTGCTTCGCGTGGGTCAGCGCCCCGATGCGCAAGCCGCAACAGGTGAGGTGCTCATTCGCGTGCGCGCCAGCGGTATAAACCGCCCTGACGTCTTGCAGCGCACGGGCAATTACCCTGTGCCACCGGGCGCGTCCGATATCCCCGGCCTGGAAGTGGCTGGCGAAATCGTTGGGGGCGACGCGGAGGCCATGGCGGCTGCGGGCTTCAAGCTCGGCGACCGGGTTTGTGCGCTGGTGGCTGGCGGTGGTTACGCCGAATTGTGCAACGCGCCCGTGGGCCAGTGCCTGCCGGTGCCTGCGGGGCTCAGCGACATTGAAGCGGCTTCTTTGCCTGAGACTTTTTTCACGGTCTGGAGCAATGTGTTTGACCGCGCCCGCTTGCAGGCTGGTGAAACATTGCTTATTCAGGGTGGCTCCAGCGGTATTGGCGTGACTGCCATCCAAATGGCCAAGGCCTTGGGTGCCCGCGTGATCGTGACTGCCGGTAGCGATGAGAAATGCGCTGCCTGCTTGGCGCTGGGTGCTGACCACGCCATCAATTACAAAACCAGCGACTTTGCCGAGGAAGCCAAAAAGCTAACCAACGGCAAGGGCGTTGATGTGATTCTGGACATGGTGGCGGGCGCTTACGTGGCCCGCGAAGTCGAGGCCCTGGCCGAAGACGGCCGCCTGGTCATGATCGCGGTGCAAGGCGGCATCAAGGCCGAGTTTAATGCGGGCCTTGTGTTGCGCCGCCGCTTGAGCATCACGGGCTCGACCTTGCGGCCGCGTCCGGTGGCGTTCAAGGCGGCGATTGCTGCTGCCTTGCGCGAGCGGGTTTGGCCTTTGCTGGCCAGCGGCGCCATCAAGCCGGTGATTTTCAAAACCTTCGCAGCGGCCGATGCGGCGCAGGCCCACACGCTGATGGAGTCCAACCAGCACATCGGCAAGATCGTGCTGACCTGGTAACTTTTTGCCCGACGTTTTCACCATGAACAAACTGATCGCAGGCAACTGGAAGATGAACGGCAGCATGGCTGCCAACGAAGCCTTGCTGACCGCGCTCGCCCAAGGCCTGTCAGCGGCCATGAGCGGCAAAGCTTCCGAGGTGGCTGTCTGCGTGCCGGCGCCGTATCTGGCGCAAGTCCAGGCGCTGGCAAAAAGCCTGCCCGCCCTGCAAGCGATGGACCTGGGCGCGCAAGACGTGTCCAGCCAAGCCGCGGGTGCTTTCACGGGCGAGGTGAGCGCTGCCATGCTCAAGGACTTTGCCTGCCGCTATGCCATCGTCGGCCATTCCGAGCGACGCCAGTACCACGGCGAAACCGATGCGGTGGTGGCTGACAAAGCCAAGCAGGCTCTCGCCGCCGGCATCACGCCCATCGTGTGTGTGGGCGAGACCTTGGCTGAGCGCGAGGCCGGCCAGACGGTTGACGTCGTCAAGCGCCAATTGGCGGCAGTGATTCACACCAACGGTCATTGCATCAGCGAAATCGTGGTGGCTTATGAGCCGGTCTGGGCCATTGGCACCGGTAAAACCGCCAGCCCAGAAGAAGCCCAAGCGGTGCATGCCGTGCTGCGGGCCCAGCTGCAAGCGGCCACGCCCAAGGCCGACCGCGTGAAGATTTTGTACGGCGGCAGCATGAACGCGGCCAATGCCGCTACTTTGCTGGCTCAGCCAGATATTGACGGTGGCCTGATTGGCGGCGCGGCGCTCAAGCCCGCCGACTTCTTGACCATTATTTCTGCCGTGCCCGCTTGAGCCCGGCCCCCTAGTTTTTGAATTGAGGAAAAAGCCATGAACGTCGCATTGACCATTATTTTGACCGTCCAGATGCTTGCCGCGCTCGGCATGATCGGACTCATCCTTGTCCAGCACGGCAAGGGCGCCGACATGGGCGCGGCCTTTGGCAGCGGCGGCTCCGGTAGCCTGTTCGGCGCCAGCGGCAGTGCTAACTTTTTGTCGCGCACCACAGGCGTTTTGGCAGCTGTGTTTTTTGTGTGCACCTTGGCACTGGCTTACTTTGGCAGCGCTCAGCCGCGCACCGGCTCCAGCGTGCTCGAAGGCGCTGCCGTGACAGCGCCTGCGCCTGCTGCCCCGGCGGCTCAGCAGATTCCCGGGACCAGCGCACCAGCTGCACCGGCTGCACCGGCCAACTCGGCAGCCGTGCCAGCAGCGCCAGTCACACCCGGCGCAGGGCAGATCCCGACCAAATAAGGGCTGGCATTTGCTGAGTTTCCCTAGGGCTCCCCGGGGAATTCACAATTTTTCAGGGTAAACTCTAAGGCTGTTCTGAAGAGCCGGACCGCAGGTCTCCTCATGCAATTCAGGGCATCATAAAAAAACCGCGGACGTGGTGAAATTGGTAGACACGCTATCTTGAGGGGGTAGTGGCGAAAGCTGTGCGAGTTCGAGTCTCGCCGTCCGCACCAGATACGGGCATTGGCAGTTGCGCAAGGGGAGGGCCTTGCCAGGCGTCGGTGGCGCTGAAGGCGTTGCTGGCAGCCCCGCGCGACGACTGCAAGGCAGCACAAGTCAGCAATACAGGCGGCACAGCAAAATGAACCTCGATCAATACCTCCCCGTCCTGTTGTTTATTTTGGTGGGGGTTGCAGTCGGCGTTGTGCCCCAGGTTCTCGGCCGTTTGCTCGGCCCCCATCGCCCCGACAGCGAAAAGAACTCCCCTTACGAATGCGGCTTCGAGGCTTTCGAAGATGCCCGCATGAAGTTCGACGTGCGTTACTACCTCGTCGCCATCCTCTTTATTTTGTTTGACCTGGAAATTGCATTCCTCTTTCCGTGGGCCGTAGCGCTCAAGGAAATTGGTGCGGTGGGCTTTTGGTCCATGATGATGTTTCTGGCCATCTTGGTGGTGGGCTTCATTTACGAGTGGAAAAAAGGCGCGCTGGACTGGGAGTAATTCCCCCGTCATTCCCAGCGTTTAGGGTCGGCCCACGGTTTCCAGGCAGCAGCTAACAGCCTGCGCTCACAAAGGTACTGGTATGTCACTTGAAGGTGTGTTCAACGAAGGTTTCATGACCACGAGTTACGACTCGGTGGTCAATTGGGCCAAGACCGGCTCGCTGTGGCCGATGACGTTTGGCCTTGCTTGCTGCGCCGTGGAAATGATGCACGCCGGCGCCGCCAGGTACGACCTGGACCGCTTTGGTATGTTGTTTCGCCCCAGCCCGCGCCAGTCCGACTTGATGATCGTTGCCGGCACGCTGTGCAACAAAATGGGCCCGGCTCTGCGCAAGGTGTACGACCAGATGTCGGAGCCGCGCTGGGTGCTGTCCATGGGCTCGTGCGCCAACGGTGGTGGCTACTACCACTACAGCTATTCCGTGGTGCGCGGCTGCGACCGCATCGTGCCGGTCGACGTGTACGTGCCCGGCTGCCCGCCGACGGCTGAAGCGCTGATGTACGGGATCATCCAGCTGCAGCAGAAAATCCGCCGCACCAACACCATTGCGAGGGCCTGATGGGACCGCTGCACACCGTTTCTGTTGACCAAATTCAAGCGGCGGTCACTGCCGCTCTGGGCGACAAGGTCAAGACCATTTCTGCTGCCTTGGGTGAAGTCACGCTGGTCGTCAAGGCCGCTGACTACGCCGCTGCCGCGCTGATCTTGCGCGACGCACCCGGCTGCCAGTTCGAGCAACTGCTGGACCTCTGCGGTCTGGACTACTCCGAATACGGCAACGGCACGTATGACGGCCCGCGTTACTGCGTGGCTTCGCATTTGCTGTCGGTCAGCCTGAACCAGCGCTTGCGCCTGAAAGTATTTTGCGAAGACGACGACTTCCCGGTGCTGGCCTCGGTTAATGACATCTGGAACTCGGCCAACTGGTTCGAGCGCGAAGCGTTTGACCTGTTCGGCATCATTTTTGAAGGCCACAACGACCTGCGCCGGATCTTGACGGACTACGGCTTTATCGGCCACCCGTTCCGCAAGGATTTCCCGACCACCGGCCACGTTGAAATGCGCTATGACGCCGAGCAAAAACGGGTGATCTACCAGCCGGTCACGATCGAGCCGCGCGAGATCATTCCGCGCGTCATCCGCGAAGACCATTACGCCGGACTTGGCGGCGCTAATGCGCCTGCGCCTGCGCCGGTCAAGGGTTGAGAGAAAACATGGCTGAAATCAAGAACTACACCCTCAACTTCGGACCGCAACACCCGGCCGCGCACGGCGTGCTGCGTCTGGTGCTGGAACTCGACGGCGAAGTGATCCAGCGCGCCGACCCGCACATCGGCCTGTTGCACCGCGCCACCGAAAAGCTGGCCGAGTCCAAGACCTACATCCAGTCGCTGCCGTACATGGACCGCCTGGACTACGTGTCCATGATGTCCAACGAGCATGCTTACTGCCTGGCCATTGAAAAAATGCTGGGCGTGGACGTGCCCATTCGCGCGCAATACATCCGCGTGATGTACGCCGAGATCACCCGCTTGCTCAACCACCTGCTGTGGCTGGGCGCGCACGGGTTTGACTGCGGTGCGATGAACATCCTGATTTATTGCTTCCGCGAACGCGAAGCGCTGTTTGACATGTACGAAGCCGTCTCAGGCGCCCGCATGCACGCGGCTTACTTCCGTCCCGGTGGCGTTTACCGCGACCTGCCGGACAGCATGCCGCAGTACAAGGTCAGCAAGGTCAAGAACGCCAAGGCGATTGCCGCGCTGAACGAGAACCGCCAGGGTTCCTTGCTCGACTTCATCCAGGACTTCGTGACCAAGTTCCCCGGCCTGGTGGACGAGTACGAAACCCTGCTGACCGACAACCGCATTTGGAAGCAACGCACCGTGGGCGTGGGTGTGGTCTCGCCAGAGCGCGCTTTGAACCTGGGCTTTACCGGCCCCATGCTGCGCGGCTCCGGCTTTGCCTGGGACTTGCGCAAGCAGCAGCCCTACGACGTGTACGACCGCATGGACTTTGACGTGCCGGTGGGCAAGACCGGCGACTGCTACGACCGCTATCTGGTTCGCATCGAGGAAATGCGTCAGTCCAACCGCATCATCCAGCAGTGCATTGACTGGCTGCGCGTGAACCCCGGCCCAGTGATCACCAGCAACCACAAGGTGGCTGCGCCCGACCGCGAGTCCATGAAGTCCAACATGGAAGAGTTGATCCACCACTTCAAGCTGTTCACCGAAGGCTTTCACGTGCCCGATGGCGAGGCCTATGCCGCTGTGGAGCACCCTAAGGGCGAGTTCGGCATCTACATCGTGAGCGATGGCGCGAACAAACCGTACCGCCTGAAGATCCGTCCACCCGGCTTTTCGCACCTGGCCGCCATGGACGAAATGTCGCGTGGCCACATGATTGCCGACGCGGTGGCCGTGATCGGGACGATGGACATTGTGTTTGGCGAGATTGACCGCTGAGCGAGAACTGGATGAACGCCGTGAGCACCACTTTCATAATTGCCGAACCGATTCGAGCGCGCTTTGACCGCGAAACCGCCAAGTACCCCGCCGACCAGCGCCAGTCGGCCGTCATGGCCTGCCTGCAAATCGTGCAAGAAGAGCAGGGCTTTGTCAGCGCCGAGAGCGAAAAGGCCGTGGCCGAGTACCTGGGCATGGCGCCGATTGCCGTGCACGAAGTCACCACGTTCTACAACATGTACAACCAGCGCCCGGTGGGCAAGTACAAGTTGAACGTCTGCACCAACTTGCCGTGCCAACTGCGCGACGGCAACAAGGCTTTGGTTTATCTTGAAAAGAAACTGGGCGTCACCATGGGCGGCACCACGGCCGATGGCCTTTTTACCTTGCAGCAATCCGAGTGCCTGGGCGCTTGCGCAGATTCACCAGTCATGCTGGTCAATGACTTGGCCATGTGCAGCTTCATGAGCAACGACAAGCTGGACCAGCTGATCGACGGCCTGAAATCCGCTGAGGCGAAATAACCATGACGACTGTTTCCAGCGTTCTCTCGCAGTTTGCCGCCACGGGCGTGCAGACTTCTTTTCACGGCCGCCACATCAACCCGCAAATCATGGCGGGCTTGGACGGCGCCAACTGGCGCCTGAAAGATTACGAAGCCCGCGGCGGCTACCAAGCCTTTCGCAAAATCCTGGGCCAGGACGGCGGCGAGGGCATGACGCCTGATCAAGTGATTGCCGAGGTCAAGGCCGGCAGCTTGCGCGGCCGTGGCGGTGCGGGTTTTCCGACCGGCCTGAAGTGGAGCTTCATGCCCCGCCAGTTCCCCGGCCAGAAATACCTGGTTTGCAACTCGGACGAGGGCGAGCCGGGCACGGCCAAAGACCGCGACATCCTGATGTACAACCCGCACATCGTGATCGAAGGCATGGCGATTGCCGCCTATGCCATGGGCATCACGGTAGGCTACAACTACATCCACGGCGAGATTTTCGCGACCTACAAGCGCTTTGAAGAAGCCTTGGAAGAAGCCCGCGCTGCCGGCTTGTTGGGCAACAACATTCTGGGCACCAACTACAGCTTTCAGCTGCACGCCGCCCACGGTTTTGGCGCCTACATCTGCGGTGAAGAAACCGCTTTGCTCGAATCGCTGGAAGGCAAAAAAGGCCAGCCACGCTTCAAGCCGCCGTTCCCAGCCAGCTTTGGCCTATACGGCAAGCCGACCACCATCAACAACACCGAAACCTTTGCGGCCGTCCCCTGGATCATCCGCAACGGCGGCCAGGCTTACCTCGAATGCGGCAAGCCCAACAACGGCGGCACCAAGGTGTTCACCATCAGCGGTGACGTGGAGCGCCCAGGCAATTACGAGATTCCGTTGGGCACGCCGTTCGCCACGCTGCTCGAACTCGCGGGTGGCATGCGCGGCGGCAAGAAACTCAAGGCCGTCATTCCTGGTGGCTCGTCCATGCCCGTGTTGCCGGCCGACATCATGATGGCCACCAACATGGACTACGACTCGATCGCCAAGGCCGGCTCCATGCTCGGTTCTGGCGCCGTGATCGTGATGGACGAAACCCGCTGCATGGTCAAAAGCCTGCTGCGCCTGTCTTACTTCTACATGCACGAAAGCTGCGGCCAGTGCACGCCTTGCCGCGAAGGCACGGGCTGGCTTTGGCGCATGGTCGAGCGCATTGAAAACGGCCATGGCCGCGAGAGCGATCTGGAGCTGTTGAACTCAGTGTCCGACAACATCCAGGGCCGCACGATTTGCGCGCTGGGCGACGCGGCGGCCATGCCCGTGCGCGCCATGATCAAGCATTTCCGCAGCGAGTTTGAACACCACATCACGCACAAGACCTGCGTGGTCCCGGTTTACGCCTGACAGTTGACGGCAGCAGAAAAAGAGCGAGAGCACATCAATGGTTGAAATTCAACTCGACGGGCAAAAAGTGGAAGTGCTGGAGGGCAGCACGGTGATGCACGCGGCCGAAAAAGCCGGCACCTACATCCCGCATTTTTGCTATCACAAGAAGCTGAGCATTGCGGCCAACTGCCGCATGTGCCTGGTCGATGTGGAAAAAGCACCCAAGCCCATGCCCGCTTGCGCCACCCCCGTGACGCAAGGCATGGTGGTGCACACCAAGAACGACAAAGCCATCAAGGCCCAAAAGGGCGTGATGGAATTCTTGCTGATCAACCATCCGCTGGACTGCCCGATTTGCGACCAGGGCGGCGAATGCCAGCTGCAAGACCTGGCCGTGGGTTATGGCGGCAGCGAGTCGCGCTACGAAGAAGAAAAGCGCGTCGTGTTCCACAAGGATGTGGGCCCGCTGATTTCCATGCAGGAAATGAGCCGCTGCATCCACTGCACCCGTTGCGTGCGCTTTGGCCAGGAAGTGGCCGGCGTGATGGAGTTGGGCATGTCCAATCGCGGCGAGCATGCCGAGATCGAGACTTTTGTCGGGATGTCGGTGGACTCCGAGCTGTCTGGCAACATGATTGACATCTGCCCGGTCGGTGCGCTGACTAGCAAGCCTTTTCGCTACAGCGCCCGCACGTGGGAGCTGTCGCGCCGCAAGTCGATCAGCCCGCATGACTCCACCGGCACCAACTTGATCGTCCAGGTCAAGAACAACACCGTGATGCGCGTGTTGCCGCTGGAAAACGAAGACGTCAACGAATGCTGGCTGGCTGACCGCGACCGCTTCTCCTACGAAGCGCTGAACACCAACGAACGCCTGACCAGCCCGATGATCAAGCAGGGCGGTCAATGGCAAGAAGTCGACTGGCAGACCGCGCTGGAATACGTAGCCAATGGCCTCAAGCAAATCAAGGCCGACCACGGCGCTGCCAGCATTGGCACGCTGGTCAGCCCGCACAGCACGGTGGAAGAGTTGTACCTGGCGGGCGCGCTGACGCGCGGCCTGGGCAGTGACAACATCGACTACCGCCTGCGCAATGCCGAGTTTGCTCCGGCTGAATCCGTGCGTTGGCTCGGCACCTCGATTGCCTCTTTGACCAGCCTGCAAGCAGCCCTGGTCGTGGGTTCGAATCTGCGCAAGGACCATCCATTGTTTGCCCAGCGCATTCGCCAGGCAGCACGCCATGGCTGCGCGGTGAGCTCCATCAACTCCAGCCGTGAAGTGTCGGCACCTGATGCTTGGGCCATTACGCTGGCCACCAATTGTTTGGGCGAATCTTCGGCCTGGTTTGCCATGCTGGCCGAAGTGGCTGCAGCCGTGGCTGCCAGCACGGGCGCGGCACTGCCTTCGGGTGTGAGTGCCGGTCAGCCCGGTGCACAAGCTGAACGCATCGCCAAGTCTTTGTTGGCTGGCGAGCGCAAAGCCATCTTGCTGGGTAACGCCGCTGCGCACCATGTGCACGCCAGCAGCTTGCTGGCACTGGCCAACTGGATCGCCACCCAAACCGGCGCCAACGTGGGCTATCTGACGGAAGCGGCCAACACCGTGGGCGCCCAGCTGGTGGGCGCACAGCCGCTGACCGGCGGCCAAAGCGCTGGTCAAATGCTGAGCGGCGGCCTCAAAGCCGTGGTCTTGCTGAACAACGAACCCGAGTTCGACTCCATTGCCGGCAGCCGCGCTGCCGCCGTGTTGGGTCAAGCGCAAATGGTCGTCACGCTCAGCCCGTTCAAAGCGAACATGGCTTTCAGCGATGTGCTGCTGCCGATTGCACCATTTACCGAAACCCCTGGCACCTTTGTCAGTGCCGAAGGCCGCGTCCAGAGTTTCCACGCCGTGGTCAAGCCCTTGGGCCAGACCCGTCCCGCCTGGAAAGTGCTGCGCGTGCTGGGCAATATGCTCGGCCTGCCAGGCTTCGCCTTTGAGTCCTCGTCCGAGGTGTTGGCTCAGGTCTTTGACGCCGAAGTGCCTACCCATGTGCCCGCTGCCAAATTGGGCAACAGCACCAAGGCTCAGCCGCTGGCCACGGGCAATTGCCCCGACCCGGTGACCGCTTCGATTTACCAACTCGATTCGCTGGTGCGCCGCGCACCGGCATTGCAGCTGACGGCCGATGCGCGTCAGCAGGCATCGTCAGAACAAGAGGTCAGCGCATGATCGACAGTCTTTACTTGGCAGGGCAGGGCTTGGCGGGCGGCATCTGGCCGGGAACCGTCTGGCCGGTGGTGTGGACGCTAATCAAGATCATTGCGGTGTTGCTGCCGTTGATGGGCTGCGTGGCCTACCTCACGCTGTGGGAGCGCAAGGCCATTGGTTTCACGCAGATTCGCCTGGGCCCCAACCGCGTGGGCCCGTTTGGTTTGCTTCAGCCGATTGCTGACGCCCTCAAGCTGCTGACCAAAGAGATCATCATGCCAACGGCCGCCAGCAAGGGCCTGTTTGTGCTCGGCCCGATCATGACCATCATGCCGGCGCTGGCTGCTTGGGCCGTCGTGCCCTTTGGTCCTGAAGTGGCCTTGGCCAATATCAATGCCGGTTTGCTGTTCCTGATGGCGATCACCTCTCTCGAGGTGTACGGTGTGATCATTGCCGGCTGGGCCTCCAACTCCAAGTACGCTTTTCTGGGTGCACTGCGCGCATCGGCCCAGATGGTCAGCTATGAGATCGCCATGGGTTTTTGCCTGGTGGTGGTGCTCATGGTCTCGGCCAGCTTGAACATGACCGACATCGTGATGGGGCAGGCGCGCGGCATGGCCGCTGACCGCGGTCTGAACTTCCTGTCCTGGAACTGGTTGCCGCTGCTGCCGATCTTCGTGGTGTATTTCATTGCGGGCTTGGCTGAAACCAACCGCCACCCGTTTGACGTGGTCGAGGGCGAGTCCGAGATCGTGGCCGGTCACATGGTCGAGTACTCGGGCATGGCCTTTGCCATGTTCTTCCTCGCCGAATACGCCAACATGATTTTGGTGTCAGTGCTGTGTGTGATCTTGTTCCTGGGCGGCTGGTTGCCGCCGCTGGACTCCGAGCTCTTCAACATGGTTCCGGGCTGGATCTGGCTGGGCGTCAAATCATTCGTCGTGGTCACCATGTTCTTGTGGGTCCGCGCCACGTTCCCGCGCTTTCGCTATGACCAGATCATGCGTTTGGGCTGGAAGATTTTTATCCCCGTCACGCTGGTCTGGTTGGTAGTCGTCGGCGCCTGGATGCAGACGCCTTACAGCCTCTGGTGAAGCTATGAGCCCCCACACTCGCTCACTTCGTGTAGCTCCTTGCCCCCTCAAGGGGCTAATTTCCCTCGGGGCGGCCCGTCGGGAAATTGCAGCGACCTCTTCGGGAATTGAAAGTACATCATGTCTGCAGTAGCGTCCGTCAAAGACTTTGTATCGAGCTTCATGCTCACCGAATTGCTCAAGGGCATGGCGCTCACGGGCAAGTACATGTTCCGTCGCAAAATCACGGTGCAGTTTCCGGAAGAAAAAACGCCCATGAGCCCGCGCTTTCGCGGCCTGCATGCGCTGCGCCGGTATGAGAACGGTGAAGAGCGTTGCATCGCCTGCAAGCTGTGCGAAGCCGTGTGCCCGGCGATGGCCATCACCATCGAGTCCGATGTGCGTGAAGACGGCAGCCGCCGCACGTCGCGCTACGACATCGACCTGACCAAGTGCATCTTCTGCGGCTTTTGCGAAGAGAGCTGCCCGGTGGACTCCATCGTCGAGACGCACATCCTGGAATACCACGGTGAAAAGCGCGGCGACCTGTACTTCACCAAGGACATGTTGCTGGCCGTGGGTGACCGTTACGAGAGCGAGATTGCAGCTAACAAGGCGGCCGACGCCAAATACCGCTGACCCTGCGGATTGCCGCTGAGCACTGAGAATTACCGCGCCAGTTTTTTTATTTGCCTTTTTCCTGACTGAAAAGCCCCGGGCACAACCGAAGAATCCACGACAACATGGACGCTAAATCAGGTCTTTTTTACGCTTTTGCCGCCTTGCTTTTATTGGCGGCCTTCAAAGTGATCACCGCCCGCAACCCGGTGCATGCTGCGCTGTATTTGGTGCTGGCTTTCTTCCAGGCGTCCGCGCTGTGGATTCTGTTGAAAGCGGAGTTTCTGGCCATCACGCTGGTGCTGGTTTACGTGGGCGCTGTCATGGTGCTGTTCCTCTTTGTGGTGATGATGCTGGACGTCAACCTCGACGGCGTGCGCAAGGGCTTTTGGAAGCACTTCCCGCTGGCTGCTGGCGTTGGCACCTTGATCGCGCTGGAAATGGCGGCGGTTTTGATGGGCGGTTTCCGCTTGCGCGAGCAGCCGCTGCCCGCCGAAGCGATTGGCCAAGTTGCAGCCCAGGTGTCCAACACTAAAGAGCTGGGCAAGGTGCTGTATTCCGAGTATCTGTACCCGCTGGAAATTGCCTCGGTGATCTTGCTGGTCGCCATCATTGCCGCCATTGCCTTGACGCTGCGCGAGCGTAAGGATTCGAAGTACATCAATCCGTCTGACCAGATCCGCGTGAAGCGTTCCGAACGCGTGAGCCTGGTGCAGATGAAGCCCACCATGGCCGCACCCGAAGTGCCCGTGGCGGTGCTGGCAGAGGAGAAAAAAGCATGATCACGCTCGGACACTATCTTTCCCTGGGCGCCATGCTGTTTGCGCTGTCGGTGATCGGCATTTTCCTGAACCGCAAGAACCTGATTGTTTTGCTCATGGCCATCGAGCTGATGCTTCTGGCGGTCAACATGAACTTCGTGGCCTTCTCGTACTACCTGAACGACATGGCCGGCCAGATTTTTGTGTTCTTCATCCTGACCGTGGCCGCCGCCGAATCGGCCATCGGTCTGGCCATTTTGGTGCTGCTGTTCCGCAATCGGTCCAACATCAATGTGGACGAACTCAACACGCTCAAGGGCTGAGCATGCCCAGCCCTTGTAGCCAGTCCTTTCCCGGCCAGCGCCTGCTGCGCTGCCTGCCTATCTGAGTAGACAAGAAGATCAAGATGAGTCAAACCCTGAACGCCTCCACCTTGTTGGCCGTGCCTTTGGCGCCGCTGATCGGATCGCTGCTGGCCGGCATCCTGGGCACCAAGCTGGGCGGTAACCAAATCGGGCGCGGCCTGAGCCATACCTTGACCATCCTGGGCGTGCTGGTCGCCTTTGTGATCTCGGTCATGACGCTCAAAAGCGTGGCCATCGACGGCGCCCGCCTGAACGAGACCCTCTACACCTGGATGGTGGTGGGCGGCTTGAAGATGGAGATCGGCTTTTTGATCGACGGCTTGAGCGCCATGATGATGGTCGTCGTGACCTTTGTCTCGCTGATGGTGCACATCTACACCATCGGATACATGGAAGAAGACGAAGGCTACAACCGCTTTTTTGCCTACATCTCGCTCTTTACCTTCTCCATGCTGATGCTGGTGATGAGCAACAACATGCTGCAGCTGTTCTTCGGCTGGGAGGCCGTGGGCCTGGTGTCGTACCTGCTGATTGGCTTTTGGTTCAACAAGCCAACGGCCATTTTTGCCAACATGAAGGCCTTCTTGGTCAACCGTGTGGGTGACTTTGGCTTCATCCTGGGCATTGGCCTGATCGCCGCCTACGCTGGCACGCTGAACTACGCCGAGGCCTTTGCCAAGGCCGACGACTTGTCCAAGCTGATGTTCCCCGGTACCGGCTGGATGCTGGTGACGGTGATCTGCATCTGCCTTTTCATTGGCGCCATGGGCAAGTCGGCCCAGTTCCCGCTGCATGTGTGGCTGCCTGACTCGATGGAAGGCCCCACGCCAATTTCGGCACTGATTCACGCCGCGACCATGGTGACGGCTGGCATTTTCATGGTGGCACGCATGTCGCCGCTGTTCGAGTTGAGCGACACCGCGCTGAGCTTCATCATGGTGATCGGTGCCATCACGGCCCTGTTCATGGGTTTCATGGGCATCATCCAGAACGACATCAAGCGCGTGGTGGCTTATTCCACGCTGTCGCAGCTGGGTTACATGACCGTGGCGCTGGGCGCGTCGGCCTATTCGGTGGCGGTGTTCCACCTCATGACGCACGCCTTCTTCAAGGCTTTGCTGTTCCTTGGCGCGGGCTCGGTGATCATGGGCATGCACCACAACCAGGACATCCGCTGGATGGGCGGCGTGCGCAAGTACATGCCCATCACCTGGATCACCTCGCTGCTGGGCTCGCTGGCCTTGATCGGCACGCCACTGTTCTCGGGCTTTTACTCCAAGGACAGCATCATTGAAGCGGTGCACGAAAGCCATTTAGCCGGTGCCGGCTTTGCCCACTTTGCGGTGTTGGCGGGTGTGTTCATCACCGCGTTTTACTCATTCCGCATGTACTTCCTGGTCTTTCACGGTAAGGAACGCTACGACCAGAACCCGGACGCGCACCACGGCCATCACGATGACCACCATGACGCGCATGGCCGTGACGATCATGCCAAGCCGCACGAGTCGCCCTGGGTGGTGACGGTGCCGCTGGTGCTGCTGGCCATTCCTTCGGTGGTGATTGGTTTCTTGACGATCGAGCCGCTGCTGTTTGGCGAGTTCTTCAAGGATGCGATCTTCGTCAACGCCGACAAGCACCACGGCATGAAAGAGCTGGCCGAGATGTTCCACGGCTCAGCGCAGATGGCGCTGCACGGCCTGTCGACTGCGCCTTTCTGGCTGGCTGTGTCGGGCGTGCTGCTGTCGTACTACATGTACATGGTCAACCCAGCGCTGCCGACCGCGATCAAGCGCATGGCCATGCCGATTTACACCTTGCTGGAAAACAAGTACTACCTGGACTGGTTCAATGAAAACGTGCTGGCCAAAGGCGCACGCGCCCTGGGCATGGGCCTGTGGAAGGGTGGCGACCAAGCGATCATCGACGGCGGTCTGGTCAATGGCTCTTGGAAGCTGGTGGGCTGGGTCTCGGGCGTGGTGCGCCGCTTGCAGTCGGGCTTCATCTACCACTACGCCTTCGGCATGATCCTCGGGGTTTTTGCGCTGATGACGTCCTTCGTCTGGCTCAACCGCTAAACAAACAAGAAGGAAGAACAAGAAATGGGTTTGTTGAGCCTGGCGATCTGGACGCCAATATTTTTCGGAATCGTGCTGCTGGCCTTGGGTCGTGACGACCAAGCCAAGACTGTGCGCTGGTTGGCGCTGATTGGCGCCGTCATCAGCTTGTTGGTCACGCTTCCCTTGTATGGCGGTTTTCAGTACGACACGGCGGCCATGCAGTTCGTGGAAAAAACGCCATGGATTCCGCACTTCAATGTGTTCTACCACCTGGGCCTGGACGGTATCTCGTTCTGGTTTGTGCTGCTGACGGCTTTCATCAACGTGGTCGTCATCATTGCGGGCTGGGAAGTCATCACCGAGCGTGTGAACCAGTACATGGGCGCCTTCATGGTGCTGAGCGGGCTGATGATCGGTGTGTTCGCCGCGCAGGACGCCATGCTGTTCTTCGTGTTCTTCGAAGCCACGCTGATCCCAATGTACCTGATCATCGGCATCTGGGGCGGCCCCAACAAGATCTACGCGGCCTTCAAGTTCTTCCTCTACACCTTGCTCGGCTCCTTGCTGATGCTGGTGGCGCTGGTGTTCCTGTACGTCAAGTCCGGCGGCAGCTTTGACCTGGCCACCTGGCATCAGCTCAAGCTGAACAGCACGGTGCAGACCTTGTTGTTCTTTGCCTTCTTTGCCGCCTTTGCCGTGAAGGTGCCGATGTTCCCGGTGCACACCTGGCTGCCCGACGTGCACGTGGAGGCCCCCACCGGCGGCTCGGCCGTGCTGGCCGCCATCATGCTAAAGCTGGGTGCTTACGGCTTTCTGCGCTTTTCATTGCCGATCGCCCCCGACGCCGCGCGCGAGTGGGCCTGGCTGATGATTGCGTTGTCGCTGATTGCTGTGATCTACGTCGGCCTGGTCGCCATGGTCCAGCAGGACATGAAAAAGCTGGTGGCTTATTCGTCTGTGGCGCACATGGGTTTTGTGACCCTGGGTTTCTTCATCTTCAATGACCTCGGCGTGTCTGGCGGCATCGTGCAGATGATTGCGCATGGCTTTGTCTCGGGCGCCATGTTCTTGTGCATCGGCGTGCTGTATGACCGCGTGCATTCGCGCGAAATTGCCAGCTACGGCGGCGTGGTCAATACCATGCCCAAGTTTGCTGCCTTTGCCTTGCTGTTTGCCATGGCCAATTGCGGTTTGCCGGGTACAGCCGGTTTTGTGGGCGAGTGGATGGTGATTTTGGGCGCGATCAAGGCCAACTTCTGGCTGGGTCTGGCAGCCGCCACCGCGCTGATCTTTGGCGCGGCTTACACGCTGTGGATGTTCAAGCGGGTGTACCTCGGCCCTGTGACCAATGACGACGTCAAAGGCCTGAGCGACATCAACGGCCGCGAGTTCTTCATGCTGTCACTGCTGGCCGCCGCCGTGCTCTACATGGGCGTATTCCCCAAGCCGTTTACCGACGTGATGGACGCCTCGGTGGTCAATCTGCTCAAGCACGTGGCTGTGTCCAAACTGCCTTGAGCCCAGAGCGCGTTTAAAGACAACTTCAAAGAATTCCGATGATTGACAAACTAAGCTGGATCGCGGTTTACCCCGAACTCATTTTGCTGGTCATGGCCTGCGTGATTGCGCTGGTCGACCTGGGCGTCAAAACGCCGCGCCGCAACCTGACCTACGTGCTGACCCTGCTCACGCTGGGCGTGGTGGCGGTGCTGGAAGCGTTCTACGCCAGCCATGGCGTGGTGTTCTTCGGCTTTGGCAAGATGGTAGTGATCGATCCCATGGGCGGCTGGCTCAAGTGCTTTGCCGCCGTGGCCCTGATGGTCACCCTGGTCTATGGCCGGCCTTATGCGGCGGACCGCGACATGCTGCGCGGTGGTGAATTCTTCACGCTCAGCCTGTTTGCTTTGCTGGGCATGTTCGTCATGATCTCGGGCCACAACTTCCTGGTGCTCTACATGGGCCTGGAGTTGATGACGCTGTCCAGCTACGCCCTGGTGGCCTTGCGCCGTGACAGCGGCACGGCCACGGAAGCGGCCATGAAGTACTTTGTGCTGGGCGCCTTGGCTTCTGGCTTCTTGCTCTACGGCTTGTCCATGATTTACGGCGCGACCGGCTCGCTGGACCTCAACGAGGTCTACCAGTCCATCGTCAGCCGCGAAGTCAAGCACCAGGTGCTGGTGTTCGGCTTGGTGTTTGTGGTCGCTGGCCTGGCTTTCAAGCTGGGCGCGGTGCCGTTTCACATGTGGCTGCCCGACGTTTACCACGGCGCCCCCACGGCCGTGACCTTGCTGATTGGTGGCGCGCCGCAGTTGGCCGCCTTTGCAATTTGCATGCGCCTCTTGGTCCAGGGCATGTTGCCACTGGCCATTGACTGGCAGCAGATGCTGGCCGTGTTGGCGATCGGCTCGCTGGTGGTCGGCAACCTGGCCGCGATTGCGCAGACCAACCTCAAGCGCATGCTGGCTTTTTCGACCATTGCACAGATGGGCTTCTTGCTGCTGGCCTTGCTGGCCGGTGTGGTGGGAGGCGACCGCGTGAATGCCGAAGACGCCTATGGCGCGGCCATGTTCTACGCTCTGACCTATGTGCTGACCACCTTGGCCGTGTTCGGTGTGATCTTGCTGCTGGCCCGTCAAGGCCACGAGTCCGAAGAAATCTCGGACCTCGCTGGCTTGAACCAGCGCAGCCCCCTGTACGCCGGTGTCATGGCCGTGTGCATGTTCTCACTGGCCGGTGTGCCGCCGGTGGTTGGCTTTTATGCCAAGCTCGCCGTTTTGCAGGCTTTGCTGGCCAGCCAGCAAGACGCCTACTTGTGGCTCTCTATCTTTGCCGTGCTGGCTTCTTTGATTGGCGCGTTTTACTACCTGCGCGTGGTCAAGGTCATGTACTTTGACGCGCCTGCCGTGGGCCTGCCGACCGACATCCAGGCCGACACGCACACCCGCGTGGTGCTCACGCTCAATGGTGCGCTGGTGCTGGTGCTGGGCTTGTTGCCCGGTGGTCTGATGGCGCTGTGTGCAGACGCCATTGCCTCCCTGATCAAAACCCTGGGTACCTGAGGCATGGCCGCTTCGGCTTCGGTGTGGACCGTGGTGTTGCTGGCCTTGCTGGCCGCCAACCTGCCGTTCCTAAGCTACCGGCTGATGGGCGTGCTCCGCTTGCAGCAAGGCAAAACCTTGCCGCTGCGCCTCCTGGAACTGGTGCTCTGGTACTTTGTGGTCGGCGGCATCGGGCTTTACCTGGAGCAACGCATGGGCCAGATCGCGCCGCAGGGCTGGGAGTTTTATGCCATCACCGGCACGCTCTTTGTCACGCTGTCTTTCCCGGGCTTTGTGTACCGCTACTTGCTGGGCCGCTGAGCCATGAGCGCTGATGGGCGCGTCCCGCCTGTCGACGGGCATCTGACCGAATCCAAGTTGTCCCGGCAAGAACTGCTGCGCGGCAACTTCCTCCACGTTTTACGCGACACCGTGCGCCTGCCGAGCGGCCAGGAGGCCACTCGCGAGTTTGTGGTGCACCCCGGCGCCGTGATGATCGTGGCCGAGTTGCCCGATGGGCAGTTGGTGCTGGAGCGCCAATACCGCTACCCGGTTCAGCAAGTGATGGTGGAGTTTCCTGCTGGCAAGCTTGACGCTGGTGAAAGCTCACTGGCCTGCGCCCAACGCGAGCTGCTCGAAGAAACCGGCTACACCGCCCGCCAATGGGCTCGCGCCGGGGTGCTGCATCCCGTGATTTCGTATTCCACCGAATTCATCGACATATGGTTCGCCCGCGACTTGGAAGCCGGTGAGCGACAACTCGACGAGGGTGAATTTCTGGATGTGTTCAGCGCATCTTTGGACGACTTGCTGACGTGGTGTCGCGATGGCCGCGTGACCGACGCCAAGACCCTGACCGGTGCGCTCTGGCTGCAGAATCTACGAAGTGGCGCCTGGACGCTGGATTGGCAGACCGTGCCCGCACGCTGAGCAGGGCTGAGCAAAGCGCCGATAATTCCGACTATGAAAGTCCTGGACCTCCAATGCGCCGAACATCATGTGTTCGAAGGCTGGTTTGCGTCTGAAGACGATTTTCAAAGCCAGCTTTCGCGCGGTTTGGTGAGCTGCCCTTTGTGCGGCGATGCGCACGTGGAGAAAAAACTCAGTGCCCCGCGTCTGAACCTGGGCGCCGCGGCGCCCGCCTTGCCAACAGCGCAGCAAGCGTCAACCGGCACGGCCGGTGAATCGGGCTCCGCCCTCGTCGTGACCGGTCCGACCCCCGACGCCGCACAGGCCCTGCAAGCAGGCTGGATGCAGATGATGCGCCGCCTGGCCGCCAACACCGAAGACGTGGGCGAGAAGTTCGCGGAAGTGGCGCGGCAGATGCACTACGGCGAGCGCGAACCGCAAGGCATTCGCGGCCAGACTTCCGCCAAGGAAGCCGTGGCCTTGTTGGAAGAGGGCATCACCGTGCTGCCGCTGGCTCTGCCCGATGCCTCGAAAGAGCCGTTGCAATAAGCCGGGCTTGGCCTTTGCCCTCAGGGGTAGAGCCCGCGCAACTCCCGCGTGTGCAAAATCCGGCGGCAAGCCACGATGAAAGTGGCAGTACGCAGGCGGACTTTCTGGTCTTGCGAAACCGCCCACACGCCCGCAAAGGCTTCGCGCATGATGCGCACCAAGCGCTTGTTGATCTCGTCTTCGTCCCAGAAGAAGCTCGAAAAATCCTGCACCCATTCAAAGTAGCTCACCGTCACGCCACCGGCGTTGGCCAACACGTCGGGCACGACCAGCACACCGCGCTCTTGCAAGATGTCGTCGGCCGCCGGTGTGGTCGGGCCGTTGGCGCCTTCCAAAATCAGCTTGGCCTTGATACGGTGCGCATTGGCGGCCGTGATCTGCTGCTCCAGCGCGGCGGGAATCAGGATGTCGCAGTCCACATCCCAGAACAGCGCCGGGTCCAGCACCTCGGCCTGTTCGTAACCGGCCACGCTACCGTGCTCGGCCACGTGGCGCAGCAGCGAGGGCACATCCAGGCCGCTGGCCTTGTAGATCGCGCCGCCGTGGTCCTGCACCGCTACCACCTGCGCGCCGGCCTGCGCAAACAGCTTGCCGGCCACGCCGCCCACATTGCCAAAGCCCTGCACGGCCACACGCGCGCCCGCCAGCTCCAGACCGAGGTGGCTCGCCGCTTCCACGCCCACCGTGAACACGCCGCGCCCGGTGGCTTCGCGCCGGCCCAGCGAGCCGCCCAGGTCAATCGGCTTGCCGGTGACCACGCCGGTGGTGGTGGTGCCGGTGTTCATGGAGTAGGTGTCCATCATCCAGGCCATGATCTGCTCGTTGGTGTTCACGTCGGGCGCAGGAATGTCCTGGTTGGGGCCGATGATGATGCCAATCTCACTGGTGTAGCGGCGCGTCATGCGCTCCAACTCGCCGCGCGACAAGGTCTTGGGGTCCACGCGAATGCCACCCTTGGCGCCGCCGTAAGGCACGTTCACCGCCGCGTTCTTGACCGACATCCAAGCCGACAAGGCCATCACTTCGTTGAGCGTGACATCTTGGTGAAAACGCACGCCGCCTTTGCCAGGCCCGCGCGAGACGTTGTGCTGCACGCGGTAGCCTTCAAAGTGGCGAATGCTGCCGTCGTCCATCTCAATCGGCACGTCAACGATCAAGATGCGCTTGGGCCGCTTGAGCGTTTCCACCCAGCGGGCCAGGTGCCCCAGGTGGGGCGTGACGCGGTCCACCTGCTGCAAATAATTGCCCCAGGGGCCCAGGTCACCCGCGTGCAAATAAGAAGCCACCGCATGGTCAGCGGTCAGGGCGGCAGGGGGCATTTCGGGTTGGCGCATGGGACATCTCACGAGGGGTTGTTGATGTCCGCAAGCGTAGAAGCCGCCTGTTTCTTTGTCTAAGGCCAGCTTGTCTGGGATTTATGCGTTTGGTGCATAACCCCAGATTTTCGGTTGAGTTGCAGGGCCTCTCAAGCCGTGAACTGCAGCGCCGCCAAGCGCGCGTAAACGCCGCTGGCCTGCACCAGCTCGGCATGCGTGCCTTGCTCGACCAAGCGGCCCTGGTCCAGCACCAGGATGCGGTCGGCGCGCTGCACAGTGGCCAGGCGGTGGGCAATGACCAGCGTCGTGCGGCCGCGCATGGCGGACTCCAGCGCGGCTTGCACCATGCGTTCGCTCTCGGCGTCCAGCGCGCTGGTGGCTTCGTCGAGCAGCAGCAGTGGCGGGTTCTTGAGCATGGCGCGGGCAATCGAGATGCGCTGGCGCTGGCCGCCAGACAGGCGCACGCCGCGCTCGCCCAGGAAGGTGTCGTAACCCTCGGGCAGGGCCATGATGAAGTCGTCGGCAAACGCCGCCTTGGCAGCAGCCTTGACTTGCTCGTCGCTGGCTTCGGGCAGACCGTAGCGGATGTTTTCCAAAGCGCTGTTCGAAAAAATCACCGCGTCTTGCGGCACGATGCCGATGCGCTGGCGCAGCGCGTGCAGCGTCATGTCGCGCGTGCTGACGCCGTCCAGCTCAATGCGGCCCCTGCTCGGGTCGTAATAGCGCAGCAGCAGCTGAAAAACCGTGCTCTTGCCTGCGCCGCTGGGGCCGACCAAGGCGACGGTCTCGCCGGGCTTTACGTTCAAGCTGAAGTCGCTCAGCGCGGCCGTGGCCGGGCGCGACGGGTAATGGAAGGTGACGGCCTCAAAGCGCACGCTGCTGCCAGCGCGGGGCAGTGGCGCTTCAATGGGCTGAGCCGGTGAGGCAATCGGCGAACGGCTGGCCAGCAGCTCCATCAGGCGTTCGGTGGCCCCAGCGGCGCGCAGCAAGTCGCCGTACACCTCGCCCAGCACGGCAAACGCGCCGGCCAGAATGATCACGTACAGCACGGTCTGGCCCAGGTGGCCGGCCGTGATGCTGCCGTTCATCACCGCCTGCGTGCCTTGATACAGCCCCCAGAGCAGTGCGCCCGAGGTGGCGATGATGATGAAAGCCACCAGCACCGAGCGGGCGCGGGTGCGGCGCACGGCCACATCAAACGCATTGCCGGTGGAGTGGTTGAAGCGTGCGGCCTCACGGTCTTCGGCGGTGTAGCTTTGCACCACGGGAATGGCGTTGAGCACCTCGGCCGCAATCGCGCTGGAGTCGGCCACACGGTCCTGGCTGGCGCGCGAGAGTTTGCGCACGCGCCGGCCAAACCACACGCTGGGCAGCACGATCAGCACCAACACGCCAAACACCTGCACCATCACGTAAGGATTGGTCCAGATCAGCACGGCCAGTGCGCCTGTGCCCATGACGGCGTTGCGCAAGCCCATGCTGAGCGACGAGCCGACCACGGTTTGCACCAGCGTGGTGTCGGTCGTCAGGCGCGACAGCACTTCGCCGGTTTGTGTGGTTTCAAAAAACTCCGGGCTTTGCTTGAGCACATGGCCGTACACCGCATTGCGCAAATCAGCGGTGATGCGCTCGCCCAGCCAGCTCACCAGGTAAAAGCGCCCGGCCGAAAACAGGCCGAGTGCCACGGCCACTGCGAACAGTTCAAAAAAGTGGGTGCGCAAGGCCATGAGCTGCTCGCCCCGGTCCAGCGCTGAGCCACCGGCCTTGACCAAGCCGCCATCAATCAAGCTGCGCAAGGCCAGCGGAAAGAGCAGGGTGGAGACAGCCGCCAAGAGCAAGAACAGCAGCGCCAGAGCGATGCGCTTGCGGTAGGGCCGCAAAAAAGGCAGCAGGCCAGACAGGGAGCGGGGTGAGCCTTTGGGGGCGTTCAGATTCGAGGAAGTGGCCATCGGACGAGTTTAAACGTCGCTCATGAGGAGGTCCCCGTGACCAGGCACCGTTCAGTAGTGCGGCGGCAACTCGTCCCTGGCTCGGCTGGTGGTGCTGCTGGGCTGGCTGCCAGCTTCTGGTGCTTGCTGGCGCAGCAGCAGCACTTCGCGCGTCAACAGCTCAATTTGTTCCTGCTGGCGCACCACCACGCGGTTGAGCTCGTCCAGCAGGTCTTCGGCGAAGCTGGCTTTGATCTCCAGCTCGGTCAGGCGTTTGTCGTTCAGGGATTCATCCATGGGCTGTATTGGAACCCAAGATGAGCCAGCGTTGCAGCGGCCTTGTCTGCCAAGGCCTGGCCATTTCGGATGACGCGGGTTTGGCGTCGGTGAACTTAGGCTGAAGGTTTGAGGGAGAAGAGATGCTGAAGAGCAAAGTGGCCGTGGTCAGTGGCGCCTCGTCGGGCATTGGTCGGGCGATAGCGCTGACGTTGGCGCGTGAGGGCGCCCGAGTGCTGGTGTCCGACGTCAACTTGGATGGAGGCCGCGAGACGGTCGAGTTGGTCAAGGCGCAGGGCGGCGAGGCGATTTTCGAACCCGCCGATGTGGGCAATGCCGAACACTGCCGGGCCGTGGTCGCCCGCGCCTTGGGCCAGTACGGCCGACTCGATATTGCGTGCAACAACGCTGGTGTGGCCGGCGCGATCGCGCCCACCGCCGACTACGCGATGGACGCCTGGGCGCAGGTCATCAACATTAACTTGTCAGGCGTGTTCTACGCCATGAAGCACCAGATCCCGGCCATGCTCAAGACGGGCGGTGGTTCCATCATCAACATCGCGTCCA
The DNA here is from genome assembly GCA_040400935.1 of Polaromonas sp. Lineage (GTDB taxonomy): Bacteria > Pseudomonadota > Gammaproteobacteria > Burkholderiales > Burkholderiaceae_C > Polaromonas. Next base: position 53,833 of record JBBAPH010000008.1, read on the forward strand.
TTCTGGGCGCGGTTGGCTTTGCGGGAACGCCGGCCTACACAGCAGCCAAGCACGGCGTGGTGGGTCTCACGCAAGTGGCCGCGCTGGACTATGGCGTGCAAGGTATTCGCGTGAACAGCGTGGGGCCAGCTTTCATTCACACGCCCATGATCACGCCGCTCGACGCTGACCCGCAGGTTCATGCGCAACTGGTGGCCGCGCACCCCATGGGGCGCTTGGGTGAGCCGCAGGAAGTGGCTGAGCTGGTGGCTTGGCTGGCGTCGGACCGGGCGTCTTTTGTGACCGGTGCTTACTACCCGGTGGATGGTGGGTACTTGGCGCGTTGAGGTGGGAGGGGCCGGGGCCTGAGGTGCGTGTGGCAACGTCATCAAGGTGTCCGGGTGGGCTGCGGTCGGCGGCAGATTTCTGGGTATTCCCAGCATGAAGCCGCCGGCCGCAGCCCGCCTGGATGCCGAGCGCATGGGCCGGGGAGCCCCCACCCTAACCCTCCCCCAGCGGGGGAGGGAATAAGAGGAATCCTCAGCGGGGAGTGATAAGCGGAACCCCTAAAGCCGCAGCGGCGCGGCGTACCCCGTCATTTCCAGATAGCCGCGCCCGATGCGCCGGCCTTGAACGTCGAGCAATTCCGACAAGCCCTCCCAGTAAACCGAACCTGTTGAGCTGCGGCTGTCCAACTCTTGGTTGTCCAGCAGCGCCCGCACCTTGAAAATGCCGGCCGTGGTTTTCACCTGCCACTCAACCGGGTAACGCGCTTGCGTTAGCGGACTGGTCCACCACCGCACGGCCTGAAACGCCACATCGTTCGTTTTGAAGATGGATGCAGCTCCCTTGGCCGCGCGAAATGATCCACCGCCCCACAACGCGCGGCCATCGGCCCGGCGCAACTGAAACGCCGTGAGCGCACTGCCGTCATCCAGGTTCATGCCGATCCAGTCCCAGCCTCGCGCCTCAGGGTGCAGCAATTCATTGCTCCACTCATGGTCCAGCCAGGCCTTGCCGCTGACGTCAAAGCGCTGGCCGCGCAGCGTGATCTGCCCGGCAGTTTGCAGCTGCGGCTCGCTGTAGTAGTAGCTGGCCTGGCGTTCTTCGGGCCCCTTGCGCGACCAGCCTTGCTGGCCTTGAAGCAAGAGCGGCTGGGTAGCCGTGAAGTCCAAGGCTAACGAGAAATCACCAGCCGGCAGGCGCGCTTGGTAGCGGTGGCCGTCGCCTGGGCTGCGCTGGAGCGTCCAGTCGCCGAGCTTGAGGTCGGTGTCTGCCGCGCTCGCGCTGGCAATGTCAAACCCCTGGCGCGCAATGCGTTGGTCGTGCCAGAGCTTGCCGCCTTGCAGGTCGGTCACGGCCGCATGCGCAAAGATCAGTTGCTTGGCGGCGAAGGCCGACTTCAGCGCTTGTGCCGCATCTACCCGGCTTCGGAAAAACGTCAGCTGAAAACCAAATTCGCGTCCAGCTGAAGTGGCGGCATGGCCGGTGATGTACCACCACTCCAGCTTGTGGTCGGGGTGGGCGCCGAGGTCGCGGGTAAAGCGCAGGGCTTGAGGTGCGGCTGCCCGACTTGCGGTCGGCAAGACAGCGCCGCTGGCCAACGCTGTGAGCTGGGCCAGCAGTTGCCGGCGAGAGTTCAAGGCGGCTTTGGAGATAGATGGCAAGGTCATGGCTACCAGTCTTCCTTCACTGCCAGCACCGCATCCCGACTGGCCGCAGCCCGTCCGGCCAGCCAGGCGGTCAAGGTGCCGGCCAGCACCACGGCGGCGGCTAGAGCTAGCAGGCGAAGCCCCGGGATTTGCAGGTCCATGGTCCAGTGAAAGCTTTGCGGGTTGACCACATGCACCAGCACCACGGCCACGCCCAGGCCCAGCGCGACGCCAGCGAGCGAGCCCATCAGCGTCCAGGCGGCGCCTTCACCCGCCACCACGGCCAGGATGTCGCGCTTTCGCAAACCCAGGTGCGCCAGCAAGCCAAACTCCTTGCGCCGCGCTAGCACTTGCGCGCTGAAGTTGGCGGCTACGCCAAAGAGGCCAATCGCAATCGCCACGGCTTGCAGCCAATACGTGACGGCAAAGCTGCGGTCAAAAATCCGCAGCGACGTGGCGCGGATTTGCGCGGCCGAGGCCAGCTCGATCGGCGTGTCCTGCCGCAGGGCCTGGGCTTGTTGGCGGAGAGCCTGCTGCACCTCGGCTTCGCGCTCGGGCGCGCTCAGCCACACCGCCAGATCATTGATGCGATCGTCCCCCGTCAGTCGTACAAAGTCAGCCTGGTCCAAGGCCAGCGCGCCGAATTGGCGGGCGTAGTCGCGCCACACGCCGGCAATGAAAAAGCGCGGTTTAACAAGCGGCAAGCCCAGCGCCTTATTGAGCAACTCAAAGTCGCCACCGGGCCGTGCGCCGTACAGGCTCACCATGGCTTCGCTGACGTACAAGCCCACGCGGCCGGGCGGCACGGGCAGGGCTTCGCCCACCAGTGGCAGGGCTTCATTCGGTTGGTCTATGGGCCTTGCGATCAGCGCCACGGCGGGCTGGCCCGGCGCGAGTTGCCACTGCGTCACGCGCAGCGGGTCGACCCTCGCCACCCCGGGGGTGCGGCGCACAGCTTCTACCCACTCAGGGCTGAAGTACACCGTCTCACCGGCGGCCACCGAGCTGGCGCTGCGCACATACAAATCGGCCGGCAAGATCACGTTCAGCCAGTCGGTCACGGATTGGCGAAAGCTGGCCACCATCACCGTGAGCGCTACCGCCAGGCTGAGCGAGGCCACCACGCCGCTGACGGCCACGCTCGCACTTTCGCGCACGCGGCCAGCCCGCTCCAGCGCCAAGAGCGGCAGCAGCCGGTGGCCTAACAAGCGTTTGAGCGGCGGCTGCAAGAGTGCAATCAAACCCGGCAAGGCGGTGATGCCGCCAACCAGCAGCAAAGCCACCGCCGCATAAGCGGCCAGCGGCAAGCCGGCAATGGGCGGCAGCAGCGCCAGCGCGCCGCTGGCCGCCAACAAGGCCAAGCTGAGCCAGGGCCTGCGCGATGCGCCCAAGGCAGCGCCCAAACCTTTGAGGCTTTGCGCGGGCGGCAATTGCTGGGCGGCCCGGGCGGGCCACCAGCCACCGGCCACCGCTGCTGCGGTGCCGAGCGCGCCATAGGCCAGCGCAGCGGTTGTGCTCCAGTGCAGGCTGGGCTGCACACCTGCGAAGTAACCACCGCCCAAGTCGCCACCCAGCAAGCGCAGCGCCAGTGCGGCCAAGCCCGACCCCAGCGCAATGCCCGCTACGCTGCCCAGCAACCCCAGCACCAAAGACTCGGCCAACACCAAGCGCAAACGCTCGCGCCCGGTCAGGCCCAGCACGCCGAGCAAGGCCAGTTGCTGGGTGCGCTTCGCCACGCTGAGCGACAAGACGGAGAACACCAAAAACGCACCCGTGAACAGCGCCACCAGCGCCAGCACCGTGAGGTTGACGCGGTAAGCGCGGGACAGCTGGCTCACGCGCGAAGCGGCGTCGCCCGGCTCGGAAAAACTCAGTTGCGTGGGCCAGTCGGGCGAGCTTTGCAGGGACTGTATGAAAGCGGCGCGATCCGCCCCGGCTTGCAACTTGATGTCGATGCGCGTGAGCTGGCCGCCGCGCTCGAACAAGTCTTGCGCCGCACCCAGGTCCATCACCGCCAAGGGACCGCCACCGGCGGCCACTGTGCCGTTGACCGTGACTGGCAACTGCCTAGCGCCGACTTGCAATGCCAGCGCGCCGGTGCCGAGTTTTTGCTGCGCCGTGGCGTTCAGGAAAAGACTTGCTGGCGCAAATAGCGCCATGCGGTCGGCACCCTTGGCCGGCACGGGCAGCAAGGCGGAGGCCACGCCCGCCACGCGCAGCGCGTCCAGCCCGAGTACTTGCAGGGCTACGCGCTCGCCTTGCGGCGTCAACGCATAGGTGCTGAGTTCCAGCATGGGGCTGGCCACGACGACTTGCGGGGCGTTGGCCACGCGGGCGTAAATGCGCTCGTCAAACATGCCTTGCGGCGCGCGCAGCTCCAGGTCGGGCTGGCCGTTGATGGCGCGCACCGCTTGTGAAAATTCACTCAGGGCCGAGGCGTTGATCAGCTGTACTGACAAGGCCAGCGCCACGCCCAGCATGACGGCCACCACCGCCGCCGCGTTGCGCCAGGGGTGATGCCGCAGCTCTTGCCAGGAAAAGCTCAGGAGCAGGCGCGACAAGACCATGGGCATCGGCTCAGACCAAGGGACCAATGCCGTCGGCGCTGAGTTGAAGCACACGGTCTGCGCGGGCGGCTGCGGCGGGCGAGTGCGTGACCAGCACCAGCGACGAGCCTTGCGCCCGGGTTTGCGCCAGCAACGCGTCCATCACGCGGGCAGCGGTGGTCGGGTCCAGGTTGCCAGTGGGCTCGTCGGCCAGCAGCAGGGCGGGGCGGTGCACCAGCGCCCGGGCAATCGCCACCCGCTGCAGTTGCCCGCCTGAGAGCTGTTGCGGCAGGCGCTGGCCCAGCCCTTGCAGGCCGACGGCGTCCAGCATCTCGGCCACACGCGTGCGTTGCTCGGCGGCGGGCGTGCCCAGCAGCATCAAAGGCAGGCCAACGTTTTGCGCCACGTCCAGGTGCGGCAGCACATGAAAGGCCTGGAACACAAAACCCACATGGCGGCGGCGCAGCAGGGCGCGGGCGTCGTCGCTCAAGTCGGCCAGCAATTGGCCTTGCAACTGCACCGAGCCCGCGTCCCAGCTGTCCAGCCCGGCCATGCAGTTGAGCAAGGTGGATTTACCCACGCCCGACTCGCCCACGATGGCCACGAACTCGCCCGGCGCCACCGTGAGCGAGACGTTTTGAAATACCACGGCGTCGCCATAGCGCTTGGCGAGTTGGTCAATCACCAGGTTCATCTTGTGGCACCTTCTGGCCAGCTTTCTTGTGCGTATTGCAGCACCCGGGCCAGGGCGTCAGGGGCGTCACAGGCCACCACGTGTCGCGCGGGCATGCTGCGCAGCCAGGTGATCTGGCGCTTGGCCAGCTGACGGGTAGCGGCCACGCCTTGTTCGCGCATGCCTGCCAGTGCGGCGGGGGAGGGCGCAGGATGTTCGTCGAGCATTTGCCAAGCTTGGCGGTAGCCCACGCAGCGCATGGACGGCAAGTCGGGCTGCAAGTCGCCGCGTGCGCGAAGCGCTTGCACCTCGGCCAAAAAGCCGCCCGCGAGCATGGCGTCAAAACGTTGGGCGATGCGCTGGTGCAACCAGGCCCGGTCAGCAGGCTCTAGCGACAGCAGTTGCACGTTGGCGGGCGCGTCGGTGTCGGCGTTCCAGCGGGTCTGAAATGAAGACAGGGGCTGGCCGCTCACGCGGAACACTTCGAGCGCGCGGGAAACGCGCTGCCCGTCGTTGGGTTTCAAACGCGCATGCGTTGCCGGGTCCACCTTGGCCAGTTCGGCATGCAGGGCGGGCCAGCCGCGTTTGGCGGCTTCTTCGGCCAGTTGGGCGCGCACAGCGGCGTCCGCGCGCGGCATGTCGTCCAGACCTTCGGCCAGCGCCTTGATGTAAAGCATGGTCCCGCCGACCAGCAAGGGCCGCTTGCCGCGTGCGGTGATCTCGGCCATCAGCCGCTGTGCGTCGGCCACGAACTCGGCCGCGCTGTAGGCCTGCAGCGGGTCGCGGATGTTGATCAGGTGGTGCGGCACGGCGGCCAGTTCGTCCGCACTGGGCTTGGCTGTGCCAATGTCCATGCCTTGGTAGACCAAGGCCGAGTCCACGCTGATGATCTCCACCGGCCAGCGTTGGGCAATGGCCAGCGCGGCGGCGGTTTTGCCCGAGGCGGTGGGGCCGGTGAGGACGAGGGGCAGCGGGGTCATGCGGTCATCAAGCGGGGGTCGCCGCATGGGCCTCTTTCGGGGGGAAGCGGCTGGCCAAGGTCCAGACCGTGACCGCCAGCACCGAACTCCAGAACAGCACGCCTTGCACCATGGGCCCGGTGCTGCCGTCCACATGCGCGCTCAGCCAGGCCCCGGTGGCAAAGGCGGCGACCATCATGCAAAAGCCGTTGAGCGCCGAGGCCGTGCCCGCAGCTTGCGGAAACGGCATGACCGTGCCGACCTGGCTACAAGGCTGCAACACGCTGTGCCCCACCATGTACAGGTAAGCGGGCAGCATGACGGCCAGCACGCTGGGGGTTTGCCACCAGGCAAAAAAGGCCAGGCTCAGCCCACCGCTCAGGCTGAACAGCGCGCCCACGCGCAAGGCCACTTGCAGCCCAAAGCGGCGCAGCATCCAGCGGCACAAAAACGTGCCCGCCAAATAAGACAGGCTGACGGTGGACATGACCAGGCCGTAATGCGTCTTGGACAAGCCGAGCAGCTTGATGAACACAAACGACGAGGTGGCCAAGTAGGTGAACAAGCCGCCGTAGGTGCCCGCTGCTACCAGGGAATAAACCTGAAACGATGGTGTTTTCAAAATCGTCAGCGCTTGCTGCAGCAATTGGCGCGGCGAGGGGCTGGACTGGCGAGGCGGCAAGGTCTCCTTGAAACGCAGCGCCACCAGGGCCAGCGTGCCCGCGCTGAAAACGACCAGTGCCGCCAGCGCGGCGCGCCAGCCCAGCCATTGGGTCAGCAGGCCGCCCAGCGGGGCGCTCATGCAAGCAATCAGGGCCAGGCCGCTCAGGGCGGTGGACATCACGCGGGCGCCTTCAGCCGGCGGGTACAGGTCGCGGATGATGGCGCGGGCGCACATCACTGCCGCGCCCATGGCCGCGCCTTGCAGCACGCGCCAGACGATCAGCCAGCCAATGCTGGGCGCCAGCGTGCAGGCCAGCGCTGCCAGCACGTAGGCCGACAAGCTGATCAACAAAATCGGCCGCCGGCCAAAGCGGTCGGACAAGGGGCCCCAGACCAGTTGCGAGCAACCAAAAGCCAGCAGCAACCCGCTCAACGTGAACTGCACTTGCGCCATGGGCGCGCCCAAGTCTTCACCCAAGGCGGGCAGGGCGGGCAGGTACAGGTCGGTGGTGATGGCTTGCAGGCCCATCAACAGCGCCAGCAAAACAATCACGAGGGCGGGCGACATGCGAGTGGCCGCGGGTGCAGTCGAAATAGCAGGCGCTTGGGGGGCAGATACCGAGGCTGAAGCGGGCTGAGGCGAAGAAGCTGAAGAAGCGGGCGAAGACATCCGGCTGAGGTTAGCAGACTTGAGGGTTTTTCCTGAGGCAGTAGGGGCCAGGCGGCAGTGCTTTCAGCTCGTGCCTTTTGTCTTTTAACCGAGGCGTCTGTCTTTACAGGGCTTAAGTTCCTTGGCCCTGGTTTATGCCCCAATCTTCTTTTTCAACAAGGAGGACTCCATGGGACTTTTAGATTCAGTGATGGGCGCGGTGTCGGCGGCGACGGGTGGTCAAACCAGCGGCGGTGCGGACTTGATGCAAATGGCCAGCAATCTGCTCAGCCAGCAGTCGGGTGGACTGCAGGGCTTGGTCAGCGTGTTCACCAGCAATGGCTTGGGCGATGTGGTGTCGTCTTGGGTCGGCAAGGGGGCGAACCTGCCGGTCTCGGCCGACCAAATCATGTCGGCTTTGGGCGGCCCGGTGCAGTCCCTGGCGTCCAGCCTGGGCCAAAGCCCCGACCAAGTGGCCGGCTTGTTGTCCGAACACCTGCCCGGCCTGATTGACCAACTCACGCCGGACGGCGAAGTGCCCGCCGAAGGTGGCTTGGCCTCCGGCCTCAGTGCGCTCAAGGGCTTGCTGGGGTAACACCCGCTCATGGCTGCTCGTAACGCCCTTCGGGGCGTTTTTTCATGGGCGCTTGAGCTGGACGACAGTTGACACTGCGCCGGTCCAGCTCAGCCCAGCTCTTCTACACTTCTGCCCTATGACCGACGAGCTGCCTTCCTCCTCTTTCCCTTCCACCTCTTCCCCTGCAGGCATGCCCCTGTCGCGCCCTTCCGTGGCCGCGCAGGCACTGGGCTTGGCGGGCTTGCTGCCTTTTATCGCGGGTGCGGCACTGCCCTGGCTGATGCAGCCGGGCTGGCGCATGTTGGCCGCCTCGGCCCTGCTGACTTACGCGGCCTTGATCGTGAGTTTTTTAGGCGGCATCCACTGGGGCCTGGCCATGCGCCAAGCCCATCCACCGAAGGCTCAGTTGGTGTGGGGCGTCGTGCCCAGCTTGTTGGGCTGGTTGGCGGTGCTGCTGGACACGCCCTGGGGCTTGCTGCTCATGGCCGTCAGCTTGGTGATTTGCTACGGTGTGGATCGCTTTGCTTACCAGCGCCAGGGGGTGGCGGCTTGGCTAGGCCTGCGCGCTTTGCTGACGGTGGTGGCGGTGCTTTGCTGCTTGAGCGGTCTGGCGGCGGTCTATTGGCTGTGAGGCTGGTCAGCCCGTCTGTCTGGTTTTTGCGTTCGAGGCTTGGCTATCTCTTGTTTTTTCGTTCGGGCTGAGCTCGTCGAAGCCTTGGCTTCATGCAGACCCTTCGACGAGCTCAGGGCGAACGGTGACAGCGAGGCAACCCTTCGACAGGCTCAGGGCGAACGAGATTGGATTCAAGCTTTCTCAACGCCCCCGCAAAAACAGCGCGTCTAACTCTTTCAAACTCAGCTGACGCCAGGTGGGGCGGCCATGGTTGCATTGGTCGGAGCGTTCAGTCTCTTCCATTTGCCGCAGCAGGCCATTCATTTCGTCCAAGGTCAGTTTGCGATTGGCGCGCACTGCGCCGTGGCAGGCCATGGTGCCCAGCAGCTCGTTTTGCGCCCGTGCGATCACGGTGCTCGCCTCATGCTGGGCCAATTCCGCCAGGACACTGCGTGCCAGCTCGACCGCGTCTGACTGCGCCAACGAAGTGGGCACGGCCCGCACGGCCAGGGTGCGTGGTGAAAAGGGGCTGATCTCCAGGCCCAGCGTGCGCAAGGTGTCGGCTGATTCCTGCGCCGTGGCAATTTCTTCGGCGGTGGCTGCAAAGGTGGCGGGCAGCAAGAGCGGCTGGCTGTGGATGGCGGCGCCGTCGAGCTGGGTTTTCAGGCGCTCGTAAACAATGCGCTCGTGCGCGGCATGCATGTCGACCACGATCAGCCCGCGTGCGTTTTCAGCCAGGATGTAGACGCCTTGCAGCTGGGCCAGGGCGCGACCCAGCGGCCAGTCGCCTGACGGCAGGTCTGCGGAAGGGGATGCACTGATCTGGTGGGGCGGGGAGGATGGTGCCGGCGGCGAGAAAGCCTCGAATGGCCCGCCCTGCTGGGCCGATGGCGCGGCGTTATTTGCAGTCGAGCGCTGCGGTGTGGGCCACATGGCCTGAAAGTCGCTCACGCGGTGGTCTTGGCGCGGCGGCAGGTTCATGCCGGTCTGCGCCCAAGTGTTAGGCCGAGCGACAGGTGCTGAAAAAGACTCAGCCGCCAGCGCTGCCTGCACCCCAGGCATCGCAGCCGCCGCGGCGCTGGCCGCTCGGGGCGCGGCCAGGGCGTTTTCCACCGCATGGCGAATCGCTTGGTGCACCTCGCGGCTATCCCGAAAGCGCACCTCGATCTTGGTCGGGTGCACGTTCACGTCAACCCGTGCCGGGTCCATGTCCAGGTAGAGCGCATAAATCGGCTGGCGCTGGCCGTGCAGCACGTCTTCATAGGCGCTGCGGGCGGCATGGGTCAGCACCTTGTCGCGCACAAAGCGGCCGTTCACATAGGCAAATTGTTGGTCGGGTCGGGCGCGGGCGTTGTCCGGCAAGCCGGCGCGGCCCCAGACGCGCATGGCGGGCTGCTCGTTCAATTCGTCGCCGGGGCGGCGGGTGTTGCTCTCGTAACTCACCGCCACCGATTGGGCGATGAAGTCGGCGCCCAGTACATCGGCCAGGCGCTGGTCCAGCGCGGCCATGCGGTTGGCGCCCATGCAGGCGCGCCATTGCTCTACTAGCTTGCCTTCGTGCCAGATGACAAAACCGACGTCGGGCCGTACCAGGGCGTGGCGGCGTACGGCGTCAATGCAGTGGGCCAGTTCGGTGGCATCGGTCTTCAAGAATTTGCGGCGGGCCGGTGTGGCGTAGAACAGCTCGCGCACTTCCACGGAGGTGCCGCGGCCACGCGCGCCGGGTTTGAGCTCACCGGTGCGGCCGTCCAGCTGCCAGGCGTGGCCCACGCCGTCTTCGGCCGTGCGCGACAGCAGGCTCATGTCGGCAATGGAGTTGATAGCGGCCAGCGCCTCGCCCCTGAAACCCATGGTGTTCACGGCTTCCAAGTCTTGCAGCGAGGCGATCTTGCTGGTGGCATGGCGGCGCAGTGCCACGGGCAATTCCTCACGCGCAATGCCCAGGCCGTCGTCTTCCACCAAGATCAGCCGCACACCGCCGGCCATGAGCCGCACGGTAATTTGCGCAGCGCCAGCGTCCAGCGCGTTGTCCACCAGCTCCCGCACCACCGAGGCCGGCCGCTCCACCACCTCGCCAGCCGCAATCTGGCTGATCAGCTCGTCGGGCAAATCTCGGATGGGGCGACGGGGGACCAGAGGAGCCGGGGGGGCGAAGGGAGCGAGGGGGCCGAAGGGAGCGAGGGGGGCAGAGGATGAGTTCACCGGCGGATTTTAGGCGGGCCGGCTCTTTTGGCTCAGCGCTTGCCCGCCAGGGCGCATGCCAAAATCAGTCGCATGGAACTTGCCGCTTTTTTAATCGACTTCATCTTGCATGTGGACCGCTACCTCGAAGCGTTCACACGCGACTATGGCCTGTGGGTCTATGCCCTGCTGTTTGCCATTATTTTTGTGGAAACCGGGCTGGTGGTCATGCCGTTCTTGCCGGGTGACTCCTTACTGTTCATCGTCGGCGCACTGTGCGGTAGCGGCTTGATGAGCCTGCCCTTGGCCATGTCACTGCTCTTGGTCGCCGCGATCTTGGGTGACCAATGCAATTACATGATTGGCCGCCACATCGGCCCCAAGGTTTTTCAGTGGCCCAACTCCCGTTTTTTCAACCGGGGCGCTTTTGACCAAGCGCACTTGTTTTACGAACGCTACGGCGGCATCACCATCATCCTGGCGCGCTTCATGCCGTTCATTCGCACCTTCGCCCCCTTCGTGGCAGGCGTGGCCGAGATGAACCGGGCCAAGTTCAGCGCCTTCAATGTGATCGGCGCGGTGATCTGGGTGGTTGGCCTGTGCGGCGCGGGCTATCTGTTCGGCAACCTGCCGTGGGTACAGGCCAACCTGAGCAAAATCATTTGGGCGCTGATTTTTGTGCCCGGCCTGATGGCGCTGTTTGGCGCTTGGCGGGCGCGGCAGAGGCCAGCTTGAACCTCACCATGAACGCTCCCACCCCCTCCACCCCGCTATCCCGTTGGAGCCATAGCGGTTCCAGCCGAGTTCCTTTTTGGGCCTACACCGACGCCCAGCTCTACCAGCGCGAGCTGGAGAAAATTTTCTACGGCCCGCATTGGTCTTACGTGGGGCTGGAAATTGAAATCCCCAACGTGGGCGACTACAAGCGCACCGAGATTGGCGAGCGCCAGGTGCTGATGGTGCGCGACCGCGTGGCCCCGCGTGACCGCGGCACGGACCACGGCATCCGCGTGGTGGAAAACCGCTGCGCCCACCGCGGCGTGCGCTTTTGCCAGCAGCCGCAGGGCAACACCCGCAGCTTTGTCTGCCCTTACCACCAGTGGACCTACAAGCTCAACGGCGACTTGGCCGGTCTGCCTTTCAAGGACGGCGTGAAAGACGGGGAGTGTGTAAACGGCGGCATGCCCGAGGGCTTTGACGTCAAAGACCACGGCCTGACCAAGCTGCGCGTGGAAGTGCTGCACGGTCTCGTATTTGCCACTTTCAGTGCGGAGGCTGAGCCGCTGACCGACTACCTGGGCCCACAGGTCATGCCCTGGGTGGACCGCATCTTCAAAGGTCGCCAGCTCACGCTCTTGGGCTACAACCGCCAGCGCATTCCGGGCAACTGGAAGCTGATGATGGAAAACATCAAGGACCCGTACCACCCCGGTTTGCTGCACACCTGGTTCGTCACCTTTGGCCTGTGGCGTGCCGACCAGAAAAGCCGCATGGTGATGGACGAGCAAGGCCGTCACGCGGTGATGATCTCGCGTCGCAACGAAGGCGGGCAAGCGGCGGTGACCGAAGGCGTGACGAGCTTCAAAGCCAATATGACACTGCACGACGACCGCGTGCTGGACGTCAAGCCCGAGCCCTGGTGGACGATTGACGACCCGGCTCATCCGGGCACGCCGATTACGCCCACCGTGACCATGATCACCCTGTTCCCCGGCCTCATCATTCAGCAGCAGGTCAACTCGGTCAGCACCCGGCAGATCGTGCCGCGCGGCACGGGTGAGTTTGACTTTGTGTGGACCCACTTTGGCTTTGCCGACGACACGCCCGAGATGACGCAGCGCCGCCTGCGCCAGGCCAACTTGTTTGGCCCGGCGGGCTTTGTGAGCGCCGACGACGGCGAGGTGATCGAGTTCAGCCAGGACGGCTTCAAGCAGTGGGGCGACGACGGTTCGACCTTGTGTGAACTGGGGGGCACCGGCACGGAGATGACTGAGCACATGGTCACCGAAACCCTGATCCGCAGCATGTACGCCTACTGGAAGAAAGTGATGGCCTTGTGAGCGCCGCCAGCAACCCCCTGGCCACGTTGCAACTGCAGCACGCGCTGGACCAGCTCAACGCCGACTACGCCGCCGCTTTGGACGACAAGCGCTTTGACGAATGGCCCGAGTTTTTCCTAGAAGACGGCCATTACAAAGTCCAGGCCCGCGAGAACTTTGACCGGGGCCTGCCGCTGGCGCTGATAGCCCTGGAGAGCCGCGGCATGATGAAAGACCGGGTGTACGGCGTCACGCAGACGATTTATCACGGCCCGTACTACACCCGCCATGTGGTAAGCCCGGCCCGGGTGACCTCAGACAGCGAAGGCGTAGTCCACGCTCAAGCGTCTTACGCCGTGTTCCGCTGCAAACCCGCCGGCGTGAGCGAGGTCTACAGCGTGGGCCGCTACATCGACGAAGTGGTGCGCACGGATACCGGCTTGAAGTTCAAGAGTCGGCTTTGTGTGTACGACAGCGCAATGATCTTGAATTCGCTGATCTACCCGATTTGATGCGCCCCCCTCTTGCTCCCTCTCCCCCTGGGAGAGGGCAGGGGTGAGGGCTCTTCGAGCAGGCTGAGCTTCGACGAGCTCAGCGCCGCTTCCCAATCTCATTGCCAATCACGGCCCCCGCTGCGGCACCGCCCACAGTGCCCAGCGTGCCGCCGCCCACGGCCTTGCCGGCCACGCCGCCCAGCACCGCGCCGGTGGCGGTGCCGATCTGCTCATTCGTCGGGGTGGTCGAGCAGGCGCCGAGTAGCAGCAGACTCGCCGTCGACGCGGTCAATGCGGCGGCTCTCAACCAGGGATAGCTCTGTTTCATGACGGTCTCCTTGAAGGGATGAGGTCTCAAGACAGTCCAGCATGTGCAACAGATCAAGCCCGGTGTGTAGGACGGCCTTGTTGCCCGCTATGGGGTTCGGCTGGCCGCGGTTTCAAACCGCACGGTTGCGCGCCAGGGGTGGGTTTTTGGCGAAGTAGCGGCGGATGCCGCGCATCAGCGCATCGGCCAGCTGGGTTTGGTAGGCGTCGCTGCGCAGCCGGGCCTCTTCGTCCGGGTTGCTGATGAAGGCGGTCTCCACCAAGATGCTCGGAATGTCGGGCGCTTTGAGCACGGCAAAGCTGGCTTGCTCCACGCGGGGCTTGTGCAGCTTGCCGACGCTGCCAATTTCGCCCAGCAGCGCGCCGCCGAGTTTGAGGCTGTCGTTGATCTGCGCGGCGGTGCTCATGTCCAGCAGGGCACGCATGACTTGGGCGTCTTTGGCCTTGATGTTGACGCCGCCCACGCCGTCGGCCGAGTTCTCCTTGTCGGCCAGCCAGCGCGCCGAGCTGCTGGAGGCGCCGCGCTCGCTGAGTGCAAACACGCTGGCGCCTTGCGGGTGGGGGGTGAAAAACGCATCGGCATGGATGCTGATGAACAAGTCCGCCTGCACCCGCCGCGCCTTTTGAACGCGCACATGCAGCGGCATAAAAAAGTCGGCGTCGCGGGTGAGGTAGGCGCGCATATTGGGCTGCTGGTTGATGCGGTCCTTGAGCAGCAGGGCGATTTGCAGCACCACGTCTTTTTCCCGCGTGCCACCGGGGCCGATGGCGCCCGGGTCCTCACCACCGTGGCCCGGGTCCAGCGCGACGATGACGAGGCGGTCTGTGCCGTTGCCGGGCGCGGCGGCAGGCAGGTCGGGCAGCGGGGCTGGTTTGGAGGGCAGGGCGGCCAAGGGCGGCAAGGCGGGGGCTGGTCGCAGCGCGGGCTTGCGCTTGCCTTGTTCGGCCATCAAGTCGCCCAGCGGGTCCGGCTGGCTGCTGGGTGCGACGGGTTCTGATTTTTTGGCTACGTTGGTATCGCCCAGCCGCTCGGCAATCAGCGCCGCCAGCGGGTCCACTGGTGCGCTGGGGTAGAGGTCCATCACCAGGCGGTGCTGGTAGGCCGCCACGGGCTTGAGCGTGAACACCTGGGGCTGGGCCGGTTGCTTGAGGTCAATCACCAAGCGCACCACGCCCGGCGTGTTTTGACCCACGCGGATGCCGCTGATGTTCGGGTCGTCGGGTTTGACCTTGGCCACCAGCTCGCGCAGGGCTGGCATGAGGTCCAGGCCTTCAATGTCCACGGCCACGCGCGGCGGGTCGCTCAGCAAAAACTGCCGGGCCTGCAAGGGCTGGTCCGACTCGATGGTCATGCGGGTGTAGTCCTGCGCCGGCCAGACCCGCACCGCCAAGATCGCCGCGCCGCGCGCAATCTGGGCCGCACCCAGCAGCAAGACCAGGCTACCGGCTTGCAGCAGCGTGCGCCTGGACAATTGGCGTGAAGGTACAGCGGGATTCATGTTGGGAGGAAAGCCAGCAAGGCTTGGCCACGCGGCGTGCTGGCGACCAGCCGGACTTGGCGCGCGGTGCTGCCCACTTCGCCATCGGTTTCGTCTGGCAGCGCGTGGCCCTCGGGCAAGCTCAGCTCCATCAGCAAATCAGGCCGTGGCAAATGCTCGCCCGCTTTGTCGGGCCATTCCACAAGCTTCAAGCCGGCGGACGCAAAGATGTCCCGAAAGCCAGCTTCTTCCCATTCGTCGGGATCGTTGAAGCGGTAAAAGTCGAAGTGCCAGATGTCCAACTGACCGGCGGGTTGCGGCACGTTGTAGGGTTCGACCACGGCATAGGTCGGGCTTTTGATGCGACCCGTCACGCCCAAGGCGCGCAGCAGATGGCGCACGAAGGTGGTCTTGCCGGCGCCCAAATCGCCGCGCAGCTCAATCAGCGCATTGCCCGCCACAGCCGGTTGCCGCAGTTGCGTGGCCAGGGTTTCGGCGAAGGCCTGGGTCGCCGCTTCGTCGGCCCAGGCCAAGCTTTTTACAATCGCCGCATGATCCTCAATGGCCATCAATTCGTTTCTCTGATTCAGGGTTGGGCTCAGGAGCTGGGATTTTCGCAAATCGGCGTGGCCTCTGTCGATTTGACCTCAGCCGAGGCGGGATTATCCGCGTGGCTGGCGGCCGGCTTTCATGGCGACATGCAGTACATGGCCGCGCACGGCCTCAAGCGGGCTCGGCCGGCGGAGTTGGTGCCGGGCACGGTCAGCGTCATCACCGCCCGCATGGACTATTTGCCTCGCCAGTTGTCAGCCCTTGATGCTGACGACTGGCAGGCTAAAGAACTGGCCCGTTTGGAGCGCCCCGGTGAAGCGGTGGTGTCGGTTTACGCCCGGGGCCGGGACTACCACAAGGTCTTGCGCTCGCGTCTGGCGCAACTGGCCGAGCGCGTTGCTGCAGAGGCCCAGACCCTAGGCCACCGCGCCTTCACCGATTCGGCCCCGGTGCTCGAAGCCGAGTTGGCATCCCGCAGCGGCCAAGGCTGGCGCGGCAAGCACACGCTGGTGCTCAACCGCGAGGGCGGCTCCATGTTTTTCTTAGGCGAGATTTACATCGACTTGGCCCTGCCGCCTACCGAGATGGTGGCCGCGCATTGCGGCAGTTGCTCAGCCTGCATAGACGTGTGCCCCACGCAAGCCATCGTGGCGCCGCACCGGCTGGACGCGCGGCGCTGCATTTCTTACCTCACGATTGAGCACGCCGGTGCGATTGACCTTGAACTGCGGCCGCTCATGGGCAACCGCATTTACGGCTGCGACGACTGCCAGTTGGTCTGCCCCTGGAACAAGTTCGCCCGGCGCAGTGCTCTGCCGGACTTCGATGAGCGCGAGGGCTTGACGGGTCAGTCGTTGGTAACTCTATGGCGCTGGAGCCAAGCTGAGTTTTTAAGCCGCACCGAAGGCAGCCCTATCCGCCGCATTGGCCACGAGCGCTGGTTGCGCAATATCGCCGTCGCCCTGGGCAATGCCCTGGCGCAGGCCGGGCTTGATGAAGCGACGGTGCTGCGCAGCGCCTTGGCCGAGCGGCGGGACCATCCCAGCGCGTTGGTGCAAGAACACCTGCGCTGGGCCTTGGAGCAGGGCCAGGCGCTGGCCTAGTTCAAGCAGCGCCTCAGCGCTCCACCCCCATGAACCAGTTCGGCACGCTGGTGACGATGGACGGGAACACGGTGATCAGCACGATGGCCAGGATCATGCAGACAAAGAAAGGCCAGGTCACCTTGGCTATGCGGTTGCTGTCAATGCCCGTCATGTTTTGCAGCACAAAGAGGTTAAAACCCACGGGCGGCGTGATCTCGGCGATCTCGATCAGCATGATGATGAAAATGCCAAACCAGACCAAATCAAAGCCGGCCTTTTGCACCATGGGCAGCACCACCGCGCTGGTCAGCACGATCATGGAAATACCGTCCAGCGCGGCGCCCAGCACCAGGTACACCAGCACCAGCACGCCAATCAAGCCGTAGGGCGAGAGGTTCATGGACTGCACCATGTCGGCCAGCTCACGCGGTATGCCGGTAAACGCCATGGTCTTGGTTAAAAACGCTGCGCCAGCCAAGATGAACATGATCATGCAGCTCACGCGGGTGGCACCCGCCAGGCCTTGCCAAAAGTTCTGCAAGGTCAGGCTGCCGCCAGCCGCCGCAATGATGAGCGAGCCCAGCACGCCGTAAGCCGCGCATTCGGTGGCGGTTGCAATGCCGGTCACCAGCACCCAGACGATGAAGACGATCAAGAGGCCGCAGGGAATCAGGCTGCCGGAGCGTTTGATTTTTTCAACAAAGCTTGAAGGCGCTTCGGGCGGCGGCACTTTGTCCGGGTTGCGCAAGCTCCACCAAATGATGTAGCCCGAGAACAAGCCCATGAGCAAAAAGCCGGGCAAAAAGCCCGCCAAAAACAGCCTGATCACGCTGGCGTCCGCCGCCACGGCGTAAACCACCATGGTGATGGACGGCGGAATCAAGATGCCCAGGCCACCAGCCGCGGCCAGGGAGCCTAGCGCGAGGTTCTGGTCGTAGCCCCGGCGGTTGAGCTCGGGCAGCGCCACCTTGGCAATGGTGGCGCAGGTGGCAGCCGACGAGCCCGACACCGAGCCAAAAATGCCGCAACCCAGCACGGTGGTGTGCATCAAGCGGCCGGGCACCTTGGACAGCCAGGGCGACAGGCCGTCGAACATTTGCTCCGACAGCTTGGTGCGGTAAAGAATTTCACCCATCCAGATGAAGAGCGGCAGCGCGGCCAACTCCCAACTGGCAGTGGTTTCCCAGAAGGCAGAAAAAAGATTCTTGCCGGGCATGGTGTTCGTGAAAAACGCCTGACCCACCCAGCCCACGATGGCCAGCGTCATGGCGATCCACACGCCGCCGCTGAGCATCAACAACATCAAAAAGAGCAGCAGGGCTCCAATTTCTAGCAAGCCCATCACAGCTCCTCGGAAAAGTCGCCACGGGCATGGCGTTCTTCAACGCGGGCCACATAGCTGGGTTTGCCGCCGGCCAGCACGGTGAAGAATTCGTCCAACACCGCAATCACCAGCAGCGCCGCGCCCACCACAAAGCTCAGCTGCGGAATCCACAGCGGCAGCGGCACCATGTTGCCGGCAATGTCGTTGAACTCCCAGCTTTCATAGGTAAAGCGGGCCGCCCAGTAACCCAGGTAGCTGATGGCGACTACCGCCACGCTCAGGCTGAGCAACTCCAGCCGCTGCCGCGCCCGGGGTGCCACGCTGTCCAGCAGCAAGGTCACGCGCACAAAGTCGCCGTTGCGAAAGCTGTAGGCCATGCCTAAAAACGCGGCGGCCGCGCACAGCCAGCCCACCACGTCGTTGACCCAACCCACCGACCAGTTCAGGCTGCGGCCCACGGAGGCGCCGATCATCAACACCAGAATGGTCAGCACGCACAAGGCGGCCACGGCCCCCCCGGTCGCGTACAGGCCGTCGAGGAAGCGTCGCAGTCCGCTGCGTTGGGGGGAGGTGGGGGGCGTCATACGTAGGGGGCTAGGGCTTAGCGCGCGAAGGCGTCGATCAGGGCTTTGCCTTCAGGACCGGTCTTGACCAGCCACTCTTGCGTCATGGTGTCGCCCACTTTTTTCAGGTCGGCCTTGAGCTGGGCGGAAGGCGGCAGGATTTGCACGCCATTGGCCTTGAGCTTTTCCAGCGTCTCGGTGTTCACGCGCTTGCTGGCCACCAGGCCGCGGGCTTGGGCGTCAGCCGCTGCCTTGAGCACGGCGTCCTTGGCGGGTTTGTCCAGCGCGTCAAAAGCCTTTTTGTTGACCATCACCATGTTCTTGGGCAACCAGGCTTGCAGGTCGTAGTAGAACTTCATGTGTTCGTACAAACGGCTGTCCACGCCGGTGGCGCCAGAGGTCATGGTGGCTTCGACCACGCCGGTGGCCAGGGCTTGCGACAGCTCGGCGGCTTGCACGGTCACGGGCTGGGCCTGGATCAGTTCGGCAATGCGGGCAGTGGCCGGGCTGTAGGCGCGCCACTTGATGCCCTTGAGGTCGGCTGCCGAGTTGATCGGCTTTTTGGTGTACAGCCCTTGCGGTGGCCAGGCCACGGTGAACAGCAGCTGCATGCCTTGCTCGGCCAGCTTTTTGTCGACCAGGGGCTGCTGCACCTTGGCGAGCTTGACGGCTTCGTCATAGCTGTCGGCCAAGAAGGGCAGGCCGTCGGCGCCGTAGATTTGCCATTCGTTCTGGAAGTTGGCCATCAGCACTTCACCGGCTTGCGCCTGGGCGCCTTGCACGGCGCGCTTGATCTCAGGTGCCTTGAACAGGGATGCGTTGGAGTGCACCGTGATCTTGAGCTTGCCGGCCGTGGCCTTGTCCACGTCGGCTGCGAACTGCACCAGATTTTCTGAGTGGAAGTTGCTGGCTGGGTAGGCCGAAGCCAAGTCCCACTTGGTCTGGGCTTGGCTCATGCCAGCGGCCAAGGCCAGCACGGCGGCGGTGGTCAGGGAAAAGAGTCGATGCTGCATGAAACGCTCCTGTGGTGGTTGAAAAGATGAGTCAATGTAATGAAGCGCCAACAATTCACCATGAGAGCTTTCCCTAATTGCTGACGATTTGTCGATAAATCATCATCAACGCCTCTTCAAAGGACTCCGTCCGAAGGCATCTCATGACCGCTAAAACACCTGAAACGACACCGCCCAACGCGCCCATCGTCTCGTCCGCCCACCTGGTTTCGCCCAAGAGCGCCGAGATGAGCGAGTTTGAATTTGGCTTGATCGTGGCCGGCAACGCCTTTGAGCGCTGGATCACGCACTGCATGAGCGCCGCTGGCCTGAAAGACCTGACCCCGCTGGACGTGCTGGTGCTGCACCACGTCTCGCACCGGGCGCGCAACAAACGGCTGTCCGACATCTGTTTCATCATGAACGTGGAAGACACGCACCTGATCAATTACTCGCTCAAAAAGCTGCAAGGCCTGGGTGTGGTGGCGTCTAGCAAAAGCGGCAAAGACGTGACCTACGCATCGACCGATGCCGGACGCGAGTACGTGGACCGCTACCGCGCCATCCGCGAGTCTTGCCTGATTAATGCGCTCAACGCCGACGATGGACTGAACCGCGACATTGGCGAGTTGGCCCGCTTGCTGCGCCTGCTGTCCGGCATTTACGACCAGGCGGCCCGTTCGGCGGCCAGTCTTTGAAGCATTTATCTAGGAAACACTGTTCATGAGCACTCCCTACGCCCAGCGCTGGCAATTCTGGATAGACCGCGGCGGCACGTTCACCGACATCGTCGGCAAGCGACCCGATGGCAGCCTGGTCACCCACAAGCTGCTGTCCGAAAACCCCGAGCAATACCCCGACGCGGCGGTGGCCGGCATGCGGCATTTGCTGGGGCTGCAAGCGCACGAACTCATCACGCCCGAGCAGGTGGCCAGTGTGAAGATGGGCACCACGGTGGCCACCAACGCGCTTTTGGAACGCAAGGGAGAGCCGACACTGCTGGTGACCACGCGCGGCTTTCGTGATGCGCTGCGGATTGCGTACCAAAACCGGCCGCGCCTCTTTGACCGCCACATCGTCTTGCCCGAGCTGCTGTACAGCGCCGTGGTGGAGGCCCAGGAGCGCATGGGCGCGCATGGCGAATTGGAGCAAGCGCTGGACGAAGCCCAGCTCCAGCGCGACCTGCAAGCGCAGTACGCCCAAGGCCTGCGCAGCGTGGCGATTGTGTTCATGCATGGTTACCGCTACACCGCGCATGAGCAAGCGGCCAAGCGCATCGCGCAAGCCATTGGTTTCACGCAAATCAGCACCTCGCACGAAGCCAGCCCGATGATGAAGTTCGTCAGCCGGGGCGACACCACCGTGGTGGACGCTTACCTCTCGCCCATCTTGCGGCGTTACGTGGAGCAGGTCACGGGGCAGATGCCGGGTGTGAAACTCTTCTTCATGCAGTCTTCCGGCGGCCTGACCGATGCCCACACCTTCCAGGGCAAAGACGCGATCTTGAGCGGCCCGGCTGGCGGCATTGTGGGCATGGCGCGCACGGCGGAGCTGGCTTTTGCCGATTCAAACCAAGCCATCAAGGTGATTGGCTTTGACATGGGCGGCACCTCCACCGACGTGTCGCATTACGCGGGCGAGTTTGAGCGCGAGTTTGAAACCCAGGTGGCCGGCGTGCGCATGCGCGCGCCCATGATGAGCATTCACACCGTGGCGGCTGGCGGCGGGTCGCTGCTGAAGTTTGATGGCGAGCGTTTTCGCGTGGGGCCTGAGAGCGCGGGCGCCAACCCCGGCCCGGCCAGCTACCGGCGCGGCGGCAGCTTGGCGGTGACAGACGCCAACGTCATGGTCGGCAAGATCCAGCCCGATTACTTTCCCAAGCTCTTCGGCCCTCAGGCGAATGAAGCCTTGAGCTTTGAGGCGGCGAAGGCGCAGTTCGATGCACTGGCTGCGCAGACTGGCCGCAGCGCCGAGGCGGTGGCTGAAGGCTTCATCAACATCGCGGTGCAGCAGATGGCTAACGCGATCAAGAAGATCTCGGTGGCTAGGGGTTACGACGTGACCCGCTACACCTTGCAATGCTTTGGCGGCGCGGGCGGCCAGCACGCTTGCTTGGTGGCCGATGCGCTGGGCATGAGCAAGGTCTTGGTGCACCCACTGGCCGGCGTGCTGTCGGCCTACGGCATGGGCCTGGCCGACCAAAACCTGATCCGCGAACAAGCCCTCGAAATCAAGCTGAGCCCAGCGGCCATGCCGACGATTGCTGAGGCGCTGAACGCGCTGGCTACCCAGGCGCAAGCTGAATTGCAGCGGCAGCAAGGCCAGAGCCAAGCCGACATCAGCCTGGCCAAGCGCGTTCACCTGCGCTACGAAGGCAGCGACTCGGCCTTGATCGTCCCCTTCGGTACCGAGCCCGAATTGCAGAGTCGCTTCGAAGCCGCCTACCGCCAGCGCTTTGCGTTTTTGATGCAGGGCAAGGGCTTGATCGCAGAAGCCGTGTCGGTCGAAGCCAGCGTGGCGGGCGACTCGGCTGCCGAGCCGCGCTTGGCCACGCACCCCGTGCGCGAAGTCCCCCGCCGTGACACCGTGCGCCTGTACTCGGGCGGCCAGTGGCACCAGGCCGCGCTGGTCGTTCGTGAAGACCTGCGCCCCGGCGACGTGATCCCCGGCCCGGCCATCATTGCCGAGAAAAACGCCACCACCATCGTCGAGCCCGGTTGGGAGGCCCAGCTGACCGAGTTGGACCATTTGATTTTGGACCGACGAGCCGAGCGGCAAATCACTTTTGCGGCCGGCACCACGGTGGACCCAGTGCTGCTCGAAGTGTTCAACAACCTGTTCATGAACATCGCCGAGCAAATGGGCTTGCAGCTGCAAAATACCGCGCATTCGGTGAACATCAAGGAACGGCTGGACTTCAGCTGCGCGCTGTTCAACGCCCAAGGCCACCTGATCGCCAATGCGCCGCACATGCCGGTGCACCTGGGCAGCATGGGCGAAAGCATCAAGACCGTGATCCGCGAAAACGCCGGCCGCATGAAGCCGGGCGATGTGTTTGTGCTGAACGACCCGTACCACGGCGGCACGCATTTGCCGGATATCACGGTCATCACGCCTGTTTACCTGGAGGGTGCACAGACCGACGAGCCGCTGTTTTACGTGGGCTCGCGCGGGCATCACGCCGACGTGGGCGGCATCACGCCCGGCTCCATGCCGCCGTTTTCCACGCGCATTGAAGAAGAAGGCGTGCAGATCAACAACGTCAAGCTGGTGGACCGCGGCGTGTTGCAAGAGGCCACCATGCTGGCTTTGCTGCAAAGCGGCCCCTACCCCTCTCGCAACCCGCAGCAAAACCTGGCCGACCTGAAAGCGCAAATTGCCGCCAATGAAAAAGGCGTGCAAGAGCTGCGCAAGATGGTCGCCGAGTTCGGCCTGGACGTGGTGCAGGCCTACATGGGCCATGTGCAAGACAACGCCGAAGAATCAGTGCGGCGCGTGATCACGCGGCTCAAAGACGGACAGTTCACGCTGCCGCTGGACAACGGCGCGCAAATTTGCGTGGCGATCCGGGTCGATGCGCCGAACCGCTCGGCCGAGATTGATTTTTCGGGCACCTCGCCCCAGCAGACCAACAACTTCAATGCCCCCACGGCGGTGTGCATGGCAGCCGTTCTTTATGTGTTCCGCACGCTGGTGGGGGACGACATTCCTTTGAACGCGGGTTGCCTCAAACCGCTCAAAGTCATCATCCCACCCGGCTCCATGCTCAACCCCAATCCCCCAGCCTCGGTGGTGGCGGGCAACGTGGAGACGTCGAGCTGCATCACCAATGCGTTGTATGGCGCCCTGGGCACCCTGGCCGCCAGCCAGTGCACCATGAACAACTTCACCTTTGGCAACGCCAAGTACCAGTATTACGAAACCATCAGCGGCGGCAGTGGTGCGGGCGCCGTGGTGGATTCAAGCGGCCAGGTGACTGGCGGTTTTAACGGCACGGACGTGGTGCAAACGCACATGACCAACTCACGCCTGACTGACCCCGAGGTGTTTGAGTTCCGCTTCCCGGTGCGGCTGGAAAGTTACGAGATTCGTGAGAACTCCGGCGGTGCGGGCCGGTGGCAGGGCGGCAACGGCGGCGTGCGGCGTGTGCGCTTCCTGGAAGCCATGACCGCCAGCATGTTGTCCAACGGCCGACTGCACGGCGCCTTTGGTGCGGCGGGTGGGCAAGCCGGGCAGGTGGGCATCAACCGTGTGGTGCGCGCTGATGGCCGAGTGGAGGAAGTTGGTCACATTGGCCAAGCCGACATGGCCGCTGGCGATGTGTTTGAAATTCACACGCCGGGCGGCGGTGGTTACGGCGCAGCTTGAAAGGCCTTATCTCACCAGCCCGATAGCAAACGGCAGGCTCAGCAACGCGCACAGCGTGGACAAGGTGACCAGCCCGGCTACCAATGCGCCGTCGTAGCCCATGCGCGCCGCCAGCACATAAGCGGTAGGTGCGGTGGGCAGGGCTGAAAAAGCCATCAGCACCACGGCCTGGGTCGGGTTGAGTTGGAGCAAACGGCCTAGACCGAAGGCGATCAACGGCATGAGCACATGCTTGATGCCGAGCACCGCCACGGCCAGGGTCTTGGCTTGGGCCAATGAGCCAAAGCGCAGGCCAGCGCCCGCCGCCATCAGGCCCAGGGCCAGAGAAGCGGCGCCAATTCGGCTGACGCTCGGCTCCAGCAAGGCCGGCAGGCGAAAGCCCAGCAAGTTGGCGATCAGGCCGCTGGCGGTGGCAATGATGAGCGGGTTGCGCATCAACTCTCGGCCCAGGTGGGTTTGTGCGTGGCGCGCCATCGGCCAGACGGCGGCCGTGTTGAAGATCGGCACGCACACGCCGATCAGCACAGCCAGCAGCAGCAGGCCTTCGGGACCGGCCAGCCGTTCGGCCATGGCCAAGCCGACGAAGGAGTTAAAGCGAAAGGCAATTTGCGCGCTGGCCGCATGCTCGCGCAGGTCCAGCCGTGAGCGCAGTCCGGGCAAATAAGGCAGGGCATAAGACAAGCCAATGCCGCAGGCGGCCAGCGACAGGCCGGCGACGATCAGGCTGGAAGTGGCCGCCAAGTCCAAGGGGCTTTTGACGACTGAATAAAACAGCAGAATCGGGAAGAAGAGGAAGTAAACGAGCTTCTCGACCTGCTCCCAAACCGGTCGGTTCAGGGCGGTGTAGCGGCAAACCAAATAACCACAGAGGATGAGGGAAAAGTCGGGGAGTAAAAGTTGAGCGTAGTTCACAGCTCGAGAATAACTGTCTCGGGGTATTTCCCATGCGCCGAATACCGAGGGATGGAAGGCTTGCCCTAACATAGCGGGTTCTCCGGATTCGTTACCAACAACCAAAGGATGTGCCCATGCTGCGTCGTCATCTCAACTTGTCTGCCCTGACCCTGGCTACCCTGGCGCTGTCCAGCCTCAGTGGCACCGCCTTCGCCCAGGCCTACCCCAATAAAACCGTCAAACTGCAAGTGCCGTTTGCGCCGGGCGGCACCACCGACATCGTGGCCCGCGTGATCGCCGAGCCGCTGGGCAAAGTGCTTGGCCAGACCGTGGTGGTGGAGAACAAGGCCGGCGGCGGCGGCGTGGTCGGTGCCAACGAAACGGCCAAGGCCACGCCAGACGGTTATTCGCTGGGCATGGCCACGGTGTCGACCACGGCGGCCAACCCGGCCATCAACCCCAAGATCCCGTACAACCCACTTACGGACTTCACGCCCGTCATCAACATTGCGGCCACGCCCAACATTATTGCGGTGCACCCCAGTTTCCCAGCCAAGAACTACAAGGAGTTCATCGCTGAGATCAAGAAGAACCCTGGCAAGTACTCCTACTCTTCGTCTGGCACGGGCGGCATTGGCCACTTGCAGACCGAGTTGTTCAAGAACCTGACCGGCACCTTCATCACGCACATTCCCTACCGTGGTGCTGGCCCGGCCCTGAACGACACGGTGGCTGGCCAAGTTCAGATCATTTTCGACAACATGCCTTCGGCCCTGCCGTTCATCCAGCAAAAGCGTCTGGTACCCATCGTGGTGGCCGCGCCCCAGCGCCTGGCTGTGCTGCCCGAAGTGCCGACCTTCAAGGAAGTCGGCTTAGAACCTGTGAACCGCATGGCGTACTACGGCATCCTCGGCCCCAAGGGCATGCCTAAAGAGGTGGTGGACAAGCTCAGCGCTGGCGTGCGCAAGGCGCTGGAAGACCCTGCTGTGCGCAAACGCATTGAAGACACCGGCTCCATCATCGTGGCCAACACGCCAGAACAGTTCACCGACCAGATCAAGGCGGAGTTCGAGGTCTATAAGAAAGTGGTGCAGGGCGCCGGCTTGAAACTCGACTGATCCTGTTTCTGCAAAACAACCGCTGCGCCTGGACTCACCGCCTGGGGCAGCGGTTTTTTTGTTATGGTGCAGCCCATGACGCCTTCGGACCAGCATTGCATTGACGCCTTCATCGACGCGCTCTGGTTGGAAGACGGCTTGTCCAAGAACACGCTGGCGGCCTACCGCCGCGATCTGTCGATGTACGCCGACTGGCTGCAAAAGCAAGACCCGCCAGCAGCTCTGGACGCCAGCACTGAGCTGAGCCTGAGCCGCTATTTTTCCGTCCGGCATGACAGCACCAAGGCCACCTCAGCCAACCGCCGCTTGACGGTATTCAAGCGCTACTTCCGCTGGGCCTTGCGCGAACGCCGCATTGCCGCTGACCCCACGCTCAAATTGCAGTCCGCCCGCCAGGCTCTGCGCGTGCCCAAGAGCTTGTCGCAAGCGCAGGTCGAAGCTTTGCTGACCGCGCCCGACGACACGCCGCTGGGCCTGCGCGACCGCGCCATGCTGGAGTTGCTTTACGCCAGTGGCTTGCGGGTGAGCGAATTGGTCGGCCTCAAGACTTTTCATGTGGGCCTGAACGAAGGCGTGTTGCGCGTCATGGGCAAGGGCAGCAAGGAGCGCTTGGTGCCCTTTGGCCAGGTGGCGCGCGTCAGCCTGGAGACTTATCTGGCCGAGTCGCGACCGGTGATTCTGGGCGGACAGCAGACCGACGACTTGTTTGTGACCCAGCGCGGCAAAGGCATGAGCCGGGTGATGTTCTGGATGCTGGTGAAAAAGCACGCCAGCGCAGCCGGCATTCATGCGCCTTTATCGCCGCACACTTTGCGCCACGCTTTTGCCACGCATTTGCTGAACCACGGTGCTGACTTGCGCGCGGTGCAAATGCTGCTCGGCCATGCCGACATTTCCACCACCACCATCTACACCCACGTGGCGCGTGAACGGCTCAAGACGCTGCATGCGCAGCACCATCCGCGAGGCTAGCGGGCTCAGCCTGCGTACATGTAGCGGCGGTTGAAAGGGTAGGGCGACTGGCTGCCGCGCAAGGGTCCGCTGTCCATTTGCCCAGAAGGGCGCGTGGCCAGCAACTGGTGCAGGGCGATCCAGCCTTGTTCAAAACTCATGGCGCTGCCCGCCAGATAAAGGCGGTAGGCGCGCAGTGTTTTGTCGGCGCGCTCGGGCCCACCGTCGGCACTGAGCACCTGGCGGGCTGGCTCTAACTTCGATTCCAGCGCGTCTGACCAATCCCATAGGGTGCGGGCGTAATGCGGCCGCAGGTTCTCAGCGTCCACCATTTCCAGCCCAGCCTTGCACAGGTGCGAAAGCACGGCGCTCACGTGCAGCAACTCGCCGTCCGGGAAGATGTATTTCTCGATGAACTCGCCCATGCCCGAGCCCAGCTCCCGGTGGGTTGTGCCCCCGGCGGTGATGCCGTGGTTCATCACCAGTCCGCCGGGCACCAGCAGCCGCCAGATCTTTTGAAAGTAGGGCTGCATTTGCGCATGCCCCACATGTTCAAACATGCCGACCGAGGCGATCTTGTCAAAGGGTTGGGATTCGTCCAGATCTCGGTAGTCGCGCAGATGCATCTGCACGCGCCCGGCCAAGCCCTTGCTGTCGATCAGGCCTTGCACATGCGCATGCTGGTTCTTGGACAGGGTGATGCCGGTGGCCCGCACGCCGTAATGCTCGGCCGCCCACAGCAGCAAGCCGCCCCAGCCCGCCCCGATGTCCAAAAAACGCTCACCGGGGCGCAGCATCAGTTTGCGGCAAATGTGGTCGAGCTTGGCTTCTTGCGCCTGGGCTAGGCTCATGGCGGCGTCCGCGTAATAGGCGCAGGAATATACGCGGCGCGGGTCCAGCCAGAGCGCATAAAAGGCATCGGACACGTCGTAATGGAACTGAATTTGCGCAGCATCCCGGCCGGGTGTGTGCGCTGCCAACGAGCGGGCGCGGTGCAGCAGGCGCTGGCCCCAGCCGGTGGCGTGGTTCAGCGGGCTGTCGGGCAAGAGCTGAACCACGGCTGCCATCACGTCGCGCATGGCGCCTTCGATGTTCAGCCGGCCTTCCACAAAGTCTTCTGCCAAGGCGCCGATCTGTCCGGCCTTGAGCCGCGCCAGGGTGGCCCAGCCAGACAGTTCCACCCGCACCGATGCATCGGCCGGGCCGATGGTCTGGCCTTGCGGCAGGCGCACGGCCATGGCGGCGGGCAACTGGCCTGCGGCAAGGGAAGAGAGCATGGTCATGGCGGCATTCCCTGAAATCGAGCCGGGTTAGCTCGGTTGGGCTCGGTTGGAGGATGAACGGGAAATCAGCTTAGAGCGCTGGGCCCTGTCTGCGCCTGCTCAGCCGTGTGTCTGCGGCAGAGTCTGGCCTGCGCTTGCGCCGCTGTCCCACGGCCTGGTCAGCCTTGCTGGCGGGCGACCTCGGGCTGGGTGCGGTCCGGCCGGGTGGCTCAGCCCAGCAGGGCCAGTTCGTCCTCGTCAAAGCCGGCGGCGCGGCGCGCGTCCAGGTTGAACGGGCCTTTCAAGCGCGGCGCGCCATATTGCTCGGCCAGCACGGCGTAATGCGCCACCGGCGCCTGGCCGCGTGCTTGGCACAGATGGCGGTACCAGTGGTTGCCAATGGCCACATGGCCAATCTCGTCGCGCAAGATGATGTCGATGATCTCGCCGCCGCGCCGGTCACCGACCGAGATCAGCTTGTTGCGAATCGGCGGCGAGGCATCCAGTCCGCGAGCTTCCAGCGTGCGCGGCACCAGCGCCATGCGGGCCAGCACATCGCCGCGCGTCTTGGCCGCCATTTCCCACAGCCCGTCATGCGCGGGCAAGTCGCCATAAGCCACGCCCAGGGTTTGCAAGTGGGCGTGCAGCAGTTGAAAGTGCAGGGCCTCTTCACGCGCGACCAGCAGCCAGTCTTGGTAGAAGGCTTCGGGCATGCCGCTAAAACGCCAGACCACGTCCAGCGCCAGGTCAATCGCGTTGCGCTCGATATGCGCCAGGGCGTGCAGCAGGCCGGCCCGACCTTCCACACTGCCGACCGAGCGATTGGGCATGGCCGATGGGGCCAGCAGCACAGGCCGGTCCAGCCGCCCCGGCACGCCGGGTGGCTCGGCCAGTTGCAGGCGGGGGTCTATCAACAGGTTGTTGGGCAGGGCGCGCACGGCGGCGGCTTTGGCATCTGGGTCGTCCAGCAAAATCAGCTGCAAAGCGGTGTGGCGCAGGCAAGTCATGGGGCGCAATTATCCGGGTGACTGGCTAAGTCGCCTGACCAGCCTCCTTACAATCCCCTAACGGCCAGCGTTTACGCTGGCCGCCCTTTTTTTGCGCAACCCTTGCCCCGAGGAGACAAGCCCATGGCCCTTTACCAACTTGACGACCTGAGCCCTGATGTGCACCCCACCGCTTGGGTGGCCGACAGCGCCGAGGTGATGGGCCGCGTGACGCTGGAAGAAAACAGCAGCGTCTGGTTTGGCACCGTGGTGCGTGGCGACACAGAAAACATCCGCATTGGCAAAGGCTCGAACATCCAGGACAACAGCGTGCTGCACGCCGACCATGGCCAGCCTTTGACGATTGGCGAGAACGTCACCGTGGGTCACCAGGTCATGCTGCACGGCTGCACCATTGGCGACGGCTCGCTGATCGGTATTCAGGCGGTGATTCTCAACGGCGCCAAGATCGGTAAAAACTGCCTCGTCGGTGCGGGCTCTTTGGTCACCGAAGGCAAGGAATTTCCCGATGGCCACATGATCTTGGGCAGCCCCGCCAAAGCCGTGCGCCCTTTGACGCCCGAGCAGATTGCCGGCCTGGCCAAGAGCGCTCAAGGCTACCGCGACAACGCCAAGCGCTTCAAAAACGGCTTGAAGAAAATCAGTTGATGTCAGAACTCCACAAGTTTATTTTTGATGGCTTGCCTGTGCGCGGCATCTTGGTGCGCCTAGACGATGCTTGGCAGGAAATTCTCAAGCGCCGCGAGGCTGCCGGCGGGTACCCTGAAGAAGTGATGAGGCTGCTGGGCGAGATGACGGCTGCTGGCGCGCTGATGCAGAGCAACATCAAGTTCAACGGTGCACTGGTCCTGCAGATTTTCGGCGACGGCCCCCTCAAGCTGGCCGTGGCCGAGGTGCAGCCAGACCTGAGCTTGCGAGCCACCGCCACGCTGACGGACAAAGCCGGTGACTTGAGCGGCGCCAGCCTGAGCCAGCTGGTCAACGTCAACAACGAAGGGCGCTGCGCCATCACGCTGGACCCCAAAGACCGCTTGCCCGGCCAACAGCCCTACCAAGGTGTGGTGCCTCTGTTTGGCGACGCGCACGAAAAGCTGGAAAAGCTCAGCGAGGTGCTGGAGCACTACATGCTGCAAAGCGAGCAGCTGGATACCCGCTTGATCCTGGCGGCGGATGCCAACGTGGCGGCAGGCTTGTTGATCCAGCGGCTGCCCGTCAAGGGCGAGGGCAATCTCGAAGGCGTGATGAGCATGCAGGCGAACGAGGACGAGATCGGCCTGAACGAGCACTACAACCGCATCAGCTTGCTGGCCTCGACGCTCAAGCCCGAAGAGCTCTTGACGCTGGACGCTGACACGATCTTGCACCGGCTCTTCTGGGAGGAAAAACTCACGCGCTATGTGCCCAGCACGCCCAGCTTTGCCTGCACCTGCTCGCGTGAGCGGGTGGGCAATATGCTGCGCGGCTTGGGTGTGGCCGAGGTGGAAAGCATCATCGCCGAGCGCGGTGATGTGAATGTGGGCTGCGAGTTTTGCGGCGCGCAGTACGGCTTTGATCCGGTGGATGCCGCCCAGTTGTTCCTGACGCCGGGCCAGCCCTTGCCGCCTAATTCGACGCTTCAGTAACTCTGGCCTTGGCTGCCCCGCTGGGCGAGCAAGTCGCTCAGCAGGCGGTGCTCACAATCCGCATCGCTGCATTTCTCGCAAGCCCAGACCCAGGGGCGCCTGGGCTTGCTGGGGCCGGACGCTTGATTGTTCATGGCTGCGTTGATGGCAGACAGCGCTTGCGTCAAAGCTTGTTTGCCTTGGCCATGGATGACTTGGTAGCCCTGGCTGCTCTCGCCCCAGGCTTGGCGGCACGCGGCTTCTTGCAAGCGCTGTTCGGCAGTGGCCGAATCGCCGATCACCAGCAAGAACTTCAGCTTGGAGTTCGACGCCTCGGCGGTCAACGCCTCATTGGGCGCCAGCACCCGCATTTGCAGGTCGGGCCATGCCTGGCGCAAGGCATCGGCTAAAACAGAAACAGGGAGGGGATCAGCACCCCAAAGCGCAACAGACGGGCTGGCACGCCCGCTCACTTGGCAATCTGCACAAAGATTTCGTTGGGCTTGACCATGCCCAACTCGCTGCGGGCTTTTTCTTCGACCATTTCCAGGCCTTCCTTCAAGTCCCGCACCTCGGCGGCCAGCCGCTCATTGGCGGCTTGGGCTTCGACGTTTTGCTTCAGAAACTCGTCGAGCTTGGTCTGCATTTGCCTGACGCTGGGCAAGCTGCCGCGGCCGATCCACAGCTGCGCCTGCAGCAAGAGCAGCAGAGCGATCAGCAGGGCGGGGACCAGGCGCTTTCCCATGCGTCAGACAGCCAGGCGTGGGCTTAGCGCAGGTTGTAAAAAGCCGAGCGGCCAGGGTAGCTGGCCACGTCGCCCAGGTCTTCTTCAATGCGCAGAAGCTGGTTGTACTTGGCCATGCGGTCCGAACGCGAGAGTGAACCGGTCTTGATCTGGCCAGCGTTCAGGCCCACGGCGATGTCGGCAATGGTGGAGTCTTCCGTCTCGCCCGAACGGTGCGAAATCACGGCGGTGTAGCCGGCGCGCTTGGCCATCTCGATGGCGGCAAAGGTCTCGGTCAGCGTGCCGATCTGGTTGATCTTGATCAGGATCGAGTTGGCAATGCCTTTGTCGATGCCTTCTTTCAAGATCTTGGTGTTGGTTACGAACAGGTCGTCACCGACGATTTGCACGTTCTTGCCCAGGCGGTCGGTCAAGATCTTCCAGCCATCCCAGTCGCCTTCGGCCATACCGTCTTCAATGGAGATGATGGGGTACTTGTCGCACCAGGTGGCCAGCATGTCGGTCCACTCCTGCGCATTCAGGCTCAGACCGCCTTCGCCAGCAAGCACGTACTTGCCGTCCTTGTAAAACTCGGACGCCGCGCAGTCCAGGCCCAGGGCGATTTGCTCGCCGGCCACAAAGCCAGCCTTGTCGATGGCTTCCAGAATCATCTGGATGGCAGCTTCGTGGCTTGGCACGTTGGGGGCAAAGCCGCCTTCGTCACCCACGGCAATGCTCATGCCTTTGTCGTGGAGGATTTTTTTAAGCGCATGGAAGACCTCGGCACCGTAACGCAGCGCTTCGCGAAAGCTGGGCGCGCCGATGGGAATGATCATCAACTCTTGCAAGTCGAGGTTGTTGTTGGCGTGTGCGCCGCCGTTGACCACGTTCATCATGGGCACGGGCATTTGCATGCCGCCCGAACCGCCAAAGTAGCGGTACAGCGGCAGGCCGGCTTCTTCCGCGGCAGCACGGGCCACGGCCATGCTGACAGCCAGCATGGCGTTGGCGCCTAGGCGGGACTTGTTGTCCGTGCCGTCCAGGTTGATCAGGGTGCGGTCCAGGAAGGCTTGTTCGGAAGCGTCTAGGCCCAGCACGGCTTCAGAAATTTCAGTGTTGATGTGCTCAACCGCTTTCAAGACGCCCTTGCCCAGGTAGCGGCCCATGTCACCGTCACGCAGCTCGATGGCTTCGCGCGAACCGGTCGAAGCGCCGGACGGTACGGCGGCACGGCCCATCACGCCGGATTCGAGCAGCACGTCGCATTCGACGGTGGGATTGCCCCGGCTGTCCAGAATTTCGCGGCCGACGATGTCAACAATTGCACTCATGTTCTTCTTTCGAGGAGATAAATAAAACGAGGGATTCGGGGAAGGGAGCTTTAAACGCCTTCAACCAGGACCATGCGCATGATGGCCGCGCCCTGACGGGCGGCTCGGGCCTTGCCATATTCGGGCGAAGCGTCGAAAGCCTTGGCCGCAGCCATGCTGGCAAATTTCAGCACCACCAGGCGGTCGGGTGTCCAGTCGCCTTCCACCACTTCGGCCGCGCCGCCGCGCACGCAGACTTCAGCGCCGTGCGCTTGCATGGCTGCGGTGGACCATTTTTTGTACTCTTCGTACTGGGTGGGGTTTGTGACTTTGACGTTGGCAATCAAATACGCGCTGGCCATGCTCAAGCTCCAAAATTGTTTTCAAGAAAGCCCGCTTGCTTGGTGACGCGGTCCAGCGCCACCAGGGTCTCCAGCAAGGCTTTCATGTGCTTCAAAGGCACGGCGTTGGGGCCGTCCGACCATGCCTCGGCCGGGTTCGGATGGGTTTCCATGAACAGGCCCGCCACGCCTGCAGCCACACCCGCACGGGCCAGCACCGGCACCATGTCGCGCGCGCCGCCGCTGCTGGTGCCTTGGCCGCCGGGCTTTTGCACGGAATGGGTCACGTCAAACACCACGGGCGCGCCTGACTTGCGCATCTCGGCCAGGCTGCTCATGTCGGCCACAAGGTTGTTGTAGCCAAAGCTCACACCGCGTTCACAAGCGAGAAAGCGGTCTTCAGACAGGCCGGCTTCACGCGCAGCGTCACGCGCTTTGTCGATGACATTCTTCATGTCCCAAGGCGCCAAAAACTGGCCCTTCTTGATATTCACCGGCTTGCCCGACTTGGCCACGGCGCGGATGAAATCGGTCTGGCGGCACAAGAAGGCGGGCGTTTGCAGCACATCGACCACGCTGGCCACCTCGGCCACATGGGACTCGTCATGCACGTCGGTGAGGATGGGCAGTTGCAATTGGCGGCGGACTTCGTCCAAGATCTTCAGGCCGGCATCAATGCCCACACCGCGCTTGGTATTGCCCGAGGATCGGTTGGCTTTGTCGAAAGAGCCTTTGTAGATCAGCGGAATGCCCAGGCCCGTGCAAACTTCTTTGAGTTGGCCGGCGACGTCCAATGACATCTCCATGCCTTCGATCGAGCAGGTGCCCGCGATCAAAAAGAAGGGCTGGTCCAGGCCGACCGGAAAGCCGCAAAGCTTCATGCCACGACTTTCAAAGACTTGCCGGCTCCCTGGTGGTCCAGCGCCGCCTTGATGTAGGCGTTGAACAGCGGGTGGCCGTCCCACGGCGTGGACTTGAACTCGGGGTGAAACTGCACGCCCATGTACCAGGGGTGCACGCTTTGCGGCAACTCGACGATTTCGGTGAGTTGTTCACGCTGGGTCAGGGCGGAAATCACCAGGCCCTTGGCGCGCAAGGCGTCCAGGAAGTTGACGTTGGCCTCGTAGCGGTGACGGTGGCGCTCGGTCACGACGTCGCCGTAGATCTGGTGCGCCAAGGTGCCAGTGGCCACGTCGGAGCTTTGCGCGCCCAGGCGCATGGTGCCGCCCAGGTCCGACTTTTCATTGCGGGTTTTGATGGTGCCGTCTTCGTCTTTCCACTCGGTGATCAGCGCAATCACCGGGTTCGGGCTGTCGGGTTCGAACTCGGTGCTGTTGGCTTCATTCAGACCGGCGACGTGACGGGCAAATTCAATGGTGGCCACTTGCATGCCCAGGCAAATGCCCAGGTAAGGCACTTTGTTTTCGCGGGCGAAACGGGCCGCGCAAATCTTGCCTTCAACACCGCGCTTGCCAAATCCGCCGGGCACCAAGATGCCGTCAAAGCGGGTGAGTTGCGACACGTTGTCGGGAGTCAGGGTTTCAGAGTCCAGGTACTCGATGACCACTTTGGCGTGGTTTTTCATGCCGGCGTGGCGAATGGCTTCGTTCAGCGACTTGTAGCTGTCCGACAAATCCACATACTTGCCGACCATGGCAATGCGCACTTCGCTTTTCGGGTGCTCGGTCTCGTACACCAGGTCGTCCCAGCGCTTGAGGTTGGCGGGCGGCGTGTTCAGGCGCAGCTTGTCGCAGATCAGGCCGTCCAGGCCTTGCTCGTGCAGCATGCGCGGCACCTTGTAGATGGTGTCCACGTCCCACATGGAGATCACGCCCCACTCGGGCACGTTGGAGAACAGCGAGATTTTTTCGCGCTCTTCGTTGGGAATACGGCGGTCAGCGCGGCACAGCAACACGTCGGCCTGGATGCCGATCTCGCGCAGCTGCTTGGCGGTGTGCTGGGTGGGCTTGGTTTTCAGCTCGCCCGCAGCGGCAATCCACGGCACATAGCTCAGGTGCACAAAGGCGGTGTTGTTGGGCCCCATGCGCAAGCTCATCTGGCGCACGGCTTCTAAAAACGGCAGAGACTCGATGTCGCCCACGGTGCCGCCGATTTCAACAATCGCCACATCCACCGCTTCGGGCGTGTCAAAGCGAGCGCCGCGCTTGATGAAATCCTGGATTTCGTTGGTGATGTGCGGAATCACCTGCACCGTCTTGCCCAGGTAGTCGCCACGGCGCTCTTTTTCAAGCACGCTTTTGTAGATCTGGCCGGTGGTGAAGTTGTTGGACTTGCGCATGCGCGTTTCAATGAACCGCTCGTAATGCCCTAAGTCCAGGTCGGTCTCAGCCCCGTCGTCGGTGACGAACACCTCGCCGTGCTGAAAGGGCGACATGGTGCCGGGGTCCACGTTGATGTACGGGTCCAGCTTGATGAGGGTGACGGTGAGGCCGCGGGATTCTAGAAGTGCAGCCAGCGATGCGGAGGCGATTCCCTTGCCCAGGGAAGACACCACACCGCCGGTGACGAAGACAAATTTGGTCATGTCAAGACGAACCGGGAGGTTCGCTGAGGTGGGAAAGGCAGATTATAGGCGGCGTCATCTAGTACATTGCGGGCCATGAGTCATCCAGCCATTGAAAATAACGAGTCCACGGCAGCCCCGTCAGTCGAGGGCGGCGAGTTGGCCGGCAAGCACCTGGTGCTGGGCCTGTCCGGCGGCATTGCCTGCTACAAAGCGGCCGAGTTGTGCCGCGCCTTGATCAAAGCCGGTGCCACAGTGCAAGTGGTCATGACCGAGGCGGCCGCTCAGTTCATCACGCCGGTCACGATGCAAGCCCTGAGCGGCCTGCCGGTCTACACCAGCCAGTGGGACGGGCGCGAAGACAACAACATGCCGCACATCAATTTGTCGCGGGAGGCCGACGCGATTTTGGTGGCGCCTTGCAGCGCCGACTTCATGGCCAAGCTCCTACACGGCGGCGCTGACGAACTGCTGAGCCTGATGTGCCTAGCCCGGCCGATCGACTCCGTGCCCTTGCTACTGGCCCCGGCCATGAACCGCGAGATGTACGCTCATCCCGCCACCCAGCGCAACCTGGCGCAATTGCAGGCCGACGGCGCGACTATTTTGGGCGTGGGTTCGGGCTTTCAGGCCTGCGGCGAAACCGGTGACGGTCGCATGCTGGAGCCCGACGAATTGCTGGAAGACGTGATCGCGTTTTTCGCCCCCAAGACCTTGCGCGGCCAGCAGGTGCTGGTCACCGCCGGGCCGACCTACGAGGCCATTGACCCGGTGCGCGGCATCACCAATTTGTCCAGCGGCAAGATGGGTTTTGCCGTGGCGCGGGCGGCCCGGCAAGCTGGCGCGGACGTGACCTTGGTGGCTGGCCCGGTCAGCTTGGTAACGCCGCGTGGGGTGACGCGGGTCAATGTGCGCTCGGCTGCCGACATGTGGCACGCCGTTCAGTCCCTGAGCGACCAGGCCAGCGTGTTTGTGGCCACGGCTGCCGTGGCGGACTGGCGTGCTGCTGATACGGCTGCCCAAAAAATCAAGAAAGACGGCTCAGGCCAGCCGCCGCAGCTGCACTTTGTAGAAAATACCGATATTTTGGCCAGCGTCGCCCAGTCGCCAAGGGTGCAAAGTGGCGAGTTGTTCTGCGTGGGCTTTGCCGCCGAAAGCCATGATCTGCAAGCCCAGGCCGAAGCCAAGCGCTTGCGCAAGGGCGTGCCCCTTTTGGTCGGCAATATCGGCCCGGCCACCTTTGGCCAAGACGACAATGCGCTGCTGCTGGTGGACGCTCATGGCAGCGAGCCGCTGCCGCGAGCCTCCAAGCAGACCCTGGCCCGCCAGCTGGTCGCACGCATCGCGCAAATGCTGCCCAAGCGCCCCTGATTCTTTGAGAAATCCACCATGAAAATTGACGTCAAGATTCTCGATCCCCGCCTGCACACCCAGATGCCGGCCTACGCCACCCCCGGCAGCGCCGGGCTCGATTTGCGCGCCTGCCTCGATGCACCGCTCACCTTGGCGCCCAACGCCTGGCAATTGGTGCCCACCGGCATAGCGATTTATCTGCAAGACCCTGCGTATGCGGCGCTGATCCTGCCGCGCTCAGGGCTGGGTCATAAGCACGGCATCGTGTTGGGTAACCTGGTCGGCCTGATTGATAGCGATTACCAGGGCCAATTGATGGTCAGCGCCTGGAACCGCAGCGAGACGGCTTTCACCATCGAGCCGATGGAGCGCATTGCACAACTGATGATCGTGCCGGTGGTGCAGGCCGAGTTCAACTTGGTGAGCGAGTTCGAGGCCAGCCAAAGAGGCGAGGGCGGTTACGGCTCGACAGGCAAGCGCTGAAGCCAGTGCCGGATGAAAAAAGCGGGCTGTTGAGCCCGCTTTTTTAATGCAAAACCGGCGGTGTCGCCGGGTCTGAATCGTCGCTGTCGTCAGCGGCTTCCAGTTTGAAAAAGCCGGTACCCAGGCTGCCTTGGCCGATTTCTTCGACGGTCGCCTCGCGCACCGACTCCACGGTCAAGGTCAGGCGCAAGGCAATGCCGGCCAAGGGGTGATTGCCGTCCAGCACCACGTGCTCAGGGTAGATGTCGGTCACCGTGTAAATCCACTCGGCAGGCGTGTCCGGGCTGCTGCCGGCCGGCAGGGCATGGCCGTCAAAGGTCATGCCTTCTTCGAGTTCGGCTGGGAAAATTTGGCGCGGTTCCAGGAACACCTGGTTCTCGTCATAGTCTCCAAAAGCCTGCTCGGGTTCCAGGTGCAGCTCCACCTTGGCGCCGGCTTCGTAGCCTTGCAAGGCCTCTTCGATTTTGGCCAGCAGGTCCGTGCCGCCCAGTAAAAATTCAACGGGTTCGTCCAGTTCGTCCAGCACTTCGCCGAGGGTGTCTTTCATGACCCAGGTCAGGCCAACAACGCATTGAGGGGTGATTTTCATCGGACAATTGTCCCATGGAACCCTCTTTGCCCACCCCCTTGCTGGCCGGCCTGTCGCCTCAGCAATTCATGCGCCGTCACTGGCAAAAAAAGCCTTTGCTGGTGCGCCAGGCGATCCCGGGGTTCACGCCCTTGCTCAACCGCGTTGAGCTGTTTGCGCTGGCGCGCCAAGAAGAAGTCGAGTCGCGGCTGATCGTGCAGTCCCCGCGTGGCTGGCAAATGAAGCGCGGGCCGTTTGGCGCCGGGGCATCCAGCCCGCCTGCCTTCAGCAAGCCTGGTTGGTCCTTGCTGGTGCAAGGCGTGGACTTGCACGACGAGCGGGCACACCAGTTGCTGCGGCAATTCAGTTTTGTGCCCAACGCACGCCTGGACGACTTGATGATTTCATATGCCACCACGGGCGGTGGCGTCGGGCCGCACTTTGACAGCTATGACGTGTTCTTGCTGCAAGCCAGTGGCCGCAGGCGCTGGCGCATCGGCCCGCAAAAAGACCTGAGCTTGCAAGAAGGCGTGCCTTTGAAAATCCTGCAGAACTTTGAGCCGACTGAAGAATACGTGCTCGAAGCGGGTGACATGCTGTACCTGCCACCGCGCTACGCCCATGACGGCGTGGCCGAAGATTGCAACGGCCCCGACGGCAAGGCCCAGGCGTGCATGACGTATTCCATCGGCTTTCGCGCGCCCAGTGAAGGCGAGTTGGCAGCCGCCTTGCTGCAGCGTCTGGCCGACTATTGCCAAGATGAGCAAGAAGGCGACGCCGACCCGCAGCAGCGAGCCGCCAAGCTTTACCGTGACCCGACCCAGGCTGCCACGGCCACGCCCGGCGCCATGCCTGCGGCCTTGGGTGACTTTGCCCGCCAAGCTGTAGCGGCCGCGCTGCGCGATCCGCTGGCTCTGCCTTGCGCGCTGGGCGAGTATTTGACCGAGCCCAAGGCCTCCGTCTGGTTTGATGCGCCAGTTGATGAAGCGTTTAACCCCTGCGCCACCGGTATTGCACTGAGCCACCGCAGCCGCATGATGTATGACGAGCACCATGTGTTCATCAACGGCGAGGGGTTTCGGGCCAAAGGTGCAGATGCCGCCTTGATGCGCCGCCTCGCCGATGAACGCCAGCTCAGCGCTCAAGCCCTGAAAAAAGCCAGCACAGGGGCCTTGGATTTATTGGCAGGTTGGCATGAGGCTGGCTGGGTGCGGCCTCTTTGAAGGCAGGCACGTCGGCGGTCAAAATACCGCTTGGGTTTCAAGCCGGGACATACTCGGTGGCAGTTTGATTCGGGTTAGGTGGTGGTTTTTCCTGGGGCTTGCCTAACCCCCTAGTTTTCCCCTATACTCGCAGGCTAGGCTGGAAGAGCTCGAGTCCTCTTGCCTGGTTAAAAAGAAGCCAAGTCACAAACTTGGCTTTTTAACGATTGCGGAAAATGTTTTCTCTCAATTCACCAAGGAATCAAAAATGAACAAATCTCTCGTTTTGGCAGCCGTTATCGCTGCAGCTGCTCTGTCTGCTTGCGGTAAGAAAGAAGAAGCTCCAGCACCTGCACCAGCTCCAGTGGCAGCTCCTGCACCTGCACCAGCTCCTGCTGCTGACGCATCGGCTCCTGCTGCTGCCGCTCCTGCTGCACCAGCCGCTCCTGCTGCTCCAGAAGCCCCTAAGAAGTAATTCTTAGCTGCCTTGAAAAAGCCGCCCTTGAGGCGGCTTTTTTACGTCTGTTCTCCGCCTGATCAGCAACACGGCCAGGCGTCGCCCGAGCCGGTTAAACCATGACCCAGGGTGCGCCCGTCTGTGCATCGGCCACCAGCACCTCGGTATGACTGCTCAGTACCTGGGCCAGCGCTTGCTCTGCCAGGGCCGGGCGGTTGTTTTGCTCGCTCAAATGGGCGGCCACCAAACAGCGCAAACCACGGTGCTTGATTAAAGCGGCCATGCCAGCGGCAGCGCCATTGGACAAATGGCCATAATCCCCGCCCACGCGGCGCTTGAGAAAATCCGGATAAGTGGACTGGGCCAGCAAATCAGGGTCGTGATTGCATTCAAGTAACAGCGCATGACAGCCGGCCAATTGGGCCAGCACATGCGCGGTCGCATGGCCGAGGTCAGTTACCACGCCGAGCTTGCTGGCGCCGTCCGTGCAGGTGAGTTGCAGCGGTTCTCGGGCGTCATGCGGCACGGCAAACGGGGTGACTTGCAAATTGCCCAGATCGATAGCTTGGCCGTCTCGAGCCAGATGCAGGCCGCCGGCAAATTCTGGCAAACCGCAGCCCACATGCGTGCCCTGGCTCATCCAGACGGGCAAGTTGTATTTCAAG
Organism: Polaromonas sp.; assembly: GCA_040400935.1. Lineage (GTDB taxonomy): Bacteria > Pseudomonadota > Gammaproteobacteria > Burkholderiales > Burkholderiaceae_C > Polaromonas. Next base: position 94,007 of record JBBAPH010000008.1, read on the forward strand.
GAGAGTTGCCGGGCACATCCGATGTGGTCACTGTGCTCGTGCGTGATGAAGAGCGCATCGAGGTCTTCGCATTGCAAGCCAGCGTCATGCAGCCGGGCCGCCAGCTGGCGTTGGCCCAGACCGCAGTCCACCAAAAGCCGCATGGGCCACAGACCCGATGCTTCTATCAAGGTGGCGTTACCGGTGCTGCCGCTGCCCAGGTTCTTGAATCGCAACACGGGCTGTTCAAGCCCAGTAGACCAGCCCTGGTGGGCCAGTCCTTCGCACGCAAGGTAATAGCAAGCGCAGGGCTTATTTCAGGTCGTCGGCAATCACCTGGACGATGCGCTGCGCATTCGCCGAGGCCTCGGGCGCACCTTCGGCGTTGAACACCGATACGGTGCTGCTTTCACCTTGGCCGCGCACGACGATGCGGTATTTGATAGGCCCCGAACTGGCGGTTTTGCTGAACAGATTGCTGAAGAAACCAGCGTCTTTTTTATCTGTGTTGGGATCGACGTACCGGACAAAGTAAAGGCCCTGGGCGCGGTCGCGGTCTTCCACGGTAAAGCCAGTGCGGTCCAGCGCCAACCCCACGCGGCGCCATGCGCGCTCGAAGTTGTCGTCGATCTGCACGGCCGGCTGGTTGTTGACCATGGTGGCTCGGGCGCCAGCTTTCGGAGCAGCGGCAATCAGCGACTGGCTTTGCTGCTGAGTGACACCCAGCTTGAGCATCAAGCGGCGCAGGAACTCGGCTTCCAGTTCCCGGTCGGCGGGGCGGGGTTGCCACATGGTGCTGCCGCGTGCACCTTCAGTGACGGTCTCGACCATGCCGCGGTGGCTGATGTAGATCTCGGTGCTGCCGTCAGGCAGGCGCTCCAGCCGGGTGCGGAACTTGTCGCGCTCGCCCGTGGAGTAAAAGTTGTCGAGCACTTTGCCCAGGGTATTTCGGATGAAGTCCTGAGGTAGCTTGGCACGGTTTTCGGCGAAGTCGGTCTCCAGAATGCCCAGGTTTTCCTGCTCGATCACGAGCTGAAATCCGCTGTCCTTCCAGAACTCACGCACGGGGTCCCACAACTTGTCGGCGGGGCGCTTGACAACCAGCCAGCGTTGGTTGCCCGAGCGTTCCACACGGACGTCGCCGACTGCTGCAGCGGCGGTGGGGGCTGCTGCTCCAGCGGAGACGGCTTGTCCAGATTGGTAGCTGTTGGCCGTGACGGCCGCGCTTGGCAACATGTAGCGCGAATCTTTGGACAACTGCGTCAGGTCCGGCGGAACGTCCAAGGGGGCTGCTTTGACGGCGCCGGCGGATTTGTAGTTGATCTTGTCCCCGCTGACCATCTCGCCGATGCTGCCGCAACCGGCGAGTGACAAAAGCAATGCAGCGGTTGCAATACCCACAGGGGCAGGGCGGGCCATGCGCACGGCGCCTTGAGAAAAGTTCTTCACGTCAGTCCTTGTCGATTCAGATCAGGCCGCAGCTGCGCAGGGCGCCTTCGACCACGGGTTGGTTGGACGCTTCCAGCGGCGTCATGGGCAGGCGCAGGGTGGGGCCGCACAGTTTCATGCGGGCCATGGCCCACTTCACGGGAATCGGATTGGCTTCGACAAACAGGTGCTTGTGCAAGGGCAGCAGCGACATCTGGATACCCATGGCGCGCTTCACATCGCCGGCCAGGGCGGCCATGCACAGCTCGTGCATCAGGCGCGGTGCCACGTTGGCCGTCACACTCACATTGCCTTGGCCGCCGCAGAGCATCAGGGCCACGGCGGTCGGGTCATCGCCCGAGTACACCGCAAAGTCGGCCGGCGTTTCCTTGATCAGCCACTGCGCGCGCTCGATGTTGCCGGTGGCTTCCTTGATGCCGACGATGCCCGGCACCTGGGCCAGGCGCAGCACGGTGGCGTGCTGCATGTCTGCGACGGTGCGGCCGGGGACGTTGTAGAGCACCATGGGCAAATCGACCGCCTCGGCAATGGCTTTGAAGTGCTGGTACTGGCCTTCTTGCGTGGGCTTGTTGTAGTAAGGCACGACTTGCAGCTGGCAGTCGGCGCCGACTTTCTTGGCAAAGCGCGTCAGCTCAATGGCTTCGGCGGTGGAGTTGGCGCCGCAGCCGGCCATGATGGGCACGGCCTTGGCGCCGTGGGTTTTGGCTTGCTCTACGGCCACGCGGATGATTTCGCAGTGTTCTTCCACATTGACCGTGGGCGACTCGCCCGTGGTGCCGACCACGCCGATGCAGTCCGTGCCTTCTGCGATGTGCCAGTCCACCAGCTTGCGCAGCGTGGGGTAATCGACGCTGCCGTCTTCGTGCAGGGGAGTGACCAGGGCGACGATGCTGCCAGTGATGGTTTTCATGTTGTGGGTGTACCTTACAGGGCTGAGAGCGGGCCGGCTTTCAAGGGGCCAGCAGGTCAGTGGTGCCGCTGCGGCATTCTACCTAGGCGCTGGGCTGGGCCCTGCCCGTGGCCGCTTAAAAACCTCGGCTAAAAGTCGAAGCCTTCAACTGCTCAGGGCGGGGCTGCGCTCCATGCGGGCCAGCAAGCGCTCCCTGCCGGAGAGCACGTGTTTTTCGGCGGCCGAACGGGCCCTTGTGGCCTGGCCTTTGGCGATGGCTTCATAAATCGCGCGGTGTTCAACATTCGAGCGCCGCATATTGCCCGGCGAATTGAAGTAACTGCGCCTGAACAGGTGCAATTCCTTGACGTAGTCGTCATAGCTTTCATGCGCCCGTTGGTTGTGCGACAAGCGCATCAGCAGCGCATGAAACTGCAAGTTCAACTCGTAATAGAGGTGCCCGTCCTCGGCTTCACACACGCTGTCCATTTGCCCCAAGAGCGATTCAAACTGCTGCTTGTGCTCTTCCTGAATATGCTCGGTCGCGCGTTCGGCCGCAAAGCCGAAGACCAGGGCGCGCAATTCGTAAATCTCCAGCATTTCCCGCACTGAGATCTGCCGCACAAAAACGCCCCGGTTCAGCACCGCCTTGACGATGCCCAGGCCCGTCAAGATGCGAATGGCCTCGCGGATGGGGCCCCGGCTGGTGCCCATGCGCAAGGCCAAGGCTGCTTCATTCAGGCGCTCGCCGGGCTGCAGCTCGCCCGCGTAAATCAAGCGCTTGAGCTCCTCGGCAATGACGATGGGCAGGCCCTGTGCGGGCTTTTCAGTGGAGGCGTTCATGGTGTGAATGGGCTAGGGCTAGATGGTAGCCGCCCAGCAGAATCGAAGGCAAAAAAGCCCTAAGTATTTACCATGACTCGAAAAGTGTTGACACTTTAGAGTGGTGCCGAGACACTTTGCGGGTCATTTTTTTTCCGGAATATCCATGCCCCACATGCCTGCCTCAGCCGCGCTTTCGCGCTTTCGTGTGATCGACTTGACCCAAGTCCGCGCCGGCCCGACCTGCTGCCGACAGCTCGCCGATTGGGGCGCTGACGTGGTCCAGGTGCAAATGCCTGAACACATGCGCGGCGACGACACACTGGGCGGGCAGGAAGGCTCTGACTACCAGTACACGCACCGCAACAAGCGCTCGATCACGCTGAACCTCAAGGAGCCTGAGGGCATCCGCGTGTTGAAGCAGCTGATCGACAAAGCCGATGTGGTGGTCGAGAACTTCCGTCCCGACGTGAAGTTTCGCCTGGGCATTGACTACGACAGCCTCAAAGCCACCAACCCCGGCCTGGTCTATGCCAGCATTTCGGGCTTTGGACAGACTGGCCCCTTGGCGGGACGCCCCGGCTTTGACCAGATCGCTCAAGGCATGGGCGGGCTGATGTCGGTCACCGGCGCGGCAGCGCATGGCCCCATGCGCGTGGGCATTCCGATTGCCGATCTGTGCGCTGGCATTTTTGCGGCGCAAGGCATTTTGGTGGCCCTGCTGGAGCGGGAAAGATCGGGCCAAGGCCAGTTCCTGCACACATCCCTGCTCGAATCCATGGTCTACATGATGGATTTCCAGACCTCGCGCTGGCTGATCGACGGCGAAGTGGCCACGCAGGCCGGCAACTTCCACCCCACCAGCATCCCGACCGGTGTGTACAAAGCCCGTGACGGCTACATGAACATCGCCGTCTTTGGCTCCAAGATCTGGGAGCGCTTTTGCGACATCCTGGGCGCGCCGCAGTGGGTCACCGACCCGCGCTACCACGACAAGCCGTCGCGCTCGGTCAACCGCGACGCGCTCAACGCCGAGATCAATGACAAGCTGGCTGCGCAAGACCGCCAGTACTGGATTGAGCGCCTGAACGACGGCGGCGTGGCTTGCGGGCTGATCAACAACTTGGAAGAAGTTTTCAACGAGCCGCAAGTGCAGCACCTGAACATGGTCAAAGACGTGGTCTCGGTCCACCAAGGCCCGCAGCGCCTGGTCGGCCAGCCCGTGCAGTTAGAGCGCACGCCCAGCACGGTGGCGCGCGCCGCACCGCGCCGGGGCGAACACACCCCCGAAATCCTGGGCGAATTGGGATGGGGCGCCGACGAATTGGCGCGCATGAAAGCAGCAGGAGTTTTTTGATGAGCACCACTTACGTTTCTAGCACCGAGCACGTGCAGACTTGGCTCGAAGGCAGCACGCTGCACATCCGCTTCAACAACCCAGCCCGGCACAACGCCTTGTCGGTAGACATGTGGGAGGCCGTGCCGCCTTTGCTGGCGCTGGCCGAAAAAGATGACCGGGTGCGTTTGGTGGTGTTTTCTGGCGCGGGCGAAAAAGCCTTTGTCTCGGGTGCTGACATTTCGCAGTTTGAAGACATGCGCGCCGCGCGCGAAGCCGTCACCCGCTACGAGCAAATGGCCGAAGAAGCGCTGATGAGCATTCACAACTGCGCCAAGCCCACGCTGGCGGCCATTCAGGGTTACTGCATCGGCGGCGGCATCAACGTGGCCATCAGCTGCGACATGCGCATTGCCGCCACCAACTCGGTGTTCTCCGTGCCAGCGGCGCGGCTGGGGCTGGGTTATCGCTATTCGGCCATGAAAAACCTGGTGGACTTGATTGGCCCCGGTGCGGCGAAAGACTTGTTCTTCACGGCCCGCAAGATCGATGCGCACGAGGCGCTGTCGCTGGGCCTGATTACCCGCACCTGCGCACCCGAAGCCTTTGCCGCCTTGTTGGCCGAATACACCAGCGCGCTGGACGCCAATGCACCCCTGACCATTCGCGCCGCCAAGATCATCACGGCAGAAATCTTGAAGCCATCGCCGAATTTGGACCGGGACGGCTGCCAGGCCTTGATTCGCGGCTGCTTTGACAGCGCCGACTATGCCGAAGGCCGCAAGGCCTTCATGGAAAAGCGCAAGCCGGTCTTTCAAGGTCGCTGAGCTGCTTCGTCCTTTTGCCTCAAAAAGTTCAACTCAAGGAATTCACATGCAGTCTTACTGGATGCAAACCGACAACGACACCGCCACGCTCAGCCTGCGTGACGTGCCCGTCCCCGTGCCTGGCCCCGCCCAGGTGCTGGTGCGCCTGCGCGCCGCCGGCCTGAACCGCGGTGAGTTCATCGTGGGCCACGGCCTGCACAAAGCCGGCAGTGCCAAGCCCGTGGGCATGGAAGGCGCGGGCGAAGTCGTGCAGGTCGGCGCCGAGGTGACCCGCTTCAAGGTCGGTGAGCGCGTGATGGGCCGCTGCCCAGGTGCCTTTGCCGAATACGCGCTGATCGACGAGCGCGAACTCATGCCCATGCCCGCCAGTCTGAGCTGGGAAGAAGCGGCTAGCGTGCCGCTGACCTTCTTGGTGGTGTACGACATGCTGGTGCTGCAAGGCCGGCTGAAAGCGGGCGAGTGGTTGCTGATCAACGGCGTTTCGTCGGGTGTTGGCGTGACGGCTTTGCAACTGGGCAAGGCGCTGGGTGCCAAAGTCATTGGCACCTCGGGCTCGGCGGAGAAGCTGGCACGTTTGGAATCGCTGGGCTTGGACGTCGGCATTTGCACCCGCGCTGCCGACTTCAAGGACGCCGTGATGAAGGCCACCGATAGCCAAGGCGTGAACCTGGTGGTCAACACGGTGGGCGGCACGGTGTTTGCCGAGAACATGCGCTGCATGGCTTTTGAGGGGCGTCTTGCCACCGTCGGCTATGTGGACAACATGCTCAAGGCCGAGATTGACTTGCAGACTTTGCACAGCAAGCGGCTGACCTTGTTTGGCGTGTCCAACAAGCTGCGCAACAGCGAGCAGCGCGCCAAGGCCTTGCCCGCTTTCACGGCCGAGGTTTTGCCCTGGCTGGGCGAGCGCATCAAGCCGCGCGTGGACCAGGTGTTTGACTTCGCTGACCTGGCCCAGGCCAAGGCTTGCATGGAAGCCAATCAGCATTTGGGCAAGATCGTCTTGCGCGCACCGGCTTAAGCCCCCCTTTTTAATCAGGAGACAAGCATGACTAAAAGAAATTTGTTGACCCAAACACTGGCTTTGACGCTTGGCCTGACCCTGGGCCACAGCGCCTGGGCACAAGCGGCTTATCCCAACAAGCCGATACGCGTGCTGGTTGGCTTTGCCCCGGGCGGCGCGGCCGACTACGTGGCCCGCGCCATGAGCGACGCCTTTGGCAAGGCCATGGGCCAGCCAGTCGTGATCGAGAACCGCGCCGGGGCGGGCTCCAGCATCGCCGCCGAAGCGGCCGCTAAGGCCGCGCCCGACGGTTACACCCTCTTGATCGCCAGCCCCAGCAGCATCTCCGTCAACCCGGCGCTCAATCCCAAGCTGGGTTACACCCCGCGCGATTTGGTGCCGGTGACCAAGCTGACCTCGTCGCCCTTGGTGATTGCGGCTCATCCTGGCAGCGGCATCAGCTCGGTGCAAGACCTGATCGCCAAAGCCAAAAGAGCGCCCGGCACCTTGAACTACGCCACCTCCGGTAACGGCTCGGCGCCGCACCTGGGGGCTTCCCTGTTTTCGCAGATCACAGGGGTGCAAATGCAGCACATTCCCTTCAAGGGCGGTGCGCCCGCCATTCAGTCGGTGATTGCCGGCGACACCCAGCTCACCTTTGGCACGCCGCCCTCGGTGCTGCCGATGGTGCAAGCCGGCCGCCTCAAGGGACTGGCAGTCAGCACCCGAGATCGCACGCCGCTGGTGCCGGGTGTTCCCGGCATGGCCGAAGCCGGTTTGCCGGAATACGCCATTGAGTTTTGGTACGGCTTTTTTGTGCCGGTGGGCACACCGCCAGCCGTGATGAAAAAGGTGTTTGACGCGGCTACCACCGCGATGCAGCAACCTTCGGTCAAGGCTGCGCTGGCGCGTGAGGGAACTGACGTCGCGCTGTCAGCTTCGCCGGATGCTTTTGCTGCGTTTCTTGCGGAAGACGCCAAGTTCTGGGTCAAGTTGGTCAAGGACGCCGGCGTCAAGCTGGACTGAGAATCCGAACGCCCGGCCCCACTTGAGGGCGGGCGTTGGTGGAGTTTTAACGCAGGGCGTAGCGCGGTGGCTCTGTGGCGTTCGGCAGCGGTTTGACCGCCGCAATGCACTGCACGAATCGGGCACTGCTCGCCTCGGTGGGGCTTTCAAAACCATCTTCAAACGCCACCACGCGCAGGTCACGGCAAACGTCTAACAGCTCGCCGGGGCGCAACAAAAAATCGGGGCGAGAAGGTTTGCCCACGGTCTCGTTGCCTTGGGCAAAAGTTTCATACAGCAGCACGCCGCCCGGTGCCAGGCTGGCCAGCAAATCCGGCCACAGGGCGCGCCACAAATAGTTGGTCACCACCACCCCGGCAAACTGCCGGCCTGCCAGCGGCCAAGGACCGTTTTCAATATCGGCTGCCAGGGTTTGGCAGTTGTCATCCCCCAGGCCAACAGCCGCCAAGGCCTCGGTGGAGCTGTCCACGCCCACCACCGGGTGACCCAAACCGCTGAACCAGCGCAGGTGCCGGCCTTGGCCGCAGGCCACGTCCAGCACCGCGCCGCCCGGGGCGACCAGATGCGACCAGCGCTGTACCCAGGCCGAAGCGTTCGGGGACGAATGCAAGAGGGGAGCGGCTGTCATGGGTAATTGAGCGGCAACTTAAAAGCAAGCCTAAAAGCAAGCCCAGAGCTGGTCCGCCAGCTGCACCACAAAGCCCGGCTGGCTGTAGAGCGCAAACACCGCCAGGCAGGCGACTAGCGCGGCGGTCCAGAGCAAGAATTTGCGCGGCATGGTCGGCATGGGGTTCAGGCGGCGGCGCCCGCGGGCAGGCGCTTGATCGGTGCCTCACGCACCGGCAAATTGACCAGCGTGGCAAAAATACCCAGCGCAATCGCCAAGTACCAGACCAAGTCATAGCTGCCCGTCCGGTCATACAAATAGCCGCCCAGCCAGACGCCCATGAAGGAGCCGATCTGGTGGCTGAAAAAGATAAAGCCGCTGAGCATGGAAAGGTGCTGGATGCCAAAGATTTGCGCCACTGCGGCATTGGTCGGCGGCACGGTCGACAGCCAGAGTACGCCCATCACGGCCGAGAAAACGTACACGCTGGCCGGGCTCAGAGGCACCAGCAAAAAGATGGAGATAGCGACAGCCCGTAAAAAGTAGATGCTCGCCAGGATGTTCTTCTTGGGCATGCGCTGGCCCAGTGCGCCCGCGCCATAAGTGCCAAACACATTGAACAGGCCGATCAGCGCCAAGGCATAGCTGGCCACCTGGGGTGACATGCCATGGTCTTTCAAATAGCTGGGCATGTGCACGCCAATGAACACGACCTGAAATCCGCACACGAAGTAGCCTGCCATCAGCAACTGAAAGCTGGGGTATTTGAAGGCTTCGCTGAGCGCTTGGGCGATGGTCTGCTCGCGCTTGACCGGGGCGCTGCCCGATGCGCTTTTTTCGCGCAAGCCAAAGGCCAGCGGCACCATCAGCAAACAGGCTGCGCTCAAAACCAGCAGAGCCTCCTTCCAGCCCAAGCTGCTGATGAGAAAGCCTTCAGTGGGCACCATCAGGAACTGGCCAAAGGAGCCGGCCGCAGCCGCCACGCCCATGGCCCAAGAGCGCTTTTCAGCCGAAATGTTGCGTCCGATCACGCCGTAGATCACGGCGTAAGTGGTGCCGGCTTGCGCTGCGCCAATCAGCACGCCGGCGGTCAGGGTGAACAAGAAACCTGTGGGCGACAGCGCCATGCCGATCAAGCCCAGCGCATAAAGCACGGCCCCGCCCATGATCACCCTGAAAGCGCCAAATCGGTCCGCCAGCATGCCGGCAAAAATACCGAACACGCCCCAGGCCAGGTTTTGAATGGCCAGGGCAAAGGCAAAGGTCTCGCGGGTCCAACCCTGGGCTTGGGTAATGGGTTGCAGCCACAGGCCAAAGCCGTGGCGAATGCCCATCGACAGGGTCACGATGGCTGCGCCGCAGATCAGCACCTGCGTCATGGACAGGGTCTGGCGCTCGCTGGCGGCAGGGGAGGAGGGGTTGGGTGAAGTGGGTGAAGCGGGTGAAGTGGCCATCTCTTTAATGTAACGACTAGGCTGTCTTGCCGCACGGCGGCTTTCCACATGGGAGTCACCTCGGCGGCCGTGCCAACCGCTCATGCCGATGGGGTGGGTGCCAGGCTGTGGTTATATCCAGTAGATTGCCCGGCCGCGACTACAATCGCGCCAAATTTCTACCTGAGCCATGGCGACCAAAACACCTACCGACTATTCCGAAAGCTCGATCCGCGTCCTCAAGGGCCTGGAGCCCGTCAAGCAGCGACCGGGCATGTACACCCGCACTGACAACCCCCTGCACATCTTGCAGGAAGTGCTGGACAACTCGGCCGACGAGGCCCTGGCCGGGCATGGCAAGAAGATCAAGGTCACGCTGCATGCCGACGGCTCGGTCAGCATTGAAGACGACGGCCGGGGCATTCCCTTTGGCATGCACCCCGAAGAAAACGCCCCGGTGATCGAGCTGGTCTTCACCCGCCTGCATGCGGGCGGCAAGTTCGACAAAGGCAACGGCGGCGCCTACAGCTTTTCGGGAGGCCTGCACGGCGTGGGCGTGAGCGTGACCAACGCGCTGTCCAAGCGCATGGAAGTCACGTCTTACCGCGAAGGCAAAGTGGCTCGCCTGGTGTTCTCAGGTGGCGACGTGGTGGAAGCGCTGGATGTGCGGGCCGCAGGCGAGGGCGACCGCAAGAGTGGCACCACCGTGCGCGCCTGGCCGGACGGCAAATATTTTGAGTCCTCAGCCCTGCCCATGAATGAGCTGATGCACTTGCTGCGCAGCAAGGCCGTGTTGATGCCCGGCGTCACTGTCACGCTGATCAACGAGAAAACCAAGGAAACCCAGACCTGGGTTTACAAGGGGGGCCTGCGCGACTACCTGATGCAAACGCTGAGCGCCGACCCGGTGATCCCCATGTTCGAGGGCGAAGGCTTTGCCGACGGCGCGCATGAAACCTTTGCCGAAGGCGAGGGCGCGCAGTGGTGCGTGGCCTTTACCGAAGACGGCCAGCCCATGCGCGAGAGCTACGTGAATTTGATTCCCACCAGCGCTGGTGGCACGCATGAACTCGGCTTGCGCGACGGTTTGTTCACGGCCGTCAAGAGCTTTATCGACCTGCATTCGCTGCTGCCCAAGGGCGTGAAGCTGCTGCCCGAAGACGTGTTTGCCCGCGCCAGCTACGTGCTGTCGGCCAAGGTGCTGGACCCGCAGTTTCAGGGCCAGATCAAGGAACGCCTGAACTCGCGTGACGCTGTGCGCCTGGTGTCCAGCTTTGTGCGCCCCACGCTGGAACTGTGGCTGAACCAGCATGTGGACTACGGCAAGAAGTTGGCCGAGCTGGCGATTCGCGCCGCTCAAACGCGACAAAAAGCCGGCCAGAAAGTCGAAAAACGCAAAGGCTCTGGCGTGGCCGTGCTGCCCGGCAAGCTGACTGATTGCGAGAGCAAGGATTTGGCACAAAACGAGGTGTTCTTGGTCGAGGGCGACTCCGCTGGCGGCAGCGCCAAGATGGGCCGCAACAAGGAAAGCCAGGCGATTTTGCCGCTGCGCGGCAAGGTGCTCAACACCTGGGAGGTCGAGCGCGACCGGCTGTTTGCCAACACCGAGATTCACGACATTTCCGTGGCCATCGGCGTCGATCCGCACGGGCCGAACGACTCGCCAGACATGAGTGGCCTGCGCTACGGCAAGGTCTGCATCCTGAGCGACGCTGACGTGGACGGCTCGCACATCCAGGTGCTGCTGCTGACGCTGTTCTTCCGCCATTTCCCCAAGCTCATTGAAGCCGGCCATGTGTATGTGGCCAAGCCGCCTCTCTTTCGGGTGGACGCTCCGGCCCGGGGCAAAAAGCCCGCGGCCAAGGTGTATGCCCTGGACGAGGGCGAGCTCACCGCGATTTTGGACAAGCTGCGCAAAGACGGCGTCAAAGAAGGCGGCTGGAGCATCAGCCGCTTCAAAGGCCTGGGCGAGATGAGCGCTGAGCAACTGTGGGAAACCACGCTCAACCCCGACACCCGCCGCCTGCTGCCGGTGCAACTGGGCAACCAGAGCTTCTTGCAGACCGAAGACCTGATCACCAAGCTGATGGGCAAAGGCGAAGCTGGCTCGCGCCGTGAGCTGATGGAGCTGCATGGTGACAGCGTGGACATTGACGTCTGAGATGTGCCGGTTCCAACTCGTTCGCGTCATCAAGCCTTGGGCCGCGCTGGCTCTTTTGGCTGGGGGCGTGCTGAGCGCGGCACCGGCCTGGGCCGATTTGTGGGGCTATGTGGACGAGCGCGGTGTGCCGCATTTTTCAGCAGCCCGGCTCGATGACCGGTACGAGCTTTTCTTGCGCGCTGCTGATGAACCAGTGACTGCCGGCCCCATCGCTGCGGCCGGGGTAGATAACGCAGCCGCTCGCGCAACACCGGGCGGTCAGCCCCCCAGGCTGATGGCCTACCTCGAAGCCCTGCCGGCTTATCACGCCACGCAGCCGCTGCTGCGCGAAGCAGCGCAGGCCACGGGCGTGGACGCCCAGTTGCTCAAAGCCGTGATTGCGGCTGAGTCGGGCTTTGACCCCCGGGCAATCTCGCCCAAAGGCGCCATTGGCCTGATGCAGCTGATCGTGCCCACCGCGCAGCGCTATGGCGTGCGGGCTGACCGCAGCAGCCCCGTGCAAGCCAAGTTGATGGACCCCAAAACCAATATTCAAGCCGGTGCGCGTTACCTGCGCGATTTGATGGCGATGTTTCCCGGCCAATTGGAACTGAGCCTGGCCGCCTACAACGCCGGCGAAGGCGCGGTACAACGCGCTGGCAACCAGATTCCCAATTACCCGGAAACCCAGAACTACGTGCGCACCGTCATGCAGTTGTACCGGCATTGGCAGCCCCACAGCGCTGCGGCATTGGCTCGCAACCCAGCCCACGCCCAGGCGCCATCCGTAGCGCCTACGTCGGCCGCCCCGGTGGCCCGCATGGGCGGCGCGGTGGGGCGTGGCAACATGCTGCCGTCGTCTGAATCGCGGCCCTTGCTCGGGCCGCTGCCGGGTCTGGCTGCTGCGCCGCGCTGACCTTTTTTTTGATCCTTCCGAATCTCTCTTTTTTCGCTCAACAGCCTCTTCAAGCACCATGGATTTATTCACCCCCGACGCCCCCGCCCAAATCCCCGAGCCGGCTGACCAAGACTCGCTGGCCGCTTACGCCCAGCGCGCCTATTTGGAATACGCGCTGAGCGTGGTCAAAGGCCGCGCCTTGCCCGACGTGTGCGACGGCCAAAAGCCTGTGCAGCGCCGCATTTTGTACAGCATGTCGCGCATGGGCCTGGGCTTTGGCGGGGCCAACGGTGCGACCGGTGCCAAGCCCGTCAAAAGCGCCCGCGTGGTGGGTGATGTGCTGGGCCGTTTTCACCCGCACGGTGACCAGGCCGCCTATGACGCGCTGGTGCGCATGGCGCAAGACTTTTCCCAGCGCTACCCGTTGATTGACGGCCAAGGCAACTTTGGCTCGCGCGACGGTGACGGCGCCGCCGCCATGCGTTACACCGAAGCCCGGCTGTCGCGCATCACCAGCTTGCTGATGGAGGAGATCGACGAAGGCACGGTCGACTTTGTGCCCAACTACGACGGCTCTACCGAAGAACCGCGCCAGCTGCCGGCCCGCCTGCCGTTCAACTTGCTCAACGGCGCCAGCGGCATTGCCGTGGGCCTGGCCACCGAGATTCCCAGCCACAACCTGCGCGAAGTGGCCGACGCCTGCGTGGCCCTGATCAAAAACCCGACGCTGCCCGACGCCGAGTTGTTCAGCATCGTCACCGGCCCGGACTACCCCGGCGGCGGCCAGATCATCTCCAGCGCAGCCGATATCGCGGCCGCGTACACCACAGGCCGGGGCTCGCTCAAGGTGCGCGCGCTCTGGAAAATCGAAGACTTGGCCCGTGGCCAGTGGCAGTTGGTGGTGCACGAGCTGCCGCCCGGCGTCAGCACGCAAAAAGTGCTGGAAGAAATTGAAGAACTCACCAACCCCAAGGTCAAGACCGGCAAAAAAGCGCTGAGCGCCGACCAGGTGCTGCTCAAGCAAACCATTTTGTCGGTGCTCGACGTGGTGCGCGACGAGTCCAGCAAAGACGCCGCCGTGCGCCTGGTGTTTGAACCCAAGACCAGCCGCATCGAGCAGGGCGAGCTCATCAACACCTTGCTGGCCCACACCAGCTTGGAGAGTTCTTCGCCAATCAACCTGACCCTGGTCGGCCTGGACGGGCGGCCCACGCAAAAGTCCATGCGGCAAATGCTCACCGAGTGGATTGCTTTCAGGCAAACCACGGTGCAGCGCCGCTCGCAGCACCGGCTCGACAAGGTGTTGGCGCGCATCCACATCCTCGAAGGCCGCCAGCTCGTCTTGCTCAACATTGACGAAGTGATCGCCATCATTCGCCAAGCCGACGAGCCCAAAGAAGCGCTGATGGCGCGCTTCAACTTGAGCGACCGGCAGGCCGAAGACATTCTTGAAATTCGCCTGCGCCAATTGGCCCGGCTCGAAGCCATCAAGATCGAGCAAGAGCTCAAAAGTCTGCGCGAGGAACAAGGCCGCCTGGAAGAAATTTTGGGCAGCCCCGCCGCTTTGCGCCGCCTGATGGTCAAAGAAATCGAGGCCGATGCCAAGACCTTTGCCGACCCGCGCCGCACGCTGATCCAGGCTGAAAAGAAAGCCGTCGTCGAAGTCAAGGTGATTGACGAACCTGTCACCGTGGTGGTCAGCGACAAAGGTTGGGTGCGCGCCCGCAACGGCCACGGCCATGACGCGGCCAGCTTCGCCTTCAAGGCCGGCGACGGCCTGTACGCCACCTTTGAATGCCGCACCGTGGACTTGCTGATTGCCTTTGGCAGCAACGGCCGGGTGTACTCCGTGCCGGTGGCTTTGCTGCCCGGTGCGCGCGGCGACGGCCAGCCCGTCACGACTTTGGTTGATCTGGAGGCTGGCACGCAGTTGGTGCATTACTTTGCCGGCCCTCTCAGCGCGCAACTGCTGCTGTCGGGGTCAGGCGGCTATGGCTTTTTGGCCAGTGTCGAGAACCTGGTTTCCCGCAATAAGAGCGGCAAGTCCTTCATCACGCTGTCTGAGGGAGAAACGATTTGCCAGCCTTCGCACGCGGCCGGCACCTCTGGCGCCAAGCCTTTGCCAGACGCCACGCATGTGGCCTGCGCCTCTACCGGTGGCCGCATCCTGACCTTTGACATCAATGAGCTCAAGCTCATGGAAAAAGGTGGTCGTGGCCTGACCCTCATCGACCTCGAACCCAAGGACACCTTGGCGGGTGCCGCGGCATACACCCGCAGCATCAAGATCGAAGGGATAGGGCGTGGTGGCAAAGAGCGTGAAGAAACGCTGGAAATTCGCAGCTTGAACAACGCCCGGACAGCACGCGCTAAGAAGGGCAAGGTCGCGGACCTGGGCTTCAAGCCGGCGAAGGTCACGCGTATTGACTAGCGCATGGCTCCCCTGAATGAAAAAACCCCGCCTAGGTAAGGCGGGGTTTTTTACTTCAGTTGAGCGCCTGAGGTTAAAGCACAGCAGAAACAAAGGCGGTGTTGGAATTTAACCAGTCTCGCAGTTCCCCTGCTCCCAGATCAAAGGCCGCATGACCTGTCGGTGTGGGAGCTGCTGTCCAATTGGCGCCGGCCCCCCACCCGTTGGGGCGATTGTTTTCAGAGGCGAAAGTGTTGTTGGCAGTTGAGTTGCTCATGGGCTCCAGTGCCCCCACTGTCGCGGCAGCTGTGCTGGATGAACTGAACTGGAAATTTGCGGCATACAAAGCGACGGCCTCCTCCAGGCTGGCCAAGCGGCTTGAATTGCTGTTCATCATGTTGTGATTAACTGCAACTGCATTTCCATTGACGAATGTTTTCTGGCTTGGAAACTGGTTCCCAGCGTCATACTGGGCCATATGGAACTCCCAGGTTTGGGCGGCAATGTCAGTCACAAAGTGCAGGGCCGTGTTGCCGGCTGTGGCCGCAGGCAGTCCGGCGCGGGCGCTGTCTGTTGTGTAGTAGTCGTAATCGTTGAGGTCGCCGTCTTTATCCAGGAAATTTGTGTCTCCTGCACCGCTGATCGGATCTCCGTTGTCCTGCCGGGTGGCCAAGCCGACCCCTGCGCCGTCTGGATCTCCGTAGTAGTAGACAAAAACATCCTTGCTGAGGCGGTCCTGCACGGAATAGTTCTGAGCCGACGTGCCCGTGTCTGCGTTACTTGCCGTGCTGGACGCTACTAGGAACAGGCGGCTGGCTTCAGCACTGCTTTTGGCGCCATTGCCGTCCGTGTCCACCACCAATTGATGCACCCCCCGGCCAGCCACATTGGGCGCGGCTTGCAGCAACGCTGCACTGCCGGGCGAAAACGCCAAGGTCCAATTCCCTGTCGCATTGTCATAGCTGGCTGTGACGTCAGTTATGTTGTCGCGGTTCAGGTCGTTGGCTCCTAGCTGCAGCACTGCGGCGCCCTCACCGTCAGCTCCCGTGGTCCTGTCTTTGTCCAGGCGGAACTTGATGGTGCTTTGGGCGCCCGCAGCAGCCTTCCCCGTCATTGAAAAACCGTTGTCAAACTCGGCGTCGCTCACGATGTCTGTACCCGTCACTCGGTCCACCCATTGCGTCTGACGCCCGCTCGCAAATTGTTGGTTGGCGGCGCCGTCCCGGCTGGTGTTGTCCCGCTGTTGAACCACTTCCTTGCTGAACTCGTTGTAGGCCTGGATATTTTTGGTGCTATCTCCCAGCGACGCCAGTTCGGCTTCTTGCCAATATCCGAATGCTTGGGCGGCAGTGGGGGTCGCGACGTCGTTGACATTGAGCGTCACCTGCTGGCTGGCCGTGACGCCGCCAGGACCTTGCGCCGTCAGGGTGAAGTTGTAGCTGTTGTCTCGTCCGGCGTCGTCGGGTGACTCGTAGTTAGGGCTGCTTTTGAAAAAAACCTGACCACTGGAACTGACCGTGAAGAGCTGGGCGTCTGGCCCGCTCAAGCTATAGCTCGTTGCAGCGACGGCGCCCGTGGCTTGCGCTCGGTAGGCTTGTGACGCGACCGCCAGGTTTTCGTTCACGCTGCTGGTGGCAGTAGGCGTGGCAAAGTTGAAGCCGGTTTCAACCAGGTCGGTCACTGTCACTGTCACAGTTTGGAGAGCGAAATTTTCGGCGCCGTCCTCTGCCCGGATCACCACAACATAGGTGTTGTTGTTCGCTGCGCTGTCAGGTGCTTCAAAGTCAGGGGCCACCTTGAATCGTATAGCCCCTGTTTCAACATTGACGGTGAATTTGGCGGCATCTGCGCCTCCGCCAATCCCGTAGTTCGTCACCCTCACGTTGTCTGTGGCGCTTGATGTGTAGAACGTATTACTGCGATTTTCAATGACGCTGACGCTGACGGCGCTGCCCGCTGTGAAGGTGGGTGCAACCTCGTCCAGATCGGTCACGTTGAACTTCACGGTGCGGTCCACAGAGGTTGTGGCGGAGTAAGAGGCGCGAAGCCGAAGGGTGTAATTGTTGCTCTGCAGGTTGCTGCCGGGATTCTCGAAGTCAGGGGCTGCCTTGAAGCTGACAAAGCCTGAGGTCGGGTTGATGCTGAATTTATTCCCATCATCCCCAGGCAAGATGGCGTAGCTTAAAACCTGCCCGGTATCTGACGGGATGTAGACGAAGACGTCGGAGCCCACGTTCTCTGGGACGCTGATGCTGCTGGTGGTAGCGCCAGATGTCGCGATGGAATAAGGGCTGGCCTTGGTGTAATCAACGGTGTAGCCCAAGTCCGCCAGGACGCCAAGGGTCATGGCAGACAGGGGCTCTACCGTGGCGCCGTTGGTGTAACCAGTCATCAATTCATTGCCAAACACATCCTCGGCCCAGTGGCTGCCGGCGGTTGCTTGTGCGCCGGTGCTTTCAAGGGGAATGTAGGTCGGATTGGTGCCTGTCAACTGTGCATACTGGGCGAGCGCGTTGGCGCCCACGTAGCGGAATAGATTGTTGGGTTCAAGCAGCCCCACCAGGTCAAAGTTGCCACCAAAGCCAAGAACATGCCCCATTTCGTGAATGATCAAGTTGAGAAACGTGCCGTTAGCGATCTGTGCAGGAATGTCTTCGCCGTCAAGATTGATCTCCCCTTCATAGGGCAGCCCCCAATCAAGGGTGCTTGGACGGAATGAAGTGGGGTTTCCTGAGCCAAGTTGTCCGCCAGGGCCGTCGATATCGCCCACGGCTATAGAGATTCTTAAGTCATCGATTCCATCAATGTCCGGCACGTCCCCCACAATCACTTCAGCCCAACGTGCGGCTGCCTGTGCAAAGTAGCTCTGGTAAGTCGTGTCTCCGGTGTAGACCAGGTCAATCGAAAAACCCGAGTCAGCAATGGTGACGGATTTGGCGGGTGTCGTTAATGAGTTGCCAGCCATGTCTATGACCCGGGCAGAAAGCGAGTGAGCACCCAGACTCAGCGCAGGCGTGTTGTAGGCCCAGTTTGTGCCAGTCAAGTTGGCGGTGCCCAGAAGTTTGTTGCCATCGAAAATCTGAACCAGGCTGCCAGCCTCGGCAGTACCGGTCAGTGCCAGCGTGCTGTCGGAGGTCGTGCCGCCGCTGCCAATAGTCGATGTACTGCCGGTGTTCGTCGTGATGACATCGGACATGGTGCCCGTGATGGCGGTGTCGACGTTCACGGTCACAGATCTGGACACTGTGGGGATGCTGGGCGCCGTGAACTGAGCTTGCAAGGTGTGTGGTCCGTCCGACAAGGCGGTCGTTGTGTAACTCCAGGTCGACCCGGTCAATTGCCATGCTGGGCCGGGAGCGGTCGAGCTGGCCAGCAAGGTTTGGCCGTCGTAAATTGAAACGGTGGCCCCGCTGGAAAACGTACCCGACAGCGAGATGGTGTTGTCTTTTGTCTGGCCGCCGGACTGAATAGTCGGTGTCAACCCTGCATTGGTTCCCAGGGTATTGGACAGTGTGTTCGTTGGTGCTGCGCTGTCGAGCGCATTGACTGAAAGCGCAAACGAGCCACTGTAGCGATCAACGAAGCTGCCCGCCTCAACTGAATAAGTGCCCGGTAAAAAAGAGCGTTGAATCCGTGAGTCAAGATTGCCACCGCTATCGTCGTCAAGGGCAATCAATCGGTTGTTGCTGTCGTAAATCCTTAAAAAGGCGTCCGCCATTGTTTGGCCGTCAAGAAAAATCGACAGAGTTTGGGTGGCGTTGACCTCTAAGCTATAAGTCAGCCGCTGTTTGACCGCCAGGCTGTCCCTGACGGTCTGGCCAATGCCGATCAGGCGGGGCGCCAACTCAGCCACTGACGCAGACAAGCTGCTTGACGTCCACGTATTGCCCGCCAGATCAGCGATCCGAGCCGATAGGGTATGGCTGCCGCTGCTCAGCGCTGGCGTTGTGTAAGCCCAATTGTTGCCATCAATCAGCGCATTGCCAAGGAGGCGACTGCCGTCATAAATTTGAACTGCGCCACCTCGCTCGACGGTTCCCGTCAGTCCGAGTGTGCGATCCGTGGTGGTGCTTCCGCTCAAAATAGAGCCATTGCTGCCGGCATCGGTGACGATGACGGGGGACAGCGATCCCTGAGCCACCGTGTCAACATTCAACGTGACAGACTGCTCGCTGACGGCGTTGTTGGGTCCCGAAAAGCGAGCGGTCAGGGTCCGCAGACCATCGGGCAGAGCGCTGCTGAGGAAACGCCAACTTGCCCCTTGGAGCTGCCACGCCGCGCCGCCATTGGCCGAGCTGCTCAGCAAAGTTTCTCCGTCATAAATCGCCACCGTGGTGTTTGCGGCGCGCGTTCCTGATAACTGGGCCGTGTTGTCGCGCGTCAGAGCGGCTGATTGGACTGTGGGTGTCAAGCCGGTGTTGGTTCCGATCGTGCTTGTCAGGGCGTTAGCGGACGGTACCAAACTGGTCAGCGATAAGGCATAGGTGCCTGCAGAGCGGTCGCCATAAGCTCCCGCCTCAATGGTGTATCTCCCCTGAGTGAATGAGCGTTGAATGAATGAGTCTCGGTTTCCGCCAGAGTCATCGTCAAAGGCAATCAAGCGGTTATTGCTGTCATAGATGCGCAGGAAGGCATCGCTAAGAGTTTGTCCGTCCAAGACAACTTGCAGGGTTTGGTCAAAGTAAAGGTCAAAGCTGTAGCGCACGCGTTGGCCGAGTGTGAGACTGTTGTTGATGACCGTGCCCAAGGTGATGGGCGAGATAGTGGGTGTTGGCATGTAATAAGCTCCAGGTTAGTGGCTATGGAATGATCTTTTAAGGGTTTGCGACAGCAACAACGGCCAGTCGCTATAGGAAAAAGCTCAGTTGTCTGAGCTGGCCGCTACGTTCAGGCCTGCGTAGTTTTGAGCTGCTTTGTCTGCCATGGGAGCCATGGTGCAGGCGGATCACCCGCCTGGGCTAAGGTCTTGATTGCGTCACCCGGCCCTTTGGCTGAGCCGGGAATGTCGGCTACCGCGATCATGCCGCTGGTATCTATATCTCTGACGTCTAGCTTGTATGTCCCATACAGCTGGACAGTGGATTGACTTCCGATGGCTGCTGTCAGCACCATCAGAGGCAGGCAGCTCAATGCCCGGGTTGTTTTGTGAACGCTAAGGTGTTCTTTTTTCATGGCTGTGGTGAAAGTGGATAACCACTTTATGACAGCCGACGATATGCTTAACCCTTAGGAATGCAAATCAAATTTACCAAATATATTCAATTGAAAAAAACTAATTTTTAATTCGAGTCGTTAACTTTTATTGTTGAGCTTTATGTCTTGCGGCTTATCTGTGGAACCGATTGCGGCGCTAATAGGCCTGTCAGCGCACGAGCGGCTCAGCCCAGCCAGTTGGCATGATGGGCTTTTGCTTAAAGCTGTAGAGACCTAGCTCAGTCGACCTCAGCAATCAACTCAATTTCAACGCAGGCACCCAGAGGAATTTGCGCCACACCAAAAGCGCTGCGGGCATGCGCGCCGACTTGCGGGCCAAAAACTTCGCCCAGCAGTTCACTGCAGCCATTGGTGACCAGGTGGTGCTCAGTGAAGTCGCCGGTGGAGTTGACCAAGCTCATGACTTTGACGATGCGCGTGACGTGGCTCAGGTCTTTGCCTGTAGCGGCGAGGGCCGCGTGCAGCGTGCCCAGCAGGTCCATGGCGATGGCACGCGCGGCCAGCTTGCCCTCTGACGTGTCCATGGTCTTGCCGAGCTGACCAACCCAGACTTTGCCGTCTCGCTTGGCGATATGCCCGCTCAGAAACACCAGCTTGCCGGTCTGCACATAGGGCACATAAACCGCAGCGGGCGTAGACACTGGGGGGAGGGTGATGCCCAGGCTCTGGAGCTTGCTGTAGATGGCGGCGGTGGGCAGGGTGTTGGCCATGAGATTTTCCTGGTGGTGATGAGGTGATGAGGTGATGCGCAAGCCTTTTTGCGCGGTGGGCGTGATGCGCGCGAGTTGCAGTTGCAAAGCCAGTGTTTCCAAGCCGAATCTTGGCAGTTCTACGCATGGCGCGCTGTTGCAGCCGCTTGCCGAGGAAGCCTTTGGATTCTAGTCAGCCGGGTTTCGGCTGCGGCGGCGTTTCAGGCGAGCTCAATGCCTGCTGGGACGCTAATTGCCATCGAGTCTTCGTGCAGCGGACTGACGGTCACGGCCACGCTCAGTGCGTGGCTCGCGCCGCCGCGAATGACGCCGCGCAGGGGCGAGACGTCCAGAAAGTCGCGGCCGGTGGCCAGCGTCACATAGTCTTCGCCGGGGGCGCGGTCGTTGGTCGGGTCCAGGCCCAGCCAGTGGCCGGGGTGCTGCCGATCCACGTTGCCGTCTGCCGTGAGCGCCGGGCAATACACCGAGGCCCAGGCGTGCGAGGCGTCGCTGCCAATCAAGCGCGGCTGGCCGGGGGCCGGGTGGGTCAGCAAATAACCGCTGACGTAGCGCGCCGGCACGCCCATGACCCGGCAGCAGGCCACCAGAATGTGCGCAAAGTCCTGGCACACGCCTTTGCCCTGGGTCAGCGCCTGGAGCGCGGGCGTGTTCACGTCAGTGCTGTGGCTTTCGTAGCGCATGTGCCGGTGGATGCGCTGCATCAGGTCGGTGGCTGCTTCGGCCAGGGGACGGTGCGCCGTGAAACTGGGGCGGGCAAAGTCGGCAAAGGCTTCGTCCTTGGGTGCATAGGGCGAGGCGTACAGGAACTCCGAAGCCGGGTCCCAGGCGGCTTGCGCCTGGTAGCGGAAATGCTTGCGCACCTGTTCCCAGGCGGGGCTGTTGGAAGGCTGGGGCGGTGGGGCGTGGGTGCGAATCACGCTGTCGGCTTCTACCGTGAGTTGCTCATGCGGGCTCTGGTACGAAAAGAAGGTGCGCACATTGCCATAGCCGTCGGCCACTTCGCGTTGTTGTGCGGGCACCGGGTCAATGCGCAGCGCATGGCTCAACACGTCTTGCATGGGGCCGCTGGGCGGGCGCAAATGCACCACGTGGTGAGCGTTTTCCACCACCGGGCTGTAGGCGTAGCGGGTTTGGTGCAGAACGTGCAGCAGCATGACGGAAAGCTCTCGCTCAGGCGCCCAGGCTGAAGCTGCCGCTCCAGGCGTGGCTGAAATAGCGCTGGCTGATGGCGTCGGACAGGCTGAGTGCGGCAGCGGCGCACGTGCGCAGTTCGGCAACGAGCGGGGCATTCAAGGCCGACTCAGCGGGGCCTGTCTGGGATTGCTGGCACAGGGCAAGCAAGGGCCAGGCGGCCGGGTCGGGCAGGCTCTGCGCGAGCTCTGACGGCTGGCCCGGCAAGGTGCCCGCCAGTTTGGACAAGCGTGAGCGCAGGGTTTGCACCACCCAGGCCAGCGAGCGCGGGTTGTCGGCGTCCAGCACCAGCAAGTCGAGCAGGGCAGGCAGGTCACGCCGCTGCTGGTATTGCGCCTGGAAGGTGATGGTGCTGTCAAACAAGCTGAGCACGGCGGCAAAACCGCCTTCGCTTTGCAACGCGCCGCCCTGCAGGGCGCTGGCCAGCGCGGCGGCCAAGGTGCTGAGCCGCTCGATGTGCCGCCCAATGCTGAGCAGGCGCCAGCCGTCGTCGCGCATCATGCGGTCGGTCTGAAAGCCGGTGATGGCGGCCAGGGCGCTGCTGGCGGCGTCCAGTGTGCGCAATGCCTCAATGGCCGAATAGTCTGGCCCCGCCTGGGTCTTGGACGGTGCACTGCTGAAGCTGGCGCAGCTGGCGAAAAAGTCCGCCTCGGCTTGGACCGTGACTTGCCACTGCGCTTGCGATAGGCGCTCGCGCACGGCAGCGCCAGCGTTCTTGATGGCGCGCAGGTTATAGCCCACGCTGGCGGCTTGTGTGGTGTTGCCCAGGTTGGCGATCAGCGCGCGTTCAAACACGCGCTGGGCCTGCGTGGCGGGCGGCACGCTGGCCAGCACCAGGGCGTTGTCCACCGCCAGAGCGCTCAGCCAGGCCAGGAGCCGGGGCGTGTGCTGGTCTTCGCCCGACAAGCCCTGCAGGGTGAGTTGCGCCATGCGCACCGAGTTTTCTGCCCGCTCGGTGTAACGCCCCAGCCAAAAGAGGTTCTCTGCCGAGCGGCTGCTGACGGCCGGCTTGTGACCCACCCGCTGCTGGCGCAAGCGGGCTTCGCTGCTGGCTTGGGCGTGACTTGCCGCGGGCTCAGGGGTGCTTGCCGCCGCATTTGTCTCGGGCATCTCGGGCAAGCCGCCCAAGGCCCACACGTCGGCACTGCTGCCGCCGTACTGCATCGAGGCGATGTTTTCGTTCTTGCCCGCCAGCCGCGCCAGGCCACCGGGCAGCACCCGCCAGGACTGGCGGCCCTGGCGGCCCTGGCGCCCATCGGCCAGCGCAAAGACCCGCACCATGGCCGAACGCGGCGCTATTTTCTGGCCTTGCCAGGTCGGCGTTTGCGACAGCGGCAAATAGGCTTGCACGGTGTAGTCCACGCCATGGCGCAGCAGGCGACCGCTCCATTCGTCCAACTTGTCGCGGCCCAGGCTGCGGCCGATCACCGACGGCAAGCGCGATGCCGGGTAGGTGGGCTTGATGACGCAGTCGCGCAACTGCGGCAGCACCGACTGCAGAGCCGCCTGCTCGCCGCACCACCAGGTGGCCAGCGAAGGCAGGGCCAGTTTTTCCCCCAGCAAATGCTCGCTCAGCGCCGGCAAAAAGCCCAGCAGCGCGGGCGACTCCAAAAATGCCGAACCCGGTGCATTGGCCACCAGCACGTTGCCCGCGCGTATGACTTGCAGCAAGCCGGGCACGCCCAGGGTGGAGTCAGCGCGCAACTCCAGCGGGTCCAAGAACTCGTCGTCCAGCCGCTTGATGAGGCCGTGCACCGGCTCCAGCCCTTGCAGCGTCTTGAGGTACAGCCGCTCTTGGCGCACCAGCAAGTCGCTGCCCTCGACCAAGGTCAGGCCCAGGTAGCGGGCCAGGTAAGCGTGTTCAAAATAGGTTTCGTTGTAAGGGCCGGGTGTGAGCAGCACAATGCGCCGCTCGCTGGCGGGGGTGTCGCCTGAGGCCGGGCAGGCGGCTTTCAGGCCGTCCACCAGCGCTTTGTACGAGGCGGCCAGGCGCTGCACCTTGAGCTCGCTGAACGCCTCGGGAAATTGCAGCGCAATGCTCAGCCGGTTTTCCAGCAGGTAGCCCAGGCCCGAGGGCGCTTGCGTGCGCTGTGACACCACCCACCAGCGGCCGTCCGGGCCGCGTGCCAAATCAAACGCCGCAATGTGCAGGTGCGTACCGCCTGCCGGTTGCACGCCCAGCATGGGCCGCAAAAAACCGGGGTGGCCTTGTACCAGCGCGGCGGGTAAGAGGCCTTGGCGCATCAAGGTTTGCGGGCCATACACGTCGGCCATGATGCATTCCAGCAAGCGAGTGCGCTGGCTCACGCCGGCCTGGATGCTGGCCCAATCTTGCGCGTCCAGCACCATAGGGAACAGGTCCAGCGCCCAGGGCCGCTGTGGGCCATCGGCGTCGGCGTAGACGTTGTAGGTCACGCCGTTGTCGCGGATTTGCCGCTGCAAATTGGCGTTGCGGTGGTTCAGGTCGCCAAAACCTTCGGTGCCCAGCGATTGGAAAAACACGTCCCAGGCCGGGGCCAGGGTGGGGCCGCTGGCGGTGTGACTCTGCGACTGGCTTTGCGATGAACCCGATGCGGGCCCCGTGCTTTGGCTTTGCGACGGGCTAGGCGCGGCGGGCTCTGCCACCCGCCCACGCAACTCGTCAAAGTGCTCGGCGGCCGCTGGCGGGGCCAGGGCTTGCGCCAGGTCGGCAGGCGCCTCCAGCGAAGCAGCGCCGAACAAGGACGGGTAGGGCGAAAGAGGCGGGCGGTTTTCCACGGGGCTCAAGTATGCCTTCAGCCCAGCTTTAATTTGACGTCAAACCCGGCCTCAGCGCAGGTCCAGCGTGAACGGAAATTCACGGCTGACCACGGCGGGCGCCACTCGCAATTTGCCCGGCGTGTGGCCCATCTGGAAAAAGCGCATCAGGCGCCGGCTCTCAGCTTCGTACGAGTTGACCGGCAGCGTGTCGTAGCTGCGTCCACCGGGGTGCGCCACGTGGTACTGGCAGCCGCCCAGCGATCGCTCGGTCCAGGTGTCGACCACGTCAAAGGTCAGCGGCGCGTGCACGCCAATGGAGGGGTGCAGGGCAGAGGGCGGGTTCCAGGCCTTGTAGCGCACGCCGCCCACGTAGTCGCCCACCGTGCCGGTGTTTTGCAGGGGCAGGGGCTGGCCGTTGACGGTGATGACGTAGCGGCCTGCGTTCAGGCCGCTCACGCGCAACTCCACACGTTCGAGCGAAGAATCGACATAGCGCACGGTGCCGCCAGCCGAGCCTTCTTCGCCCATCACATGCCAGGGCTCCAGCGCGCTGCGCAGCGTCATCTCGATACCGCGCGTTTTCACTTGGCCGATCAGCGGGAAGCGGAACTCGAAGTGCGGCTCAAACCAGGCCATGTCAAAGCCGTAGCCAAACTCGTTCAGCTCGGCCAGCACGTCTTCAAAGTCCATGCGGATAAAGCTCGGCAGCAAAAATCGGTCGTGCAGCTCGGTGCCCCAGCGCGTGAGTTTGTTTTGGTGGGGCTCTTGCCAGAACTTGGCCACCAAGGCGCGCAGCAGCAACTGCTGGGCAATGCTCATGCGAGCATGCGGCGGCATTTCAAAAGCGCGCAACTCCAAGAGGCCCAGGCGGCCGGTCGAAGAGTCGGGCGAGTACAGCTTGTCGATGCAAAACTCGCTGCGGTGCGTGTTGCCCGTGACGTCCACCAAAATATTGCGCAGCGTGCGGTCCACCAGCCAGGGCGGCATGCTGTCCCCGTGTTTTTCGCGGTTGGAGGCGATCTCGCGCAAAGCGATTTCGAGCTCGTACAACTGGTCGTTGCGTGCTTCGTCCACGCGCGGCGCCTGACTGGTCGGGCCGATGAACATGCCCGAGAACAAATAGCTCAGCGACGGGTGGTTGTGCCAATACGCGATCAGGCTGGCCAGCAGTTCGGGTTTGCGCAGGAACGGGCTGTCGGCCGGGGTGGCGCCGCCCATCACGAAGTGATTGCCGCCGCCGGTGCCAGTGTGTCGGCCGTCGGTCATGAACTTTTCGGCCGAGAGCCGAGTTTCGTGCGCCACCTTGTACAAGAACTCGGTGTGCTCGACCAGCTCGCCCCAGTGGTAGGCGGGGTGGATGTTGACTTCAATCACGCCGGGATCGGGCGTGACTTGCAGGAGTTTGAGGCGCGGGTCGCGTGGTGGCGGGTAGCCTTCCAGCACGATCTTCATGCCCAGGTGCTGGGCCGTGGCTTCCAGCGCGGCCAGCAAGTCCAGGTAGTCTTCCAGCCTTTCGAGCGGCGGCATGAAGATGTAGAGCGCGCCGATCTCGCCTTGGCCGGCGCGGGCCGGGTCGGCTTTGTCTTTCTTGGCGTCCGGGCCATTGGCTCTGTTGGGGTCGCGCACTTCCACGCACAGCGCGGTGCGGGTCAGCCAGGCGGCCGACTCTTGCGGGCCAGGCTGGCGGGCTGATGGGTCAACAGGTACTTCAGCCGGTGCTTCGCCCGATTCAGGTATTTGCTGCGGCTGTTGCTGGATGGGCGTGAGCAGCATCTTGGGCGCGGCTGCCGTGCCGGCCCAGGTGCTGGGCCGGTACTGGGCAATGGCTGCTGCCACCGTGGGCGCGGCGGCGCGGGTCAGCCGCGCCATGTACTGCGCCAGCACCGAGGCGCTGTTGTTCACGCGGGCTGGGGCCGGAGCGGGCACGGCAGGGGTGGCGGCAACGGGTGGCGCCGACACCATCACGGGTACCGGCTCGCCCTGATACGCGCTGGCCACCTCCGCCGTCGAAGGCAAATCGTCCCGAGGCGCAAACGGGTCGGTTTCCATCAAATACGGGTAGTCGGTCTTGGAGACCCAAGGCACCGAGTCCAGCGGCAAGCGATAGCCCATGGGCGAGTCGCCGGGCATGAGGTACATGCGCTCGTCGCGGAAGAACCAGGGGCCGGTGCGCCAGCGCGGCGCAGTCGTGGGTGCATACGGGTCACGCGCTTTGAGCGGCAACACATAGCCGACCATGGACGACAAGCCTTGCGAAAACACCCGGCGCAGGCGCTCGCGCTCCATCGGGTCGTCCAGGCGGGACTGCAAAGGGTCCACATTCACCGGCAGGCGGCGCTCGCGCCAGAGGTAGTACCAAGTGTCTTCGTAGCCGGGCGTGATGTACTGGGACGAAAGGCTCAGCCGGCGCGCGAGTTCTTGCGTGAAGCGGTCGGCGTCAGCGCCCGTGTACCGGCAATGCGTCGGGTCGCGCTCGTCGGCAAACAGGCTGGGGTCTTGCCAAATGGCTTGGCTGTCTTTGCGCCAGTAAATGCTCAGCGCCCAGCGCGGCAGCTGTTCGCCGGGGTACCACTTGCCCTGGCCAAAGTGCAAAAAGCCGCCTTCGCCGTACTCGGCGCGCAGCTTTTGCACCAGCTCGGTGGCGTAGCCGCGCTTCGTGGGCCCCAATGCGTCGATGTTCCATTCGGCGGCGTCGCGGTCTTGCGTGGCCACAAAGGTCGGCTCGCCGCCCATGGTCAGGCGCACGTCGCCCGCCAGCAGGTCTTGGTCGACTTTCTCGCCCAGGGCCAGCACGTCTTGCCACTGTTCTTCGGTGTAGGGCTGGGTCACGCGCGGGGATTCGTAAATGCGCTGCACGCCCATGTGGTGTGAAAACTCCACTTCGGACTCGTCCACGCCGCCTTCAATCGGCGCGGCGCTGGACGGCTCGGGCGTGCAGGCCAGGGGGATGTGGCCTTCGCCGGCCATCAGGCCCGAGGTCGGGTCCAGGCCCACCCAGCCGGCGCCGGGCAAGAACACCTCGCACCAGGCGTGCAGGTCGGTGAAGTCTTGCTCGGCGCCGCTGGGGCCGTCGAGCGATTTGACGTCGGCCTTGAGTTGAATCAAATAGCCCGAGACAAAGCGCGCCGCCAGCCCCAGGTGGCGAAACAGCTGCACCATCAGCCAGCCGGTGTCTCGGCAAGAGCCCTTGGCCAAGGCCAGCGTTTCTTCAGGCGTTTGCACGCCTGGCTCCATGCGGATGGCGTATTGAATATCCGACTGCAATTGCTGGTTCAGGCCCACCAAAAAGTCGATGGTGCGCTGGGGCTTGAGGTCAATCTTGCTCAGGTATTCCTTAACCAGCGGCGTGGCCGGTTGCGCCACCAAGTACGGCGCCAGCTCGCGGGCTTGGACTTCGGTGTACTTGAAAGGGAACTTTTCGGCCTGCGGTTCCAGGAAAAAGTCAAACGGGTTGAACACCGCCATTTCCACGACCAGATCGACCGTGACCTTGAACTCCCGCGTGGCCTCGGGAAACACCAGCCGCGCCTGGTAGTTGGCAAACGGGTCTTGCTGCCAGTTCACAAAATGGCCCGCCGGCTCGACTTTGAGCGAGTAAGACAGCACCTTGGTCCGGCTGTGGGGGGCAGGGCGCAGGCGCACCACTTGCGGCCCGAGTTTGACGAGCCGGTCGTATTGGTAATGCGTGATGTGACTCAGGGCAACATGAATGGACACAAGCAGACTTTCTTATTTTTGAGCCCATACTGATGAGCCGGTGTTCCCGCAACGGAAGTTAACGCGTTGACCACATGATTAATCCTAGCAACAGTTCAAGCAAGAGCCGCGCCAGTGGCGGCGGTGGACTTGACCGCCGCCCATCGCCGGTCCCGGCACTCCTGGGGCTGGTGGCGGGCACGGCTTTGCACTTGCAAGAGTCGGCGCTCAGTTCGTCTGGCTTGTACATCGGCTTGGTGATTTTGGCGGCTGTGCTGGGGATGGGTTTGTGCTGGCCCGGTTGGCGTAACCGCCTTGTGGCTGCTTGGGTGCTGAGTGCGGTGGCGGGGCTGGCGTTGGGCTCAGGGTTGGCAGGTTGGCGGGCGCAGACCTTTGCCAGCCAGGCGCTGGCCCCCGCGCTGGAGGGGCAAGACGTGCAGGTCATTGGGCGCGTGCAGGGGCTGCCGCAGCAAGGGCCAGACGGCGTTCGCTTTCGCTTGCAGGTAGACAGCGCCACGCTGGCGGGGCAGCCGGTGACAGTGCCGCCGCAAATTTACCTTGGCTGGTACGCCGGCTTTGGCCAGGGCGGCCTGGCCCCGCGCACGCCGCAGGCCATGCCCGAGCCCACGGGCAGCGCCGAAGACGACGCCGACCGGCTGGAAGCCTGGTGGCAGTCGCGCCGTCCGCCGGCCTGGTTGCGCCCCGGCGAGCGCTGGCAAATGACGGTGCGCCTCAAAGCCCCACACGGCAACCGCAACCCGCACGGTTTTGACTACGAGCTGTGGCTGTGGGAGCAGGGTTTGCAAGCCACCGGCTCGGTACGCACCGGTGCCCGGGACGTGCCGCCGCAGCGGCTGGACGACGGAGCACTGCTGAGCGACCCGACCCGGGCACTGGCCAACCTGGTCGAGCGCTCGCGCCAATCGATTCGCCAAGCCATTTTTGAGCGGGTGGCCGACCGCCCCTTGGCCGGCGTGGTGGCTGCCTTGGTGATGGGAGACCAGGCAGCGGTCGAGCGCAGCGACTGGGACGTGTTCCGGGCCACCGGCGTCGCCCATTTGATGAGTATTTCTGGCCTGCACATCACGCTGTTTGCTTGGCTGGCGGCGCGCTTGCTGCGCGGGCTGTGGCAACGCTCAGCGCGCTGGACGCCGCGCTGGTGCCTGGCCGTGCCGGCCCACCGCGCCGGAGCCTGGGGCGGGCTGCTGCTGGCCACCGCCTATGCCCTGTTTGCTGGCTGGGGCGTGCCGGCGCAGCGCACCGTGGCCATGCTGGCCGTGGCCGTGCTGCTGCGCCAGAGCGGGCGGCAGTGGCCCTGGCCCGTGGTTTGGTTGTCGGCCATGGCGGCGGTGCTGCTGCTGGACCCTTGGGCGCTGCTGCAAGCAGGGTTTTGGCTGTCCTTTGTGGCCGTCGGCGTGTTGCTGGTGACCGATTCTGGTGCAAGCGAGGGTGCGCAGCCTGTCCCATCTCAGCCTTTGACCAGCCTGCGCGTCATGTTGGTGCGCGCTAGCGCCGCGGCTTGGGCCCTGGCCCGCGAGCAGTGGGTGATCACGCTGGCGCTGACGCCACTCACGCTGCTGCTGTTCAACCAGGTCTCGGTGGTCGGCCTGCTGGCCAATGCCGTGGCCATTCCCGCAGTGACCTTGCTCATCACCCCCGCCGCATTGTTGGGTGTGCTTTTCAGCCCCTTGTGGGATGTGGCGGCTTGGCTGATCGACTGGCTCATGGCGCTGCTGACCTGGCTGGCCGCTTGGCCTTGGGGCAGCTGGAGTAAGGCCTCAGCACCCCTTTGGTGCGCCGTGGCGGGTTTGCTGGGCGGTGTGCTGTTGGCCATGCGCTGGCCTTGGCATTGGCGTTTGCTGGGCTTGCCGCTTTTGCTGCCGGTCTTGCTCTGGCAGCCGCTGCGCCCGGCAACGGGCAGCTTTGAGCTGCTGGCCGCCGACGTGGGGCAGGGCAATGCGGTGCTGGTGCGCACGGCCGGCCACAGCCTGCTGTACGACGCCGGGCCGCGCTTTTCCCGCGAGAGCGACGCGGGCCACCGCGTGCTGGTGCCCTTGCTGCGCGCCTTGGGCGAGCGGCTGGACAGCGTGGTGCTCAGCCACCGCGACAGCGACCACGTGGGCGGCGCGGCGGCCGTCCTGGCCATGCAGCCGCAAGCCCAATTGATCAGCTCGATCGAAGAAGCTCACAGCTTGCGCCAGCAACCTGCGGCACGGGGCGCTCCTGACTTTGTGCAGTGCGCTGCGGGCCAGCGCTGGCGCTGGGACGGGGTGGACTTTGAGTTCCTGCATCCGGTCGCTGCCGACTACGAATCGGCTGCCCGCCCCAATGCCCGCAGCTGCGTGCTGCGCATCAGCACGGCGGCAATCGATGGCCGGCCTGCGGCGGTCGCCCTGCTGGTGGGGGACATTGAACAGCCGCAAGAACAAGCCCTGCTGCAGCGCGCCATGCGCCAACTGAAGGCCGACTTTTTGCTGATGCCGCATCACGGCAGCAAGACGTCTTCGAGCGACGCTTTTCTGGATGCCGTTCAGCCCCGTCTGGCACTCGCCCAAGCAGGCTACCGCAATCGCTTTGGCCACCCAGCGCCGCCGGTGCTGGCTCGTTACACAGCGCGCGGCATTGGCATTTACCGTTCGGACCAATGCGGCGCCGCCCACTGGCACAGCGCACGGCCCGGCCAGATGCGGTGTGAGCGCCAGCAGGTCAAGCGGTACTGGCACCATGGGCAACACGGTGCGCAGCCCCAAGCACCTCCAGAGTGACCCGGGTGCCTGGTGGCGCGCAACTTGCTAAGCTAGTGTTACAAGAATTCAAGACCTGTTTGCTGGAGTGACAAGCCCATGAGCCGACCGATGTTTGACGAAATGAACGCCAGCGCCAGCAGCGTGCGCCCCCACTACCAGGGCTACCAGCGCTGGTTGTCGCGCCAGAGCGAAGCGGCCATGCAGGCCCGCCGCGAAGAAGCAGAGATGATTTTTCGGCGCGTCGGCATCACCTTTGCGGTCTACGGTGCCAAGGACGAAGACGGTGCGGGCACCGAACGGCTGATTCCTTTTGACCTGATCCCCCGCATCATCCCTGCGCACGAGTGGGCCAGCATGCAAAAAGGCTTGGTCCAGCGCGTCACGGCCCTGAACCGCTTCATCCACGACGTTTACCACGGGCAAGACATCATCAAGGCCGGCGTGGTGCCTGCTGAGCAGATTTTTCAAAACGCGCAGTTCCGCCCCGAGATGATGGGCGTTCAAGTCCCTAGCAACATCTATTCGCACATCAGCGGCATCGACATCGTGCGTGCGCCCAACGCGCAAGGCGAGGGCGAGTACTACGTGCTCGAAGACAACCTGCGCGTGCCCAGCGGCGTGAGCTACATGCTCGAAGACCGCAAGATGATGATGCGGCTCTTCCCCGAACTCTTCAGCCAAAACCGCGTGGCACCTGTCGCCCACTACCCCGACTTGCTGCTGGAAACGCTGCGTGACATGGCGCCCCCGGCCACGGCTGAACCCACGGTGGTGGTGCTCACGCCCGGCATGTACAACTCGGCGTATTTCGAGCACGCCTTTTTGGCCCAGCAAATGGGCGTGGAACTGGTCGAAGGCCAGGACTTGTTCGTCAAAGACAACTTCGTCTACATGCGCACCACGCGCGGCCCCAAGCGGGTGGACGTGATTTACCGCCGGGTGGACGACGACTTTTTGGACCCGCTGGCGTTTCGGCCCACCTCCACCCTGGGCTGCGCGGGTCTCTTGAATGTGTACCGCGCCGGCAACGTGTCCCTGTGCAACGCCATTGGCACCGGCGTGGCCGACGACAAGTCGATCTACCCCTACGTGCCCCAAATGATCGAGTTCTACCTCGGCGAAAAACCGATTCTGAAAAACGTGCCCACCTACATGTGCCGCAACGACGACGACCTGAAGTACACCCTGGCTAACCTCAAAGACTTGGTTGTGAAAGAGGTGCATGGCGCGGGCGGTTACGGCATGCTGGTCGGCCCGGCTTCGACCAAGGCGGAGATCGAAGACTTTCGCAAAGCCTTGCTGGCCAACCCGGCGGGCTACATCGCCCAGCCCACGCTCAGCCTGTCGACCTGCCCGACGTATGTGGACAGCGGCGTGGCGCCGCGCCACATTGACCTGCGGCCTTTTGTGCTCAGCGGCAAGCAGGTGCAAATGGTGCCCGGCGGCCTGACCCGCGTGGCGCTCAAAGACGGCTCGCTGGTCGTCAACTCTTCGCAAGGCGGCGGCACCAAAGACACCTGGATTCTGGAAGACGACGTGGAACCGGCGCTGCAAGCCTTGGCAGGCGATTCGTCCTCGCCCGTGCAGTCCCAATCACTGGCCGCGCTCGCGGCACTCGCAGGAGCCAAATAATGATGTTGTCCCGCACAGCCGACCATTTGTTCTGGATGTCCCGCTACACCGAGCGGGCCGAAAACACCGCCCGCATGCTGGACGTGAACTACCAAACCTCGCTGCTGCCGCAGTCCGCTGCCGTGGCGCAAGCCGGCTGGAAAGGGCTGCTCAGCATCAGCGAACTCAAGCCGGCGTACGCTGCCAAATACGGCGCCGACATCAACCCGCGTGATGTGATGGACTTCATGGTGCGCGACGAGCAAAACCCGTCGAGCATCGTCTCGTGCCTGCGCAACGCCCGTGAAAACGCCCGTGCCGTGCGCGGCTCACTCACCACCGAAGTGTGGGAAACCCAAAACCAGACCTACCTGGAAGTCATCCGCATGCTCAAGGCGGGCGACTTTGAGCGCGAGCCCGGCCAGTTTTTTGAATGGGTCAAGTTCCGCTCGCACCTCTCGCGCGGCGTGACCATGGGCACCATGCTGCAAGACGAGGCTTTTCACTTTTTGCGCCTGGGCACGTTCTTGGAGCGCGCCGACAACACCGCCCGCCTGATCGACGTCAAGTTTCACGCCGTGGACAACGACTTCATGGGGCAGGCCAGCGACAAAGACCAGGAATATGACTTCTATCACTGGAGCGCGATCCTGCGCAGCGTCTCCGGCTTTGAGGTCTACCGCAAGGTGTACCGCGACGTGATCAAGCCCGAGCGCGTGGCCGAGCTCTTGATCCTGCACGGCGTCATGCCGCGTTCGCTGCTGGGTTGCCTGAATGAAGTAATGAGCAACCTGGCCATGGTGACCAGCGACCCGAACAGCGAAACCCAGCGCCGCGCCGGCAAGCTGCGGGCTGATCTGCAGTTCGCCCGCATTGACGAGATTTTGGCGACCGGTCTGCACGCCTTCTTGACCCAGTTCCTGGACCGGGTCAACGAAATTGGCGCCCACATCAGCCGCGAATTTTTGGTGCCCACCCATTAAAAAGAGGGGGCGGTTGCGGTGGGCAGCGGACAATCGCAAACATGAAACTGCACATTCGGCACACCACCGATTACCGCTACACCGAGCCGCTGCGCTACGCCCTGCAAACGCTGTGCCTCACGCCGGCGTCCGGCCCGTGTCAAACCGTGGACTTCTGGAGCCTGGGCGCACCTGAGACGCTACATGCCCAGCGCGACGCCTTCGGCAACAGCGTGCATGCCTACACCTTCGTCGCCACGCCCAGCAGCGAGGTGCGCTGGAGCTTGGTCAATGCCGCCGGCCAAGTGCAAACCTGGGGCGTGAACGACTTTGTAGACGCTACCGACCTGCCGCATCCCTACCTCTATCTACGCCCCACTGATTTGGCCAGCCCGCACGCCGACCTGGCCGCGTTTGGCCGGCTGTGTTTGCCAGCGGCATCCGCCTCGGTAGAGGTATCGGCACTCTTGGCCCTTAGCAGGGCTGTGGCCGACCGAGTGGCTTACCAAAAGGGCAGCACCAGCGTCAACACCACGGCCCTGCAAGCCTTCAAGGCCGGCAGCGGCGTGTGCCAAGACCAAGCCCATGTGATGGTGGCGGTGTGCCGCAGTTTGGGGCTGCCTGCCCGTTACGTCAGCGGCTATTTTTATGCCGCCAACGAACCGGACCTCGCCAGCCACGCCTGGGCTGATGTGTGCATTGATGTGGCGGCTCGCCGCTGGGTCAGCATCGACGTGACCCACGCCTGCTCGAGTGACGAACGCCATGTGCGCCTGGCCATGGGCACCGACTACAACGCCTGCCCGCCCATCAAAGGTGTGCGCCAGGGTGGTGGGGAAGAGTCGATGTCGGTGCGCATCACCATCGAGCCCGTAGCGTAAGGCTGGCGGTCGGCGCTTCTCGGCGCCGGCTTGAGAGGCGCCGCACGCTTCGGTGGCATGGCATGGTCCAGGGATTAGAGCCGCTGGCAAGACCGCATCAAAGCCTCTGGCGATATGGCGTCAGAGCCGCTTCCGAGAAGGCGTCAGAGCCGTCTAGTGCTTCACACCCAGCCCTGCCGCCAAATGCTGTCGTCTTGCAGTTCACGCCATGGGATGACTTGTGCGGCCTTGGAGAAAACGGCTTCGATTTCTACCAATTCAATGGGATCGGTGGGCAAGTCGGGTTGGATCACCCGGCTGACCAGAAAGTGCTTTTGTTTAGCGATAGGCTTGACCGCCGTCCATTTGGTCGGCAGCAGTTTTTTAGGGTTCAGCGGGTTCATTGCTTGGGCTCAGGCTGTGCCTTGAACTTGACTTGCCGCGCCACCGCATCAGCCAACTCAATCACCGCCATGGCGTAGTAGCTGCTCCAGTTGTAGCGGGTGATGACGTAAAAGTTTTCCGTACCGGCCACGTAGCTGGGCGCGTCCGGCCCGTTCAGCAGTTCGATCAGGGCGAGCGGTCCGGCGTGGTTCAGGGCCGGGCCTTCCATCACAGCGCCTTTAGCCACGAAACGGGCCACGGGAAAGGTCGGCAAGATGTCGGGCGCCATCAGCGTCTCCATATCCAGCGTGGCGCTGTCCAGACGCACCGGGTAGTGCGTGGGCATGCCGGTTTTCCAGCCGAATGCCTGGAAGTAATGGGCGACCGAGCCGATGGCGTCAACCGGGCTGCCGGTCAGGTCGATGCGGCCGTCACCGTCAAAGTCCACCGCAAAGTTGGTCAGGCTGGACGGCATGAACTGCGGCAGGCCCATGGCGCCGGCGTAGCTGCCCAGGGGTGTGCGCGGGTCGCTGTTCTGGCGTTTTTGCTGGGCTAAAAAGGCTTCGAGTTCGCGCTTGAAAAACGCACTGCGTTCGGCCGCGCGTGGGTGGTTCGCCGGGAAGTCAAAGGCCAGCGTGGCCAGCGCGTCCAGCACCTTGAAGTTGCCCATGTGGCGCCCGTAAAGTGTTTCCACACCGATGATGCCGACGATGAATTCGGCGGGCACGCCATAGGTTTTCTCGGCCCGCTCCAGCGCGGCCCGGTGGGTTTGCCAGAACTGCACGCCCGCCTGAATGCGCACGTCGTCTAAAAATCGGCTCCGGTAAACCCGCCAGTTCTTCACAAAAGGCGTGGTCGGTGGCTGCATGAGCTTGACGACGGTCGGGACGTGGTGCGCCTGGCCTACGGCAGCACGCGTCCATTCCAGGGGCCAGCCTTGGCGCTGGGCCAGCTCGTCGGCAAAGGTCATGGCCTCGGCTCGGCTGGCATAGGCCGGGCCGCTGACGGTCTTGAGCTTGCCGGCGTGCTGGTTCTTCGTCTTTTTAATGCTCTTGCCAGTCTTGGCTTTGGCGGCGCTGGGCTTGGATGGCTGGGTTTGCGCCTGGGCCGGCAGGGCCAAGGCGGTGGACAGCGCCAGGGCGGCAGCGAAGGGGAGCAGCGTCATGAAGTGGGTCATTAAGAGGGCAGGGCCGATAAAGGAGAGCCGTGGGTGAATGGTGTGGGCCTCATGAAAAACGGCCGTGTTAAGCTGAATTGTCGGTGCTGCTGCCCCCGGTGCGCAGCACTTTTTCTCACCTCATTGCCATTCACTCAGTCATGCACGGGACCGGTTATTTCACGCATCCACTTTGCCGCAAACACGAGATGGGGCAGGGCCACCCCGAATGCCCTGAACGACTGGACGCAATTCACGACCGACTGCTGGTGACCGGCGTTGCCGACGCTTTGCTGCGCCGCGAAGCACCCGAAGCGCCGCTGGCCGATCTGGAGCTGGCGCACGAGCGCATGCTGATCGCCTCCATCCGGGGCTTGAGCCAGCAGGTGGCCGACGAAGCCCAGGCCGGTGGCCCGACGCATTTGCAGATAGACCCCGACACCGCTGTGAACGAACACACCTGGGCGGCGGCGCTGCGTTCAGCCGGCGCCACCTTGGCCGCGACCGACGCGGTGATGGCCGGCGAGATGGAAAACGCTTTTTGCGCGGTGCGCCCGCCCGGCCACCACGCCGAGCGCGCCAAGGCCATGGGCTTTTGTTTTTTCAACAACGTCGCCGTGGCCGCGAAGTACGCGCTGGAGCGCCATGGCCTCAAGCGCGTGGCCATCGTCGACTTTGATGTGCACCACGGCAACGGGACCGAGAACATCGTGGCCGGCGACGAGCGCATCTTGATGGTCAGCTTCTTCCAGCATCCGCTGTACCCGTATTCGGGCGCAGAGTCCACTGCCGGTAACTTGGTGAATTTGCCGGTGCCGGCCTACACCAAGGGCATGGCGGTTCGGGAGTTGATCGAGGCGGCTTGGATTCCTCGGCTCGAAGCGTTCAAGCCCGAGATGATTTTCATCAGCGCTGGTTTTGACGCCCACCGCGAAGACGACCTGGGCCAGCTCGGTCTGGTCGAGCAGGACTACGCCTGGATCACCATGCGCATCAAAGACGTGGCCAAGCGGCATGCGAAGGGCCGCATCGTGTCGGCCCTGGAGGGCGGCTACCATTTGGACGCGCTGGCCCGCAGCGTGGAAGCCCACATCCGCGTCTTGGCCGATCTGTAGCCTCTGCATCTTGCTTTTTCTGAAGGTTTTTCATGGCCGTTTCCGGCAAACCTCTGGCTGCGCACACCGCACCGATTGACAACTTTGACCTCTGGCTCAATGGCCTGATCCGGCCTGCCTCGCTGATCGAGTTATCAGCGTTGTTGGCTTGTTTTTTATTGGCAGCGGGCTTGGTCTGGTTGTTGCGCCGGGCTTTTCGCGTGGGCTCGACCTCGCCCATTTTGTTTGGCCGCCGCGTGCTCGACGGGGTGCTGTTCCCGGTGCTCTTGCTAGGCCTGGCTTATGCGGCCCGCGCGCTGCTGGCCTTTCAGGAATTGCCGGTGGCGATTCTTCGGGTGGCCATCCCCGTGTTGCTGGCCTTGGTGGCCATTCGCGTGGGCGTCAAAGTTCTGCAAGCCGCGTTCAAGGAAACGCCTTTGGTGCTGGCGCTGGAGCGCACCATTTCCTGGCTGGCCTGGTTGAGCATGGTGCTCTGGGTCAGCGGCCTGCTGCCCTTGATTCTGGAAGAACTGGACACCATCACCTGGCATGTAGGTTCGAGCAAGCTGTCGGTGCGCACCATGATCGAAGGCGCGCTGACGGCCGGTGCGGTGCTGATCGTCTCGCTGTGGATCTCGGCCGCTTTCGAAGCCCGGTTGCTGCGATCGGCCGCGGGCAATGAGTTGTCGCTGCGCAAGGCGATCAGCAACGGCGTCAGGGCTTTGCTGGTGGGCGTTGGTTTGTTGGTGAGCCTGTCAGCCGTGGGCATTGATTTGACAGCCTTGTCGGTGCTGGGCGGGGCGATTGGTGTGGGCGTGGGCTTTGGCCTGCAAAAGCTGGCGGCCAGTTACGTCAGCGGGTTTGTGATGTTGGCCGAGCGCAGCGTGCGCATTGGCGATCAGGTGCGCATTGACGGCTTTGAGGGGCGCATCACCGACATCAAGGCGCGCTACACCATCGTGCGGGCGCTGTCGGGGCGCGAGTCGGTGGTGCCCAATGAGATGTTCATCAGCAACCGGGTCGAGAACCTCTCGCTCACCGACACCCGCATGGTGCTGACCAGCATGGTCTCGGTCAGCTACAGCGCGGATGTGGACTTGGTCATGCGCCTGCTGGCCGATGCAGCACGCAGCGAGGCGCGCGTGTTGACCGACCCAGCGCCAGCGGTGCACCTGACCAACTTTGGCGCCGACGGCCTGGAGTTCACCCTCAATTACTGGATAGAAGACCCCGAGAACGGCCAGAACAACGCTCGCTCGGCAGTGAACCTGGCGGCTTGGCGGGCTTTGCAGGCCCACGGCATCGAGATTCCCTTTCCCCAGCGGGTGGTGCACACGGTGGTGGAGCCCCCAAAAAACTGAGGCTTTGTGTTTTCGGTTTGCTCAGCCTTATCGAGTCCCTATAATTTCAAGAAAAGAACGATCGTGCTTTTTTCTGTTCGCCACCCAAGCGCCGCATAGAATCGTCCGGTTTCGTTGACGTTACGTCAATCTCGGATTGGCTGGCGTCGCGGTTTGATTTCATCACTTTGGAGACCTCCATGAAGGTACTGGTTCCCGTCAAGCGCGTGGTTGACTACAACGTCAAGGTCCGCGTCAAGTCCGATGGCAGCGGCGTTG
>JBBAPH010000009.1:0-51791 GCA_040400935.1 Polaromonas sp.
GCAGGAGCAGGAGCAGGAGCAGGAGCAGGAGCAGGAGCAGGAGCAGGAGCAGGAGAGCAGGAGGAGCGGCAATGTGAGAGAGGAAATGCCACCTTGTTCACACCAGCAAAGCTCAGCACAGACACTCCTCTGCGGCCCCGGCCCCGCATGACTCCCTCTCCCTTTGGGAGAGGGCAGGGGTGAGGGCACGCGGCGCTGGCACGCTTCGGACTCAACGCTGCACAGGCTGACCGCAGCAGGGAGATGCGAACGGCTCAGCCGATCACGTGCGCCAATGGCTGACCGGCGTGCCAACGCGCCAGATTCGCCAAAAAGAGATCCACCACCCGGGCTGGGTTGCCTGCAGAATGTCCGGCAGAGTGGGGAGTGAGTAGGACGCGGGGCATGTGCCACAGCGGGGAGTCAGCAGGCAAGGGTTCGTGCGCAAAGACGTCCAGATACACCCCTGCCAGATGGCCTTGGCGCAAGACCTCGATCAAGTCGGGCTCGACCACCACCTCGCCACGCGCCACATTGATGAGCTGGCCATTCGCGGGCATGGCGAGCAGGGCTTGGCGGTCGATCGAGCCACGCGTTTGCGGCGTGAGTGGGCAGGCCAAAATCAGCCAATCAGCTTCGGGCAAAACTTGGTGCAGGTCGGGAGTAGCCAAAGTGCGCAGCGGCTGCCCGTTGAGCAAGGCCGACTGGTCGGCTCTCTGGCGCACCACGACAACGTTGAGCCCCAGCAGTTGCAGCAGCGCGCCCAGGCGCTGGCCAATGGGCCCCCAGCCGACCAGCACGGCGGTTTGCCCGGCCAAGTCGCGCGGCGGGTGCTGCGTGAGCGGCGCCCAGCGGGCTTGCTGCTGCGCCTGCCACAGCGCGGGGAAGTGCCGGGTGAGCGCGAGCAGGCCAGCCAGCGCGGTTTGCACCACCACCTCGGCGTTCGCACCTGAAGACGTGCAGACCTGCACGCCCCGGCCGTGCAACTCCGTGTAAATGGGTCGGTCGGCGCCCGCCGAATGGATGTGCACCCACTGCAGGCCTTGGCACAGGCTGAGCAGCTGGTAATACACGGCAGTCTCGGGCGTGACCTCGTGCTTGGTGGACAGGCCGGTGATGTCGCGCGAGATGAAGCACAGGTCGAACTCGGCGGACTGCCCTGCCGCAGCAGCTTGTGCCAGCTCGGGGCCGGTGACCAGCTCAAAGGCCCGCTCGCCCAGCACCTCGCGGATGCGCGGGGCCAAAGCCTCGCGCGTGGGCGGCGACAGCAAGATGCGAACGGGCGCGGCCATGGTGGGCTTATTCAGCCTTGGCCCCGGACTCGGTCACCACCACTTTCCATTTGTCGAATTCGCGCTGGATGAAGCGCGAGAACTGCTGCGGGCTGCCGCCTATCGGGTCAGCGCCTTCCCGGATCATTTGCTGCTCAATCGCAGGCACCGCCAGGATCTCGTTGACGGTTTTATTGAGCTGCGTGATCACGGCTTCTGGTGTGCCCTTGGGTGCGAAAAAGCCAAACCACGAACCCGCCTCAAAACCAGGGAAGCCTTTTTCGATCACGGTCGGCACATCAGGCAGCGAACGCGAGCGTGCCGCGCTGGTCACGGCAATCGGGCGCAGCTTGCCCGCTTGGATCTGCTGCATGACCGAGGGAATGGTGGCGAACATAAACTGGATGCGGCCAGCCAGCAAATCGCGCAGCGCGTCAGCGCCTTTGTAGGGTACGTGCGTGGTCTCCACCCCCGTGCGCTTGCTGAGCATGAAGCCCGACAAATGCGAAGAAGTACCGACCCCCGTGGAGCCGTAATTGAGCTTGCCAGGGTTAGCCTTGGCGTAGGCAATGAATTCTTCCAGCGTCTTGGGGCTGATGGACGGGTTGACGACCAGCACGTTGGGCACTTCGGCGATTTGCACCACCGGCACCAGGTCGGTCATGGGGTTGTAGTTGAGCTTGCCGTAGAGCGTGGGGTTCACGGCGATCGGGCCGACGGAGTTGACGATCAGCGTGTAGCCGTCAGCCGGTGAGCGCACCACGAACTCGGTGCCGATGTTGCCGCCAGCGCCGGGCTTGTTGTCAATGACGAAGGACTGCTTGAGCCGGTCGCTCAGTTGCTGCGAAACCAGCCGCGTCAAGATATCCGTGGTGCCGCCCGCCGTGAAGGCCACGACCACTTTCACCGGCTTGGCCGGGTAGGCGGCGCTTTGAGACTGGGCTTGGGCCTGGGCCGTGCTGGCAAGTAAGCCGAACGCTAGACAGGCCAGCGCGGCACGGCGGCTGGGCAAGAAGTTGAAATGGGTCATGTTGATGTCTCCTCTTTTTGTGTGAAATCGCGCCTGACCCGCCAGCTTCTCCGAGCCTGTCGGCGGGGCATGCAACCGAGTTCAGGTCTTGTAGCTCGGGTCCAGCCGGTCCAGCTTGCGCAGCAGCGCGGGCCACTCCATCAGGCCGTAAGGGCGGCGCGTGCTGGGCTGGTAGTTGTTCCAGGTTTCTTCCAGCACGGGCTGGGCCACCTTGGCAAAGGGCGTGTTGCAGGCCATGGCCGCGAGCTGCGAATGGCAGGCCAGTTCAAGCCGGTGCATCCAGTTGAAAGCCTCGCCCACTGATTTGCCCACCGTGAGCGCGCCGTGG
The DNA here is from genome assembly GCA_040400935.1 of Polaromonas sp. Taxonomy (GTDB): domain Bacteria; phylum Pseudomonadota; class Gammaproteobacteria; order Burkholderiales; family Burkholderiaceae_C; genus Polaromonas. The sequence continues at coordinate 2,609 of JBBAPH010000009.1, forward strand.
TTGCGCAGGATCAGCGCTTCACCGTTGCCCAGGTCGCGCAGCAGGGAGGCTTGTTCCTCGGTGTTCAGCACCACGCCGCAGTAGTCGTGGTAGGCGATCTTCAAAAAGCGCATGGCGGTTTGCGTGAGGGGCAACAAACCGCATTCGAGCGATGAGACAGCCATCGACGCCCAGCTGTGGGTGTGGATCACGCAAGCCACTTCAGGCCGCGCTTCATGCACCGCGCTGTGGATCACGTACCCGGCTTTGTTGACGCCGTAGTTCAAATCACCAAATTCGGGGGACGACAAGATCTTGCCCGTGTGGTCGATCTTGATCAGGCTGGACGCCGTGATTTCCTCGTACATCATGCCGTAGGCGTTGATGAGGAAAGCGCCGTCTTCGTCCGGCACGCGGGACGAAATATGGTTAGCCATCATGTCCGACATGCCGTAGATCGCGACCAAGCGGTAGCAAGCGGCCAGGTCCACGCGGGCCTGCCATTCGGCCGGCGTGCAGCGCGGGCGCATGGATTCAAGTTGCAACACTCCGTTTTCAACGCGGCTCATATCAGTCACTCCCCAATCGCAGATTAGTCGGCAGACGCTTTTCAATGGCGAATTTCAGCAGCGCGGCGCTGCGGAAAATGCCATGCGCGAACTTGCCGTAGGGCAAGGTCAAAAAGAGCGCCATCACCACACCCAGGTGCAGCGCCAGCAGCATGGGCAAGGCAGCGGTGCCGCGTGCCAGCCACAAGCCCAGGCCAGTCACGCTGGTGAAAAACAAGAGGGCGATAAAGCCACGGTCCATCGGGCGCTGCGCCGCGTCACCCTGCTCACTCTGGCGCTTGAGGTTCAGCCAGAACAAGCCTGCCGTGCCAAAGATCAGGCCGATGCCACCCACGGCGCCCAGAACTTTAGGCGCGCTCGGCAAGTCATACGGCGCCACCCAACCGAACACGTAGTGGTAGACCGTGGCCAGGCTGGTCGCGGCAAAGCAGAGCATGAAGCCGTAGAAGGTGGCGTGGTGAAAGCGCCGGCGCCAGAGCGTCCAGGCGTCGTCTTCGTTGTTGCAGCCTTCGCCGTGGCCGCCGCCCAGGTATTTCAGGCGCAGCACGTCGTGGCTGGCTTCGGCCACGGCCGCGCCGCTGGCACCCACGCCCGGCGTGACCTCGCGCCAAAAGCGCGACACGCCCAGCGCCAGCGCCAGCGTGGCAAACAAGAACACCGGCGCAAACAGCGACACCAAGAGGTTGTGCGGAAAGATGGCGTAAAAACCGCCGTCGCCGGAGGGCGCGCGCCAGAGCCCGCCATTGAGCTGAATGGCCAGCATGAGGAACAGCGCCAGCCCCGCCGCCAAGGCCAGCGCCAAGGTCAGGCCATTGTTTTTATAGAGCTGCCCCAGCGGCGCGGGCCAGGCGTAGTCGGCATAGGTCTGGCCACGCACGCGGGCCATGGCCTGCGGCAGGTTCACCGCAAATTCATGCGGCGGCGCGTACTGGCAGGCGTGCAGGCAGGCCGTGCAGTTGTGGCACAGGTTGGCCAGGTAATGCACATCGGCCTTGCCAAATTCCAGCCGGCGCGTCATGGCCGGGAAGACCGCGCAATAGCCCTCGCAGTAGCGGCAGGCGTTACAGATCTGCAGCTGGCGAGCGACTTCAGATTCGTAGTCGGTCATGGCGGTGCCGCCCTTACCGCCATTCACGCCATTAGCCAGGTCGCGGGCCTCTTGGGTCAAAGCATCAAGCGCGAGCATGAGCGGCTCCTTGCGTGGCTTTGCCGGCCAAAGCGGCGCGCGCGGCGCCCTCCCCGGCAATGCGGCCAAAGGCCGTGCCAATCGTCATGCCGACGCCGGCGGTGTAGCCCTTGCCCAGCACGTTGCCAGCCATCATTTCGCCCGCAGCGAACAGGTTGCCGCTGGCGTGGCCGCCGAAATGCACTTGCGAAGATTCGTTCACTTTCATGCCCAGATAAGTAAAGGTGATGCCCGGCTTGAGCGTGTAGCCATAAAACGGCGCGGTGTCGATGGGACGGGCCCAGTGCGTCTTGGCGGGCGTCAAGCCCTCGGTGTGGCAGTCGTCCATGACCGCGTGGTCAAAAGTGCCTTGACGGCAAGCGGCGTTGAACTCGTGGATGGTGGCCACAAAGGCGGCTTCGTCCAGGCCCAGCTGACGCGCCAGCTGCTCCAGCGTGTCGGCCTTTTCGCCGGTGAAGACCGGCGGCATGAAACGGCCCACGGCCTTGGCGTCAATCACGGAAAACGCGCGCTGGCCGGGCTGATGCGCCACCAGGCGGCCCCAGATCGCGTAGCGCTTGGGCCAGAAGTCTTCGCCCTCGTCGTAAAAGCGTTTGGCTTCTTGGTTGACCACCACGCCCAGCGACACGCAGTCCACCCGGGTGCTGATGCCGCCGTCGTACAGCGGGGCGCGGGCGTCAATGGCCACGGCGTGACTTTGGATCGGGTCGCCAATGGTGTCGGCACCCTGGTCGATCAGGTCGCGCAAGAGCACACCCATGTTGTAGCGGGTGCCGCGCACGGCAAAGTTGTCGGCCGGCCATTCGCCGCGCTCGTTCTGGCCCCAGACCTCGCGCATCCAGGCGATGTTGGACTCAAAGCCGCCGCTGGCCACCACGCAGCTGCGCGCCTCGATGCGCTGGCCCAGGCAATGCGCGGCCACAAAGCGGCCGTCTTGGAGTTCGAGTTTGTCCACCGGCGACTCGTAGCGGATCTCTACGCCCAAGCGCTCGGCGCTGCGGTAATACGCATTGACCAGCGCCTTGCCCCCGCCCATGAAAAACGCGTTGGTGCGCGACAGGTGCAAAGTACCCGACAGGGAAGGCTGGAAGTGCACGCCGTGGCGGCGCATCCAGTCGCGGCAGTTGGAGCCTTCACGAATGGCCAGGCGCGCCAGCTTTTCGTTGGTCTGCCCGCCGGTGACCTTGAGCAGGTCTTGCCAGAACTCTTCTTCGGAATAGACCTCGGTCAGCACGTCCTGCGGCTCGTCGTGCATGCAGCGCAGGTTGCGCGTGTGAATTGAATTGCCGCCGCGCCAGACCTTGGGCGCAGACTCCAACAGCAGGACGCTGGCGCCCGCCTCCCGCGCCCTGAGGGCCGCGCACAAGGCGGCGTTGCCGCCACCGATCACCAATACATCCAGCATGTCTTGCTCACCCCTCTTTTGTTGTCTTTGCTCGCTACCGCGTCATCAGTCCGGCTTGATGCCGGCGTTCTTGACGATTTCTTTCCAGATCTTTTGCTCGCCCGCGATGAAGTTGGCGAACTCGCTCGATGGCCCGCCGCCGCCCAAGGCGTTGTCGGTGGCAAAGCGCGCCGTCACCGCCGACGACTTGAGCGCCTTGTACGACTCTTCCTGCAAGCGCTTGACGATGTCCGCCGGCGTGCCGGCAGGCGCCAACATGCCGTACCACTGCGAGGTCTCGAAATTCTTGAACCCCAACTCGGCCACGGTGGGCACATCGGGCAGGGCTGAAATGCGTTCGCTGGTGCCCACGGCAATGGCGCGCAACTTGCCGCTGCGGATGTAGGCGCCCAGCGCAGGCAAACCAGCAGACGACGCCTGGGTGCGGCCTGCCAGCAAGTCGGTCAACTGCGGGCCAGTGCCGCGGTAAGGGATGTGCGTGATGAACATGCCCGTGACCAGCTTCAGGTATTCCATGGCCAGGTGACCAGCGCTGGCGTTGCCCGCAGAGCCATAGTTCAGGCGGCCCGGGTTCTTCTTGACGTAAGCCACGAACTCCTTGAAGTTGGTAGCCGGCACATCGGGGTGGATGACGAAGACATTGGGCACCTTGGCCAAGAGCGTGACAGGGATGAAGTCTTTGTTGACGTCATACGGCTGGCTTTTGAGCATGTACGGATTGACGGCGAGCGTGCCCACATGGCCCAAGATGACGGTGTGACCGTCAGGCGCGGCCTTGGCCACTTCCTGCATGGCCGTGACGCCGGCGCCACCGGGCTTGTTTTCCACATAAACGCTTTGACCCAGCTGCTTGCTCATTTCAGCGGCGACCGAACGCGCCACGATCTCGGACGTGCCGCCGGGAGCGAAAGGCACCACAAAGCGGATGGACTTGCTAGGCCAGGCCGACTGGGCTTGGGAGGCGGGCAGCGCCAAACCGGCAGCGCCAGCAGCGGCGGCTTGCAGCAGGTGGCGGCGGGTCAGGTCGTTCGAATCAGAGGGAAAGGACATGAATTTCTTCAGAGGGGCTGGGGCCAAAAAAAATTGAGCAGTGAGCCTAACCGCTGGCTCTCTCGATGCGTTAGCTGGTATGCACCTAGCGCAATAGGCTCATCACCGCTGGCTCCCCGCTCAGATCAGGCCCCCACCTCCGTCAGAGCTGCTTCACCCAATCCGTTCGGGCTGGGCTTGTCAAAGCCCTTCGACAAGGTCAAAGCGACCGATTTTGACAACTAGGGCAACTGTAGCGAGCGATCAGCCCGGCTGACAGGCCCCTAGCAGCATGGGGCCATCACGATCCGTGATACCCCATGCAGGGGATCAAACCGCCTTGAGCAAACGCGCCCCATGCCAGCGGCCCGAGGCCACTGCCTCCCGCGCGCAGTCGGCCAGCACCACGCGGGCGGCCAGCCCCGCCGGCGACAGCTCGTCGTCCGACAGGCTGCACAAGGCGTTGCTGCGGCGGGCCAGCGGGTCGCTGATCTGCCTGAGCACAAAGCGCTGGTCCGCATCCGCAAAGCGGCTGACGGCCGCCCAGGGTTGAAGCGTGCAGCCCAGGCCGCTGTCGACGGCTTCCATGAGCATGGCCAGCGAATCAATTTCGGCCACCACCAGGGGCTTGATCTTGGCGCGGGCAAATGCGCTGTCCAGCGTGCTGCGCAGGCCGTGCCCGCCGGTGGGCAATATCAAAGGCACACCCGCGAGTTCGGCCATGGTGACGCGAGCGCTGGCACGTGGGGCACTGGCGCTGCGCGACTGGATCAAAAACAGCTTTTCTTCCAGCAGCGGCATGACGCTCCAGCGCCGACCCTCGCCGGTGTTGAACAGCACCGCCAAATCGAGCTGACGGGCATTGAGCTGCGCCGTCAAATGACCGGACAGGCTTTCCACCAAGTGCAGGCGCACATCGGGGTAACGCTCGCGCATGGCCCGCAGCAAGGGTAGGCCCAGCACGGCCGCCGTGGTGGGCGCCATGCCCACGCTGACGCTGCCCGTCAGGCGCGACTGCTGGGCTGCGCGCACGGCCTGCTCGGCGTGACGCAGCACCAGCTGCGCCTCATGAAAAAACGCCAGGCCGGCCTCGGTGGGCGTCACGCCCTGCGGGCTGCGCTGCAAGAGCCGCGTGGCCATTTCGCCTTCGAGCCGGCTGATCTGCTGGCTCAGCGCGGACTGCACCAGCCCCAAATCGAGCGCGGTGCGGCTGATGCTGCCCAGCTCAATGACGCGTACCAGGTACCGCAGTTGCCGCAGTTCCACCGCGCGCCTCTTCAGGCCTGGCGCGGTTTGACGAGCGCGGCCGCTTGCTTGGCGCGCTGGCGGGCGACTTCCACGTCGGCGTCAAAGGCCAGCGCCACGCCCATGCGGCGTTTGATAAAACTCTCGGGCTTACCGAAGAGACGGATGTCGGTGTTGGGCACGCGCAACGCCTCGGCCACGCCGTCAAACACAATGCCTTGCGCATCCACGCCGCCGTAGATCACGGCACTGGCGCCCGGGCTTTTCAGCGCGGTGTTGACCGGCAGACCCAAGATAGCGCGGGCGTGCAGCTCAAATTCGTTTTGCCACTGCGTGCACAGCGTGACCATGCCGGTGTCGTGCGGACGCGGGCTGACTTCGCTGAACCACACCTCGTCGCCCTTGACGAACAGCTCCACCCCAAACAGACCCTGGCCGCCCAGGTTGTCGGTGACGGCCTTGGCGATGTCGCGGCTTTTTTGCAGGGCGGCGGGCCGCATGGGGTGCGGCTGCCAGCTTTCGACATAGTCGCCGCCCACCTGCACATGGCCGATCGGGTCGCAAAAATGGGTTTGTACCTGGCCGTCTTCGCCCAGGGCACGCACGGTGAGCTGGGTGATCTCGTAGTCAAAGTCAATGAAGCCCTCAACAATGATCCGGCCGTGACTGACCCGGCCACCGGCCATGGCGTAGTCCCAGGCGGCTTTCACATCGGCCGGGCCGCCAATCTTGCTTTGGCCCTTGCCGGACGAGCTCATGACCGGCTTGACGATGCAGGGGTAGCCAATCTTGCTGTCAATGGCGGCTTGCAATTCGGCCAGCGAATCGCAAAACACATAAGGACTGGTGGCCAGACCCAGGGTTTCGGCGGCCAGGCGGCGAATACCTTCGCGGTCCATGGTCAGGCGGGCGGCGCGGGCGGTGGGAATCACGCGGACCACGCCAGCGGCTTCGAGTTCCTCCAGCATGGGCGTGGCAATCGCTTCGATTTCCGGCACCACGAGGTGCGGCCGCTCTTTTTCAATCAGCGCCTTGAGCTGCGCCGAATCGCTCATGGTGATGGTGCGGGCGTGGTGGGCGACCTGCTGGCCGGGCGCGTTCTCGTAGCGGTCCACCGCGATGGTCTCCACCCCCAGGCGCTGCAAGGCAATCAGCACTTCCTTGCCCAACTCGCCGGAGCCGAGCAGCATGACTTTGGTGGCGTGGGGGGACAGGGGGGTGCCTAGGGTTTTCATGGGAAGGGCCTGATGAAGAGGAAAAAAGGATGCGCCAGCTTGCTGCGGCGGCGAAGCCCTGCAATTTAACCGAAGCTGGTCGAACCACCGTCGAAAGCACCCGATGCCAACACGCCTGCTACGCCGGAAACAAGCGGTCGGCCAGCGTGACCCGGGCGCGTTGCAAGGTGGGTAAAAACGCGTCCCTGAATTCAGCCATGGTCATGCGTTCGGCCCGCACCGCGATGCTCATGGCCCCCACGAATTGCCCCAGCCGGTCATGAACCGGAACGGCCATGGAGCGCACGCCCACCTCCAGCTCGCCATCATTGGTCGAGTACCCATCGGCGCGGCACTGGCTGATCAAGTCCATCACTTTGACGGGGTCGGTCTCAGTCAAGGGCGTCAGACGCGGCCGGTCCATGTGTCGAACGCGGTGCTCGGCCTCTTGCGGCGCCATGCTCGCCAGCAAGACGCGACCCATGGCCGAGCAATACACCGGCAAGCGAGACCCAATGCCCAGGCCGGTGCTGAGGCTACGGCGGGCTGTCGATCGCGCAATGATGATCGCGTCATCGTCCAGCAAGGTACCCAGGGAGGCCGACTCGCGGGTTCCTTCGGACAAAGCATCCAGCAAGGGCTGGGCCAGGGCAGGCAGCGGCCGTGATGCCAAGTACGCGTGGGCCACCAGCAGCGCGCGCGGCAGCATCCAAAAGTGTTTGCCATCGCTGTCCAGGTAACCCAAGGTCTGCAACGTGAGCAAGGAGCGGCGGGCAGACGCTGGCGAGCTGCCCGTCAGCAAGGCGACTTCAGACAAGGTCAAGCGAGTCTGGCGGCGGCCAAAGCAGGTCAGCGTCTCCAGCCCCTTTTTCAGCGAAGCGACGAAATTCTTGTCTTTAGCGGGCAGTTCCCTGGGAGGCTCTGGCTGATTTTTGCGCATAGCGCAAATGTAGCTGGTTCAAGCGCTCTGGAATCACGACACTTTGACCCACCTCAAAACAGCTCAGGAGACAGCCACCATGTTCACAAAAATTGCAGCCTGCAGCCTCGCCATGTGGGCGGGCTTGGCAGGCATAGGCCTGACCAGCACAGCCTTGGCCCAACCTAGCAAACCAGTGCGACTCGTGGTGCCATTTCCCGCAGGCGGCACGGCGGACGTGCTGCCGCGCATCCTGGCTGAAAAAATGCGCAACCAGTTTCCGGCAGGGGTGGTGGTTGAAAACCGGGTGGGGGCCGGCGGCAACATCGGCGCTGAAGCCGTGTTCCGCTCAGAAGCGGACGGCACGACTTTCCTCGCATCGCCCCCCGGCCCCATCGCTATCAACCACAACCTGTACAAAAAAATGGCGTTCGATCCGGTGCGTTGGGTACCGGTGACCGTCATGGCCACAGTGCCCAACGTGCTGTCTGTCAGCACCAAGCTGCCGGTCCAGAATGTGGCCGAACTCATTGCCTACCTCAAAGCCAACCCCGGCAAGGTGAGCTATGCGTCCCAGGGAAACGGCTCCACGTCGCACCTCACGGCCAGCATGTTCATGCAGCTCACAGGCACCGACATGATCCATATCCCCTACAAGGGCACCGCCCCGGCCCTGGTGGACCTGGTCGGCGGGCAGGTCGATATTTTTTTTGACAACCTCAGCTCGTCGCTGCAGTTCCACCAGAGCGGCAAATTGCGCATCTTCGCGGTGGCCGATGAGCAGCGTTCCCCTGCCCTGCAGCAGATCCCGACCTTTGCCGATTTGAAGCTTCCCGCCATGAACGCGGTCACCTTTTTCAGCATCGTGGCCCCGCCAGGCACGCCAGCGCCCGCAGTGCTGGCCATGCAAAAAGCCGTGGCCGAGGCGCTGACCCTGCCCGACGTCAAGCAGCGCTTTGCGGACCAAGGCGCCGAACCGCGCGGCTGGACGCCTGAGCAGACCGGCCGCTTCATCAAGGCCGAAACCGAAAAATGGAACAAGGTCATCCGCGACGCCAAAGTCACGCTGGAGTAACAGGGCAAGTCATGCAAGAGCACACCATCCATTGGAAGGGCCCGGGTCTCACCCGCATTCCCTATTCCCTCTACAGCGACACCGACTTGGCGGCGCAAGAGCAAAACCAGATCTTTCGGGGAGCGGTTTGGAACTTCCTGGGCTTGGATGTCGAAGTACCGCAGGCCGGCAATTACCGCACCAGCTTCGCTGGCGAAACGCCCGTGATCATGGTGCGCGACGCCGACGGTGAAATCTACGCATTTGAAAACCGCTGCGCCCACCGCGGCGCCCTGATTGCGCTGGAAAAGTCAGGCAAGGTAGACAGCTTTCAATGCGTGTACCACGCCTGGAGCTACAACCGCCAGGGCGACCTGACGGGCATTGCGTTTGAAAAAGGCGTCAAGGGCCAGGGCGGTATGCCCCCGGACTTTTGCAAGGAAGATCACGGCCCCCGCAAGCTGCGCGTGGCTGTCTTCTGCGGCCTGGTGTTTGGCAGTTTTTCGGAAGATGTTCCGGACATCGAAGACTATTTGGGTGACGAGATTTGCCAGCGCATCGAGCGGGTACTGCACAAGCCGGTTGAGGTCATTGGGCGGTTCACGCAAGCGCTGCCCAACAACTGGAAGCTGTACATGGAGAACGTCAAGGACAGCTACCACGCCAGCTTGCTGCACATGTTCTTCACCACCTTCGAGCTCAACCGCCTGTCTCAAAAGGGCGGGGTGATCGTCGATGAGAGTGGTGGCCACCATGTGAGCTACTCCATGATTGATCCGGCCGCCGCCAAAGACTCCTCGTACAAGGACCAGGCGCTGCGCTCGGACAATGATCGCTACCGCCTCAAAGACCCAAGCCTGCTGGCGGGTTTTACCGAATACGACGACGGTATCTCGCTGCAGATCCTCTCCGTGTTCCCGGGCTTTGTGCTGCAGCAGATCCAGAACTGCCTGGCGGTGCGGCAGATTCTGCCCAAGGGCGTGGGCCGCAGCGAACTGAACTGGGCCTACCTGGGCTACACAGACGACACGCCGGCTCAGCGCAAAGTCCGCCACAAGCAGTCCAACCTGGTGGGGCCCGCGGGTTTCATCTCAATGGAAGACGGCGCCGTGGGCGGCTTTGTACAGCGCGGCATCGCTGGTGCCAGCGACTTCGAAGCCGTGGTGGAAATGGGCGGCGACCATGCGGGCTCCAGCGAAGGCCGTGCGACGGAAACCTCGGTACGCGGCTTCTGGAAAGCCTATCGCCGGCACATGGGTGCCTGAGCCCTTCATCCCCGGAAAGAGACAACCCATGATCGACTTGCTGGCGCTGTGCGCCTTCAACGCGGCCTATGCGCAGGCCATTGACAGCGACGCCTTGGAACAGTGGCCCACCTTCTTCACCGAGGACTGCCACTACCGGGTCACGCACCATGAAAACGAGCAAGAAGGCTTGGAGGGCGGCATCATTTACGCCGACTCACGGGACATGCTGCATGACCGAATCGCCGCCCTGCGCGAAGCCAATATCTACGAACGCCAACGCTACCGCCACATGTTGGGCATTCCCGTACTCCAGTCGGCCACGGCAGATGCGGCCCAGGCGCTGACGCCCTTTATCGTGGTGCGCATCATGGCCACGGGACAAAGTGAGGTGTTTGCCACGGGCGTGTACCGCGACCAGTTTGCCCAGCAAGGGGATCGCCTGCTCTTGGCCGAACGCGTGGTGGTGTGCGACAGCACCGTCACCGACACCTTGATGGCACTGCCTTTGTAATGAGCGCTCGACGTTTGGCCCTGGCCTTGGGCGACCCCAATGGCATCGGTCCTGAAATCGCACTCAAGGCCCTGGCCACCCTGAGTCCACATGATCGGCAGTTCATCACGGTCTATGGACCGGGTCAGGTGCTGGAACGCACGGCGACGGCGCTCAAGCTGCAAGCGGTGCTGACCGATTTGCGGCATGTCGAAGCCGGTGCCCTGCCTGATGCGGCAGCAATACCGGGCCGCATTGAAGCGGCAGCCGGTGCCTCTGCCGTGGCCTCGGCAACAGCCGCCCTGAACGCCTGCCGCGCCGGGGAGTTTGATGCCGTGGTGGCCTGCCCGCACCACGAAACCTCTATTCACCAAGCAGGCATTGCTTTCAGTGGCTACCCCTCGTTGGTGGCCCGGGTCTGCGGCATGCCAGAGGGCGAGGTTTTCCTGATGCTGGTGGGCGCGGGCCTGCGCATCGTGCATGTCACTTTGCACGAAAGCGTGCAAACCGCGCTCAACCGCCTGACGCCGACTTTGGTGGAAGCGGCTGTGCGGGCAGGAGCGCGGGCCTGCGAACTGCTGAACGCAGAGCAGCCGTCGATCGGCGTTTTTGGCATCAACCCACATGCCTCAGAAGGCACGCTGTTTGGCCCTGAGGACGCCCGCATCGTGTTGCCGGCGGTCAGCCAACTCCAAGCCGAAGGGTACCGGGTAGAAGGCCCGCAGGGCGCCGACGTCATGCTGGCACAAGGGCAGCACGACCTGTATGTGGCCATGCTGCATGACCAGGGCCACATCCCCATCAAACTGCTGGCACCCAACACTGCCAGTGCGCTCAGCATTGGCGCCGACGTGCTGTTGTCCAGCGTGGGCCACGGCAGCGCCATGGACATTGCCGGTCGCGGTGTCGCCGACCCGACGGCCCTGCTGCGCACCCTGGCCTTGCTGTCGGGCGGGGCCTTGACGCCGGCCGGGGGCACATCTGCATGAACTATCGCATTGGTATTGAAGACACCGATGTGGCTTTTGAATGCGCGCCGGGCCAAAGCCTGTTAGATGCCGCATTGGCCGCTGGCATTGGTCTGCCCTACTCCTGCCGCAAAGGCGTTTGTGGCAGCTGCGTCGGATCGCTGGCCACGGGGGAAGTGAGCGGCATTGGCGGCAGCGCCATGCGCAACGACAGCTGCTCGCCAGAGCAAGTGCTGTTCTGCACCTGCACGCCCCAAGAAGACGTGGTACTCCGGCCTGTTTCATGGACGCGCCTGGAAAAAGACGCTCGCAAGACGTTCACCGCCAAGGTCTACAGCAACGACTTGGTCGCACCAGATGTCTCGCTGCTCAAGCTCAGGTTGCCAGCCGGCCAGCGGGCCAAGTTCAAGTCCGGCCAGTACCTGCAGGTCCTGCTGGACGACGGCAGCCAGCGCAGCTATTCGATGGCCAACCCGCCACAGGAAAGTGACAGCGTGACGCTGCATATTCGTCATGTTCCCGGCGGTCGCTTCAGCGCTCAGGTGACTCAACTGGTGCCGGGCCAGACCTTGCAGATTGAATTGCCCTTCGGCCATGTCGCGCTGAACGATGACGACCTGCGGCCTATCGTCTTGGTGGCCGGCGGCACCGGCTTTGCGCCGGTGAAATCGATTCTGGACGATTGGCTCAAGCGCCGAGTGCAGCGCCCGGTCACGCTGATCTGGGCGGCTCGCACCCAGGACGGGCTGTACCTGGAACCAGCGGTGCAAAAGTGGAAAAAACAATGGCCGGACTTTCGCTACGTTCCAGCACTCAGTGACGCACCGCCCGATGAATTGGGCGAGGCCTTTGCGGGGCGGGCGGACGAGGCGCTCAGCCGGCACTGCCCCGACCTGTCGGGCCATCAGCTGTATTGCTGCGGCTCACCACCCATGGTGGCCAGCGTGCGAACGGCGGCCTTGGCCAATCGCTTGGCCGCTGCAGACTTTCATGCGGACGTTTTTGTGCCCGGACCCACGGGCTTGCCTGGCTGACCCCACGTCGCTGGAGAAAGCCCCGCAAGCAGGCCCAGGCGGTACAAAGGCGTGCGCTTGGGAAAAAAGCCCTCGGGCACAATGAAAGCATGTCGACCTCGCCGCTATTGCCCACGCCCCTTTTCTCAGCGCAAGACCTCAGCAAACGCTACGGGGACACCACCGTCGTCAAGCAACTCTCCTTCCAGATCGCTCCCGGCGAATGCCTGGGCGTGATTGGCCCCAACGGTGCGGGCAAGACCACCACCATCCGCATGTGCCTGGGCTTGACCGCGCCGGACAGTGGACAAGTTCAGTTTTTCCCGCCGGGTGGAGCCGCCGCGCTGGACATGCCGCGTGACGCGCTGGCCATCAAGGCGCGGCTGGGCATCGTCAGCCAATTCGACAGCCTGGACCCTGACTTTTCGTGTGCCGAAAACTTGCTGGTGTTTGGCCGCTACTTTGGCCTGCCGGATGCGCTGATCCGCGAGCGCATTCCCAAGCTGCTCGAATTCGCCGCGCTCACGCACAAGGCCAACGCCAAACTGAGCGAACTCTCGGGCGGCATGAAGCGCCGGCTGTCGCTGGCGCGGGCGCTGGTGAATGACCCGCAATTGCTGCTCTTGGACGAGCCCACCACCGGGCTGGACCCGCAGGCTCGGCACCTGATGTGGGAGCGCTTGCAGCGGCTGGTGCAGCAGGGCAAATCGATCTTGCTCACCACCCATTTCATGGACGAGGCCGAGCGCCTGTGCAACCGACTCTTGGTGCTGGACCACGGTCAGAAAATGACCGAAGGCACGCCGCGCGAGCTGATCGCGCAAAACCTGGAGCCGGATGTGGTGGAGGTCTATGGCCAGGGCGCGCTGGCCTTGGCCGAGTCGCCGCTGCGGGCCTTGGCGGCGCGCACCGAGGTCAGCGGTGAGACCGTGTTTTTCTACACCCAGGATGCCAAGGCCTTGCTGAGTGCGCTGGGCAGCTACCCGCAGTTGCGCACGCTGCACCGGCCGGCCAACCTGGAAGATTTGTTTTTGAAACTCACCGGGCGCCAGATCCGGGAAGACGGCTAGGAAGTGGTTAGAAAAATGGCCGAGTCACCCGTGTCCACATTGCCCCACACCCCTTCCTCCTCGGCCCAGCCCAGCCCCTGGCGCGCACCCGCGCTGAGCTGGCGCTGGGTGCCCGTGTTTCGGCGCAACCTGCTGGTCTGGCGCAAGCTCTTGGTGCCCAGCCTGGTGGGCAATATTGCCGAGCCGCTGATCACGCTGGTGGCTTTTGGCTACGGCCTGGGCGCGCTGGTCGGGCAGGTTCAACTGGGCGGCAGCGCCGTGCCCTACATCTTGTTTTTGGCCAGCGGCTCGATATGCATGAGCGCCATGAACGCGGCTTCTTTTGAAGCGCTGTATTCGGCTTTTTCCCGCATGCATGTGCAGCGCACCTGGGACGGCATCATGAATGCGCCGGTGCTGCTGGACGACGTGCTGCTGGCCGAAATGCTGTGGGCGGCGTTCAAGTCGCTGTTCACCACCACGGTGATCTTGCTGGTCATGCTGGCGCTGGACATCAGCCACAGCCCCCTGCTGCTATTGGCTTGGCCGCTCTTGGGCCTGGTGGGCATGGTGTTTTCGTCGATCGCATTGATCTTCAACGCACTGGCCAAGGGCTATGACTTCTTCACCTACTATTTCACGCTGTTTCTGACACCCACCATGTTTTTAAGCGGCGTGTTCTTCCCGCGTGACCAGCTGCCTGGCTTCATGCGCGTGATATCGGATTGGTTGCCGCTGACGGCGGCAGTCGAGCTGGTGCGGCCGCTTTTCATGGGCCGGGTGCCCGAGCAGTGGGCATTGCACCTGGCGGTGCTGGTGGCTTATGCAGTGGTGGGCTTTTGGGTGGCGCTGGCGCTCACGCGCAAACGCTTCAAGAGCTGAACCTGAGCCGCCTCAAGCGCCCTGGCGGATCTTCTTGACGAGCTTCGTCGTCGAGTAACCCTCGACAAAGGAGATCGCCTGGGCGCGGCCGCCATAGGCCTCGACCACGGCTGTCTCGGGCAACACGCTCATGTCGTAGTCGCCGCCCTTGACCAGCACATCCGGCTTCAATTCGCTGATCAACTCCAGCGGTGTGTCTTCGTCAAACCAGGTCACCAGGCTGACCGATTCCAGCGCGGCCATCACGGCGGCCCGGTCGTCTTCGCCGTTGAGCGGGCGGTCCGGGCCTTTGCCCAGGCGCTTGGCCGAAGCATCGGTGTTCAGCGCGACCACCAGGCTGGCGCCGAATTCGCGCGCTTGGGCGAGATACGTCACATGACCCCGGTGCAGCACGTCAAACACACCGTTGGTGAACACCACGGGCCTGGGCAGTGCCGCGAGCTGGGTACGTACAGCGTCGCGGCCAACGATCTTGTTGAAAAAAGCCGGCTTCAAGCGCCTTGCCCCAGGGGCGCGGGGGCGGCAACTTCACGCGCCAGCTCTTTGCGAAAGCGGTTGAGCTCTTGCACGGTCTTGAAACTCTGGTCCATCAAGAGGCTCATGTTGTGCAAGATGCGGTCCACGACCTTGCTTTCCCACACAGCGTCAAAGTTGATCTGCTGGTCCAGCCAATGCTCCAGCCAGTCGGGGTTGGGCAGGCGCGACTGGATGGTGTCGCGCGGGAACAGCACTTTGTTCACATGCAAATTGGTGGGGTGCAGCGCCTGGGCCGTGCGGCGGGCGCTGGCCATCAACACGCCGACCTTGGCAAAAGCGCTCTTGGCCTCGTTGCCAAAGTTGTTGATGGCCCGCTTCATGTAACGCAAATAGGCGCCGCCGTGGCGCGCTTCGTCCTGGCTGAGCTGGGTGTAGATCTGCTTGATCACCGGCTCGCTGTGCCACTCGCTGGCACGGCGGTACCAATGGTTGAGCCGGATCTCACCGCAAAAATGCAGCATCAGGGTTTCCAAAGCCGGGGCCGGTTCAAATTCAAAGCGCACCTCGTGCAGCTCGGCCTCGGTGGGCACCAGTTCAGGCCGGAAGCGGCGCAGGTACTCCATCAGCACCAGCGAGTGTTTTTGCTCTTCGAAAAACCAGATCGACATGAAGGCCGAAAAGTCGCTGTCGCCCCGGTTGTCGCGCAAAAACATCTCGGTCGCCGGCAGCGCCGCCCATTCGGTGATGGCGTTCATCTTGATGGTCTGGGCCTGCTCGTCTGACAGGCGCGACGCATCAAAACTGGACCAGGGAATGTCTTTTTCCATGTCCCATCGGACCGATTCGAGTTGCTTGAAGAGTTCAGGGTAGAGCATGCTTGTTTCCTTGCGCGGCTGGCCGCTGACAGCAGCGTTGATTTTAGGCAGGGTTTATGACCGCCGCCCAGCAAGCACTGCAACAGTCCGCCATACTGTAGGGCTGTCACCGATATGGCCCCAAGCATGGCCCCGACCCTGCCCGAAAGACGACTCCAACGGAGATGCCCCACATGCGCTCAAACCCTTCTTCCTGGTCACTGCTCACCCGCTTTCTGGTCGGCCTGGCTTTGACTTCAACCGCCTTGCTGGCCCAGGCCCAAACCCAGGCTCAAATGCCCAGCAGCTTAGCAGTCAACACGGCAGCAAGCCCAGGCGCCTGCCCCGCCTTGCTGCAGCAGCAGTTCCTGCGCTTGCAAGACGAAAAGCCGCAGTCGCTGTGCCAGTACAGCGGCAAGGTCCTGGTGGTGGTGAACACAGCCAGCTTTTGCGGCTTTACCACGCAGTACGCCGGGCTCGAAGCGCTCTACGCCAAGTACAAGGACCAGGGCTTGGTGGTGCTTGGGTTTCCGTCGAATGATTTTTCCCAGGAAAGCGGCAGCAACCAGGAAATTGCCGCCTTCTGCGAGAACACCTTCGCCGTGAAATTTCCCATGTTTGCCAAGACCAGCGTCACCGGCAATGGCGCCAATCCGCTCTTCAAGCAATTGGCCGCGCAGACCGGCACGCGGCCGAAATGGAATTTCTACAAATACGTGGTGAGCCGCGACGGCCAGAAAGTCACGGCCTACGGCTCGGTCACCGGGCCACAAGACCCGCGTTTCGTCAAATCCATCGAACAGCTTTTGGCGAAATAGTCGCTCGGCGGTCACAATACGGCCCAGCCTTTAGCGAGAGACATTTTCTGGATTTTTGAGGACGACAGCGCATTGACAAATGGTTACCTTGCCGGCGCCGCTGAGTGGAACCGCGGCGGCATAAACGGCGTCCAATGGGACATTCCGGTTCACTTGCGCTGGCGCAATACGACCGGTCACCGGTTGGTGTTGCGAAGCCTTCTGACGCTCTGGCGTGCAGATGCAAGCCCGGGGTGGTTCTCCTCCTCCCTCCCTCCCTCCTTCGCCGCGGGACGCTTCGCAGCATTTTTGTATGCCAGGGGCTGACATGGCAGCCCCCAAGATCGCCATCGTCGGCTCCGGCATTTCCGGGCTGGCGGTGGCCCATCAGCTGCGCGGCCAGGCCAACATCACGCTGTTTGAGGCGGGCGACTATTTCGGCGGTCACACCCACACGGTTGACATCACCTTGCCCACGGCGCAAGGGCTACTGACGCACGGCGTGGACACCGGCTTTCTGGTGTTCAACGAGCGCACCTACCCCGAACTGATCCGCTTGCTTGGCGAGCTGGATGTGGCCACGGCCAAGTCGGACATGTCTTTTTCAGTGCAGGTGCCGGCAGGGCCCGGCCGCGCTGGTCTGGAATGGAGCGGCTCCAGCCTGAACAGCGTCTTCGCGCAACGGCGCAACCTGCTGCGCCCGGCCTTCTGGCGGATGCTCTCCGACATTGTTCGCTTCAACCGCTTGGCCAACGCGCTGGCGCAAACCCTGGACGACCCGGCCGCTGAAGCCGCTCTCATGCAACCGCTCGGCGAGTTCTTGCGCGAGCACCGCTTGTCCAACGAATTCCGCGACGGTTACTTCTTGCCCATGCTGGGCTGCATTTGGTCTTGCCCAACCGACCAGATGCTGGCTTTTCCCGTAGCCACCATGATCCGCTTTTGCCACAACCACGGGCTGATCCAGGTGGCTAATCGGCCGCAGTGGTGGACGGTGACGGGCGGCGCCCGCCAGTACGTTGAAAAAATCATCGCCACCATTGCCGACAAGCGCCTGGCCAGCCCCGTGCGCCTGATTGAGCGCAACGCCCAGGGCGTGCACATCACCAGCGAACACCAAGGCCAGCTGCGCACCGAGCACTTCGACAAAGTGGTGCTGGCCAGCCATTCCGACCAAAGCCTGGCCTTGCTGAGCCAACCGAGCCCAGCCGAACAAGCCGTGCTCGGCGCCATCCGCTACCAGCCCAACCGCGCCGTACTGCACACCGACATCTCGGTGCTGCCCCAGCGCCGCCTGGCCTGGGCCGCCTGGAACTACGAACGCGCCAGCGATAGCCAGCGGGAATCTGCCCAGGTTTGCCTGCACTACTTGCTCAACATGCTGCAGCCGCTGCCGTTTGAGCAGTCCGTCGTGGTCTCGCTCAATCCGCTCCGCCCGATAGCGCCCGAGCTGGTGCATGGTGAGTTTGAATACGCCCACCCGGTTTTTGACGGCGCGGCCATCCGGGCGCAGCAGCAAGTGCCAAGCTTGCAGGGCCAGCAGCACACCTATTTTTGCGGCGCCTGGACGGGTTATGGCTTCCATGAAGACGGCCTGAAGTCGGGCCTGGCCGCGGCCAAGTGCTTGCTGGACCATGGGCTGCACGCAGCTCAGGCTGATACCCCTGCGAGCGCCCTGGCATGAGCATGCTGGCTGCTGCGGCAAGCGCGCTGATCGGTTTCGGTCAGGTGCGACACACCCGCTTGCGGCCGGCTCTGAACGTTTTTGCCTATCCCACGTATTTTTTGATGCTGCCCCTGCGCAGCCTGCGCCAGCAGGGGCCTGGCGCGCTGGCGCGCAACCGTTGGGCAACCTTGAGCTTTTACGACCGTGACCACGGTGAAGGCGGCGCCGACTGCCTGGCTTGGCTGGACGACTTGCTGGCGCGTGAAGGGATTGACGGCGTCAATGGCGAGGTCTGGTTGCACACCTACCCGCGCGTGCTGGGCTACACCTTCAAGCCCGTGAGTTTTTGGTATTGCCATGACGACGCCGCCCAGCTGCGCGCCGTGGTGGTCGAGGTCAACAACACCTTTGGCGAGCGCCATTGCTACTTGCTGGACAAGCCCGACTATGGGCGCGAGCTGCGCGCTGACAAGGTGTTTCACGTCTCGCCGTTTTGCACGCTAGCCGGGCAGTACCGCTTTCGCTTCATGCGCACGACGCAAGGCGGCGTTGAACGCACAGTCGCCCGCATTGATTACGACGACGAGCAAGGCCCGTTGCTGCAAACCAGCGTCTCGGGCACCTTGCAAGCACTCACCCCCGCCAGCGCCCGCCGCGCTTTATGGGCGCACCCGGCCATGACGCTGGGCGTTATGGCCCGCATTCACTGGCAGGCGGCCAAGCTCTGGTTCAAGCGCGTGCCTTTTGTGCGCCAGCCTGCACCGCCCGATCATTTCATCTCCCGTTGACTTCACGCTCCTTGAGAGACAACCCACTTTTCATAAAAACAAAAGCCGCATGAACCCAGCCAACGATTCCTCCGCCCAAGTCACCACGCCCCTGGCCAGCACCTCACTGCCGCGCAGCGCACCGGCCGCCGCCCGCACCCTGCTCAAGCTGCTCGCCCGCTTGAAGCACGGCACGCTGACCTTGCAACTGCCCGACGGCAGCGTGCAGCGCTTTGGCTCGGGCCAGGCGCCGCTGGCCAGCCTGCGCCTGCTGAACTGGAACATGTGCGGCGCTGCGCTGCGCTCGGGCGACATCGGCTTTGCCGAAAGCTACATCGCCGGCGACTGGACCACGCCGCACCTGACCGACTTGCTCGAGCTCTTGATTCTCAACCGCCAGGAAGTGGAAGACGCGATTTACGGCACCTGGCTGGGCCGATTCATTTACCGCGTCAAGCACCTGCTCAACCGCAACACCAAGGCCAACAGCCAGAAAAACATCCACGCCCATTACGACCTGGGCAATGCGTTTTACGAGCTGTGGCTGGACGGCACCATGAACTACTCGTCGGCGATGTTTGAAACGCCCGAGACCAGCATGAAAGATGCGCAAAACGCCAAGGTGCGGCGCGCCCTGCGCATGGCTGGCGTGCAGCCCGGCGACCGCGTGCTGGAAATCGGCTGCGGCTGGGGCGCGCTGGCCGAAATGGCCACCACCGAGTTTGACGCCACCTTGGTCGGCGTGACGCTGAGCACCGAGCAACTGGCCTGGGCGCAAGCCCGGCTGCAAGCGCTGGGCGTGGACGAAAAAGCCGACTTGCGCTTGCAGGACTACCGCGACATTGGCAACCAACCAGCCGCCGCGTCAGACCAGCAGTTCGACGCGATTTGCTCGATCGAAATGATCGAGGCCGTGGGCCGCGAGTATTGGCCCATCTACTTCAGCGCCGTGGCCCGACTGCTCAAACCCGGTGGCCGCGCGTGTATTCAGAGCATCGTCATTGCAGACAGCTTGTACGAACGCTACATTGGCTCGACGGACTTCATTCAGCAATACATTTTCCCAGGCGGCTGCCTGCCCTGCCCCCGCGAGTTCCGGGCGCAGGCCCAAGCCGCTGGCCTGGAAGTGGTGGATGAGTTTTCGTTCGGGCAAGACTATGCGCACACCCTCAAGCTGTGGCGCGACGCCTTCTTGGCCCAAGAGTCACGGGTGCTTCAACTCGGGTTTGACAAGAGGTTTTTGCGCATATGGGAGTTTTACTTGGCCTACTGCGAAGCCGCCTTCACGCAGACCAACACCGACGTGGTGCAGTACACCTTGCGCAAGCCGTCGGCTTGACCGGCGTCCGCGCCCTCCAGCGCTTGCTGCTGGCCGCCCTTGCCGCGTGTGCCTTGCTGATGGGCACGCCGGCCTGGGCGCAAACGGCGGGGCCCCTCACACCCCTCCCCGCCGAAGTCAAAGAAGCCCTGCCCGAGGCCCGACAACTGGGCCAAACCCGGCTGCGCGTGTGGGGTTTCCAGATTTATGACGCCCGGCTCTGGGCCTCCCCCAACTTTGAAGCAAC
Source organism: Polaromonas sp. (assembly GCA_040400935.1). Taxonomy (GTDB): domain Bacteria; phylum Pseudomonadota; class Gammaproteobacteria; order Burkholderiales; family Burkholderiaceae_C; genus Polaromonas. The sequence continues at coordinate 22,984 of JBBAPH010000009.1, forward strand.
GCGCTACACCAGCCAACCCGCAGCGCTGGAGCTGAGCTATTTGCGCGACTTCGAGGCCAAGGCCATTGCCGAGCGATCCATCCAAGAAATGCGGCGCAGCGCCAGCATCAGCACCGAGCAAGAAAACCGCTGGCTCAGCGAGATGCAGCGGGTGTTTCCGAACATCAAGACCGGTGACCGCCTGCTGGGCATTCACCAGCCCGGCCAGGGCGCACGGTTCTGGTTCAACGGCCAGACGCGGGGCGAGATTCGCGACGCTGAATTTGCCAAGCTGTTCTTTGGCATCTGGTTGTCGCCCAAGACCTCGGAGCCTGCGATGCGCGAGGCCTTGCTCGGGGCGCGCCCTTGAGCTTGAACGCCGCGCCCGAGTCGGCCTTTGCCTGGCGCAACGGCTTGGCCTACGGCCTGCTCGGCTTTGCCCTGGCCTTTGCCGCCTTGCCGCTCTATGTGGTGCTGCCCAATTACTACGCCCGTGAATTTGGTGTGCCGCTGGCCAGTCTGGGCGCCTTGCTCTTGGGCGCCCGACTGCTGGACGCGCTGATCGACCCGGCCCTAGGCCGCTGGAGCGACCGGCTTTTTGCCCGCTCGCCGCAGGCCGTGCTGGCCTTTGGTGGCGTGGCCGCGCTGGCCTTGGCCACTGGCTTTGCCCTGCTGTTTTTCCCGCGCAGCGTTTGGCCGGGCATTGCCGGTCCAGCGCTGCTGGCCTGGGCCGGGGCCATGCTGGTGCTGACCTACCTGGGCTACAGCGCGCTGGGCATTGCGCACCAGTCCTGGGGCGCCCTGCTGGGCGGCAACGAGAGCCAGCGCAGCCGCATCGTCGCCTGGCGTGAAGGCCTGGGCCTGCTGGGCGTGGTCACGGCCTCGGTGCTGCCCACCGTGCTGGGCCTGGGCGTGAGCACGGCCGTGTTTGCAGTCGCCCTGCTGCTGGGCTGGCTGGCCTGGCGGCGCAGCCTGGCACCGCCACCGGCGGCGCGCAACAACGAAGAGGCTTCCGTCTGGCTGCCTTGGCGCCAGCGCGCCTTCAGGCGCTTGCTGGCGGTCTTCATGCTCAACGGCACGGCCAGCGCGGTGCCTGCCACGCTGGTGCTGTTCTTTGTGCAAGACCGGCTGCAAGCTTCGCCCAGCATGGAGCCTGTTTTCCTGGGCAGCTATTTTTTGTGCGCCGCCTTGTCCATTCCCCTGTGGTTGGCGCTGGTCAAGCGGCTGGGTTTGGCGCGCAGCTGGGCACTCGGCATGCTCTTGGCAGTGGCGGTGTTTGGCTGGGCTAGCCAGCTGGGCGCGGGACAGACGACGGCTTTTGTGTGGGTGTGCGCTTTATCAGGCACGGCCTTGGGGGCGGACTTGGCTTTGCCGAGCGCCTTGCTGGCCGGGGTGATCCAGTCGCAAAGCCCTGATCCATCAGCGGCCAACGGCAGCAGCGGCGCAGCCGGGGCGTACTTTGGCTGGTGGAATTTTGCGACCAAGCTCAACCTGGCCTTGGCCGCTGGCCTGGCCCTGCCCTTGCTGGAAGTAGCCGGCTACAGCCCAGGCGCCCGTGATGCGCAGGCGCTGAGCGCCTTGGTGGTGGCCTATTGCGTGCTGCCTTGCGCACTCAAATTACTCGCCGCTGCAGCCGCCTATGCTTGGCTGATCCGGCCCGGTGAAAAAACACCGCTGTCGTTGAACACCGCAGCTACCCTGACCGCAACGCCCAAGGAGATTTCATGAACGCTTCCCGATCTTTCTCTTTCCCACGCTGGCTCAGAGCCGCGTTGCTCGCGGCCAGCAGTGCCGCCCTGATGGGTCTGGCCGGCTGCGCCGGCCCGCAAATCAGCGATTACGCCGCTGAAAAACCCGTGCTGGACTTGCGCAGCTACTTCAACGGCACGGTGGACGCGTACGGCATCTTCACCGACCGCTCGGGCAAGGTCGTCAAACGCTTCACGGTGGAGATGAACTGCACTTGGTCCGGCCACGCTGGCCAGGAAGTTGGCGTGCTCGACGAGGTCTTCACCTATTCAGACGGCAGCAAAGACCGCCGTGTGTGGACCTTGAAGCGCGGCGCGGACGGCCGCTACACCGGCACGGCGGGCGACGTGCTCGGCCAGGCCCAAGGCCAAGAAAAAGGCAATGCGTTTCGCTGGGGCTACACCTTGCTGTTGCCGGTGGACGGCCGCACGATCGAGGTGCAGTTCGACGACTGGATGTACCTGATCAACGAAAAGGTCATGCTCAACAAGGCCGAGATGAGCAAGTTCGGCATTCGCTTGGGCGAAGTCACCCTGTCCTTTGTGAAGCGCTAAAGGCTTAAGACATGGCGCACAACCCTTTGATGGCCGACTGGCGTGGCAAACGCGTATGGTTGGTGGGAGCTTCGACCGGCATCGGCTTGGCCACCGCGCAAGCGCTGTATGCGCAAGGCGCGCAAGTGGTGGTGTCGGCTCGGCAGGCCAGCGCGCTGAATGCCTTTGTGCAAGCGCATCCCGGCGCGCAAGCCGTGGTGCTGGATGCAGCCGATGCTGCCGCCGTCAAGACCGCCGCGCACACCGTGCTGGCCAGCGGCCCACTCGATTTGGTGATGTACTGCGCCGGCTACTACAAGGCCTTGCGCGCTGACGCCTTTGATTTGGACCAGATGCTGCTGCACCAGCAGGTGAACTACGTGGGCGCGCTGTACGTGCTGGACGCCGTGCTGCCGCATTTTTTAAAGCAAGGCAGCGGACACATCAGCCTGGTCAGCAGCGTGGCGGGTTACCGGGGTTTGCCCAAGAGCCTGGCTTATGGGCCGACCAAGGCGGCGCTGATCAACCTGGCCGAGACCTTGTATGTGGACCTGCGCGAGCGCGGCATTGGCGTGAGCGTGATCAACCCCGGTTTTGTGCAAACGCCGCTGACCGCACAAAACACCTTCACCATGCCCGCGCTGATCACGCCTGAGCAAGCTGCGGTGGAGATCCTCAAAGGCTGGCGGTTGGGCGAGTTTGAAATTCATTTCCCCAAACGCTTCACCCACTGGATGAAGACTATGCGCCTCTTGCCTTATGCGATTTATTTCAAGCTGGTCAGCCGCTTGGTCAAAGAGGACATGTGATGACCGATGCCTATTTATCCTCGTCTGTGCCTTCCTCCGGCTTATCGCCCGAGCGCCAGCGCGTGAACGAAGTGGCGCAGTTTTTTGCGCAGCTCCAGCCGGGTGATGTGGCGCGCTTAGGCGAGTTCTACGCACCCCATGCGTACTTCAAGGACCCGTTCAACGAAGTGCACGACCTCGCCGGTGTGCAGCAGGTGTTTCGCCACATGTACGTGGTGCTGGATGAACCGCGCTTTGTGATCACTAGCCAGTTGGTCGACGGTCGCCAAAGTTTTTTGACCTGGGACTTTGTGTTCCGGTTCAAGAACTTCAAGCAGACCGAGCTGCAAACCGTGCGCGGCGGCTCCCACATCAAGCTCAACGCCGACAACCTGGTGGAGTTTCACCGCGACTACTGGGATGCGGCGGAAGAGCTCTATGAAAAACTGCCCGGCGTGGGCAGTGTCATGCGTTGGCTCAAGCGAAGGGCGAACAGCTGAGAGCGCTCGCCACCATCGGACTCAGTCCGGCGCGCTTTCAATGAAGCTGCTGCGCTGCATCAGCTTGTCTTGGAGCTTGGCCAAGTTGCTGTGGTTGTCGCGCCAGGTGATTTGCGGGAAGCGGAAGTCCAGGTAGCTCAGGGCGCAGCCCACGGCCACATCCGACAGGCTGAAATGAACGCCGCTGCAAAAAGGTTTGTCGGCCAAGCCGGTGCTCATGGCTTTGAGGGCCACGTTGATCTTGCTGAGTTGGCGGTCGATCCAGGCTTGGCTGCGTTCGCCTTCCTTGCGGCCGACCCAGCCGCTTTCCAGGCGGGCCAAGATGGCGGCGTCCAGCACGCCGTCGGCCAGGGCTTCCCAGGTTTTCACTTCGGCGCGCTCACGGCCTTGCGTGGGAATCAGTTTGCCCACAGGCGACAAAGTGTCCAGGTATTCGACGATGACGCGAGAGTCAAACACCGCCTCGCCACCTTCCATCACCAAGCAAGGCACTTTGCCCAGCGGATTGGCATCGGCCATGGTGGTGTCTGCCGCCCACACGTCTTCCAGCACAAAGTTGTAATCCAGCTTCTTTTCGGACATGACGATGCGCACTTTGCGCACATAAGGGCTGGTTTTGGATCCGATGAGTTTCATTTGAGGGCCGTTGCGGCAGTTATCACGTTCGGAGCATTCTATCGAGTCACACGAGCTTGATACTGACAGCGCGGCATCGACAGCCGGGCTCTGGGGTTGCCCCGCCTACAATTGAAGGCATGAGTCTTTCATCTATCAACGCCCTGTCTCCGCTGGACGGCCGCTACGCCGCCAAGCTCGAAAATCTTCGCCCGCTCATGTCCGAGCAGGGCTATATGCACCGCCGCGTGCAGGTGGAAATCGCTTGGTTCATCGCCCTGTCTGACGCGGGCTTTGAGCAGTTCAAGCCGCTGTCACCAGGCGCGCGCAGCTACCTCAACGGTCTGGTCGCGAACTTTTCTGAAGCCGACGCGCTGGCCATCAAGGCGATTGAAAAAACCACCAACCACGACGTCAAGGCCGTGGAGTACTGGATCAAGTCGCGCTTTGAAGCCCGCCCTGAACTCGAAGCCGCTGGCGAGTTTGTGCACTTTGCCTGCACCAGCGAAGACATCAACAACACCAGCCACGCGTTGCAGCTCAAAAGCAGCCGCGACCAGGTGCTGTTGCCCGCGCTCGACCAAGTCATTGCACGCCTGCGCGATATGGCGCACCAGTACGCCAGCGAGCCCATGCTCAGCCGCACGCACGGCCAGACCGCCAGCCCCACCACCGTGGGCAAGGAATTGGCCAACGTGGTCATGCGCTTGAACCAGGCACGCGCCAAGATCGCCGGTGTGCCCATCATGGCCAAGATGAATGGCGCCGTGGGCAACTACAACGCGCACCTGTCGGCCTGGCCCGACTTTGACTGGGAAGCTTTCAGCCGCCGCGCGGTGGAAACCGCCGAGCCTGTGGGGCTGGGTCTGAGCTTTCAGCCCTACAGCATCCAGATCGAGCCGCACGACTACATGGCCGAGTTGTTTGATGCCGTGGCCCGCACCAACACCATCTTGATTGACCTGTCGCGCGACATCTGGGGTTATGTCAGCGTGGGCTACTTCAAGCAGCGCCTTAAAGCCGGCGAAATTGGTTCATCGACCATGCCGCACAAGGTCAACCCGATTGACTTTGAAAACGCCGAAGGCAACCTGGGGCTGGCCAACGCCCTGCTGCGCCATCTGAGCGAAAAGCTGCCCATCAGCCGCTGGCAGCGCGACCTGACCGACTCGACCGTGCTGCGCAACATGGGTGTGGCTTTTGGCTACGCCGTGCTGGCCTACAGCTCGCTGAACACCGGCCTGAACAAGTTAGAGCTCAACCAGGAAGCCCTGGCGGGTGACCTGGACAAAGCCTGGGAAGTGTTGGCAGAGCCGATCCAGACCGTCATGCGCCGCTACGGCGTGCAAGGGGCTTATGAAAAGCTCAAGGAAGTCACACGCGGCAAGACCGTCACGGCTGAAGCCCTGCATGGCCTGATCCGTTCACTGGAAATTCCGGAAGCCGAGAAAACCCGGCTGCTGGCCATGACACCGGCCAGCTACACCGGCATGGCGGCAGAACTCGCCAAGCGCGTTTAAACGCTTGAGCTAAAGAGCGGCCGCGCCGCTGCATCAGAGGCTCAAGCCGCCGGCTCGCCCTGGAAGCCCTCGCGGCCTTCCAGCGCGCGGTCCGCATAGCGGCCAAAGCGCCATGACGTTCCCTCTTGGGTGATGCGCCGCCAGGTCGCCCTTTTTTCGCCCGGGCTGAGCTCGGGCCAGTGCTGCACTTCTTCAAAGGTGCGGCCGCAACCCTTGCACATTTCATCACCCTGGCTGGTCGAGCAAATCGCAATGCAGGGCGTGTCGGCCGTGGTGTCGTACCAGGACAGCCAGGCGTCCATGGCCTTGGGCGGGAAGCTCTTTTCATCGGCTTCGTCCTGCTTGTAAAACACGAGCAAGGCATAGACCTCGGCTAGGGCGCGCAGCTCCGGCGCCAGCGTGAACCCGTCGGGAGAAGGCTTTTTGGCACGCCAGTAGTTGATGGCGGCTTCAAGATCGGTGATGTGTATGGCGGGCATGGGTAGGCCATTATCTTTCAGGCCCGGCCAGCGCCTAGGGGTCTTCCCGTAATAGCCGCTCATCGCTTACCAAAAGCGATTTTTGTTGTCTAATAGCGGTTCCGAAGGGGAGTAACTCCCAAGTCTTGCTGACTACACAGACAACAGCATCCACAGCAAGACAGCATCAACAGGTCGTCATTCCGAAGCTCACGCTTCCGGCCTGTTGGACAGTCAGCGACACTGACTGTCGAGCCAGACCTTCGATTCAACCTGAACAGGTTCGATCGAGGTTTTGGCTGCGAATCCCACGCAACAAACCATCAAGCACCACGACCCGTGGACCGTCTTGATCGGTGACACCAAAAGCTCGTTCATACCTGTTCGGATTTTTCGAAAATCTGAACGGCGCTTGTGAACATGGAACTTTTCTCAACACCCTGGTGGTCGGCCTTGCTGGCCATCATCTTGATCGACCTGGTGCTGGCCGGCGACAACGCCATCGTCATCGCCCTGGCCTCGCGCAATCTGCCGCCGCACCTGCAAAAAAAAGCCATCATGTGGGGCACCGTGGGCGCGATTGCCGTGCGCTCGGTCATGACCATTGGCGTGGTCTGGCTGCTCAAGATACCGGGCCTGATGCTGGCCGGTGGCGTGGGCCTTTTGTGGATCGCCTACAAATTGCTGGCCGACCAGAACGACGGTGAGCACGACGGCCCCGTGGCCAGCACCTTCTGGGGCGCCATGAAGACCATCGTGGTCGCCGACGCGCTGATGGGCGTGGACAACGTCCTGGGCGTGGCCGGTGCGGCGCACGGCTCGTTTGACCTGGTGGTGATTGGCTTGCTGGTGAGCATACCCATCGTCGTCTTTGGCAGCACCATGGTGCTCAAGCTGGTTGAGCGCTTTCCCGTCATCATCAAGCTGGGCGCCGCTGTACTGGCTTTCACGGCAGCCAAGATGATCGTCAGCGAGCAGCTGCTTGACGATTTCTACGGTGGCAAGGACGCATGGGCCGAGGGCGAAATGATGCAGATGGTCGCGCAAAGCCTGACCTATGCCTTGGCCATTGCTGGTGTGCTGGGCGCGGGCTGGTGGGCCAGCCGCCAGCAACGCGGCTCCAGCGATACCGTCGCCACCCACTGATCTCCTGCACTGAAGACCTTTGTTTTTTCCCGTTGACCCTTGAACCATTAGGAGAATTTCATGGACAAACTGATCGTTTACGTTGACGACGCCGACTACGCCCTGCACCTGCTGCAGCCCATGCTCGGCGAAGCTGGCCGCTCCCCCACGCAATGGGTGCTGGTGGGCTGCGCGCCCCGTGTGACGCACCACGTGAGCAAGTGGGTGACCAACAGCGCCCGCGAAAGCTGGCGCGGCAAGTGGGCAGAAAAAACGTTCTCCCGGCTCAAGCCCCTCCTGACCCAGGACGGCGACGAAGTGGTCACGCACATGGGCAGCAACAAGCTGATCGAGCAGACCGCCCAGCTGATGAAGGAATACAGCCACGCCCGCGTGCTGGACGCTCGCCGGCCTAAGTTTGGCCAGGACTTGGCGCCGGTCACGCCAGCGCAAGCCCAGGAACAGCAAAAAATGGTGGGCATGATGGCCGCCGTGGCTGGCGCCGGCTTGCTGGTGGCCACCGACTGATCAGCAGACCGTGGCCCAGCTTGCCTGGGCCCCTTGCTTGCAACCGCTTTATAGCCAGCGTCTGTTTCAGGCGCTGGTTTTTTTTCGCCTGGGCGGCAGGCCCGCCATGCCGCCCAGCACCTCGTGCACCGAGGCCGTGTCTTCCAAGGCCAGACCCTGGGCCATGGCGGCGCTGTAGATGGGCGCGCAGGCATTGAACAGGGGTGTGGGGCAATCCACGGCGCGGGCCATGTCGCCAATGACCTGCATGTCTTTTTGCCAGACCTCGACCTTCATGGTGGCCGGCAGGTATTCGCGCTTGATCATGAAGGGCGTGCGCAAGCGCATCACGCCCGTGCCAATGACCTGGCTGTTGCCAAACAAATCCAGCACGGCTTGCGGGTCCAGGCCCATCTTGCGCGCCAGCGTGACCGACTCGGCACAGGCCACGTTGTAGATGGCCACCAAGTGGTTGGCGGCAAACTTCATCTTGGTGCCGTTGCCAAAGACGCCCACATAAGGCGTGTTGTCGGTGAAGACTTGAAAAATCGCACGCGTTTTCTTCCATGCCGCTTCGCTGCCGCTGCAGTAAACCGTCCAGGCGCGCTGCTTCATGCGTTCGGCCGTGCCGCTGATCGGGCAGTCGAGTAGCGTGATGCCGCGCTTCTTCAAGAGCGCTTGCGCGGCTTCTTTGTCGCCGATGGGCAAGGTGCTGGTTTCCAGCACGATCAACTGGCGCGACTTGTCCCGCTTGGGCAAGGCAGCGATTTGGGCCATGACAGTGGCCAAGGCCCCGGTGGTGGCCAGCGAGACGATCAGCACATCAGAGCGCTCGGCTACCGCAGCGACAGAGCCAAGAGGCTGGCCGCCCATTTTTTTCAGGCGCTGCTGCGCGGCTTTTTGGATGTCAAAACCCAGCACCGTCGAGCCGGCTTTGAGCAGCTCTTGCGCCATCACGCCGCCCATGATGCCCAGGCCAATGATGCCGATGACGCCTTGGTCTTGCAGCGCGTGATGGCCAGCGCGGGATGCGGTCACTTGCTTCATCAGTCGGCCTTGATGTTGGCGGACTTGACGACCGCGCCCCATTTTTTGATTTCAACCGCGATGTATTCGGCGAACTGCTCGGGCGTGTCGCCCAGCGGCAGCGCCCCTTGCTGGTTGAGTTTGTCTTCCATCTCTTTGTCCTTGAGGATCTCCACGATCTCGCGATTCAAGCGCGTGATGATGGCCTTGGGCGTGTTGGCTGGCGCGATCATGCCGACCCAGGAATAAGCCTCGTAGCCGGGCACGGTCTCGGCAATCGTCGGCACGTTCGGCAGTGACGGCAAGCGCTTGGCGCTGCCCACCGCCAGCGCATTGAGCTTGCCCTGCTGCACGTACTGAATGACCGACGGAATGCTGCTGTAGAGCATCTGCACCTGGCCGGCCAGCAGGTCGGTCACGGCGGGGCCTTGGCCTTTGTAGGGCACGTGAGTGGTGCTGACCTTGGCCAGGTTGTTGAACAACTCACCGGCCAGGTGACCGGAATTGCCGCTGCCAGGCGAGGCGTAAAAAATGCTGTTGGGCTTGGCCTTGGCTTGGGCGATCAAGTCCTTGATGTTCTTGGCCGGCAGGCTGGGGTGCGCCACCAGCAAAAGCGGAAAGTTCACGAGGTTGCTGATCGGCGCAAAGTCTCGCTGCGGGTCATACGGCAGCTTTTCATACAAGCTGGGGTTGACGGCCATTGGGCCAGCCGCACCCACGCCCAAGGTGTAGCCGTCGGGCGCGGCCTGCGCCAACGCTGCCAAGCCAATGGCGCCGTTGCCGCCGCCCCGGTTGTCGATCACCACTGCCTGCCCCAGGCGTTCGCTGAGCTTTTGGCCGACCAGGCGGGCGATCACGTCGTTGCCGCCGCCGGGTGGGAAGGGCACGATGATGCGGATCGGCTTGTTGGGATAAGCCTGCGCCAGAGCGTTGCCAGCGAGGGTGGCAATGACCAGCAAAGTGGCCAGACGTTGGGTAAATTTCCGAAGCATGTTTGTCTCCTGCAAGGTGGGCCGTTTCCGGCGGTGCGATGGATGGGCCGTGGCGGCCTCTTGTCATAAAAGTGGGAGTTCAGCTCTTTCTCTTGGCTTTTGCGGCGGGCTTGGCGGCTGCTTTGGCTTTGACTGTCGCCTTGGCTTTAACGGCCGCTGTGGGCTTGGCGGCTTTCTTGGCGTCAGCCTTGGCTTTTTTCTCCGACGCGATGATCTCGGCCAAGTGCGCCTTGGCCACGTTGAAACCGTCCACCGCCGCCGGGCCGCCGCAGTAAATGAAGGCGTGGATCAGCAGCTCGCGAATCTCTGTCACCGTGCAGCCGTTGCGCACCGCGCCGCGCAGGTGCAGCTTGACTTCATGCGGGCGGTTCAGCGCCACGCACATGGCAACGGTCAGCATGCTGCGGGCTTTGAGGTCCAGGCCAGGCCGGGTCCACACGCTGCCCCAGGCGAACTCGGTCAGCAGTTCTTGAAACGGCAGATTGAGTTCATCGGCGTTCTTGAAAGCCTGGTCCACATAGTCGGGGCCGAGCACTTTTTTGCGCATGGCGACGCCGGCAGCAAAAGCGGGAGATTTCTTCATGGGGTTCCTTGGAGTTCAGATCAGTTTGAAAAGCAGGTCATCAGGCCATCAGCCCGCGCGCGGCCGTGGCAATCTGGGCGGCACTGACGCGGCAGAGTTGTTCCAGCGGCTCGGAGTACGGCACGGGAATGCGCGGTGAGCCCAGGCGCTGCGGTTTGGCTTTGAGCCGGCCCCAAAACGCCTCGGCGATTTCAGCGAGCAACTCGCCACCAAAGCCGCCCACGCGGGTGGACTCGTGGGCCACCAGCACGCGGCCGGTTTTTTCGATCGAGGCAAACACGCTGTCCCGATCCCACGGCCAGAGCGTGCGGAGGTCAATCACTTCGGCGTCTATGCCTTCACGCGCCAAAGCCTCGGCCGCTTGCAGGCAACTCGCCACCGTGCTGGACCAGCTCACCAGCGTGATGTTGCGGCCACTGCGGCGCACCGCTGCTTTGCCCAGCTCTAACGGCTCGGCCTCAATGTTGACCTCGCCGGGGACCAGCCACAGCTCTTTGTGTTCCATGTAGACGACCGGGTCGTCCGAGCGAATAGCCGCTTTCAACAAGCCGTGGTTATCGGCCGCATTGGACGGCGCCACCACCACCAGGCCCGGCGTGCCGACCCACAGGTTTTCGTTACTTTGCGAATGCTGCGCGGCCATGCCCCAGCGCATGCCAATCGGCTGGCGAATGACGATGGGCACGCGCACTTGGCCGCCCAGCATGTAGCGCGCCTTGGCTGCCTGGTTGATGATCTCGTCGGCCGCGCACAGCGCAAAGTCTGCGTAGCGCAACTCGGCCACGGGCCGCATGCCGAGCAGCGACGAGCCAATGGCCGCAGCCATGATCATGGACTCGGAAATGGGCGTGTCGACAATCCGCTCCGGCCCAAAGCGCTTGAGCAAGCCTTTGTATTGGCCGGCCACGCCGCCGTCGGGGCCGACGTCTTCGCCCAAGGCCCAGACCTTGGCGTCGCGTTCCATTTCTTGCGCCAGCGCCAGGCAGCCGGCTTCTGAATACGTGAGTGTTTGCAGCGTGCTCATCCCCAGGCTCCCAGGTCTTGCACGTCGGCAAAGGCGCTGGCTGCTTCGGGCAGCGGGGCTTGCACTGCTTCAGTCACGGCAGCGGTAATTTGGGCGGCGGAGGCTTGTTGAATTTGGGTTAACTCAGCCGCTGAGACGCCTTGGGCCAGCAGCCAGCTCTCAGCATTGCGCACACAGTCTTCTTGCCTAGCCTGAGCCAGTTCGGCCGGGTCGCGGTAGAGCTGCTTGTCGTGCGCAAGGTGCCCGTACCAGCGCTGCGTCGTGGCGTGCAAAAAGCAGGGGCCTGCGCCGGCGCGCACGCGGGCCAGCAAGTCCCCTGCTGCTGCGTGAACAGCCAGCACATCGTTGCCATTGACGCTCAGCGTGGGAATGCCAAAGGCCTGCACCCGCTCAATGGCAGGCGGTCCGCCGGTGACGCTGCGGGTTTTGAGCGTGACCGAATACCCGTTGTCTTCACACACAAACAGCACCGGCAGGTTGAACAGCTTGGCCCAGTTGAAGGCCTCGAACAGCGGGCCGCGGTTCATGGCGCCGTCGCCAAAAAACGCGACCACCACGCCGGGGCGGCGCTGCATTTTCAGGCCCTGCGCCGCACCCACGGCAATCGTCACACCGTCGGGCACCACGCCGTTGGCGCCCAGCATGCCGCGCGAGAAATCGGCCACATGCATGGAGCCGCCCTTGCCATTGGAAGTGCCACCTTGCCGGCCCAAGAGCTCGCGCATCATGCGCGCCACATCCACGCCCTTGGCAATCGCATGACCATGGCCGCGGTGGTGGCTAGAGACGAAGTCTTGCACCGCCAAGTGCTGGCACACGCCGGTGGCCACGGCTTCCTGGCCGGTGTACTGGTGCACCGAGCCGCGAATGTGTCCGTCACGCAAGGCCTGGCCAGCGGCTTCTTCAAAGTCGCGGATCAGGCGCATGGTGCGCAGCATGGCCAGCACCGTATTCGAAGTGATGGAAGGCGGCGCGCTGGCCGGTGAGTCAAGCGGCATGCCAGGCTTTTCAGTTAAACGGGCGAGAAGGAAGTGGACCGCAGGATCTGGCTTTTTTGTTCCGAGATGGCGTCCAGCGCTTTGAGTTCGCTGATGTACGGCGGCCAGCCTGGGTCTTTCATCATCTCGGCGCGGCGACGCTCGCGCTCGGCCAGGCTCTCGTAGCCCCAGAGGTGAACGATCTGGTTGAGGTCACCCAGCTCACTGACGAAAAAACCGATCAGGTTGCCCAGGTGCTTTTTTTGAATCGGCAGCGCGGCGCGCTCGTACAGCGCCAGGAAGTCGTGGGTGCGCTGGGGTTTGGCCGTGTAGGTGCGCATTTCAACAATCATGGGGACTCCTTCTGGTGGGTATAAAAATGGCGTCCCCACCCGTTCGGGCTGAGCCCGTCGAAGCCTTCTTCGACAAGCTCAGGATGAACGGTGGGGACAAGCTCAGGGCGAACGGATTCGGGCTTACTCCACCTTCACGCCCAACTCCTTGATCAGCCCACCCCAGAACGCGTAGTCCGACGCCATGCCGTTGGCCAGCGTGGCAGCGTTGGTGCCAGTCGGCGTCAGGCCCAGCGAGCGCAGGCGGGCTTGCACGTCGGGCATGGCGACGATCTTGACGATCTCGGTGTTGAGCTTGTTGACGATGTCGTCCGGCGTGCTGACATGCGTGAAGATGCCGTGCCAGGAGTTGCCGATCACGCCGTTGGTGTCCAGGTTGCCGCCGAACTCAGTCACCGTGGGCACATTGGGCAGCGCGGGAATGCGCTCAGCACCGGAGATCGCCAAGGCCTTGATCTTGCCGGCCTGCAGCGACGGAATCGCGGTGGTCGAAGCTTCCAGCGACAGGCTGACCACACCGCTCATCACGTCGGGTGCGGGGTTGCTCTTGTAAGGCACATGCGTGAGCTGGATGCCCATGCGCTTGGCCCAGGCTTCAACGGCCACGTGGGGCTGCGAACCCACGCCCAGGGACGCGTAATCGATCTTGCCGGGGTTCTTCTTGGCGTACTCGACCAATTCCTTGAGGTTGTTGAACGGTGCGTTCGGCGCGGCCGTCAGCACGTGCGGCACCAGCAAGATTTGCGAGACCGACTTGAAGTCTTTGAGCGGGTTGTACTTGGCCGTGGGGTACAGGTGCGGCGCAATCGCCATCACGGACTTGACGGTGAAAAACAGGTTGTAGCCGTCGCCCGGCGCGGCAGCCCCGACTTCTGCGCCCAGCATGCCGCCCGCACCAGGGCGGTTTTCAACGACCACCGGCTGGCCCAAGGCTTGGCTGAGTTTGGCGCCGATCAGGCGGGCCACGATGTCTGGCGAAATGCCAGCCGGAAAAGGCACCAGCAGCTTGATGGGCTTGTTCGGGTAGGCAGCGGTTTGCGCCATGGCGGTGGGCATCAGGGCCGAGGCGGCAATGGCAATGGCGGTAGCGGTGGCACTCAAGAGGGTTCTGCGTTGCATGGTGTTGTCTCCAGGGGTGGTTGTTGAAAAAGCAGTCTCGAAAATAAAAACGTCAAAAACAAAAATCGATCAGCGTCCGCCCGACACATCGAGCAGCGCGCCGTGGATGTAGCTCGATGGCGCGCTGCACAGGAAGGCAATCACCTCGGCCACTTCGTCGGCCGTGCCCACGCGGGCCAGCGGCACGGTGGAAGTCAGCTTGGTCAGGGTGGCCTGGCCGCCGTGGGCCTCGTGGATGTCGGTGTTAATCAGGCCCGGGCGCACGGCGTTGACACGAATGCCGTGCGGCGCCAGTTCCTTGGCCAGCGCCAGCGTGAAACTGTCGAGCGCGCCCTTGGACGCCGCGTAGTGCGCCTCGTTGGGCATGCCGCCGGTGCGCGCGGCTATCGACGACATGTTGACGATGGCGCCGCCCTGCCCGCCGCGCTGGGTGGACATCAGGCGGGCAGCTTCGCTCACGCAAAAGAAGGGGCCGATCACATTGGCGCGAAAGACTTCCGTGAGGTGCGCGTCGTCCGCGTCAAGAATCGAGCGCGGCGTGCCCACAATGCCCGCGTTGTTGATCAGCGCGTCCAGACGGCCAAAAGTTTTTTGGCACGCGGCAAACAGCGCGCTGATGTCCTGGCGATTCACGATGTCGGCTTTGATGGACAAGGCCTGGCCGCCTGCGGCTTCGACCAGCGCGACAGTCTCTTTGGCGGCGGCTTCGTTGCGCACGTAGCTGAAGCAAATATTCCAGCCCTGCTGGGCGAGGGCCACGCTGGCGGCGCGGCCTATGCCTCGGCTGCCGCCGGTGATGACGGCGACGGGTTTGCTGCTTTTACTCATGAGTCTGTCCTTTTGATTGACGGTGTTGCGAATGGTGATGTTGATCGTTGCGCGGTGGGTTGAACCTAGGGGCCTGTCCGCATGAGGCCCGCGCATGAAGCGTGATATCTTTAACGGCGATGACACACACCTCGCCGATTGCAAGCGCCAGCGCCCTGCCCGTTCTCAAGCCGATTGCCCACACCACACTGCGCGAGCAGGTCACGCAATCGGTCCGCAACGCCCTGATGAATGGCAACCTGCAGCCCGGTCAGGCGGTGACGGTCAAGGCGATTTCCAGCATGTTGGGCGCCAGCGTGATGCCGGCCAGAGAAGCCATGACCCGACTCATTGCCGAAGGCGCACTGGAGCTTCGGGCCAACCGCACGGTGATCGTGCCGCAGCTCTCCCAGCAAGACTTTGACGAGCTGACCGACCTGCGCTGCCACATTGAATGCCAAGCCGCCGTGCAAGCGCTGGCGCGCATTGAGCCCGCCCACATTGCCGAGCTGCGCGCCATTGACGCAGACATGGGCCGCCAACGCGACGCCGACGCCTACCTCAATGCCAACTTCCAGTTTCATTTCTTGCTCTACCGCCTGGGTGCCAGCAGCTTTGTGCTGACCATCATTGAAAAAATGTGGGTGCGCGTGGGGCCGCTGATCCGCTTTGGCCTGGGTGAGATTGATTTTTCAGACTCCCGCCAGGCGCATGCGCGCATCATCGACGCCCTGGAAAAGCAAGACGTGCAAGCCCTGCGCCAAGCCATCCACGACGACTTGACGACCGCCGCGCAAACCATTCGGCAGGCGCGCGGCTGGCGCTGAACAAGCGGCTTCACGGCCCAGCAGCGCCGTTTAAAACTTCACCTTGTCTTGCCCCTTGAGCTGCAAGATCTCGCGGGCTTCGTCCGGTGTGGCCACCTCGTGGCCCAAGCCTTCAATGATCTGACGCGCGGCCCGCACTTGCTCGGCATTGCTTTTGGCCAGCGTGCCCTTGCCCAGCCACAAGCTGTCTTCCAGGCCAACGCGCACATTGCCGCCCATGGCCGCGCTCATGGCGGCAATGCGCAGCTGGTTCTTGCCCGCGCCCAGCACCGACCAGCGGTACTGGTCACCAAACAAACGGTCGGTCGTGCGGCGCATGTGCATCACGTCTTCTTCGTGCGTGCCAATGCCGCCCAAGATGCCAAACACCGACTGCACAAACAGCGGCCCTTTCACCAGCCCCCGGTCCAGAAAATGGGCCAGGTTGTACAGGTGGCCAATGTCATAGCACTCAAACTCAAAGCGCGTCTCATTGGTGGCGCAAGCGGCCAGCGCGTATTCAATGTCTTTGAAGGTGTTGCGAAAAATCAGGTCGCGGCTGCCCTCGAGTGCTTCGCGCTCCCACGCGTGCTTGAACTCCGTGAAGCGCTCGAGCATGGGGAACAAGGCAAAGTTGAACGAGCCCATGTTCAGTGAGGCCACTTCAGGCGCAAAACGCATCGACGGCTGAATGCGCTCGTCGATCTTCATGTAGGGCGAGCCGCCGCTGGTCAGGTTGAGCACGGCGTTGGTGCGGGCCTTGATCTGCGGCAGGAATTTGCCAAAGGCCTCGGGGCTCTGGTCCGGCTTGCCCGTCACCGGGTCACGCGCATGCAGGTGGATGATGGCCGCACCCGCCTCGGCCGCCTCGACCGAGGCCTCGATGATCTCGTCGGGTGTCACCGGCAAATACGGCGACATGGACGGCGTGTGAATGGCGCCCGTGATGGCGCAGGTGATGATCACTTTGGACATGGACTGGGCTCGCTTGATGTTTGATCAAATCCCCATGCTAGCGCCGCCATGAACTGGGGCAACCGCATAAACCCGTACGGGGAAACCGAAGTGCGGGCCTGGCGCCTTGGCAAAAGCCCTGCCCTGTGTTCCATCAAAAACAGGACTGCCAGCGCCCTGTCGCCGGCCGGCCACTTCCCCCCTTGCGCCCTCCCTCTACCCTTACTTTAGCCAGCCCCGCTTGCGGAAGTACCACATGGGCCCGAGGGCGCTGGCGACCATCAGCCCCAACGCGTAGGGGTAGCCCAGGGACCACTCCAGTTCGGGCATGAACTTGAAGTTCATGCCGTACAGGCTGGCGATCAGCGTGGGGGGCAGCAAGGCGACGCTGGCCACCGAGAAGATCTTGATGATCTTGTTCTGGTTGATGTTGATGAAACCGACCGTGGCGTCCATCAAGAAGTTGATCTTGTCGAACAAGAAGGCGGTGTGGGAGTCCAGCGAGTCGATGTCGCGCAGGATCTGCCGGGCCTCTTCGAACTGCTCGCCAGTGAGCATCTTGCTGCGCATCATGAAGCTGACGGCGCGGCGGGTGTCCATCATGTTGCGGCGAATGCGGCCGCTCAAGTCCTCGTGGCGGGCGATCGAGCCGAGCACCTCACTCGCCAATTCGTCGGTCACGTCGCCCGACAGCACCTTGGTGCTGACTTTTTCCAGGTCCACGTAAATGCCCTCTAACGTGTCGGCCGAGTACTCGGCGTCGGCGTCGAACAGCTTGAGCAGCACTTCCTTGGCGTCTTCGATCATGCCGAAGGCACGCCGGGCGCGCATGCGCAGCAGGCGAAACACGGGCACGTCTTCGTCGTGAATGGAAAACAGCACGCCCTTGCTGCGCAAGTCACTGTTGATCATGTTCAGGATGAAAGCCACGCGCACCGTGCGCGGCTCGTCGGCATCGGCAATCAAAAAGTCAGAGCGGATGTGCAGCTCGCCGTTGTCTTCTTCGTAAAAGCGGGCGGATTCCTCGATATCCTCGTCCATCGCGTCTTCAGGAATGGACAGGCCGTAGTACTGCTTGACCCAGCGCTTTTCTTCAACCGTGGGGGACTCCAGATCGACCCAGATCGGGCGGAATTTGGAGAGTTCTTCCAGGGATTCGATTTCTTCCTGGAAAAGACGCCCGTTGACGAGCGTGAAAATATTGAGCATGACATGGCTCCCTAGAGGTCAAGGGGTCAGGGGCAAGCGCTGGGGCCGGGCAAGCCGGGCCGAGCACAAGGCGGGCGGGGGTGGAGCATCGCTTTCAACCCCGCGCAGCATGTCTGCAGAGTTGAAAGCTAGCGACTAGGACTGCTTTCCAAGGATTTCTCCGTAATGACTAGTGGGCCAGATTATGGACCAGCAAAAAGTCGCCCCGGTGCCCTGACGTAGACGAAAGCAGACAGATCGCAGACAAAAGCGCGGGCCAGCACCGCCCGCTTTGAATCACCCCCCTGCTGAGCGGGTTTTGGCACAGCTCAGGCTTGCAATTGCCAGAGCCTAGGCGCATAGTGGGCTCAAGAGTTTTGCCCGCCGCCGGGTTTCAAAGCCTGGTGGTTTTTTTGTAAACGTCCTTCCTTCCTGGGAAAAGGAGTCTCTTATGAATCTGACGATCAGCGGCCATCACCTCGAAGTCACCCCCGCGCTGCGCGGCTACGTGACCACCAAACTCGACCGCATCACCCGCCATTTCGACCAGGTGGTGGATGTCAAAGTCCTGTTGACCGTTGACAACATGAAGGAAAAGGAACTTCGGCAACGCGCGGAGTGCAATGTGCACGTCAAAGGTCGCGATCTGTTTGCCGAAAGCTCAAACGCCGACCTGTACGCCGCTGTGGACGAGCTGGCCGACAAGCTCGACCGCCAGGTCGGCCGTTACAAGGACAAGGCGCAAGATCACCACCACGCCGCCGTCAAGCGCATGGATGCCAGCGCCGCCTGATCGCCTGGCCCTTGGCGGGGCCTGAAATACAGCCAGGACAACCCCCAAAACCGCCCACCAGCTGGGCGGTTTTTTTATGGGCTGGTGCCGGCTCAGGGGCAGGGCCAAGTGCATAATCCCGCCACCAAAGTTCGCTATGAACCGTCTTTCGCAAATACTGCCCCCCCAACAGGTCCTTGTCAGCGTTGACGCGACCAGTAAGAAACGTGCGTTTGAAGAGGCCGGCCTGCTCTTTGAAAACCAGCATGGTCTGAACCGCGCCCTGATCACGGACAGCTTGTTCGCCCGCGAGCGCCTCGGCTCGACCGGCCTGGGCCATGGCGTGGCCATACCGCATGGCCGCATCAAGGGCCTGAAGTCGCCCATGGCCGCCGTCTTTCAGCTAGTCGCACCGATTGGTTTTGACGCCCCGGATGAACAAGCCGTGGGGCTGTTGATTTTTTTGCTGGTGCCCGAGGCGGCCACGCAAAAGCACCTGGAAATCCTCTCGGAAATAGCCGAGTTGCTCAGCGACAGCAGTCTGCGCGAACAACTCAAGGCCAGCACCGACGCGGCCGCCCTGCACCACCTGATCGCGACATGGCATTCGGCCCACGTGAACACCTGAGCCGACGGCCGGCATGAAACCGACCGTCGTCAGTGCCGACGTCCTGTTTGAAGACCATCGCGCTTCCTTGAAGTGGCAGTGGGTGGCCGGGCTCGGGGCTTCGGAGCGGCGTTTTGACGAAGTCGCCGTGCGTGCGGCCCGTTCCGGCGCCGACCTGGTGGGTTACCTCAATTACATCCACCCCTACCGGGTGCAAATTTTGGGCGAGCGCGAAGTCAACTACCTGACCCAAGGCAGTCCGGAAGATTGCCGCCGCCGCATTGCCCGGATCATCACGCTGGAGCCGCCCGTGCTTGTGGTCGCTGACGGCCAGCCGGTCCCCGACATGCTGATCGCCATGTGCGAACGTGGCCAGTTGCCGATGTTTGCCACGCCCGAGTCGGCGGCGTTCGTGATTGACGTGCTGCGGGCTTATTTGTCCAAGCACTTTGCCGACCGCACCTCGATGCACGGCGTCTTCATGGACATTTTGGGCATGGGCGTGATGATCACCGGCGAGTCGGGCTTGGGCAAAAGCGAGCTGGGCCTGGAGCTGATTTCACGCGGCCACGGCTTGGTGGCCGACGACGCGGTGGACCTTTACCGCATCAACCAGACAACCATAGAAGGCCGCTGCCCTGACCTGCTGCAAAACCTCTTGGAAGTGCGCGGCATTGGCCTGTTGGACATCAAGGCGATTTTTGGCGAGACCGCCGTGCGCCGCAAGATGCGGCTCAAATTGATCGTGCACCTGGTGCGCCGCGAAACGCTGGAGCGCGACTACGAACGCATTCCGTACGAGCCGCTGATGCAAGACCTGCTGGGCATTCCGGTGCGCAAAGTCATCATCCAGGTGGAAGCGGGTCGCAACATCGCGGTGCTGGTGGAAGCCGCTGTGCGCAATGCGATCTTGCAGCTGCGCGGCATCAACACCTACCAAGATTTTGTCGAACGCCACCGCGTGGCCATGGAGCGTCAGGACTGAGCGCCCCCGCGCGACTCAACCGTGGTGTTGGTGCTGGGTGTGGTGACGTGGCGAGGCTGGCCGGTGCGGGCAGTCGGTCTTGATGCAAGTCGCGTAGATCGACAGCGAATGGTCGGCAATTGAAAAGCCCTTGGTCTGAGCAACCGCCTGCTGGCGCTTTTCAATCTCCGCGTCGTAGAACTCTTCCACACGCCCGCAGTCCAGGCACACCAGGTGGTCGTGGTGCTGCCCTTCATTGAGCTCGTACACCGCCTTGCCCGATTCAAAGTTGCTGCGGTTCAGCAGCCCGGCTTGTTCAAACTGCGTGAGCACGCGGTAAACCGTGGCCAGCCCGATGTCAGAGCGGTCCTCAAGGAGCACGCGAAACACATCTTCGGCCGTCATGTGGCGTTGCTTGCCTGCCTGGAAGATCTCCAGGATTTTCAAACGCGGCAAGGTGGCTTTGAGGCCGGTGCTTTTGAGCTCGTCAATGTTGTTCATGGTGCTAAAGGGCCGCTGCCGGTGAAGGTGAGTGCTGAACGGGGTCAGCCTCAGAAGGCGCCCAGAAGGCGGCAAGGGGGTCGGCCGCTACAATAAACAATCATATCGTCCCACCCCGGCGCCCGCCCAAAAAGCCCCCTTCAGAAGCCCTATTCCCATGTCTGAAAAACACCGCCACGGACTGTCGGCAGCGCTGCTTTTGCTGGCCACTGGCTTGATTGCCGGCTGTGGCAGCACACCCCTGGTTAGCACGACCAGCTTTAATCCGCTAACCTGGCTCACGCCTTACCGCGCCGACGTGATCCAGGGCAACTTCATCTCCAGCGAACAAGTCGCCCTGCTGCGCCCTG
Source organism: Polaromonas sp. (assembly GCA_040400935.1). Classification (GTDB taxonomy): domain Bacteria; phylum Pseudomonadota; class Gammaproteobacteria; order Burkholderiales; family Burkholderiaceae_C; genus Polaromonas. The sequence continues at coordinate 43,781 of JBBAPH010000009.1, forward strand.
GCATGCCGCGCGTGGAAGTGCGTAACTTGCTGGGCACGCCGCTGGTGGCCAGCGTTTTTCATGCGGACCGCTGGGATTACGTCTTCAGCATCAAGCGCAAGGGCGGCGAGCCCCGCGTTTACAAGTACACCGTGATGTTCAAGGGCGACGCACTGGAGCGCTTTGAAGGCGACGCCATGCCCAGCGAGGCCGACTTCATCGCCCAGTTGGACAACCGCCGCAAGCTCGGCAAGATCCCGCCGCTGGAAGCCACGCCCGAGCAACTCAAAGCCGCGCAAACCAAGACCCCAGCCGTCAATACGGCGCCGGCCGGCGCGCCCACAGCGCCTACGCCCGCCCCCGCCACCAGCTACCCGCCTTTGGAAAGCCCACGCCTGTGAACGCCATGACTGCCGCCCCCGCTCTTTTGAATATTGCCGTGGCTGGCGCCAGCGGGCGCATGGGCCAGATGCTGATCGAGGCCGTGCGCCAGTCCGGCGACTGCCGCTTGAGCGGTGCGCTGGACCGCGTGGACAGCCCCGCGCTGGGTCTGGACGCTGCCGCGTTTTCGGGTCAGCCGTCGGGCGTGCTGATCACCTCAGATGTACGCCAAGGCTTGGCGGGTGCTGACGTGCTGATCGACTTCACCCGCCCCGAAGGCACGCTGACCCACTTGGCGCTGTGCCGCGAATTGGGCGTGAAACTGGTGATTGGCACCACCGGTTTCAGCGACGAACAAAAAGCCGAGATCGCCGCTGGCGCGAAAGACACAGCAGTCGTGATGGCGCCCAACATGAGCGTGGGCGTGAACGTCACGCTCAAGCTGCTGGACATGGCGGCCAGGGCGCTGGCCACCGGCTACGACATCGAAGTCATTGAAGCGCACCACCGCCACAAGGTGGACGCGCCTTCGGGTACCGCATTGAAGATGGGTGAAGTGATTGCCGATGCGCTGGGTCGCGATTTGAAAGACTGCGCCGTCTACGCCCGCGAAGGCGTGACCGGCGAGCGCGACCCGTCGAGCATCGGCTTTGCCACCATCCGCGGTGGTGACATCGTGGGCGACCACACCGTGCTGTTCGCCGGCACGGGCGAACGCATCGAGATCACCCACAAATCGTCCAGCCGCGCCACCTACGCCCAAGGCAGCTTGCGCGCCGCCCGCTTTTTGGCCGGCCAGCAGCGTGGCTTGTTCGACATGTTTGACGTGTTGCAACTCAGATGAACTGGTTGACCGAGGGCGATCCGGTCAGCCGGTTGGTAGCCGCCTTGCTGCTGGCCATGTCGGTGGCCAGCTGGGTCGTGATTTTCTGGAAAGCTTGGTCGCTTCCGCGTGCGGCCAGCCAGCTGCGCCGCAGCACCGCCGCTTTTTGGCAAGCTGCCTCTTGGCAAGACGCTCACCAGCAACTGCAGCACTTTGACCCCGACCGCTTGTTGCTGCCGCTGCTGGACGCCACCGCCGAGCAGCAACCCGGCACGCTGGCCGCCGCGGGGAATCGCAGCCAGCAACTCACTCGCGGTCTGCGTGACGCGCTGCACGGCGTGCAGCACCGGCTGCAGTTTGGCCAAGTGCTGCTGGCCACCGTGGGCGCCACCGCTCCGTTCGTTGGCCTGCTGGGCACGGTCTGGGGGATTTACCACGCACTGACCGGCATGGCCAGCGTGGGGCAGATCATCATCGACCAAATTGGCGGGCCCGTCGGTGAAGCGCTGATCATGACCGCGGCTGGTTTGGCTGTCGCCATTCCCGCCGTGCTGGGCTACAACATCCTGGGCCGGCGCGTGCAGCGCCTGGAAGCCGAGCTCGAAGGCTTTGCTCTGGACTTGCGCGATTGGCTGGCCAGCCCCGAAGCCGGCGCCACATCCACCATCCAGACCAAGCCATGAGTTTTGGCCGGCTGGAACGCAGCGCCGAGCACCGGCCCCTGAGTGACATCAACGTCACGCCGCTGGTCGACGTGATGCTGGTGCTGGTGGTGATCTTCATTCTGACGGCGCCGCTGCTGGCCAGCAGCATTCACCTGGACCTGCCCAAGAGCGATGCCGCGCAAGCCCAGGCCAACTCCGCCCCGCTGACGCTGGTCATCAACCCCGCGGGCCAGACTTTTTTGAACGACCGCGCCATCGACGCCGACGAACTAAGCCGCGAGCTCGCCCGGATTGCCGCCGAGCGGCCCGAGACTGAGTTGCAACTGCGCGCCGACCAGAACGTGCCTTACGGGCGCGTGGTGCAGGTCATGGGCTTGGCGCAAAAGGCGGGGCTGAATCGCATTGGCTTTGTGGCCGACGCCAACAAGCCCGCCGCCCCACGGGCGCGCTGAGCCAGGCGCCTGCGCCGCGCTGACAGCAGCCCTTAGCGCGGCCTCTAAAATCAGCAGCTTGCCCGCTTGAGGGCGCCCGGCCTTGCCGCCGTGCATTTTTTCTCTTCACGCCTTTCGCTTTTTTCCGGTTTTATGCAAGACACCTACCAGCACCTCGACGTCGAGCGCCTCGCTCAAGCCCATTGGACGGCCGCCGACGCCTACCGCGTCTCTGAGGACAACCCCGGCAAAAAGCCCAAAGGCAAGTACTACGCCTGCTCCATGCTGCCCTACCCCAGCGGCAAGCTGCACATGGGCCATGTGCGCAACTACACCATCAACGACATGCTCACGCGCTACTTGCGCATGAAGGGCTACAACGTCTTGATGCCCATGGGCTGGGACGCCTTTGGCCTGCCCGCTGAAAACGCCGCCCTCAAAAATGGCGTGCCGCCCGCGCAGTGGACCTACGACAACATCGCCTACATGAAAAAGCAGATGCAGGCCATGGGCCTGGCCATCGACTGGAGCCGCGAAGTCGCCACCTGCGACCCGAGCTACTACAAGTGGAACCAGTGGCTGTTTTTGAAGATGCTGGACAAAGGCATTGCCTACCGCAAGACGCAAGTCGTGAACTGGGACCCGGTGGACCAGACCGTGCTGGCCAACGAACAGGTGATCGACGGCAAAGGCTGGCGCACCGGCGCCGTGGTGGAAAAGCGCGAGATCCCGGGCTACTACCTCAAGATCACTGACTACGCGCAAGAGCTGCTCGACCATGTGCAGGTCGGCAACGACAAAGCCACGCTCTCAGGCTGGCCCGAGCGCGTGCGCCTGATGCAGGAAAACTGGATCGGCAAGAGCGAAGGTGTGCGCTTCGCGTTTCCGCATGACATCAAAGATGCCAGCGACGCGCTGATAGGCGACGGCCGCATGTATGTGTTCACCACCCGCGCCGACACCATCATGGGCGTGACTTTTTGCGCCGTGGCACCAGAGCATCCGCTGGCGCTGCACGCGGCTGCCACCAACCCTACGTTGACTGCTTTCCTAGCAGAGTGCAAAGCCGGTGGCACGACCGAAGCCGAACTCGCGACGCAAGAGAAAAAAGGCATGCGCACGGGCCTCTTCGTCACGCACCCGCTGACGGGCGCGCAAGTCGAGGTCTGGGTCGGCAACTATGTACTGATGTCGTATGGCGACGGCGCCGTGATGGGCGTGCCCGCGCACGACGAGCGTGACTTTGCGTTTGCACTGAAATACGACTTGCCAATCAAGCAAGTGATGTCCGTCAAAGACCAAGCGTTTGACGTCAAGGCCTGGCAAGAGTGGTACGGCGATAAGCAGAACTGCGTGTGCGTGAACTCTGGCGAACTCGACGGCTTAAGTCAAAAATCAGCCGTCACCAAAGTGGCCGAACTGCTCGCGGCCAAAGGCCTGGGCGAAAAGAAAACGACCTGGCGCCTGCGCGACTGGGGCGTGAGCCGCCAGCGCTACTGGGGCACGCCGATCCCCATCATCCATTGCGACGAACACGGCGCCGTGCCCGTGCCTGAAAAAGACCTGCCCGTGGTGCTGCCGCAAGACTGCGTGCCCGACGGCTCGGGCAACCCGCTGGTCAAGCACGAAGGCTTTCACGCTGGCGTGGTGTGCCCGGTGTGCGGCAAGGCTGCGCGGCGCGAAACCGACACCATGGACACCTTTGTCGATTCGTCCTGGTACTTCATGCGCTATTGCGACTCCAAAAACGACCAAGCCATGGTCGCCAACGGCGCCGACTACTGGATGCGAGATCCGAACGCCCCTGCCGGAGGCAGCGGCATGGACCAGTACATCGGCGGTATTGAACACGCCATCCTGCATTTGCTCTACGCTCGCTTTTGGACCAAGGTCATGCGCGACCTGGGTCTGGTCAAGATCGACGAGCCGTTCACCAAGCTGCTCACGCAAGGCATGGTGCTCAACCATATTTACTCGCGTAAGGCCGACAAGGGCGGCATTGAGTATTTCTGGCCGCATGAGGTCGAAGACTTTCACGACGCCACCGGCAAGGTGATCGGCGCCAAGCTCAAAGCCGCCAAGGGCGCCTTGCCCGCCGGCACGCTCATCACCTACGAAGGCGTGGGCACCATGAGCAAGAGCAAGAACAACGGCGTGGACCCGCAAGACCTGATCGAGCGCTACGGCGCCGACACGGCGCGCCTGTACACCATGTTCACCGCCCCGCCCGAAGCCACACTGGAGTGGAACGACGCGGGCGTGGAAGGCTCTTACCGCTTCCTGCGCCGGGTCTGGAACTTCGGTGTCAAGCTCGCCGGCCTGCCTGCCGCTAAGGCCAGCGCCGAGCTGAGCAAAGACGCCAAAGCCCTGCGCCTGGAAGTCCACACCGTGCTCAAGCAAGTGGACTACGACTACCAACGCATGCAGTACAACACCGTGGTGTCGGGTTCGATGAAACTGCTCAATGCCTTGGAAGACTTCAAAAGCAACGGCTCGGCCATGGCCAGCGCGGTGCTGCGCGAAGGCTTTTCGATTTTGCTGCGTTGCCTCTACCCCGCCACCCCGCACTTGGCGTACACGCTGTGGGCCGAGCTCGGCTTTGCCGCCGCGCAGGGCGACTTGCTCGACGCTGCCTGGCCTGAAGTGGACCTCAGCGCTTTGCAGCAAGACGAGATTGAGCTGATGCTGCAAGTCAACGGCAAACTGCGCGGCTCGGTCACCGTGCCTGCTGGCGCCGACAAAGCGGCCATTGAAGCCGTGGCACTGGCGTCTGACGCCTTCATTCGCCAAGCGGCGGGCGCAGCACCGAAGAAAGTCATCGTCGTGCCCGGCCGCCTGGTCAATATCGTTATTTAAAAAAGGGACCGTATGCGCCGCCGCCAACTTGCCCTGCTGCTTGCCGCGCCGCTCGTCGGCACCTTGAGCGCCTGCGGCTTTGCGCTGCGACAGCCGCAGCGCTTTGCCTTCAAGACGATTTACCTGGCTCTGCCCAACGGCTCCACGCTGGGCCAGCCCTTGCAGCGGGCTTTGCAGTTTTCGCCCGATGTGCGCGTACTGACCGAGCCCCGGGACATGATGGCCGCCGACGTGATCCTGGACGTGCCGTCCGAGCTGCGAGAAAAAGTGGTGGCCGGCCTGAGCGCTGCCGGGCAAGTACGCGAATTCCAACTGCGCCTGCGCCTGAACTTTCGCCTGCGCACCCCGCAAGGCAAAGAGCTGATCCCGCAAACCGAGCTGCTGCTGCAACGCGACATCAGCTACAGCGAATCCGCTGCCCTGGGCAAGGAAGAAGAAGAAGCCCTGCTTTACCGCGACATGCGCAGCGACATGGTCCAGCAAATGATGCGCCGCTTGGCGGCGGTTAAAACGCTTTAAGACCGGGCTTACTCAACCCACGGCGCCTGGGCGCACCAAGGTGCTTTTCCCAAACAGGCTTTCCACCAGCTCCACCGCCACCTCGGCGGTCTGATTGCGAATGTCCAGGGCGGGGTTGAGTTCCATCACGTCGAGCGAGCCGAGCAGGCCGGTGTCGGCGATTATTTCCATGCACAGCTGGGCTTCGCGGTAGGTCGGGCCGCCGCGGATGGTGGTGCCTACGCCCGGGGCCAGGGTCGGGTCCAGAAAGTCCACGTCAAAGCTGACGTGCAAGTGCGTGCCGGGCGCCAAGTTGCTGAGTGCGGCCTGCATGGCGTGGCGCATGCCCCATTCGTCGATGTAGCGCATGTCGTAGACCACCAGGCCTTGCGCCTGCAAGAACTCGCGCTCGCCGGCGTCCACGCTGCGGATGCCGATCTGCCGAATCGCTGGCGGCGCCAACGCTGGGGTGTGGCCCGACAACCCGGTCAGCTCAGCCGGCCCATGGCCGCACAGCACTGCCACGGGCATGCCATGCACATTGCCGCTGGGCGTGATCAGGCGGGTGTTGAAGTCGGCATGCGCGTCCAGCCAGAGCACGCACAAGGGCCGTTGCTGTTGGCGGCAATGTCGAGCGACGGCCGAGATGGAACCAATGCCCAGCCCGTGGTCGCCGCCCATCAGGAGCGGCAAATGCCCTTGCGCCAGTTCGGCATGCACGGCTTGCTGCACCGCTTGGTTCCAGGCCACGACTTCGCTGAGGTGGCGATAACCGTTCACCGCAGCCTGACCGGGATTGGCCGGGCCGCTGAGGTTGCCGGTATCGACCACCGTCAAGCCGTGCGCCTGCAAGGCGGCTTGCAGGCCGGCCACACGCAAAGCCCCAGGGCCCATGCTCGCGCCCCGAGTGCCGGCCCCCACGTCGGTGGGCGCGCCGATCAGGCTGATGCGGTCAAAACTGCGGACCATGGCGAGCAGTCTAGGCCCGCTTTGCCCGACGTGGGCCAAAGTTAGAATCGCACCCATGCAACTGCCCAGCGCGCAACTCTCCGAGCACCTCAAGCGCGGGCTCAAAAGCCTGTACACCCTGCACGGCGACGAGCCGCTGTTGGTGCAGGAATTTGCCGACCAGCTGCGCGCCGCCGCCCGCGCCCAGGGCTACACCGAGCGCAGCGTGCACACCGTCGCCGGTGCGCACTTTGACTGGAGCGAAGTGCTGGCCAGCGGCGGCTCACTCAGCCTTTTTGCCGACAAGCAGATCGTCGAGATCCGCATTCCCAGCGGCAAGCCCGGCAAAGACGGCTCGCTGGCCTTGCAGCAAATTGCCGAGCGCGCCCAAGGCGACGACTCCACCTTGACCCTGGTACTGCTGCCGCGCCTGGACAGCATGACCACCAAGGGCGCTTGGTTTGGCGCCCTCGACAGCTACGGCATGACGGTGCGTTTTGAGCCGATTGAGCGCCGCAGCCTGCCCGCCTGGATTGCCCAGCGCCTGCAAGGCCACGGCCAGCAGGTGGCGCCGGGTGAAGAAGGCCAACGCAGTTTGCAGTTTTTTGCCGACCGGGTCGAAGGTAACTTGCTGGCCGCGCACCAGGAAATTGAAAAGCTCGCCCTGTTGTACCCCACGCAGGCGCCAGGGCAAAGCGTGACGTTGAGCTTTGAGCAGGTGGAAAACGCGGTGCTCAACGTGGCGCGTTACGACGTGTTCAAACTCTCCGAAGCCGTGCTCGGCGGCCAAGCCCTGCGCGTGACGCGCATGCTCGACGGCCTGCAATCCGAAGGCGAGTCCGAGGTTTTGGTGCACTGGGCACTGGCCGAAGACATCCGCAGCCTCAAGCGCGTCAAAGACGCCATGGCCATGGGCCGGCCTTTGCCCATGGCGCTGCGCGAAAACCGGGTCTGGGGTTTGAAAGAAAAATTGTTCGAGCGGGTCTTGCCGAACATCGGCGAAACCTCACTGGCCAACTTGCTGCAAGCCGCGCACAAGGTGGACGGCATTGTCAAAGGCTTGAAGCAACCCGACTGGCCGGCCGACGGCTGGCAGGCGTTGCACCGGCTGGCCAATTCGCTGTGCGAGCAGTGCGCCACGGCGTCGGGTTCGCGACGGTAGTAAGCCAACAACTTTCGGGCTGAGCCGCCGACTGGCTCGGGACAGGCCCTTCGACGGGCTTCCCTCGACTCCGCTCAGGACAGGCCCTTCGACAAGCTTTCTTCGACTCCGCTCAGGACAGACCCTTCGACAGGCTTCCTTCGACTCCGCTCAGGACAGGCCCTTCGACAAGCTTCCTTCGACTCCGCTCAGGACAGGCCCTTCGACAAGCTTCCTTCGACTCCGCTCAGGACAGGCCCTTCGACAGGCTTCCTTCGACTCCGCTCAG
>JBBAPH010000009.1:51891-103454 GCA_040400935.1 Polaromonas sp.
CTCCGCTCAGGACAGGCCCTTCGACAGGCTTCCTTCGACTCCGCTCAGGACAGGCCCTTCGACAGGCGCCCTTCGACTCCGCTCAGGACAGGCCCTTCGACAGGCTTCCTTCGACTCCGCTCAGGACAGGCTCTTCGACAGGCTCAGGGCGAACGGTTGAGGAAAAGCGGCCGCATGCGAAAATCGGTTCATGAACGCCCCAGACACCGCCAACCACCTGTCAACCCAAGCCGCGCCCGCCGCTGGCGAGCCTGCTGTGGGCGCGCTCATGGCCGCTTTGGGCCAGCAGGCCAAAGCCGCCTCCTTTGGCATGGCCAAGGCACCGGCCGGACAAAAGAGCCAGGCACTCACCGCCCTGGCCGCTTTGCTGCGCAGCCAGACTGCGCCTTTGCTGGTGGCCAATGTAAAAGACTTGGCCCGCGCCGAGGCTGGTGGCCTGGCAGGCCCACTGCTGGACCGGCTCAAACTCAGCGAAAAAATTCTGGAAACCGTGGCCATAGGCTGCGAGCAACTCGCTGTCATGCCCGATGTGATTGGCGAAATCATTGGCATGAAGCAGCAGCCCAGCGGTATTCGCGTGGGGCAAATGCGCGTGCCGATTGGCGTGTTCGGCATGATTTACGAGAGCCGGCCGAACGTCACCATTGAAGCCGCGTCGCTGGCCATCAAGAGCGGTAACGCCTGTATTTTGCGCGGCGGCTCTGAAGCGATTGAGTCGAACAAAGCCCTGGCCGAGCTGGTGCAGCGGGCCTTGCAGCAAGCCGGCCTGCCGGTCAACGCAGTGCAACTGGTGCCCACCACCGACCGCGCCGCCGTGGGCGAGCTGATCACCATGCCGCAGTTTGTGGACGTGGTGATTCCACGCGGTGGCAAGAGCCTGATCGAGCGCATCAGCCGGGACGCCAAGGTGCCGGTCATCAAGCACCTGGACGGCAACTGCCACGTGTATGTAGACGACCCTTGCGACCTGGCCATGGCCGTCAAAGTGGCCGACAACGCCAAGACCCAAAAATACAGCCCTTGCAACGCGGCCGAAGGCCTGCTGGTGGCCAAAGGCGTGGCAGCGCAGTTTCTGCCGCTGATCGGGGCCGTCTACGCTGCCAAGGACGTGGAGATGCGTTGCGACCCTGTCGCACGCTCCTTGCTGCAAGCCGTGCCCGGCGCCCATCTGAGCGAAGCCACGGAAGAAGACTGGTTCACCGAATACCTGGCGCCCATCATCAGCATCCGCGTGGTCGACGGGCTGGATCAGGCGATTGAGCACATCAACCACTACAGCAGCCACCACACCGACGCCATCATGACGCGCGACCACCAAAACGCCCAGCGTTTCATGCGCGAGGTCGATTCGGCCAGTGTCATGGTGAATGCGAGCACCCGCTTCGCTGATGGGTTTGAGTTTGGCCTGGGCGCTGAAATCGGCATTTCGACCGACAAGTTCCACGCCCGTGGGCCGGTCGGGATTGAAGGCCTGACCTCGCTCAAATACGTGGTCTTGGGCGAAGGTGAAGTTCGCGTTTGAGGTCGGGCTGCCAGCCCGCGCCGGGTAAGCTCATGGGTGGCGACGGCTTGCAAAGCACGGCAGTCGCCCTCAGATAACCAGCCAGCAGCGTCTGTGGGGCTTGCCAGCACCCGCAGCCAGCACAACAAGTAGTTCCTGAAAAGAGGCCGCATGGTTCCGCATCTCATCACCGCCTTGAACGGCCCCATCAACGAGCTGGAGCAGCGCATCCTGGATTCGACGCCGGCCATTGAACGCTGGTTTCGCCTGGAGTGGATGGAGCACACGCCGCCTTTTTATACCTCGGTCGACATCCGCAACGCCGGCTTCAAGCTCGCCCCGGTAGACACCAATTTGTTCCCCGGCGGCTGGAACAACCTCACCCCAGAGATGCTGCCGCTGGCGGTGCAGGCGGCCATGGCAGCCATTGAAAAAATCTGCCCCGAAGCGCGCAACCTCTTGGTGGTGCCCGAGAACCACACGCGCAACACGTTTTACTTGTCCAACGTCCTGCAACTGCAGCGGATCTTTCACCAGGCCGGTCTGAACGTGCGCTTTGGCTCGCTCAACCCCGAGATCAAGGAACCGACCACCTACGACCTGCCCACCGGCGAGCAGATCACGATTGAGCCCTTGATTCGCACCGAGCGTCGGCTGGGGCTCAAGGACTTCGACCCTTGCACCATCTTGCTGAACAACGACTTGTCGGCGGGCATTCCCGGTATTTTGGAAGACCTGCACGAGCAGTTCTTGCTGCCGCCCCTGCACGCCGGCTGGTCGGTACGTCGCAAATCGCGGCATTTCCAGGCTTACGAAGAAGTGTCCAAACGCTTTGGCAAGTTGCTGGGCATCGACCCCTGGCTGATCAACCCGATGTTTGCCAAGTGCGGCAAAATCAACTTTGCCGAAGGCGCGGGCATGGAATGCCTGAGCACCAACGTGGACGCGCTGCTGACCAAAATCCGCCGCAAGTACAAGGAATACGGCATCAATGAAAAGCCGTTCGTAGTGGTCAAGGCCGACAACGGCACCTACGGCATGGGCATCATGACCGTGCGCGACGCCAAGGAACTGGAAGAAATCAACCGCAAGACCAAGAACAAGATGAGCACCACCAAAGACGGCCAGTCGCTGTCTGAGGTGATCATTCAAGAAGGTGTGCTGACCGCCGAGCGCGTGAACGAGGCCGTGGCCGAGCCGGTGGTCTACCTGATGGACCGCTACGTGGTCGGCGGTTTTTACCGCGTGCATGCCGAACGCGGCGTGGACGAAAACCTCAACGCCCCTGGCGCGAGCTTTGTGCCGTTGGCCTTTGCCGACAGCGGCCGGCTGCCCCAACGCGGCGAAAAGCCGGGCTCGAGCAGCCCCAACCGCTTTTACATGTACGGCGTGATTGGCCGGTTGGCCATGCTGGCAGCGAGCTACGAACTAGAAGGCACAGACCCCGAGGCCGAGGTTTACGACTGAGCGCTGCATCTCAAGCCGCTGGATGGCACCGCCAAGGTGCAGAAATGAGCGCCGTTTGGCAAGCACTTGCCCTTAGACAGAGCTGAGTCCCCGCCCAAATTGGGCTTCAGTTGCTGCACCGCAACAATTGAAGTGCGTTTTTGTCTGTAGGCCAAAGCCGCGACTTGCATCCGGCGAGCCTGAGCGCAAAATAGCGGGTCCTAAGCAACCATTCCCGGCGCACCCGCCCGCCAAAGCCTTCTCGCTCGCGTGAAGGCCGCTCAAAAGCGGCGTACCGCCCCGGGAAGCATTTGTGTCAAGTTCAAAATCCTCTCTTGCGGCGCTCACCTTGGGCGCCATCGGTGTCGTTTACGGCGACATCGGCACCAGCGTCCTGTATGCCGTCAAAGAAGTGTTCGGGTCGGGCCATGTGGCCTTCAACCCCGACAACATCTACGGCATCCTGTCCATCTTCTTCTGGACGCTCACCGTCATTGTTTCGCTCAAGTACGTGACCTTGGTGCTGCGCGCCGACAACCACGGCGAAGGCGGTTTGGTGGCCATGCTGGCGCTGGCCTCGCAGGCGGTCAAAGACAAACCGCAACTGCGCCGGGTCTTGCTGATCATTGGCATTTTTGGCACCTCGCTGTTTTATGGCGACGGCGTCATCACGCCAGCGATTTCGGTGCTGTCGGCGGTCGAGGGCTTGGAAGTGATCTCGCCAGCCTTCAAAGGCTCGGTCATCCCCATCACCCTGGTGATTTTGTTTGGCCTGTTTGCCGTACAAAAGCGCGGCACCACCGGCATTGGCAAATTCTTTGGTCCCATCACCTTGGTCTGGTTTGGCGTGCTGGCCGTGCTGGGCGTAGCGCAAATCATCAGCAACCCGGTGATCCTCAAAGCGGTCAGCCCGCATTACGCGCTGCTGTTCATGTGGGAGAACCCGGGCACGACCTTCATCATCCTGGGCGCGGTGGTGCTGTGCGTCACGGGGGCTGAAGCGCTGTACGCCGACCTGGGCCACTTCGGCAAAAAACCGATTCGCCTGGCCTGGTTCACGGTGGTCATGCCGGCCTTGACGCTGAACTATTTCGGCCAGGGCGCTCTGCTGCTCAAGAACCCCGAGGCTGTCAAAAATCCGTTTTACTTGATGGCGCCCGATTGGGCCTTGATACCCTTGGTACTGCTGGCCACCATGGCCACCGTGATCGCCTCGCAAGCGCTGATCACTGGCGCCTTCAGCGTGACCAAGCAGGTGATTCAGCTGGGCTACCTGCCGCGCCTGAACATCTTGCACACCAGCGTGCGCGACACCGGCCAGATCTACATGCCGCTGGTGAACTGGGGCCTCTTTGTCACCATCGTGCTGGCAGTCGTCATGTTCCGCTCGTCGAGCAACCTGGCGTCGGCCTACGGCATTGCGGTCACGCTGGACATGCTGATCACCACGGTGCTCACGTTCTTTGTGATTCGCCACGCCTGGAAGTACCCGCTGTGGCTGTGCGTGGCGGCGACCGGAATTTTCTTTGTGGTGGACCTGGCGTTTTTCGCGTCGAACATGATGAAGCTCTTTGCCGGCGGCTGGTTCCCGCTGCTGATCGGCGGCGCCATTTTCACCATGATGGTGACCTGGAAAGAAGGCCGCGAACTGCTCAACTCCAAGCTGCGCGCCGACGCGATTGACTTGCCTTCGTTCCTGGAGGCCGTGTTCGTCAGCCCGCCCGTGCGCGTGGAAGGCACGGCCGTGTTTTTGACGGCCGAGCCCGGCACCGTGCCCAACGCCCTGCTGCACAACCTCAAACACAACAAGGTGCTGCATGCGCAAAACCTGTTCGTCACCGTGCAAAACCACGAGGTGCCCTGGATTGGCATGGACAAGCGGCTGGAAATTGAATCGCTGGGCCACCACTGCTGGCAAGTCGTGATCCATTACGGCTTCAAGAACGACCCGGACGTGCCCAAGGCCTTGCAGCGCATCATCAGCCGCGGCTGCGAGCTGGACCCAATGACGACCAGCTACTTCTTGTCGCGAGACACCGTCATCCCGACCATTGGTGGGGGCATGGTCACCTGGCGCGAAAAACTGTTTGCACAAATGCACCACAACGCCAGCGGCGCAGCCGATTTCTTGAAGCTGCCCAACAACTCGGTGGTCGAGCTGGGCTCGAAGATCGAGATCTGACCCTTCTTATTCATCCCCGCACCCATGAACCTTCTTTTCATCGCCGACCCGCTGGAATCTTTCAAGATCTACAAGGACAGCACCTTTGTGATGATGCGCGAGGCCCAGCGCCGCGGCCACCACCTCAGCGTCTGCGAGCCCAAAGACATTTGCTGGCAGCAGGGCCAGCCGGTCACGGCTTATGTGCACGACATTCGACTGACCGGCGAGCAAGACACGTGGTTTGTGGCCGAGCAGCAAGCGCCGAATGAGCGCCCGCAGGCCCTGAAAGACTTTGGCGCGGTGGTCATGCGCAAAGACCCGCCCTTTGACAGCGAGTACTTCTACAGCACGCACCTTTTGGAGCAAGCCGAGCGCGAAGGCGCCCGCGTCTTCAACAAGCCTGCGGCGCTGCGCGACCACCCGGAAAAGCTGGCGATCATGGAGTTCCAGCAGTTCCTCGGCCCTACGCTGGTGACCCGCGATGCGAGTGACATCAAGCGCTTTCACGCCGAGCACCAGGACATTATTTTGAAGCCGCTGGATGGCATGGGCGGCATGGGTATTTTCCGCGTCAAGCCCGACGGCATGAACCTGGGCAGCATCATCGAAACCCTGAACCGGGACGGCGCACAAAGCGTGATGGTGCAAAAGTTTTTGCCGGCCATTGCCAAGGGCGACAAGCGCGTGCTGGTGATTGGCGGCAAGCCTGTTCCCTTTTGCCTGGCGCGCATTCCCCAAGGTAATGAAGTGCGCGGCAACCTGGCTGCGGGCGGCCTGGGCGTGGCGCAAGCACTGTCTGAGCGAGACCGCGAAATTGCCGAAACCATTGGCCCGGTGCTGGCCGCGCGCGGCCTGCTCCTGATCGGCATTGACGTGATCGGCGAGAACATCACCGAGATCAACGTCACCAGCCCGACTTGCTTTCAGGAAATTTTTGACCAGACCGGTTTTGACGTGGCGGCGATGTTCATCGACGCGCTGGAAGCCGCGCTGGGCTAAAGCGCGGCGTCAAACCGCCAAGCCGTCCACAAACACCTTGAGTTCACCCGGCGCGAACTGCGCCCATTTTTCATTGGTTGTGAGCGGCGCCGTGACCACCACCGCCACCCGGTCGGTGGGCGCCGTGTGTTCGGCAAAGTTCACGCTCAGGTCTTCGTCGCTCAGTTGGGCATGCGCAAACGGGTGGCGCCGCTCCACGTAAAACAGATTCGTCGACGCGTGGGCCCACAGCGCTAACCCGTTGCTGAGCATGAAGTTGAAGGTGCCGTGCTGCGCGATCTGCCGCGCCAAGTCACGCAAGGTCAAGGTCAGCTCGGCCACCGTGGGCACACCCGCGTGGGACTTGGCAAGCTCTTGCATGATCCAGCAAAACGCGCGCTCGCTGTCGGTATTGCCCACAGGCCGAAAGCTCGCGTGCAGGCGCGGGTGAAAGTCTTTCAAGTCGCCGTTGTGCGCAAAGACCCAGTAGCGCCCCCACAGCTCACGCACAAAGGGGTGGCAGTTCTCCAGCGCCACCTGGCCCTGCGTGGCCTTGCGAATATGCGCAATGACGTTGCGGCTCTTGATCGGGTAGCGGCGGATCAGCTCGGCCACCGGCGAGTCGCTGGCCGGTTGGTGGTCGACAAAATGCCGCAGGCCTTTACCCCCCTCAGAGTCCTGACTGCCTTCACCGCCTTCAAAAAAAGCAATGCCCCAGCCGTCGGCATGTTGGTCGGTGCGCCCGCCGCGCTGGGCAAAACCCGTGAAGCTGAACGTCACGTCGGTGGGTGTGTTGCAGTTCATGCCGAGCAGTTGGCACATGGTCAGGCTTTGCTTGGTGGTTCAGGTCGCATGCGCCACGCGGCCAACATGGCCAGCGCGCACAAGGCGGCGAGCATGAAGAAAGACTCGTTGAAGGCCGCCAAGCGCGCCGGGCTGCTGGCCGCTTGGCTGAGCGAGTCGCCATGCGCGGCCAGCCGCCATTCCAGCACGATGCCGCACAAGCTCACACCCAGGGCGCCGCCCAGTGTCCGCAGGAAATTCACGCCGCTGGAGCCTTGGGACAGCAGGGATGGGGGCAGGCTACGCAGCGAACCCATGTTCAGCGAGGGCAACACAAAGCCCAGGCCGATGCGGCCCAAGACCACCAGCGCCAGCAGCCATGCCGAACTCGCCTCCAGCGTGATGAAGACCGTGAGTGCAAACGACGCGCCCAACAAACCCAGGCCGATGGTGACCAGCCCGTAGGTGGGGTAACGGTCGGCGAAGCGTCCAGCCATCGCAATGGTCAGCGCCAGCACCAACCCGGCCGGCAACAACACAGCCCCCACAAACGACGGCGAATAGCTCAAAGCCAGCTGCATATAAATCGGCAGCAGATAGGTAGAGCCAAACAAGCCGGCGCCATAAATAAAGGCCACCACGCTGCCCATGGCAAACGGCCTGTGGCCGAACAGGGCCGGGCTCATCAGAGGCTCGCCACCGAGGGCGACGATACGCCGCTGCCACCAGACAAACAGAGCCAACGCCACGGCGGCAACACCCAACAACCCATAGGCCTGAGCACCGCTGTGGCTGTGCAACTCCACCATGCCATTGATCAGGCACAAGGCACCACCGCCGGCCAGCAACACGCCACGCCAGTCCAGGCTCACGTCTTTGTTGACGGCCGCACCGCCCGGGGCCGACACCGGCACATAACGCTGAGACAGCCAGAGCGATGCCAGGCACAGCGGGACCACCATGAAGAAGATCGAGCGCCAACCCAGCAAGTCGACCAGCACGCCACCCAGGCTAGGCCCCAGCGCCGGTGCCAACACCACGCCCATGCCAAACACCGCGCTGGCCCGGCCTTGCTCTTGCGGGGCAAAGGCCCGCATGATGACAATCGCCGGAATCGGCTGCACCACGCCGGCGGCCAAGCCCTCAACCACCCGCGAGAGCAGCACCAGCGTGTAATCGCTGGCCAAGCCGCCCAGCACGCCGCCGGCCATCAGCAAGGCCATGCAAGCGCCGTACGTCCGGCGGTAGCCGTAGCGCGCCAGCAGCCAAGGCGTGGTCAGCATGGACACCGTCATGGCCACCATGAAGCCCGAGCTGACCCACTGCGCGCGGTCCTGGCCCAAGGCGAAGGACCGGCTCATGTCCGGAATCGCCACGTTGATGATGGTCGAAGACATGATGGCCGCCATGGCGCCCACCATCACCGACAGCAGCAAATACCAGCGGTAACGCGGGCCGTAGTGGGCCTGCAGTTGCGCCAGGGTGGCCGGGCGCGGAGCGGCGGTATCGGGTGTCAGCTGCGCGGCTCCGACCAGAGCTTGCCGCCGGTAGCCCAGTTGTCGCGCCGGACCTCATGGATGATGATGTCCACCGACTCGGCCGAGCCGCCCAGCACCTCAACCGTCACACGGGTGACCTCGGCCACGAGCTTTTTCTTTTGCTCGGGCGTGCGGCCTTCAAACATCTCGATGTGGTACGTGGGCATGGACGTTCCTTTGTAGTTGTGCTTGGAATTTAAATCTCGGGGGGCCGGGGCGTTGCGCGACGCACACCGGCTGCGCTGGGCCAATGATAAAAGCTTTAACGCGGCCGGCCCCTGTCGGCGCTGTCCGACAAGCGCCCGCGATGCGGCCGGGCTGTGCCCCATCCAGGCGCCCCCGCAGACTGACGTGTGCCCAGCCCATCCCTCTTTTCACCCGCCGGCCGTGGCGACTTGCCCGTCTTGGCCGGCCGGGCGTACCAGTGTCGCTGCGGTCAACCCGTGTTCTTTCGCAACAGCCAATGCTTGGCTTGCGGCACACCGCTGGGCTATGAGCCCGGCCGCGCGCGCGTGTTGCCGCTGCGGCCAGCTGAGCCGTCGCCGACGGGGCCCGCCATCAAGGGTGAACGCTGGCAAGCCTGGGACGACGTGCAGCGCTCTGCCGACCGCTCACCGCGCGAGCCGCCGCGCTACCAACGCTGCGCCAACCTGAGCACACCCGCCGCCTGCAACTGGCTGGTGGCCGACAGCGACCCCGGCGGCGCGGCTGGCTGGTGCGTGGCTTGCCGGCTCAATCGCACCATTCCCGACCTGAACGATGCAAAACACCCGGACAACGGCGTGTTGTGGGGCCGCTTCGAGGTGGCCAAGCGGCGGCTGGTGTCGGCCTTGTTGGTGCTGGGTTTGCCGGTAGCTTCCCGCTTGAATGAAGACACCGAGCGCGGCTTGATGGTTGATTTTTTACGCGCGCCAGACGGCGGGCCGCCCGTGCGCACCGGCCACGACGAGGGTCTGATCACGCTCGATATTTGTGAAGCCGACGACGCGCACCGCGAATCGGCTCGCGATGCCCTGCACGAACCCTACCGCACGCTGCTGGGCCATTGGCGCCATGAAATAGGCCACTACTACTGGTGGCGGCTGGTGGACAGCCAACCGGCGTGGCTGGCTGACTTTCGCCAGCTGTTTGGTGACGAAAGGGCCGACTATGCGCGCAGCCTGCAAGCGCACTACGAGAATGGCCCGCCAGCCGATTGGCCGCTGCATTTCGTCAGCGCCTACGCCAGCAGCCACCCCTGGGAAGACTGGGCCGAGTGCTGGGCGCATTACCTGCACATGCGCGACGGCCTGGACACCGCGCTGAGCTTTGGGGTGAACGCGGGGCAGCTGCAGTTGGCCGACTTCACCCCTTTTGAGTTGGATGCGCTGTTTCGCCCTGAGCACCCCGAGGCTCAAGCCTTTCTCGATGTGGTGAACGACTGGGCGCGCCTGACGACCATGCTCAACGAGATGTCCCGCGCCATGGGCCTACCGGACTTTTATCCCTTCGTGCTGCCGCACCAAGCAGTGGCCAAGCTGCAACTGATTCACTTCCTGGTGCAGAACTGGCGTCAGCCGGAGCCGGATGCAGCTGAGGCCGAAGCGGCCGCAGCGCTTTCGCGGTCCGCGTCATAGCAAGGGCAAGCCAGCGCATGTAACGCTGGGGCGTCCAACAGCATCAGGTAGCCCCGGCTGTAACTGATCAGGCCGCGCCGCTGCAAGCGGCCTGCGGCCAGCGTGACGCTTTCGCGCCGCGCACCCAGCATCTGCGCCAGACTGTCGTGCGTGAGGAATAGCTCAGGCGCCTGCACGCGGTCCCGTGCCATCAAAAGACAACGCGCCAAGCGCTGCAGCACACCGTGCTGGTTCAGGCACAGCAGCTGCTGGGCGAGCTGGGCGTAACGCAGCGCTGCGTGCGCCTGGAGGACCGCCTGCAGGACCGCCTGCAAGGCCGGCTCGCCTCGGTGGGCAGCCATCACCGCCAGCGGCAAAGCAAAGGCCAAACCTGCCGCCTGCACCCGCCAGGTTTGGCCAGACAAGCTACCGGCTTTCAGGCCGAGCAGTGCTGGCACGTCCAGCACGCCTTCATGCCCGACCAAAGCTAGCGGCACAGTGCCGCCACCGGCCACGGGCTGCAACACCGAGACAAACCCTTCCAAGGGAAACACCAGCTGAGTCACCGGCTCGCCTGCGCGCAGCAAGTCTGTCTGCCAAGCCAACTCGACCAAATCGGCTCGAGCCAGCAAAGCCCCCCGCAGCGGTGCCGGCAAAGCGGCCATCACGCGGTTGGTCACGCCCAAGTCCGAAACCGGTGCGGGCACCAGCGCGGTATCGAGAGGCAGACTCAACATCGCCTCATTGCACCGCAACGGGCTTGCCACCGGCGAGCAAAGTGCAAGCAAGCGTGTGGGTGTGTGAGGCGCCGCACCGTTTTTTTTACGAAGCGCGCGGCCTTTTCACATCTGGCAACTCAGCGCTGTCGGTGCTGCGGGGCTCGGCAAGCGCCAGCCTGTCGTCCTTTGTTCAGCCAGTGTTGCCGCGCGGCGCGCGGGCTGCCGGTTTGGCGCGGATGAGCCAACGGGCCAGCTGCACTAACTCACCTTTAACCGATACGAGCACCGCCCCAAGCGTCTGTGCGCCACCGCACACAAGCCCATCCGCAACTGGCTTGCGCTGACAGTAGGGGTTTGGCGGGCTCCTCGGCTTTGCCCGCGGCGGCCTACTTGGTCTGTCGAGTTGGGCTTGCACGCGCTAGGGCTTGTCTGCGGCAAGCTGACTCGGCCACCTGTGCCGTGCAGCGCTCAGCGACTGCGGGGTCCAGCCCTTCACACCACCACCACACACGATGACCCTTCACCCCTTGCGTTCCCGTTGGCAAGTTGCTCTGGGCCTGACTGCGCTGCTGTGTGTGGCGGGGCATGGCCATGCGCAGACCGCGCCGAAAAAAACCAGCCAACGCGCCGAGCCGATCACCCTGAACTTCAACAACGCTGAAATCGAATCGGTAGCCCGCACGCTGGCCACGCTGACCGGTCGCAACGTGGTGCTGGACCCGCGCGTTAAAGGCAACATCACGCTCAACACCGAGAGGCCCGTTCCGCCGCAAACCGCGCTGAACCAATTTGCCGCGCAACTGCGCTTGCAAGGCTACGCCGTTGTGGAAAGCGGCGGCTTGTACAAAGTCGTGCCCGAAGCCGAGGCCAAGCTGCAAAGCCAGGGCGTGGCGGTGGCGGGTAGCCCACCGGCGGGCTTGCAGATCGTCACGCAGATTTTCCGTTTGCGCCATGAAAGCGCCAACAACCTGATCCCCGTGCTGCGGCCGCTGATCAGCCCGAACAACACCATCAACGTCAACCCCGGTACCAATGCGCTGGTGATCACGGACTACGCCGAAAACCTGCAGCGCCTGGGCCGCATCATCGCGGCGCTAGACGTGGCCAACGGCACCGACGTGGACGTGATTCCCCTGCAAAACGCGATTGCCACCGAGCTGGCGCCGCTGGTGATTCGCCTTTTAGAAGGCTCGGGCGCCAGTACCGGAGCGGGCGGAGCGGGCGGACCGGGCAGCCCCGGCCAGGGCGAGTCGTTTCGCACCACGCTGCTGCCCGAGCCGCGCAGCAACTCCTTGATTTTGCGAGCGGCCAACCCGGCGAGGGTGGCGTTGGTGCGCAGTCTGGTGGACAAGCTGGACCAACCCATGCGCCAAGGCGCGCAAAGTGCCCAAGACGCGGCGGGCAACATCCATGTGGTCTACCTCAAGAATGCCGACGCCACGCAATTGGCGCTGACGCTGCGCGGCGTGCTCAGCGGTGAAGCCAGCGCTGCCGCGCCCCCGCCTGGTGGCGCAGCGCCCGGTGGCGGCGGAGGTGGCGGTGCACCACCCCTGACTACCGTCAGCATGGCGCCCAATGCACCGCGGCCCCAAGCCGCTGGCGGCAGCGCGGGCGGGCAAATCCAGGCCGACCCGAGCACCAACTCGCTGATCATCACGGCCAGCGAGCCGCAGTTCCGCCAGTTGCGCGCGGTGATTGACAAGCTCGACGGACGGCGCGCCCAGGTCTGGGTAGAAAGCCTGATCGCCGAGGTCAATGCCGACAAAGCGGCCGAGTTCGGCATCCAGTGGCAAGGCCCGATTGGCCGGGCGGGCAACAGCGTGATCGGCCTCTTGGGCACCAACTTTGGCAGTGGCGGCAACAACATCCTGAACCTCTCCATCGACGGCCTGGCCGGCGTGACCGAGGGCGGCCTGACGCCTGGCGCTGGCCTGAACGTGGGCGCGCTGCGGCGCACCAACGGCGTGTATGCACTGGGCTTTTTGGCCCGGGCGCTGGAACAAACTGGCAGCGGCAACGTGCTGTCCACCCCCAACCTGCTCACGCTGGACAACGAAGAGGCGCGCATCGTGATTGGCCAGAACGTGCCCTTCATCACCGGCCGTTACACCAACACCGGCGCGGGCAACAACGGCGTGGTCAATCCCTTCCAAACGATTGAACGCAAAGACGTGGGCCTGACGCTGCGCGTGCGGCCGCAGATCAGCGAGAGCGGCAGCATCAAGCTGGCGATCTCGCAAGAGGTGAGCACGGTGCAAGCCTCGTCGGTCAACTCCGCGTCAGGGCTGATCACGAACAAGCGCTCGATTGATTCGAGCGTGATCGTCGACGATGGCGCCATCGTGGTGCTGGGCGGCTTGCTGCAAGACGACTACTCGGACAACGAAGAAAAAGTGCCGATCCTGGGCAGCCTGCCCTTGCTGGGCAACTTGTTCAAAAGCCAGTCACGCAGCCGGCGCAAAACCAACTTGATGGTCTTCATGCGACCGGTGGTGGTGCGCGACGCTACCGCCAGCGAAGGCTTGGCGCTAGACCGCTACGACTACATGCGCGGCCTGCAGCAGGCCACGCAACCCGCGCCACACCCCCTGCTGCCCGTGCAGGGCGCGCCCACCTTGCCGCCCTTGGTACCGCGCCAGCCGCCGCCTGCGGTGCCTGCGCCGGTGGTGCCGCCCTCACCCGATCCAGCCCAAGCCCTGCCGCCGGTGAGCGCCGTGCCGCCCGCAGCTGCCAAGGGTGACGCCGCCCAGCCACCGCCACCCTGAACATCCCCCCAGAGACCTTGCCATGACCGAGACCCCATCCCCGCCGCGCCGAACCACGCGCCACCCCTTGCCCTACGCTTTTGCGCGCGCTTACCAAGTGCTGCTCGAGCATGACGACGACACCGATGCCTTGGTGCTGTGGCACACCACGGGCGCTGACCCCGGTGCTTGCAGCGAGGTCATGCGCAAGCACCCGGTGCAGCGCGTGCAGCGAGCTGAAGCCGGCTGGCTGGCGCAGCGCATCAGCAGCGCGTATGCCGAAGGCGAATCCAGCGCCGCCACGGTGGTGAGCGAGGTCGAGAACGACGCCGACTTGTCGCGCATGCTGCAAGACCTGCCGGCGGTAGAAGACCTGCTGGCCAGCAGCGGCGACGCGCCCATCATCCGCCTGCTCAATGCCCTGCTCACGCAAGCCGCCCGCGACGGCGCCAGCGACATCCACATTGAGCCGTATGAACAGCACTCGGCCGTGCGCTTTCGGGTGGACGGCATGCTGCGCGAAGTGGTGCAGCCCAACCGCGCCTTGCACGCCGCACTGATCTCGCGCCTGAAAATCATGGCCGACCTGGACATTGCCGAAAAGCGCTTGCCGCAGGACGGGCGCATCAGCCTGCGCATTGGCACGCGGGCGGTGGACGTGCGCGTGTCCACCCTGCCCAACGCGCACGGCGAGCGAGCCGTGCTGCGCTTGCTCGACAAAAGCGGCACGCAGCTCAGCCTGGCCTCGGTCGGCATGGAGGGGCAAACCCTCTCGCGCCTGCAAAAGCTGCTGGGCCAGCCCCACGGCATTGTGCTGGTCACAGGCCCGACCGGCTCTGGCAAAACCACAACGCTGTATGCCGCACTCAGCCAGTTCGACCCGGCGCAAAGCAACATCATGACGGTGGAAGACCCGGTGGAGTACGAGTTGCCGGGCGTGGGGCAAACCCAAGTCAACGCCCGCATCGACCTGGACTTTGCCAAGGCCTTGCGCGCCATTCTTCGGCAAGACCCGGACATCATCATGATCGGTGAGATCCGCGACTTTGAGACGGCACAGATTGCCATCCAAGCATCGCTGACCGGCCACCTGGTGTTGGCCACGCTGCACACCAATGACGCCACCAGCGCGATCACGCGGCTGACCGACATGGGCGTGGACCCTTTCTTGCTGAGCTCGTCTTTGCTGGGCATCTTGGCGCAGCGGCTGGTGCGGAAAATCTGTACCGACTGCGGTGGCAGCGGCTGCGCGGTATGTGCGCGCACGGGCTACGCGGGCCGCACCGGCGTGTTTGAACTGCTCAGTGCCAACGACGAGATTCGCGCGCAAATTCACAACCGCGAATCGGAAGCGCTGATCCGCGCTACCGCCCAGCAAGCGGGCATGCAGCTCATGCGCGAAGACGCTGAGCGATTGGTGCAAGCAGGTGTGACAACGCCTGCAGAAGTGGCCCGCGTGACGCGAGAATAAAAATCCTCTGCTGGCATCCGCTGCTTTGCCCACGCCAAGAGCGACCGCCAAGCCGAGCCCCAGCCATGACTGCCTACGCCTACGAAGCCCTGAACCTGCAAGGCCAGCTCTGCAAAGGGGTGGTGGATGCGGACAACGTGCGCACGGCCCGCACGCTGCTGCGCACGCAGACCTTGATCCCGCTGCGCGTCGAGCCGGTGCATGGCGCGCACGCGGCCCCCGCAGCGCCGGGCACAACAGATACAGCGCCCAGCGGCCAAGGCCTGAACCGCGTGCTGTGGCAAAAGCGCGCGTTTGGCGCCAGTGCCTTGTCGGTGTGGACGCGTCAACTCGCGGGCCTGGTGGCAGCTGGGCTGCCCTTGGAGCGGGCGCTGAGCGCCCTGGTCGACGAAGCTGAACAACCCAGCCAACGCGCTTTGATCGCCGCGCTGCGCGCCGATGTGAACGCTGGCTCGCCCTTGGCGCTGGCGCTGAGCCGGCATCCGCGCGAGTTCCCGCCCATCATGGTCAGCGTGGTCGGCGCGGGCGAGACCAGCGGCCAGCTGGGCCTGGTGTTGCAGCGCCTGGCCGACGATTTGGAAGAAGGCCAGAACCTGCGCAGCAAATTGCTGGGCGCAGCGCTCTACCCGGCCATCGTGACCTTGGTGGCGCTGGGCATCGTGGCGTTTTTATTGAGCTACGTGGTGCCGCAAGTGGCTTCAGTGTTCATGGGCAGCCAGCGCAGCCTGCCGTGGCTGACGGTGGCGCTGCTATCGCTGAGCAATTTCGTGCGGGCCTGGGGCTTGGCGATGTTGCTTGTGTTGGCGCTTGGGTTTTTGGTGCTGCGGCAGTTGCTCAAGCGTCCGGCCTTGCGCCGCCGTTTTGACGCGGGCTGGCTGCAATTGCCCCTGGTGGGCCGGCTCGCCCGCCAGTACAACGCAGCGCGCTTTGCCAGCACCTTGGCCTTGCTGGTGGGCGCCGGCGTGCCCATTCTCAAAGCCCTGCAAGCCGCCGCCGAAACACTGAGCAACGAGGCGATGCGGCTGGACGCCTTGGATGCATTGGACCGCGTGCGTGAAGGCGCGCCGCTCGGTTTGGCGCTGGCGCAGAAAAAGCGCTTTCCCGGCGTGCTCAGCATGTTCGCTCGCTTGGGCGAGCAAACCGGCGACTTGCCCACCATGCTGCAACGCGCCGCCAGTCAACTGGCCACCGAAGTGCAACGCCGCGCCATGAACCTGGCCACCATTCTGGAGCCGCTCTTGATCGTGGTCATGGGCGCGGCCGTGATGCTGATCGTGCTGGCCGTGATGCTGCCGATCATTCAGCTCAATCAGATGGTGCGGTAACGCCCCTAAAGGTTGAGCGATGCGCATGGGGCTTTACTCCTTCCCCCGCTGGGGGAAGGCAGGGATGGGGGCTCGTCGATAAAGCACCCCGTTCAGCGAACGAAGAGCCCCCACCCCGGCCCTCCCCCAGCGGGGGAGGGAGCCGGTCGGGAACCAAGCCTCAGCGCCGGGCGAAGCGCAGGCTTGATAACTAGCTGGGTCAGAGGTCGAAGAACACCGTCTCGCCGCCCTTGGCACTGTCTTGCATGCGGATGTCGAAGCGGTAGACCGGACCGGCGGGCGTTTGCGAGCGCTGGGCCACCAGGGTGGCGCGACGCTCGGCGGGCACGCTGTTGAGCACCTCGTCCTTGGCGTTGGCCGCGGCCTCGTCGTCAAAATAAATGCGGGTGAAGGTGTGCACCAGCAAACCGCGCGCAGTCACGCACACGTCGATGTAAGGGGCCTGGCCGTCCACCGCGCCGGGCTTGACCGTATGGAACTCGTAGTGGTGGCCGGCCAAGGTGCCAGTGCCGCAACGGCCAAAGCCCACAAAGCCACCGGCTTCGGCCTGGGCCACGGTCGTGATGATCTCGCCAGCCGCGTTGCGGTGGCTGATCTCCACCATGGCGTCGTTGATGGGTGCGCCGTTGCCGTCAAACACCTGCCCGGTGATGCGGATGTGCTCACCGGGGGCTTGGGGTTGCGCCAGCACGGGCGTGAACAGGCTCTTGAAGGCGTAGCCGTATTGGGTCGACGTCAGGCCGTAGGCGAAGTAAGGGCCGACGGTTTGCGAGGGGGTTTGTTTCAGTGGGGTCGTCATGGGTCTCACCTGGGCTTATTCAAAACGCGTGGCTTTGGCGCCGCGCAGCACGATGTCAAAAACATAGCCCAGCGCGTAGTCGGGCTGCGTCACGTCCAGGCTGAATTGGGAGACCATGGTGTCACGCAAGTGCTCGGGCGCGCCCATGTACATCGGGTCCAGTTGCAAGAGCGGGTCGCCGGGGAAGTACATCTGCGTGATCAGGCGGCTGGCGAAGTAGTCGCCAAACAGCGAGAAATGAATGTGGTTGGGCCGCCAGGCGTTGTGGTGGTTGCCCCAGGGGTAAGCCCCGGGCTTGATGGTCTTGAAGGTGTAGCGGCCTTCGTCGTCGGTCATGCAGCGGCCGGCGCCCAGAAAGTTCGGGTCTAGCGGCGCGTCGTGCTGGTCGACCTTGTGCACATAGCGGCCGCAGGCATTGGCTTGCCAGACTTCGACCAGGGTGTTGCGCACGGGGCGAGCGTCTTCGTCGAGCACGCGGCCGGTGACGATGATGCGTTCACCCAAAGGCTCGCCGTTGACCCGGGCGTTCATGGTCATGTCGTTGTCGTATTGGTAGAACTGCTCTTTGGCGTAGACCGGGGCGTTGCGCTGGGCGAGCGCCGGCTTCATGGGGATCAGCGCGTGCTTGGGGCCGCGCAGCTGCGTGGACTTGTAGAACGGGTAAACGTGGGCGGGATGGGCTTCCCAGTCGCGCGGGGCGATGGTGGCTTCAGGGGCTTTCATGGGCGGGCTCCAACAGAGGATGACAAAAGTAAAACGCGACTTTAGACGCCATCAAAGGTTATGTATAGTAACATTTAAGACGCTTATCCATAACTTTTCAAACCAATCAAGTGATCGACGACCGCATCAAATTTCGCCATCTGCAGTGCTTTTTGGCGGTGGCCCAGCACGGCAGCCTGCAGAAGGCGTCCGAGGTGTTGTCGATCACGCAGCCGGCGGTGTCTAAAACACTGAAGGAATTGGAAGACCTGCTGGGCGTGCGCCTGTTTGAGCGCGGGCGCAAGGGGGCGCAAGTCACGGCCAGCGGCCAAGCTTTTTTGCGCCATGCCGGCGCCAGCGTGAGTGCGCTGCGCGAGGCGGTGGCCAGCGTGGCGCCCACGCGGCAACCCGGCAGCGCGCTGGTCACGCTGGGCGTGCTGCCCACGGTGGCGCCCTGGCTCATGCCGGCGGTGTTGCAGCGGCTGGACGAACGTGCTGCGAGCCGGCCGGGCGAACGCGCCGCCGCGCTGAACCTGCGCATCCTCACGGGCGCCAACCCCGAGCTGCTGGGCCAGCTGAGGCAGCGCACGCTGGACCTGGTGATTGGCCGCTTTGCCGAGCCGGCGGTGATGCTGGGCCTGAGCTTTGAGCACTTGTACGCTGACCCGCTGGTGCTGGTGGCGCGGCCCGGCCACCCGCTGCTCAGCGACCCCCTACTCGCCGCCGACCCATTGGCGCATTTGTCGGCCTGCGCCGTGGTGCTGCCCTTGCCGGGCACGGCGATTCGCCAAAGTGCCGACAGTTTTTTCGCCAGCCGGGGCCTGGGCCAGCCCGCACGCACGGTGGAAACACTGGACGTGAGCGTGGCACGCCGCTACACCGTGGCCAGCGACGCGCTGTGGCTATCGCCGCTGGGCGCGGTGCAGGCCGATCTGGCCGATGGAGCACTGACCCGGCTGCCGGTCAACACCGATGGCACGGAAGAAATGGTCGGCCTGACCTTGCGCGCCGATGCCGCGCCCAGCCCCGCCGTGGCCGAGGTGATGGCGGTGATTCATGAGCTGGCCGCGGCCCGGGGGGAATACGGTGACAGCAGCGCGGTGAAAGCAGCGCCGCGTCATCACGCGTGGCGCCACCCGCCAGCGGGGAACTCAGTCTGCCCTGAAGCCTGATTTCTTGACGATAGGCGCCCAGCGCTTGGTGTCGTCGATCATGAACTTACCCAGATCGGCCGGTGAGCCGCCGGCGGCTTCCAGCCCCAGCGCCGCAAAACGGTCGCGCACATCGGCCGACGCCAGCGCCTTGTTCAAGGCGCGGTTGATCTCATCAATCGCCGCTTGCGGCGTCTTGGCCGGTGCGTACATTCCGAACCAGCCCTGACCCACCACATCCGGGAAGCCTTGCTCCCTGAAGGTAGGCACATCGGGCATGACCTTGCTTCTTTGCATGCCCGAGGTTGCCAGCACATTGACCTTGCCCGCCTTGGCGTTTTGCTGCCATTCCATCACCACGTCGATGCCGGCTGGCGCGTGGCCGCCCAGCACGGCGGACTGAAGCGCCGCGCCGCCGTTGAAGGGAACGTGCACCATGTCGACGTTCAGCGCCGAGCCAATCATCACGCCAAAGAAGTGCGGCAGGCTGCCGGCAGCGGGCGATCCAAAGCTGGCTTGCTGCGGATTGGCCTTGAGCATCTGCGCGAACTCTTTCAGGTTCTTGGCAGGGGAGTTGGCGGGAACAGCCAAGGCAAAGGCAAAGTCGCAGACCTTGCCCACCGGGGCGAAGTCAAGGTCAGGGTTGTAGCCCAGTTTGCTGAACACCATGGGCGCCAGCACCGGCACCACGATGGGCGTGACCATGACCGTGTTGCCGTCCGGTGCGGCGGCTTTGAGCAAGTCGGCGGCTAGACGCCCGCCTGCGCCAGGGCGGTTGTCCACCAGCACGGTGCGTTTGAGCTCGTCCTTCATCTTTTCAGAAATGATGCGGGTCACCACGTCAATCGACACGCCCGCCGGGAAACCGACGACGATGCGCAGGGGCTTGTCGCTTTGGGCCTGAACGGCCGGGCTGGCGAAAAAGGTGCCGGCCAAGGCCAGGCAGGACATGAGGGTTTTGAATTTCATGATGTGTTGTCTCCGTTGTGTTGTTTTTTTCACGCGCAATAGTGGGTGAACTTGGTTTCCAGAAAGGCGTCCATGCCTTCAATGCCGGACTCGCTGCCAAAGCCGCTGTCCTTGACGCCGCCAAAAGGCGCTTCGGGCACCGACACGCCCATGCCATTGATGGCCAGGCTGCCCACTTCCAGGCGCTCGGACACATCAAGAATGGCGCGGGCAGAGTCCGTGAACAAATAGCCCGCCAAGCCGTAGCTGCAGTGGTTGGCCATCGCCAGGGCCTGGTCCAGACTGTCGAACGGGGTCAGCGCAGCAATCGGGCCAAACGGCTCTTCCTGAATGATGGGTGAGTCCGGCGCGACATCGGAGAGCACTGTGACGGGGGCGAAAAATCCGGTCTCTGGGGCTGCTCCCTGATGGGCACGCGCACCGGCCTGCACCGAGCGCCCGATCAAGTCGCGCACGGCGGCCAGGCGCCGGGCATTGGCCAGCGGCCCCATCTGGCTGGCCGCATGCATGCCATTGCCCAGCACCAGCTGTTGGCTGGCGGCAATGAAAGCGTCTTGAAAGTCGCTGTAGATTTCGCGTGCAATGTAAAAGCGCGTCGGTGACAAACAGGCCTGGCCCGCGTTGCGAAATTTGTGCGCGACCATCATGGCCACGGTTTTGCCAATGTCGGCGTCGGCGCAGACGATCACCGGGGCGTGACCACCGAGCTCCATCGTGGCGCGCTTGAGGTGCAGGGCCGACAACTGGGCCAGCTGCCGGCCCACCGGCACAGAACCGGTGAAGCTCACCTTGCGGATGACCGGGGATTCGATCAGCTGGGCCGACACCTCGGCCGGCACGCCGAACAGTAACTGCAGCGCGCCTTGCGGCAGTTCTTCATGAAAGCAAGCCACCATGGCGGCCACGCTGGCCGGTGTTTCTTCAGCCGCCTTGAGAACGATGGAGCAGCCTGCGGCCAAGGCGCCGCCGACTTTGCGCGCTGACAGCACGAGCGGGAAATTCCAGGGCGAAAACGCGGCTACCGGCCCAACGGGCTGCTTGAGCACTTCCATGCGGCTGTTCGGCAAGCGGGCGGGGATGACCCGGCCATACGAGCGGCGAGCCTCTTCGGCGTACCACTTGATCAGGTCGGCCGCCATGGCGCATTCAGCACGCGCCTCGGCCAAGGGCTTGCCCTGCTCCAGCGTGAGCAAGGTGGCTATTTGCTCGGTCTGGCTGCGCATGCGGGCCACGCCTTTTTCAAGCCGGGCGCAGCGCTCGTGCGCGGGCACCCGCCGCCAAGTGGCAAAACCGGTTTGCGCGGCGGCCAGGGCATCGGCCACGTCAGCGCTGCTGGCCAGGTGCAGCTCGTCCAGCAGTTGGGCGTTAGCCGGGTTGACGATGGGCATCGTCATGGCGTGCCGGCCCTGGCGCCATTGGCCGTTGATCAGCAGCGAGGGCGCGCTGTAGCTCAGCGCGCTCATATTCAGCGCGCTCATATGTTGCGCCCGCCGTCCACGTCCAGGCAAACGCCGGTGAGGTAAGACGCCTCGTCGCAGGCCAAAAACGTGACGGCTGAAGCCACATCGGCCGGCCGGGTGAAGCGCCCGAGGGGAATGCGCATCAAAAAGCGTTCGCGGTTGCTGGGCGTGTCTTGCATGCCCATGAAGTCGCCCAGCATGGCGGTTTCGCCAATCATGGGGTTGACCACGTTCAGCCGCACGCCAGAGCGGGCAAATTCAAGCGCCAGGCCCTTGGTGATGTTGATCATGGCGGCTTTGCTGCCGCTGTACCAAGTCAGACCTGGGCCGGGGCGCACGCCGGTGGTGGACGCCACGTTGACGATGCAGCCGCTGCCTTGCGCCGCAAAAACCGGCAACACGGCTTGCGCCGCCCAGAAGAGACTCTTGACGTTGACCTTGTACACGCGGTCGAACTCTTCCTCCGTCACTTCCAGCGCCGGCTTATTGCGGTGCGTGGTGCCGGCGTTGTTGACCAGGATGTCCAGGCTGCCAAAGGCCTGGCGGGTTGCCGCCACCATGTTGTGGAATGACTCGCGGTCTGCCACATTGGCCTCCACGCTGGCGGCTTGGCCACCGGCTGCGCGGATTTTGTCGGCAATCGCCTCAGCGCCAGCGGCGTTCAAATCGGCCACCATGACCTTGGCACCGGCCAAGGCCATGCGCAAGGCAATCGCGGCACCAAAGCCAGAAGCGCCACCGGTGACGATGGCTGTTTTTTGATCAAGGTTCATGGCTATTTTTTTAAAGTTGAATGACTAACTGGGCACCGCGGCAACGCGACACGCAGGGGATGAATCGTTGGCCAGCAGCCCGGTCAGCGCCGTCCAGAACACTGTCGCGGTGGTCCGCCTCGCCCTCCACCAGTGCGACTTCGCAAGTACCGCAAAGTCCTTCCCGGCAAGAAAAGGGGTGGTCTATGCCCTCGCGCTCCAGGGCTTGCAGCGGGCTCTCTGTGGCCTGCACCTGGATCGTTCGCTGCATCTTGGCCAGCACCAGCTCGAAGGCGGCGTTGTTCGTCTCGTCGCTGGCAGCCGTCTTGAAGCGCTCCATCCGCACGCTGCCCGATGGCCAGTGCGTGGTGGCCGCCTCGACCGCGTCCAGCATGCCGGCCGGACCACAGGCGTAAACAGCGTCCCAGTCAGCCTGGGCCAGCAGTGTTTTCAGATCCAGCGGCGCACCGCGCTCCGCATCAAAATGAAACTGCAACCGCTGCGGGTCCAGCGCCAGCAGCTCTTCGTGAAAGGCTTGCCGGCTGCCTGACCGGGCGCAGACGATCAAGGACCAGTCCAGGCCGCGCTGGCTCGCCGCCTGGGCCATGGCGTAGATGGGCGTGACGCCAATACCGCCGGCCAGAAAAATCACCTTGCGGTGCGCTGCATCCAGGGCAAATAAATTGCGTGGCTCGCTGATCGACAACGACGCACCGGCCCGCAATTTGTCGTGAATCCAGGTCGAGCCGCCTCGGCTTTGTGCGTCGCGGGCCACCGCCAGCTGGTAGCTGGCCTGAGTCGCAGAACCAGTGGCATTGGTCAGGGAATATTGACGAATCTGCCCATTGGGCAGGTGCAGGTCAATGTGCGCGCCCGGTGCAGCGCCGGGTAGTGGCTGGCCGGTCGAGGCGCGCAGTTCAATCAGCAGAATGTCCCGCGCCAGGGCGCGAACCTCTGCGACCACGACCTGGATCATGGTGCTGCCTGAGCGGCTTCTGCCTTGAGCAAACGCTCCAGCAGCCAGCGCGCCTGGTTGAGCCCGCTGTCGGCCGCAATCGGGAGCATGGGGCGATTGGGCACCAGGTCCATGATCTTTTGCTGCGCTTCGATCATCAGGCGGTCTTCTTCAAAGGCTTTCACGACCGAGTCAAAGATGGACTCCGTCATCTTCACGTTGTCCAGCTCGAAGTTGCGGGCCTGGCAAAACCAGTAGTGGCTGGTGCTCTCGGTCTCGGGCGTCTGGATGGAGGTGTGACGGAACTGCACGGCCTCGGGAACGCGCTCACCCAGTTCCGCACCGGTGCCAGCGGGAGCCGATCCGGCGTCCATGCGCAGCAGCGCGGGTGGTGACCACTGGTAAATTTGCCAGCGATCGACCTTGCCCTCGAACCTGGCCACGCTCTTGTGCAGGTTAGGCATCTCGTCATTGAGGTACCAGCGCGTGATCGTCAGCGTGCCGTTGCCCTGGGTGTCGCGCTCGATCACCGGCTTGAGATCGGCCGCGCTGTCCGTGCCCAAAGTGGTGGGATGGACCCAGGCCAGGTGGCTGAAGTCCAGCAGGTTGTCCACGATCAGCTTGTAGTTGGCTTGGTAATGGATGTAGCCCGGCTTCATGCGCCACGCATCGGAGTCGTGCCAGAAGCAGTCAACGATGTCGTCTGGGTTGGCCAGGGCGGCGTCGCCCATCCAGATCCAGACCAGCCGGTTGCGCTCGACGGTCGGGTAGCTTTTGACACAGGTCTTGGCCGGAATCGTGGCTTGCCCTGGGATATCGACACAGGCGCCCGTCGGGTCGAACTTCAGGCCGTGGTACATGCACCGAACGCAATCGCCTTCTTTGCGGCCGAGGTGCAGGGGAGCGGCGCGGTGGCAGCAGCGATTTTCCAGCGCCACGACCCGGCCTTGGGTGTCCCGGTACAGCAGCACAGGCTCATTGAGCAAGGTGCGGGGGAACATGGCGTCTTGCGGCACTTCAACGTCCCAGGCAGCCACGTACCAGCAATTCTTGATGAACAAAGCGGTCTCCTTTTCGTCTTGAATGGCTGTGATCCTAGGATTCGTATCTAATTAAGAAAATTCAAGAATTTGCGTGTTCGATCAATTTTTTTGATATGAGGATTGAGCTTGAGACTCCCTACTTTGCAGGCCCTGGTGTTCATTGAAGAGCTGGGCAGCATCCGCGCGGCGGCCCAGAAAATGAACCTCACGCAACCGGCGTTGACGGCCGCCATCCAACAGCTCGAAGCGGAGCTGAAAGCCCCCTTGCTGGTGCGCAGCCGAACGGGGGTGACCTTCACCAACTTCGGGCGCGCGTTTTTGCCGCATGCCAAGTTGATGGTGGCGCAGAGCCGCCGGGCCACGGACGAAATCGCCCAGCTGCGCGGGCATTGGGAAGGCACGGTCAAAGTGGCGGTGTCTCCGGCCATCGGGCTGGGCTTGCTGCCTTTGGCCTTGCGCCAGTTCACGCAGCAGCATCCCAACGTGAAGGTGCATTGCCAGGACGGGCTGTACCCCAACATTGCGCCGGCCATACGCGACGGCACCCTGGACTTCGCGCTGACGCCGGTGCACCGCGTGGACCTGGAGAGCGATCTGGTCGCGCAACCCCTTTACGCCAGTGAAGTGGTGATCGTGGCGGGTGTGTCGCACCCGCTGTCACGCGCCACCCGCTTGGCGCAACTGCAAGACTGCGACTGGGTGATGTCCAGCAACTCACGCGGCCCGGGCGCGTTGATTGAAGAGGCCTTTCAAAAAGCCGGCCTGGCACCGCCCCGGGTGAAGATGCTGTGTGAGTCTTTTCTGGCCTTGCCCGCCGTGGTGGCCGAGTCCGACCAATGGCTGACCACCATGCCCAGCATTTTGTTTGACCTCTGTCCTTTCAGGGAGCGCCTGTGCGTTATCCCTATCCAGGACGAGCTGCCCAGCCCCCTGATCTGCACCGTCAGGCGCCACGACCTGCCCCTCACCCCAGCGGCCCTGGAGCTGGTGGGCTGGATCCACCACTACGCCGTCAAGCGCCTAGAGGCCAAGGCGGCAAAGTCACGGTCGGCCGCCTGATCCCTACCGTCTGGTCACCTTGAATGCCTTCTTGATACGACCCAACCGTAAACCATGGATTACGCTCCATCAGAGCTTCAAGTCCTGCGAACCTCCGCATTTGATGCATGGCTGAGGGGGCTGCGGGACAGGGTTGCGCAAAAGCAGGTTCTCGCACGCCTGACACGGCTTTCACTGGGCCATTGGGGTGACTGCAAATCGGTAGGTGGCGAAGTGATTGAACTGCGCATTGACACAGGCCAGCCCTGGCTACCGCGTGTATTGCTGGAAAGACGGGGCGACGGTTGTGGTCGCCCTCGGTGGTGGCGACAAATCAAGCCAAGACAAGGACATTGCCAAGACGCAAGCCATGGTCCGACTTCTGAAGGATTAAACGATGAATCGACAAGCTATCGAACAACTTGGCGTTACGGCTTTTGTCGCTGCGGATTACCTGCAATCGGATGAAGACTGCGCGCTGTACTTACAGGCGTGCATTGATGAGGCGCCAGATGATGCCTTGCTGTTTTCAAAAGCGCTGAGCGACATCGCCCGTGCGCGGGGCATGATGCAGCTCGCCCGCGACACAGGCATCACGCGGTAAGGTCTCTACAAAGCATTAGGCGAACAAGGCAACCCGAGCTTGGCCACCGTGCTCAAGGTCTTGCACGCCTTGGGTTTGCAGATCCACATTGATCCGCGAGCCCGACGGACATAAGTCAGTTCACGCTGCCGCCGCACTGTCCACAAACACCCGCGCCTGACGCGGCGTCAACACCAGCGTATCGCCGGCCTGCGCGCCGAGCCGCACGTACTCGTCGACGCTCAGGTGCGCTTCGACCAACTCATCGCCACCCGACCCATCGGCGCGCAGCAGTTCGAGCCGGGCGAGCGGCCCGATCAAGACGGCGCGTTCGAGCTTGGCCCGCATGCCGGGCGCACCCCGGGTGTCGCGCTGGACTTGCAAGTCGTGCGGGCGTACATAAGCCCGCGCGGGCTGGTGATGTGCCCCGGCATGCTCGGGCACCTGCAGGCTGATGCCTTGGGCGTCCGGGCCGATCTGGACCCGGCCTTGGTGAGCACGGCCATGAAACAAATTCACATCACCCAAAAAGCCATACACAAACGGGTTGGCTGGCTGGTCCCACACCTGCTGCGGCGTGCCGACTTGCTCAATGCGCCCGGCGTTCATGAGCACCACTCGGTCGGCCACTTCGAGTGCTTCTTCCTGGTCGTGGGTGACAAAAATGCTGGTCACGTCCAGGTCTTCATGCAGGCGGCGCAGCCAGCGGCGCAGCTCTTTGCGCACCTGGGCGTCGAGTGCGCCAAAGGGTTCGTCGAGCAGCAGCACCTTGGGATCGACCGCCAGCGCCCGGGCCAAGGCAATGCGCTGGCGCTGCCCGCCTGAGAGCTGGGTGGGGTAACGCTGGCCCAGCCCGTCGAGTTGCACCAGGGCCAGCAAGGCGCGGACCTTGTCTTGGATCTGCGCTTCGCTCGGCCGCGAGCGGCGCGGCTTGACGCGCAGACCGAAGGCGACGTTTTCAAACACCGTCATGTGGCGAAACAGCGCGTAGTGCTGAAACACAAAGCCCACTTGGCGATCACGCACATGGCAGTCAGTGGTGTCTACGCCGCTGAAATAAATGCTGCCGCTGTCGGCCGTTTCCAGCCCCGCGATGATGCGCAGCAGCGTGGTCTTGCCGCAGCCCGAGGGGCCGAGCAAAGCTGTGAGCTCGCCGGAAGGCATGCTCAGCGACACATCGGACAAAGCCTGGAAATTACCGAAGCGGCGGCTGACTTGGCGGACTTCGATGCTCATGGTTTTTCCTTTGCGGTGGCATTGATGGGTCGGGCCGGCTCGGGCGGCAAGTCGGCACTGGCTTGCAGCTCGCGTTCATGCCGCCAGGCGACCACTTGCTTGATGACGAGGCTGAGCAGCGCTAGCAGAGCCAGCAAGGAGGCCACGGCAAAGGCCGCCACCGACTGGTATTCGTTGTACAAAATCTCGACATGCAGCGGCAAGGTGTTGGTCTGCCCGCGAATATGGCCCGAGACCACCGACACCGCGCCAAACTCGCCCATGGCCCGCGCGTTGCACAAGATCACGCCATACAGCAGGCCCCACTTGATGTTGGGCAAGGTCACGCGCCAAAAGGTTTGCCAACCGGTGGCGCCCAGCACGATAGCCGCTTGCTCTTCGTCGTTACCCTGGGCTTGCATGAGCGGAATCAACTCCCGCGCAATGAAGGGAAAGGTGACAAAAATGGTCGCCAACAAAATGCCCGGCACCGCGAACACCACCTTGATGTCATGCGCCAGCAACCACGGGCCGAACCAGCCTTGCGCGCCGAACACCAGCACGTAAATCAAACCCGCCACCACCGGCGACACGGAAAACGGCAAGTCCACCAGCGTGGTCAGCAAGGCTTTGCCACGAAACTCGTGCTTGGCAATCGCCCAGGCAGCGGCAATACCAAACACCAGATTGACTGGCACGGCCACGGCGGCAGTCAGCAGCGTGAGTGAAATGGCTGACCAAGCCTCGGGGTCTCGCAGGGCAGCTATGTAAGCGCCCCAGCCCTGGCGTAAGGCTTCAGCAAACACGGCGGCCAGCGGTAGCAGCAAAAACAAAAATACAAACACCAGCGCCATGCCGATCAGCGTGCGGCGCACCCAGACGGCTTCGGTCGTGCCTTGGCGAGCCTGGCGCGGCGCGTTGCGCAGCACGGCGGTCACGGCGCTCATGGCAAACCTCCCCCGGTGCGGCGGCGCTGCCAGGCTTGCAAGGCGTTGATCACCAAGAGCATGGCAAAGGACACCAGCAGCATGACGCAGGCCACGGCGGTGGCGCCCGCGTAGTCGTATTGTTCGAGCTTGCTGATGATGATGAGCGGCGTGATTTCCGAGACCATGGGCATGTTCCCAGCGATGAAGATCACCGAGCCGTACTCGCCAATGGCCCGCGCAAACGCCATGGCAAAGCCGGTCAGCAGCGCTGGCGCCAGGGCCGGGAAAATCACGCGGGAAAACGTTTGCCAGCGTGTGGCGCCCAGGCAGCTGGCGGCTTCTTCCAGTTCCTTCTCAGCGTCTTCCAAGACCGGCTGCACGGTGCGCACCACAAAAGGCAAGCCGATAAAAATCAGCGCAATCAGCACGCCGTTGGGGTTGAAGGCCAGTTGCACGCCCCAGGGCGCCAGCAGCGAGCCGACCCAGCCGTTGTCAGCCAGCAGCGCGGTCAGCGAAATGCCGGCCACCGCCGTGGGCAAGGCAAAGGGCAAGTCCACCAAGGCGTCGATGATTTTTTTGCCGGGAAACGAATAGCGCACCAGCACCCAGGCCAGCAGCAGGCCAAACACCCCGTTGACCAAGGCCGCCAAAAAAGAAGCGCCAAACGTCAGCCTATAGGACGCCAGCACGCGCGGCGCAGTCACGGCCTCCCAAAAGGCGGGCCAGGTCAGCGTCAGGGTTTTGAACAGCAAGGCCGACAGCGGTATCAGCACCACCAGGCTCAGGCAAAAAATGGTGTAGCCCAGGGTCAAAGAAAAACCGGGCAAGACACGGCGAGGGCTGCGAGGGCGGTGGCTACGTTCGACCGGCGCGCTGCCCAGGCCAGCAAGAGTGGCTGCGGCAGACATGCGTCTCAAGCCTCGTGCCCGAGGGGCATGGCCACTGCGGCGGCCGGCCTGGCGGTTGAATCAGAGGCCAGCACAGTGACCGACTGGGCGGCAGGCACTGCTGGCTCCACCAGCAAGGACTGCAACAACGCCAGCCCCAGCGGCCACTCGCCATAGCCTGAAGCGACGTTGATATGGCCAGCATCGGGCAGTCGCAAAAAGTCACTCCCCCAGGCTCGGGCATAAGCGCCGGCTAACCGGATCGGGCAAAACGGGTCTTTGGTGCTGGCCACCAAGATGCTGCGGTAAGGCAGCGGCTGAAAAGGCACTGGCGCAAAGTCGGCCAGCGCGCTGCGCCGCAGCGGGTCTGCCGGGGCCACCAGCAAGGCGCCTTTGACTTGCCGGGCCACCGCGTCGGGCAAATGCGCCACCGCCATGCAGCCCAGGCTGTGCGCGGCCAGCACCACCGACCCGTCTTGGGCCTGAATAACCTGCGTCAATGCTTGGACCCAAGCGGCGCGAGACGGAAAGTGCCAGTCGCTTGGTTGAACCTTCACCGCGCCCGGCAAACGCTCGGCCCACAGGCTTTGCCAATGGCCTGGCTCCGAGCCTTGCCAACCCGGCACGAGGACAATGCGCGGAGCCAAAGCCGCTGATGGCACAGCTGGAGAACGGTTCTGTAAAGCGGACATGGCGCGTATTCTTGGCGCCCGGCTTTAAAACTCAAACCAATATATTCTTGTTTTGTTATTTCGAAGTCAGCTAAGTCCGGCTGCCCCCGCTGTTCACATCAGGCGCGGGTCAAACGTGAAAGGGTGGCGCTCAATCACCAGTTCAATGGCGCGGTACTGCGGATGCGCCAGGTTGATCAGCAGGTTCAGCTCCGAGGGCTCGACGAAAGACGGCACCCACAGGCCCAGCGCCGAGACGGACAGCAGCCAGTCCAGGCCAAGCTGTTGCGTTGCAGCTTCGTTACTGCGCCAATCCGCGGGCAGGCCCATGTTGCGCACGTCTGTCAGAGCCGCATCGTGCGGCAATTCCAGCCGCATCAGGGCCTGATTTTTAGGCTGCGCGCCGTTGGCGTGGACCCGTTTTTCGAGTTGGCACAAAGCGCGGCTGGACCCGGCATAGACCACTTGCAACGGCCCTTTGCGGTGCCAACGGCCACTGCCGAGGGACGAGCCAAAACCGAGCGAGGCCAGCAGCGCGGCGGGGGAAACGGTCGGGTTGCTGCAATAGCCAATGCGCCAGACCGGCGTCAAACCACACCGCCATATTTGGTGGCCAACAAAATGTCTTTCACACGCTCGCTGCCATACGAACTCCTGGCCGCCTCCAGCGGCGTTTCACCGTCCAGCAGGGGGTGAGCGAGGCGCAGCCAGTCACTGGCTTGAGCCTCCGTCTCAAAGGTGTCGCAAGCCATTTGGTCGAGCTCTAAAAGCCGCAACACCCCTTCGGCAGCGTGCATGGGCAAGTCTTGGTCTTTGGCGGCGCGGCGAAGGGCCGTGCTGCGGTCCAGGTCCAGGTACTCGGCGAGCTTGCCCACGCCCAGGCCCAAGAACTCACTGAGCGGGGCAATGGTTCGGCTGGGAATGCCGCGTTTGAGGATTTTGTGGGCACTGATGTTGTTGATTGGAATCCCCAGCGGACGTGGGCGTTCAACCAGCGGTTCAGACACGCCCATGAACTTATTGGACTCGTCGGTTCGCATCGAGGGCGACTCGCCGAGAAACGACCAAATCGCTGCCAAGGAAGCTTGGCGATGGGTCGTAAAAGGATTGGATTCATACATCATGCTGCAATTACAACATGTCAATGCAGCAAATGCAACACGCCAACACCGAGCCACACTTTTCAGCGCCGGCTGTAGATCTGGTCAAAGCTGGCGCCGTCGGCAAAGTGGTCTTTGCGAGCCTGCTCCCAACTGCCAAACGCGTCTTGCAGCTTGAACAGCTTGATCGGTGGGAACTGCTTGGCATAAGCCGCTTGCGCCTTGGCCGAAGTGGGGCGGTAAAAATGCTTGCCCACAATGTCCTGGCCCTCGTCGCTGTAGAGGTAGTCCAGGTAGGCCTGGGCCACGGCGCGCGTGCCTTTTTTGTCGACGTTTTTGTCGATCAAGGCCACCGCTGGCTCGGCCAGGATGCTCAGCGACGGGTAGACAAAGTCGACCTTGTTGCCGAACTCTTTTTCCAGCAAGTGCGCTTCGTTTTCCCAGGAGATGAACACATCGCCCTGGCCACGCTGGGCAAAGGTGACCGACGAGCCGCGTGCGCCAGCGTCCAGTACCGGCACATTGGCGTAGAGCTTGGCCACAAAGTCGCGGGCCTTGGCGTCGCCACCGTAGCGGCGCTTGGCAAACTCCCAGGCGGCCAAATAGTTCCAGCGCGCGCCACCCGAGGTTTTGGGGTTGGGCGTGATGACTTTCACGTCGGGGCGCACCAGGTCGTCCCAATCCTTGATGCCCTTGGGATTGCCCTGACGCACCACCAGCACGATGGTCGAGGTGTAGGGCGACGAGTTGAGCGGCAAGCGCTTTTGCCAGTCCTTGGGAATCCAGCCGCCGTTGGTGTGCAGCGCGTCCGTGTCGCCGGCCAAGGCCAGCGTAGCCACGTCGGCCGACAGGCCATCAATGATGGCCCGCGCCTGCTTGCCCGAGCCGCCGTGCGACTGCTGAACCGTCACGCTCTGCCCGGTCTTGGCCTTCCAATGCGCGGCAAAGGCAGCGTTGAACGCGGCATACAACTCGCGCGTCGGGTCATAAGAGACATTGAGCAAGGTCACGGCAGGCGGCGCGCCCGTTTGTGCATGGCCCAGGCCCGTGGCGGCTAACAAAGCGCTGGCGCCCAGGCTTTTTAAAAGATGGCGGCGTGATGCCATGTGCTGTGTTCCCTCGTGCATGGATGTGGCTGATGAGGAGGCCGATTCTGGGATCGACGCTTTGAAACACAAAATACCGAGTTGTTGGTTCCTTATGACGCAAACAAAGGAAGTGGCGATCAGGCGGGTAGGAACCGCCCCGCCAGCGCCTCCAGCCCCAGCGACGGCAGCAACTCGGCCAAGCGCTCCCGCGCAGCCTGCATGGGCGCAGCGCGTGGCGCATCAGGCCGGCTGGCGATGATGAGTTCGTTCTTCATGGAGTGTTCCCAGCCCACCAGCTCGGTCACGGTCACGTCGTAGCCGTGCGCTTGCAGTTGCAGGCAGCGCAGCACGTTGGTGATCTGGCTGCCGAACTCGCGGGTGTGCAGCGGGTGGCGCCAGAGTTCGGCCAAGGGAGTGCGCTTCAAGGAAAAAGCTTTGCTTTGCTTGAGCACGCCAGCCACCTCGGCCTGGCAGCAAGGCACCAGCACCATGTGCCGGGCCTGACGGGCCAGGCCAAAGGCGATGGCGTCGTCGGTGGCGGTGTCGCAGGCGTGCAGCGCGGTGATGATGTCCACCACGGGCGGCAACTGGGCCGAGGCCGTGGCTTCTTGCACCGACAAATTCAAAAACGCCATGCGCGCAAAACCCAGGCGCGCGGCCAGCTCGCGGGACTTGGCGACCAGCTCGGCCCGGGTCTCGATGCCAAACACCTGGCCGGTGGTTTTCTGGCCAGCGTGCGCGACGTTGAAAAACAGGTCGTAAAGAATAAAGCCGAGGTAGGACTTGCCAGCGCCATGGTCGGCCAAGGTAGGCGACGGGTTGCGCTCAAAGGCGTCGTTCAGCAGCGGCTCAATGAACTGGTACAGGTGGTAGACCTGCTTGAGCTTGCGCCGCGTGTCTTGGTTGAGCTTGCCCTCGCGGGTGAGGATGTGCAGCTCTTTGAGCAGCTCAATCGACTGGCCGGGGCGCAGTTCTTCGATGACTTGGGGGGATGACTTGGCCATGGGGCTGGAAGTGTAGGCGCTGAGGCCCCCGGCTCAGGCTGCGGCAGTCAGTGCTTGGCGCCGCACATGCCGGCGCTCGCGCCAGCGCAGCAGCAACAAAGCCAGCACACCCGTAGCCAGCAGCCAGAGCGACACATGGATCGCTTGTTGGCTGATGGCATAACCCACGCTCGAATACGTGAGCCACCCGCAAGCCGCGCAAAACACCAGCGGTAACACCGGGTACAGCGGCACCTTGAAGGGCCGAGGCGCGTGCGGGTCGGCATGGCGCAACCACATCACGCCCAAGCCCACCAACAACAAGAACCCCCAAAACACCGACGCAGTGAATTCGACCATGGCAGAAAAACCGTCACCTTCACGCATGCCCAGCAGCACCAGCGCCGTGCTGATGAACGCCTGCGCCCACAAGGCCATGCGCGGCGCGCCTGCCTGCGTTTGCCATTGCCCCAACGCTTGCAGGCTGGACCAATCGCGGCCCAGCGCATAGTTGGTCCGCGCGCCCACCACCATGGTGGCGTTGATACTGGTCAGCGCCGCAATCGCCACCGACAGGCCCAGCGCTTTTTCAGCCCAAGGACCAAAGGCCATGCCCACCAAAGCGGACGCTGGCGTTTTGCCACCGCTCAGCGCTTGCTGGCCCAGACCCAGCCAGAGCGCCAAGTTCACCAGCAGGTAAATCACCGTGAGCACCAGCATGCTGACCACGATCACACCCACCATGGTGCGCGGCCCGCCCTTGACTTCGGCCGAGACATAGGCGGCCTCGTTCCAGCCGCCAAAGGTCAGCAGCACAAACACCAGGGCCAGCCCCCAGGCGCCGGGTGTCGGCATTTTTTCAAACCAGCTCAGCGTGGCGGGCGCCGCAGGGTCGCCAAAGAACAAGCCGGCGACAGACACTGCCACCAGGCCCAGCACTTCCAGCACCAGCAAGACCAGCTGCAATTTGGAAGACGCATGAATGCCCGCGATATTCACCAAGGTCAGCACCGCCACCACGGCCAATGCCCACAGCGCGCTCGGTTGCGCGCCCAGTGGCAACACAGTGCTGAAGTAGTCCCCAAAGACAAAAGCCAACAGCGCAATCGAGCCGGTGTTGATGATGGTGGCGCGCGACCAGGCGTACATAAAAGCCAGGTCACGGCCAAAGGCGCGGCGCAAAAAATGGTAGTCGCCGCCCGCGTGCGGATAGGCCGTGCACAGCTCGGCGTAGCAGAGCGCTCCGGCCAGCGAAATCAGCGCACCCAGTCCCCAGATGGCCAGGCCCCAGCCAGCGTCACCGCTGATGCCCGCCACCAAGGAAGGCGTTTTATAAATGCCCGCGCCAATGACGATGCCCACGATCAGGGCCACCGCCGCCAAGGGCGACATGAGGCGCGCAGGTTGCGCGTCGGCTGTGGTGTTCACGGCAGAAGAAGCGACGGGAGCACTCAGCCGCGCCGCGCTTCAAACGGCTGCACCCAGCCTTCGGTAGACAACGTGCCGCTGATGCGGTCGCCCTGCACCTGGCCGCTGAAGGTGCTCACAGACGTGCCGTCTTCGGCCAGGAACTGAAAGCTCAGTGCCTGGCCGCGCAGCTTCACGCCGACCAGCGTGTGCGTTCGATTGCCCAAGGTGATGCTGCCGCCCACGCTCTGAAAGCTCTGCACCAAGCTCAAGCGGGCACCCGGCTTGCTATCGACACTGGCGTTCCAAACGCCTTGCACCGGCGCGGGCACGATCCATAAAAAAGCCGTGGCGTTGTCAGCCGCGGCCGTGTCGTCGGGCTGCCATTCGCCCATGTCAAAGGCGTGCGCCACCACGCGGGTGCCGGGTTTCATCTTCAGCAGTTGCGGGCGCAGTTGCAGATTGAGCTCGGGCAACAAATACATGGTGACCACAGTGGCCGTGCTGAAGTCTTCCTTGAAGATGTCGCCCGTGATGATGCGCACCTTGTCTTGCACCCCGGCTTCGCGCACCTTGCTGCGGGCGAACTCGGCCATGTTGGGGTTGTATTCAATGCCGACCGACTGCGCCTTGAAGCGGCTGGCTGCCGCAATCGGAATGACGCCATCGCCCGAGCCCAAGTCAAAGACGCGGTCTTGCGCCGTGACCTCGGCCATGGCCAGCATTTTTTCGACCAAGGCCGGCGGCGTGCGCAGCCACATCACGTCTTTGCCGGGCTGGCCGCGTTTGGGCGTGTAGCCGGGGTCGGGGGCCACGCTGGCGCAACCGGCGAGAAGCATGGCTGTCACAACAGCGAAGGCGAGACGGCAAGACAGGTGCACGGAGCATCTCCTCAAACAAAAGACCCATGGATCGCGCTGCCCGCACAGGGCAACTCGGGCTGGACTTTAGTTGATTTGTAAACTGCTTGCTGCGCCGCGTGTGCTCGCTCCTCGGGGGCGAGGGGCAAGCGCGGCGTGAAAGTGCTTAGGCACGGGCCCTCACCCCTGCCCTCTCCCATAGGGAGAGGGGGAGAGGGGGTAACTCCAGATCAGGCGGGCGGGATCCAGGCCGCCGGCCGCTTGGCCAGAAAGGCGGCAAAACCTTCTTTGGCTTCGTCGGTGCCACGCACCCGGGCAATGGTTTGCGCGGTCAGTTCCACCACCTCGTCGGTGATCGGGCCGACGTGCAGCTGCGCGAACAGCTGCTTGATCTCGCGCTGCGCATTGGGCGAACCCGCCAGCAGTTCGGCCACGGTTTTGTCGACGGCGGCATCTAAGGCATCGAGCGTGGTGACTTGTTGCACCAGACCGATGGCCAAGGCTTCCGCCGCACCAAGGCGCGTGGTGGTCAGCGCCAGGCGCTTGGCTTGGCGCTTGCCCACGGCGTTGGTCACATAAGGGCCAATGACCGACGGCAAGATGCCGAACTTGGCTTCGCTCACGGCAAAGCTGGCGTTGTCTGCCGCAATGGCAATGTCGCAAGCGCAGGCCAGGCCCACACCGCCACCCAGGGCCGCGCCCTGAATGCGCGCCACCACCGGCTTAGGTGCAGCCTCGATGCGTTGGAACACGCCGGCAAAGCGGCGCGAGTCTTCCAGGTTCCAGGCGTGTGTGGCTTGTGAGGCGCGCGTCATCCATTGCAAATCAGCACCGGCGCTGAAGTGCTTGCCTTCGCCGGCCAGCACGATCACGCGCACGCTGTCGTCCTGGATCAGTTGCTCAAAGGCACGGTCCAGCTCGCCGATCATCAACTCCTCAAAGGCGTTGAAGACGGCCGGGCGGGCCATGGTGATCTGAGCCACGCCGGGCGCGCGCAGGCCAACGGCAATCGTTTGGAAAGCCGCTGCGTTCATCAATAGGTCTCCAGGTGCAAGCGGCCTTCTTTCTTGAGCGAGGCGCCCACGGCGTCCCAGTCCAGGCCGGCTTGCAGGGCCACATCGCGCAAGGCCAGCACCACACCCTCTTCCATGGCTTTGAGGCCGCAGACGTAAAAGCAGGTGTTCTCATCTTTCAGCAGCGGCGCCAGGTCAGCCGCGCGCTCGCGAATGGCGTCTTGCACATAGCGTTTGGGCTGGCCGGGCGTGCGCGAGAAAGCAAAGTGAATGTCGATTAAGTCTTTGGGCAAGTTCTGCAAGGGGCCAAAGTACGGCAGCTCTTCTTGCGTGCGGGC
This sequence comes from Polaromonas sp., assembly GCA_040400935.1. GTDB lineage: Bacteria > Pseudomonadota > Gammaproteobacteria > Burkholderiales > Burkholderiaceae_C > Polaromonas. The sequence goes on from JBBAPH010000009.1 coordinate 88,099, forward strand.
ACCAAAGAACAGCATGAGTTTGCCGCCCTCGAACTTGCCCGAAGCGCGCAAGCGCCGGCGCCATTCGGTCATGCCGCGCATGGGGGCCGAGCCGGTGCCGGTGCAGATCATGACGATGTTGCTGCGCGGGTGGTTGGGTATCAGGAAGCTGGCGCCAAACGGGCCAATCACCTGGACCTTGTCGCCCACCTTGAGGTCGCACATGTAGTTAGAACCCACGCCACGCACGGGCTGACCTTGATGGTCTTCCAACACGCGCTTGATGGTCAGCGACAGGTTGTTGTAGCCGGGCCGCTCGCCGTTGCGCGGGCTGGCAATCGAGTACTGGCGCGCGTGGTGCGGCTTGCCCTTGGCGTCCACACCGGGCGGGATGATGCCAATCGACTGGCCTTCCAGCACGGGAAAAGGCATGGCGCCAAAGTCCAGCACGATGTGGTGCGTGTCGTAGTCTGCGCCGGCGGTCTTGCCGACTTCCGTGACGCGCACATTGCCAGTGACGGTGGCGGTGATGGTTTTTTCAGAAGCCTTGGGGCCGTAGAGGTTGGTGTACGCATGCGCAGCCGACCACGGTGGCACCATGCTGCCGTACTGCGCGCTGTTGAAGGTGGCTTCTGCGCTCACGCCGCCTACGGAGGTGCTTGCGGCTGTCTCGGCCACAGCTTCAACGGCCTCGGCGGCGCCGGCGTCCACGCCTTCTTCGGCCAATTGCTCAGGGCTCAACTCGGCGGGCAGCTCGTCCCACAGCAACTGTTCGTCAGGCGTGTAGGCCTTGACGCGCGGCATAGTGCGCCAGTTGTCAATCGAGCCGGTCGGGCATGGCGAAATGCAGTGCATGCACAGGTTGCACTTGTCCGCATCGACCACGTAGTTGCGCGAGTCGTGCGTGATGGCGCCGACCGGGCAAATGGCTTCGCAGGTGTTGCAGCGGATGCAGATCTCGGGGTCGATCAGGTGCTGCTTGATGACGATGGTGGCGCTCATGTCCATGGTGGTCTTTCTGAAATGGCGGGAGTCCGTGGGGCGGTTGTCGACGATCTTTTAGTTCTTTTAGTCATTGTGCCGCCGCTTGCCCTCACCCCTGCCCTCTCCCAGAGGGGGAGGGAGGAGGAGGGGAGCCTGGTCCGCTCAGGTGCTTGTTGGACTGTCTTTTAGCTCGACCGGTGTGCGGTTACGAGGACCGGGGGCGATTGTTCCGCCGCTTGCCCTCACCCCGGCCCTCTCCCAAAGGGAGAGGGAGCAAGACAGGAAACCGCCTTGCTCCCTCGACTACCTCATTGGCTCAATCAGTTGAAGCGCACATAGTCGAAGTCCACCGGCTGGCGGTTGATGCCCATGACCGGGGGGGCGATCCAGTTGGCGAACTTGCCTGGCTCGACGCAGCGGCCCATCAGGCTCGCCACGTAGGCGCGGTCCTGCAGGGTCGGCAGCCATTGGTCGGCCTGGGCGTCCCACTCGCCTTGGCTCAGCACGCGGCCTTCTGGCGACACCTTCACGCCAGACAAGGCGCCGATGTTGCGGTTGAACGCTTTGTGCGGCACTTTCATGCGGGTCGGGATGCCGGCCTTTTCCAGCACCTTGTTCCAGCGTTCCACGCCAGCGACCGAGTCCTTGATGTAGTCGTCGCGCAGCACTTCGTTCAGTGCGTTGAGCATGGGCACTTCTTTTTCGGCCAGCTGGCCGTCACGCGCTTCGAGCACCTTGTAGGTCTTGCCCTTCAAGACATGGTCGTCGTCGCGCTTGCCTTCTTCGTAGCGGCCTTTGAGGCCCGAGCTGTAGAAGGTGGCGGCGTTGCTGGACTCGTCGGCGCCGAACAAGTCAATGGTGACGCTGAAGTGGAAGTTGATGTAGCGCTGGATGGTCGGCAGGTCGATCACGCCGGCTGCGCGGAGCTTGTTGACGTCATCGGTCTTGAGCTCATTCATCTTTTGAGCGGTGCGGGCAATCACGCGGCTGACGCCGCTTTCGCCCACAAACATGTGGTGCGCTTCTTCGGTCAGCATGAACTTGGAGGTGCGGGCCAGCGGGTCGAACGCGCTTTCAGCCAGGGCGCACAACTGGAACTTGCCGTCGCGGTCGGTGAAGTAGGTGAACATGAAGAAGCTCAGCCAGTCTGGCGTTTGCTCATTGAACGCGCCCAGGATGCGGGGGTTGTTCTCGTCACCGCTGCGGCGCTCCAAGAGGCCTTCGGCTTCTTCACGGCCGTCGCGGCCGAAGTGCTTGTGCAGCAGGTACACCATGGCCCACAGATGGCGGCCTTCTTCGACGTTGATCTGGAACAGGTTGCGCAGGTCGTACATGCTGGGCGCGGTCAGGCCCAGGTGGCGCTGCTGCTCAACAGAAGCTGGCTCGGTATCGCCTTGCGTGACGATGATGCGGCGCAGGTTGGCGCGGTGCTCGCCGGGCACGTCTTGCCAGGCTTTTTCGCCCTTGTGGTCGCCAAAGTGGATGTTGCGCTCAGCGTCACCAGGGTTCAGGAAAATGCCCCAGCGGTAGTCGCGCATCTTGACGTGGCCGAACTGGGCCCAGCCTTGTGGGTCCACGCTGACGGCGGTGCGCAAATACACCTCGTTGTCGGTCGTACCGGTCGGGCCCATGTCGTCCCACCAGTTGATGAAGTTGGGCTGCCACTGCTCGAGCGCGCGCTGCAGCGTGCGGTCTTCGCTGAGGTTGACGTTGTTGGGGATTTTTTCGCTGTAGTTGATGCCAGACATGGTTTGCTCCTGCTTGGTTGATTGAACTTGTGAACTGAACGATGAACGAGATGTCTTAAATCGAGGATGCGGTGGAACCGGCTTTGCCGGGCCGCTCGCATCGTCCCCCTGGGGGGAAGACGCGAAGCGGCGCAGGGGGGCTTCTTAAACCCTGTTCCAGTCGAACTGGGCCTTGTCGCCTTTGCCGTACACCTTGAGCGCACCTTTTTCGCCCACAGCGTTGGGACGCTGGAAGATCCAGTTTTGCCAAGCGGTCAGGCGGCCGAACACGCGGGTGGCCATGGTCTCTTTGCCATTGAAGCGCAGGTTGGCTTCCAGGCCGGTGAGCGAATCGGGCGACATGGACACACGCTCTTCGATGGCGATGCGCACTTCGTCAGCCCAGTCGATGTCGTCCGGGTTGGCGGTGACCAAGCCCACAGCGAATGCGGCGTCGGCGTCCAGGGCCTTGCCAGCTTGGGCGCGCACGGCGTCGAGCGCGGGCGCTTCGTCATAAAAGCGGCGGCCCAGGCGGCTCTGGCCGGTGGCCATGGGGTACAGGCCAAAGTTGGTGTCGCCGACGGTGATTTTTGGCGCTTCGGCTTCGTCGTCTGGCAGAGCCAACATGTAGCTGCGGTCGCAGGCCAGGGCCAGTTCCAGGTAGCTGCCGGCAAAGCAGGAGCCTGGCTCGATCAGCGCAAACAAGCTACGCGACGACACATCCAGACGGCTGAAGGTGCGGCGCATGTAGCCAACAGTCTGGCGCACCAGCCAGTGGCTCTGGTTGGCCATCAAGAAAGCGTCCATCGCCAAAACAGCCTGGCTGTCGCCAGAGGTCTTGATGAGCCACAGGCCAATGTCCAGCTCGTTGGTGCGCATTTGCAGGATGGCGTCTTCCAGCTCGCGGACCATGGCCAGCGGGAACCACTGGTCGCCCAAAGCTTCGGCGGCCGCCATGTCGGCAGGCTGGGCACCCTCAGGGGCCTTGACCACGAAGGTGGCCAGGCGCTTGGCGCGGTCAATTTCAACGGTGACGTGCTGGTAGCGCAGGGCGTCTGCTTCGACCGTGCGCTTGAGCAGGTTCAGGGCCACGGGTTGGGCGCTGTCCGGGCGCTGGCTCTTGGCGGCCAGCGCCATGGCGCGGGCCTTGACGCGGTCGCCAAAGACGGCGGGCTTGGCGACTTCGTCCACCAAGCGCCATTCGACGGCTTTTTGGCCCCGCACGCCTTCAACGCTGGTGCAGAAAATGTCGGCCAAGTCATGGCGGACCTTGCGCTTATCCGTCACGCGGGTCAGACCGCCGGTGCCGGGCAGCACGCCCAGCAGGGGCACTTCGGGCAGGCTGACGGCGCTGGAGCGGTCGTCGACCAGCAAGATTTCGTCGCAGGCCAGGGCCACTTCGTAGCCGCCGCCGGCACAGGCGCCGTTGACCGCAGCCAGGAATTTCAGGCCTTCGTGCTCGGAGGAGTCTTCCAGGCCATTGCGAGTTTCGTTGGTGAACTTGCAGAAGTTCACTTTCCAGGCATGGCTGGAAACGCCCAGCATGAAGATGTTGGCGCCGGAGCAGAACACCTTGTCTTTGGCGCTGGTCAGCACCACGGTCTTGACGGTCGGGTGTTCAAAGCGGATGCGGTTGACCGCGTCGTTGAGCTCCACGTCCACGCCGAGGTCGTAGGAGTTGAGCTTGAGTTTGTAGCCGGGGCGCAGTCCGCCGTTCTCGTCGATGTCGATCTTGAGCGTGGCAATAGCACCGTCAACGCTCAGCTTGACGTGTTTGTATTGAGCCGGGTTGGTTTGGTACTCAACGCGAAGGGGCGTGGCGGTAGCAGTGGTCATGAGGGGCTATCTCCGTTTTTTATGCAAAAAAGTGCAGGTCACTGAATGGGGTGCAGGAATAATAGTGCACGTCATTTAGACCGGTCAAGCATTTTTTTGCAGGTCAGCGAAATCTTTTTAAAAGCCGGTTCAGGCCGGCAACTGCAGCGCGCCGCGCACTGCATCGCGCAGCAGCGCAAACGTCGCGGCCAAGGGCTGGGCGCTGGTGTTGACCTTGTATTGCGCCTTGGAATAAAAGGCGGCACGGCCCGCCAAAATGCCCTTCAAGTCTTCCATGGCTTCCTTGCTGGCGGCCATGGGCCGGGTATCGCCCTGATCTTGCACGCGCTTCATGTGGTCTTCGGGCTCGGCCTGCAACCACACCGTGGTGCAGTGGCTGAGCAACTGGTTGAAGGAGGCCGGGTCGGACACCAGGCCGCCAGGGGTGGCAATCACGGCTTCGGGGTAGATCTGGATGGCCTCTTCCAGCGCCCGGCGCTCGTAGCGGCGGTAGGCGTTTTGGCCGTACAAAGCCTGGATTTCCGAGACGCTGCAACCGGCAAATTTTTCAATCTCCCGGCTGAGTTCCACGAAGGGAAAGCCCAGGTCTTCGGCCAGCATCTGGCCCAGCGTGGACTTGCCCGCGCCGCGCAAGCCGACCAGCGCAATGCGCGTGCTCACCATGCCTGCGCCGCCGGTGCCCAGCAGCTCGCCAATGGCAATGCGCACGCGGCGCAAATCAGCCTCGTTGCGGCCGTCCAACAGCTCACGGATCAGCAGCCATTCGGGGTTGCGGGTGGTCACGTCGCCAATCAGTTCGGCCAGCGTGCATTGCAAGGCGCCAGCCACCTGGAGCAGCACCAAGATGGAGGCATTGCCTTCGCCGTATTCCAGGTTGGCCAGGTGCCGCTCGGACACGTTGGCGGCAACGGACACCGCCTTACGGGTCATGCCGCGACGGGCGCGCAAGCCCTTGACGCGCTCCCCCAGCGCCGCCAAAAACGGGTTCTTTTCAGGCTCATCCGATGGCGAAGCCGGCGCAGCGCCAGCCTCGGCGGCGGCGGATGCCTCCGCTGGGGTCAACCCTGATTCCTGCAATATAGTGCTTGACATGATCTTTTCTGCGCTTTATCGTTCAGGGACGCACAATAATTCATGTCGTCTGGTTTGGCAAGCTTTCACCCCCGGTGATGCCGGCCATTTCGACCGCCCTTGACCCAACTCAAAGCACCCATGTCTCCTGCCGAATTTCGCGAACAAATCGCCCGACTCACCAGCCAGTTGGCCAACCGCCCACTGAACGCCGACTTGGACCAGTGGCTCAACGCCGAACACGGCGTAGGCAGCCCGACCTATACACAACTGCAAGCGAGCTGCACCGCGGGCGTGGCCGAAGGCTGGCTGTGCGACCGCGAAGGCGGCGGCCTGCGCTATGGCCGCATCTTCAAACCGGCTGACGACCTGCACGGTTATTCGGTCGATGTGGTGGACATGCAAGACGTGGCCGGCCCGCACCATGTGCACCCGAACGGCGAAATCGACCTGATCATGCCGGTGGACGAAGGCGCTCAATTTGACGGCCGCCCCGCTGGCTGGCTGGTCTGCCCGCCCGGCAGCGCACACCGCCCCACCGTGACCCAAGGCCGCGCCTTGGTTTTGTACCTGCTGCCCGAAGGCCGCATTGAATTCTCTAAATAAGGACTCCTCGTCATGACCGAACTTCTCTCCAACTACCTGGGCGGCCGCTGGCAAAACGGAACGGGCGCAGGCACGCCTTTGTTTGACCCGGTGCTGGGCACGGAGCTGGTGCGCGTGGACGCCACCGGCCTGGACCTGGCCCAAGGCTTTGAATTTGCACGCACCCAAGGCGGCGCAGCGTTGCGGGCACTCACCTACCGCCAGCGCGCCGCGCTGTTGGCCCAGGTGCTCAAGGTCTTGCAGGCCAACCGCGACGCGTATTACGAGATCGCCGCGGCCAACAGCGGCACCGTGAAAAACGACACCGCTGTCGACGTGGACGGCGGCTTTTTCACCTTGGGCACTTACGCCAAGATGGGCGACGCTTTGGGTGACAAGCACTTCCTGATGGACGGCGAGCTGGCCCGACTGGGCAAAGACCCGCTGTTCCAGTCGCAGCATGTGCTCACGCCCACCCGCGGCGTGGCGCTGTTCATCAATGCTTTCAACTTTCCGAGCTGGGGCTTGTGGGAAAAAGCCGCACCGGCTTTGCTGTCGGGCGTGCCGGTCATCATCAAGCCGGCCACGGCCACGGCCTGGCTCACGCAGCGCATGGTCAAAGACGTGGTGGACGCCGGCGTGTTGCCTGCTGGCGCATTGTCTGTGGTGTGCGGCAGCTCGGCCGGTTTGCTCGACCAGTTGCAGGCCTTTGACGTGGTGTCTTTCACCGGCTCGGCCGACACGGCTGCGGTGATCCGCTCGCACCCGGCCATCACCCGCCGCTCGGTGCGCGTGAACATCGAAGCAGACAGCCTGAACTCCGCCCTGCTGCTGCCGGACGCTGGCGCCGACGCGCTGGACCTGCTGGCCAAAGAAGTGGCACGGGAAATGACGGTCAAGTCCGGCCAGAAATGCACGGCCATTCGCCGCGTGTTCGTGCCCGAGTCGCAATACCAAGACGCCGCCAAAGCCATTGCCGCCCGCTTGGCCAAAACAACAGTGGGCAACCCGCGCAACGAAGGCGTGCGCATGGGTGCGCTGGTCAGCCGCGAACAATTCAACTCAGTGCAAGAGGGCCTGGCTCTTTTGAAAACACAAGCCCAGGTGCTGCACGACGGCAGCACGCACGCACTCGTCGATGCCGACGCGTCGGTCGCCTGCTGCGTCGGCCCCACGCTCTTGGGCGTGGGCACGGCCAGCGCCAGCGACAGCGCGCAGCTGGTGCACGACACCGAAGTCTTTGGCCCCGTGGCCACGCTGTTGCCTTACCGCGACTTGCCGCATGCGCTGGACCTGGTGCGCCGTGGCCAAGGCTCGCTGGTGACATCGCTCTACGGCAGCGACCCGGCCGCACTGGCCTGCGCCGCGTTAGGCCTGGCCGACAGCCACGGCCGCGTGCACATCATCACGCCCGACGTGGCGGCCCTGCACACCGGCCACGGCAACGTCATGCCGCAGTCGCTGCACGGCGGCCCTGGCCGCGCCGGTGGCGGTGAAGAGTTGGGCGGCGCCCGCGCGCTGAATTTTTACCACCGCCGCAGCGCGGTGCAAGCCAGCACCGAGGTCTTGGCGCAGTTGCAACCGGTCAAAGAAGCCGAAGCAGCCGCTGCCTGAAAACCACCGGAACAACTAGCAAAACAAAACCCAGTTCCCCAGGACGAGAGGAGACAAACGCTGTGACCCAAGAACCCAACGCCCGCTACGCGCCGCCCGCCCCCGGCCCGCTGTTCAACTTTGCTCAGCACCTGATTGACTGCAACGCCAAGCGCCCGCAAAAGACGGCCTTGATCGACGATGTGGGCTCAGTCACCTACGGCCAACTGGCCGAGCAAGTGCGCCGCACGGCCGCCGGCCTGCTGGCCCAGGGCCTGCGCCGTGAAGAGCGCGTGCTGCTCTTGATGCACGACAGCAGCGATTGGGTGGTGAGCTTTCTGGGCGCCATGTACGCCGGCCTGGTGCCTGTGGCCGTGAACACTTTGTTGACCGAAGATGACTACGCCTACATGCTGCAGCACAGCCGCTCGCAGGCGGTGCTGGTCTCTGCAGCGCTCTTGCCCTTGGTGCGCCAAGCCATGGCGCAAGGCGGACATGAGGTCAAAGCCGTGGTGGTGTCGCGCCCGCCAGCCGCACTGGACGGTGGCGCCATCGCCTTGCACGAACTCATCAGCCAACACGCCCCGCTGGCCGTGGCCGCGGCCACCTGCCCGGACGATCCTGGCTTTTGGCTGTACTCGTCGGGCTCCACCGGCCGCCCCAAAGGCACGACGCACACGCACGCCAACCCCTATTGGACGGCCGAGCTGTATGGCAAACCGATCCTGGGCCTCAAAGAAAGCGACGTCTGCTTTTCAGCGGCCAAGTTGTTTTTTGCCTATGGCCTGGGCAACGGCCTGAGCTTTCCGCTGAGCGTGGGCGCCACCGCTGTCCTGATGGCCGAGCGGCCCACGCCCGACGCCACTTTCAAGCGCTGGAAAGAGCAAAAGCCCACCGTATTTTTTGGCGCGCCCACCGGCTTTGCCGGCATGTTGGCATCGCCCAACTTGCCGGCCAAAAGCGAGGTGGCCTTGCGCCTGTGCTCGTCTGCGGGCGAGGCCTTGCCCGCTGATCTGGGTGAACGCTTCACCAAGCACTACGGCGTAGAAATCGTGGACGGCATTGGTTCGACGGAAATGCTGCACATCTACTTGTCCAACCTGCCCGGCAAGGTGCGCTACGGCACCACCGGCTGGCCCGTGCCCGGCTACGACATTGACTTGCGCAGCGAAGACGGCCAGGCCGTGCCCGACGGCGAGCCCGGCGACTTGTATGTGCGCGGCCCGAGCGCGGCGCTCTTGTACTGGGGCAACCGCGAAAAAACCCGCGAGACCTTTCAGGGCGCGTGGACCAAAAGCGGCGACAAATACGTGCGCAACACCGACGGCACCTACACCTACTCCGGCCGCAGCGACGACATGCTCAAAGTCAGCGGCATTTATGTCTCGCCCTTTGAGGTCGAAGCCACGCTGGTGCAGCACAGCGCCGTGCTCGAAGCCGCCGTGATCGGCATCACCGACGAAGACGGCCTAACCAAGACCAAGGCCTTTGTGGTGCTCAAAGCCGGCCAGAGCGTGACGGACGCCGAACTCAAGGCCTTTGTCAAAGAGCGCCTGGCCGCCTACAAATACCCGCGCGTGATCGAGTTCCTGAGCGAGCTGCCCAAGACCGCGACCGGCAAGATCCAGCGCTTCAAGCTGCGCGAATTGCAGGCCCAGCGCGCATGAGCCTGGCGACGCTAAAGCCGCCCGCCAGCGCCTTTGCCGAGATCGTTGCACCCGACTCGGCGGGCAGCGCAGCGCGCACGCTGCGCATTGAATACCAATGGCTGGGCGACGCTGCTGCCCAGCCACTGATGGTGTTCCTGCACGAAGGCTTGGGCTCGCTGTCGATGTGGCGGGACTTTCCGGCGCGGGTGTGTGCAGCGCTCGGTTGCCGAGGACTGGTGTATTCGCGCCCGGGCTATGGCCAGTCCACGCCGCGCGCTGAAGATCAATCCTGGGGCCCCGACTTCATGCACCTGCAAGCACTCAGTGTGTTGCCCGCGCTCCTTAAAACCCTGGGCGTAGACGCCGCAGTGCACAAGCCCTGGCTGCTGGGCCACAGCGACGGCGGCTCGATTGCGCTGCTGCACGCCGCTCACTTTCCCGACCGCGTGGCCGGGCTGATCGTCATGGCGCCGCATATTTTGGTGGAAGACCTGTCCATCCAGAGCATTGCGCAAGCGCGCCAAGCCTATTTGCAAGCCGACCTGCGCCAGCGCCTGGCCCGCCACCACGCCGAGCCGGACTCGGCCTTTTGGGGTTGGAACAACATCTGGCTGGACCCGGCCTTCAGAGCCTGGTCCATCGAAGGCGAACTCGCCTCCATCAGCTGCCCCGTGCTGGCCGTGCAAGGCCTGGACGACGAGTACGGCACGCTCGAACAAATTCACGGTATCGCCCGGCGCGTGCCTTCAACCCAGTTGCTTGAGCTGGCCGATTGCGGCCACTCCCCGCACCGCGACCAGCCGGATCAATTGCTCACGCAGATTCAGCAGTTTTTCAAAAATACTTTTTAAGCCCATCCATTAATGACCCACAGAGGTTCGGAGGAGACAACCATGACCATCATCAAACGCACCCTTGTTGCAGCAGCTTTGGCCGCCATGGCGGCCAGCGTCCTGGCGCAAGCACCGGCCAAACTCAAGGTCGGCCTCATGCTGCCTTTCACCGGCACCTTTGCCGCACTGGGCACGGCCATTGAAAACGGCTTTCGTCTGCACGTCACGGAAAACGGCGGCAAGCTCGGCGGCCGCGAGATCGAGTTCGTGAAAGTCGACGACGAGTCGGACCCGGCCAAGGCCACGGACAACGTCAACAAGCTGATCAAGCGCGACAACGTGGATGTGCTGATTGGCACCGTGCATTCCGGCGTGGCGATGGCCATGGCCAAGGTCGCCAAGGACACGGGCACACTCTTGATCGTGCCCAACGCGGGTGCCGACGCCGTGACCGGCCCGATGTGCGCCAACAACATCTTCCGCAGCTCGTTTTCCAACTGGCAGCCGGGCTACGCCATGGGCGAGGTCGTCGCCAAGAAGGGTCACAAGAAAGTGGTGACCATCACCTGGAAATACGCGGCCGGCGACGAGTCGGTGCGCGGCTTCAAGGAAGCTTTTGAAAAAGGCGGCGGCAAAGTCGTCAAGGAACTCAGCCTGCCTTTCCCCAACGTCGAGTTCCAGTCCCTGCTGACTGAAATTGCGGCCACCAAGCCCGACGCGGTCTACACCTTTTTTGCCGGTGGCGGCGCGGTCAAGCTGGTCAAGGACTACTCGGCCGCGGGCCTGAAGAAAACCATTCCGCTGTATGGCGCGGGCTTTGTGACCGACGGCACGCTGGAAGCCCAGGGCGCTGATGCCGACGGCATTTTCACCACCCTGCATTACGCCGACAGCCTGGGCACGCCACGCGACAACGCTTTTCGCCTGGCCTATGCCAAGACCTTCAAGATGCAGCCCGACGTGTACGCCGTGCAAGGCTACGACGCCGCGCAGATGCTGGGCGTGGGCTTGAATGCCGTCAAAGGCGACGTGAGCAAGAAGGCCGAGTTTGCCGAGGCCCTGCGCAAGGCCAAGATCGACAGCCCGCGCGGCCCCTTCACCATTTCCAAGGCGCACAACCCCGTGCAAGACATTTACCTGCGCCAGGTTTCGGGCAAAGAAAACAAGCTGGTCAGCGTGGCCAGCAAGGCGCTGGCCGACCCCGGCCGGGGTTGCCGCCTCTGATTGGATTGCACCGCCGCGCCTTGAAGGGTGCGGCAGCGCTTACCATCGGCAGCCTTTCAAAACACCTCACACCGCCGGGACTCGCATGGAACTTTCCATTTTTCTGATCCAGTGCCTGAATGCACTGCAATACGGCTTACTGCTGTTTTTGGTGGCCTCGGGGCTGACGTTGATCTTCGGCATCATGGGCGTCATCAACCTGGCGCACGGCAGCTTCTACATGATCGGCGCCTACATGGCCTACGCGCTGGCGCCCCTGGTCGGCAGCACCTTTGGCGGCGGCTTTTTTGCCACGCTGGCGGTCGGCGTGGTGCTGTCGGTACTGCTGGGCTATGTGCTGGAGTGGGCATTTTTCAGCTTCTTGTATGAGCGCGAACACTTGCAGCAAGTGCTCATGACCTACGGCCTGATTTTGGTATTCGAAGAGTTGCGCAGCATGCTGGTCGGCGACGACGTGCACGGGGTGGAAATTCCCCCGCTCTTGGCCGGCACCTTACCGCTGGGCGATGTGATGACCTACCCGGTGTACCGGCTGTTTGTCTCAGGCGTGTGCCTGGCGTTGGCGCTCGGCATGTACCTGGTGTTCACGCGCACGCGGCTGGGCATGATGATCCGCGCGGGTTCGACCAACCGCGAGATGGTGCAGTCCATGGGCATCGACATCAAGTTCTTGTATCGCGTGGTATTTGCCGCTGGCGTGGCGATTGCCGTGCTGGCCGGCATGGTGGCCGCGCCGGTGTCCTCGGTTTACCCGGGCATGGGCAACAGCGTGCTGATCATCTGCTTTGTGGTGGTGGTGATTGGCGGCATTGGCTCGATCCGCGGTGCGCTGCTGGCGGCCCTGCTGATCGGCGTGGTCGACACCTTTGGCAAGGTGCTGCTGCCGCAAGCCGCTGGCGTGCTGGTGTATGTGCTGATGGCGCTGATCCTGCTGTGGAAGCCGGACGGACTTTTCAAGGCGGGATGAACCATGCTCAACTCTAAAAACGCCATGGCGATCGGCAGCTTTGCGCTGTTGGCGCTGTACCCGCTGGTCGCAGGCAACTACGGTATTGATCTGGTCACCAAGATCATGATCTACGCGATTTTTGCGCTCAGCCTGGAGCTGATGGTCGGCACCACCGGCCTGGTGTGCTTTGGCCACGCCGCCTTTTTTGGCATAGGCGCTTACGCGGCGGTGCTGCTGTCGCCGCAGAGCGAAGCGGCCTCGCTGCTGTGGCTGCTGCCGGCCAGCGTGCTGGCCGCGGCGCTGTATGCGCTGCTGGTGGGCGCGCTGTCGCTGCGCACCAAGGGCGTGTACTTCATCATGGTCACGCTGGCCTTTGCGCAAATGGCTTACTACGTGGTGCACGACACGCCGCTGGGCGGCGGCACCGACGGCATCTACCTCATGCTCAAGCCCGCGCTGGGCACGCTGCTGGAGCTGGAAAGCGCGCGCGTGCTCTACGGCTTCACGCTGGCGGTGCTGGTGGCGGTGTTCGGCTTTTTGGCGGTGCTGCTGCGCTCGCGCTTTGGCCATGCGCTGGCCGGCATTCGCGTGAACGAGCAGCGCATGCGCGCCACCGGTTTTTCAACCTACCCGTACAAGCTGGCGGCCTTTGTGCTGTCCGGCGGCATTGCCGGGCTGGCGGGCTTTTTGTTTGCCGTGAAAGACGGTTTTGTGAACCCCGAGATGATGAGCTGGCACCTGTCGGGCGCCGTGCTGATCATGATCATTCTGGGCGGACTGGGCGACTTGCGCGGCGCGCTGATCGGCGCCTTTGCCTTTGCCTTGCTGCAAGAGTTCTTCAAGTCCGAAGCGGTGTTCGGCCCCTTTGCCAAGCACTGGAACATGGGCCTGGGCCTGACCATCATTGCCAGCGTGGTCTTGCTGCCGCGCGGCCTTGTCGGTTTGCCATCACAAATCAGGGCGCGGCTGATGGGCAGCCGCCGCAACCTCGCGGAGGCCAGCCATGAAGCAGCCTGAAGTCATGAGCGTTCCCCTTTCACCTATTTCCCCTGCCACCGGCTCTGATGTATTGCTGCGCGGCAAGAGCATCTCGCGCCGCTGGGGCGGCCTGTTGGCGCTGGACCAGGTTTCGGTAGCGCTCCAGCGCGGCGAGGTGCATGCGGTGATCGGCACCAACGGCGCGGGCAAGTCCACGCTGATCAACATCTTGTCTGGCGAGATCGAGCCGTCTTCAGGCGAGATCGAGCTGATGGGCCAAAACGTCACCGACTGGACCCAGCCACGCCGCGCCCGGGCCGGCCTGGGCCGCAGCTACCAGCGCAACACCATCTACCCGACCTTTACCGTGCAGGAAAACTGCCGCCTGGCCGCACAAGCCGCCGCGCAGCACCCCTGGGCTTTTTGGCAGAGTGCGAGCCGCTGCGAGGCCAGCAACGCAGCGGCCCATGCGGCGGCTGAAAAGAGCGGCCTCACGCCTTATTTGCAGCGGCCTGCCGGCCTGCTGTCACACGGGCAAAAGCGCCAGCTTGAAATCGCCATGTGCCTGGCCACCGCGCCCGAAGTGCTGCTGCTCGACGAACCGCTGGCTGGCATGGGCGCCGAAGAAACCGACCGCATGCTCGCCCTGCTGGCCGACCTGCGGGCTGGGCACGCGATCTTGCTGGTCGAGCACGACATGGACGCGATCTTTCGCATTGCCGACTGCATCACCGTCATGGTCAACGGGCAGGTGATCGCCACCGACACCCCAACTGCCGTGCGCAGCAATCCGCAAGTGCAAGCGGCCTATTTGGGAGAGCACTGACATGAACCAAACCAACGACTTGCTGCTGGACGCGCGCGGCGTACACGCCTGGTACGGCTCCAGCCATGTGCTGCACGGCATCGACCTGCAAATTGGCCGGGGTGAAACCGTGGGCCTCTTGGGCCGCAACGGCATGGGCAAAAGCACGTTGATCCGTTCACTGCTGGGCCATGTCACGCAGCGCGACGGCCACATCAGCTTTTTCGGGCAAGACGCCTCCAAAGCCAAGCCGCACGAAGTGGCGCGCCTGGGCGTGGCCTATGTGCCTGAAGGCCGCGGCGTGTTCCCGAATTTGACGGTGCGCGAAAACCTGCTGATGGCCGCCCGCAAAGGCCGCGACGGGCGCGACGACTGGTCTTACGAACGCGTGCTGGCCACCTTCCCCCGCCTGCAAGAACGCATCACCAACCTGGGCGCACAGCTCTCCGGCGGCGAGCAGCAAATGCTGTCGATTGGTCGGGCGCTGATGGTGCATCCCGAACTCATCATCCTGGACGAAGCCACCGAGGGCCTGGCGCCGCTCATCGTGGCCGAGATCTGGCGCGTGATTGCCGAGATCCGAAAAAGCGGCATCGCCACGCTGATCGTGGACCGTGACTACCGCAAAGTGCTGGCCCAGTCTGACCGCTCGCTGGTGCTGCAAAAAGGCCAGGTGGTGCTGCAAGGCGGGGGCAGCCAGGTGGCGCAGAGCGAGGCGCTGTCGGGTTATCTCGGCGTCTGAAAAACACGCTCAAAAGAAAACCCCCGGTCCTGTGAAGGAGCCGGGGGTTTTGCTTTTCAGCAACTTGAATCAGGCTGCCGATTCAAGCGCTGGTGCTGACGATCAGCAGCTGGACTTAGCCGCCCAGTAGTAGGTGCTGATGGTCGGGTTGTAGCCCGGGTTGGCGTACTTGGCGTAGTAGTACGCCGTGTTGTACGACACCACCGCGCCGGCCGCGTAGCTCTGGCCTTGCCGCCAGACCGTCGCCGTGCAGACCGGTACAGGTGCTGGCGCTGGGGCGGGTGCCATGGCCACGTTGCAGGTGTAAGGCGCCCAGTAGTAAGTGCTGATGGTTGGGTCGTATCCAGGGTTGGCGTACTTGGCGATGTACAGCTTGCCGCCGTAGCTCACCACGTTGCCCG
>JBBAPH010000009.1:103554-130871 GCA_040400935.1 Polaromonas sp.
TGGCGTACTTGGCGATGTACAGCTTGCCGCCGTAGCTCACCACGTTGCCCGCCACATACGACTTGCCGCCGACCCAGGCTGTCGAGCTGCAGGTGGTGGGTGCCGGAGCGGGTGCAGGCGCTGGCGCCGGCGCGGGAGCCGGTGCCGGTGTAGGTGCAGGAGCTGGAGCGGGTGCCACTGCGCAGGCATAAGGCGCCCAGTAGTAGGTGCTGATGGTCGGGTTGTAGCCCGGGTTGGCGTACTTGGCGATGTACAGCTTGCCGCCGTAGCTCACCACGTTGCCCGCCACGTAAGACTTGCCACCGACCCAGGCAGCAAAGGTGCAGCTGGCCGGTGCGGGGGCGGGGGACACTGGTGCAGGTGCAGGTGCATGTGCAGGTGCAGGAGCCGGCGCGGGGGCTGGAGCGGGCGCTGGGGCCGGTGCCGACACGGCGCCAGATGCCGTCTGGAAGATTTTCAAAAACTGCGCGTTGCTCTGCGTCACGCCGCTGTAGACGTTGAGCGGTGTCATGCCGGCCGAGCCTTGGGCCACGTCGCGCTGGTACGACCAGTACGACAGCAGGCCAATGCCGTTGGCTTTCACGAAGTTGGCCACGGTCTGCGCATCGGCCAGGGTGAAAACGGTGAAGTCGTCGTTGGTGCCGATCATGGGCGTCATGCCCATCATGGCGTTGATCTGCGCGGGCGTCTTGGCCGGGTAGATCTTGGCGATCTGCGCGGCTGTGGCCTGCAGGGACACGATGGACGCTTGCGCCAGCGTGGGCGGGCTGATCATGGTCTGGATGTTGTTGGCGCCAAAAGACATGGTCATGGCGTTGACCATGCTCACGCGCACGCCGGCAGCCGCCGCATCGCGCACCACGGCCACGCCTGCGGCGCTCAGGCCGTAGAACCAGGCCGGCATGGTGAACGAGGTGTAGAGATCGGGGTATTTGTTTTGCAGGCGCACCAGCACGCGGTTGCGGCGGGCGGTGGCGTCGGTGTTAAGCAGTTGCGAGCCTTCCACGTCCCAGTCAATGCGGCGGGTGCCTGCGTCCAGCATGAGTTTTTCCACCAGCGCAAAGAGCTGGTCGTCGGTGCAGGAAACTTCTGCGTAAACGCCGTCAGCGCCGCCCATGGAGACGATCAGCTTGCCGCCAGCATTGGTGAAGTTCTTGGCATCGGGCAGCTTGCTGGTCAGCGACGCGTCCAGCAAGCACGTGCCTCGGGTAATGCCAAAGGCCAGCGTGGCGCTGTTCATGCCAAACGATTGCTTGGCCTGCAGCATCGAGTCCGGGCTCCAGCTTTGGAAATACGGGGCGACTTCGGCAGCGCCTGCGGCTTGGGCCAGGCACAGCCCGGCGGCAGCGGCCAGCGCGTGGGCTCGGGCAGAACGCCAAGGCCGCAGGGCGCGGCTGGCGGTGGGTTGGGTCTGACGGGAGCGAGATGAAATGGAGTGGTGATGGCTCAGGGACATGGTTTTTGAAGGGTAGGTTCCAGGCGGCGAATAGCGGCCTTGTCTGTCAAGAGTTGCCCCATGAACCAGAACCCGGCCGGGTAGGCGGGTCCGTGCTTTCAGGGCGGCGATAACGCCACTCGCCGCGGAAAAAAACCACGGGGTCCGAAGCCGGACTCAGCGTTGGCATGGATGCTAGTAGGACTCATCCGACACGTCTGTTCGAATCGCGCCTACAACCGTAAGCAGGTGAGTCCAGGCTTACAGACGAGCCGTCCGCGCCTTGGAACACAGCCGAAAACGGTTACTGGCAGACACACAAGAGCCGATGCCCTTCACCGCCAGACACACCGGCCGAGCCGCTTTTGGCGCCCATCTTGATGCCTATCTTTACGCGCGCCGAATTGCCCATCTCTTGAGATCCCCCCATATTCCCCCTTATTCCCCACCATTCCCACTTACGCCAGCCTAGGCGGAGACGGCCAACCCGACAGTAGGCCCGGGGCTAGAGCGGCTGTCGGGTCTTGCAGCCAGGTAGCCCTGCCGGGCTGAGACAATAGCGGCATGAACGCCCCTACCAACCCACAACCGTCCCTGCCGCCCCTGCCCGACCGCCTGAGCGTGGACGCCAAAAGCCCGCACCATGTGGCCGCGGTGTTTGAGCATGACATTGGCATCCGCTTCAATGACAAAGAACGCTTTGACGTGCAGGAATACTGCATCAGCGAAGGCTGGATCAAGGTGCCTGCCGGCAAGGCGCTGGACCGCAAGGGCCAGCCGCTGACCATCAAGCTCAAGGGCCGGGTCGAAGCTTTCTACAAGGCTTGAGCCTGTGGCATGGCCGGCGCCTGCTGAGCTTGGCCATAATCGCGCCAGAACACCTCTGAAAAGCCTGATGCGCCTTCCCCTTCTTTTTCGCGCAACCCTGGTCACGCTTGCGCTGCTGCTGAGCGGCTGCGCCGACGAGCCGGGGCCTGACCACGAGGCCTTTGTCCTGCCGGACCTGGGCCCCACCTCCGGCGCGCAGCCCATGCTCTTGCTGGGCCCCGGCAACATGCCGCTGAAAAAGCCGGTAATCAAGCAGATCAAGTACCACTACTACGACTGCGAAGGCCTGGTCGGTGACTGGTTCTACAAGTTGCTGCTGGCCGAGATCAATTTCCTGGCCCAACTCGAAGACCTGCCTCCCGTGAGTGGCAAAGGCTGCGCCGTCGGTATTGGCCTGGAAGACGGTCGGACCGAGCCGCGTTTTACGGTGCACATGTTCAACAGCATGAAGCAAGCCAACGACTGCCTGGGTAATATGCGCTGCGAAATGGCCCGTAACGTGGCGCTGGTGCCGCACCGCAAGAACGTCTTGCGGTCTTACTTCTTGTCGGACTTCACGGCCAGCAACCAGTTCCACATGCATTGCCTGGCCCCACCCAAGCGCTGGTTCAAAAACATCAGCTGCGAAGGCATCAACTGGAACTTGGGCGCGGGAGCCTAAAACTTCAAAACGACCGGGGCCAGCGCATCGCCCTGCGCCGTGATGCGGCCTATCACCGCCGTGTGGCCATAGCCCAGCGCTTTGAGCGCGGCCACACAAGCATCAGCCTTGGCGGCCGGCACGCTGGCCAGCAGGCCGCCCGCGGTTTGCGGGTCAAACAACAGCGGGTAATTCGGGTGCGTCACGGCCTCTTCTTGGTTGCGCAGGGCACGGCGCAAACGCACGTTGGCCGGTTGCAGCGAACTCAAGATACCGGCCGCCGCCGTCTGCGCAGCGCCTTCGAGCAAAGGCAAGGCGTTCAGGTCAATCTCAGCGTCCACACCGGAGGGGCGGGTCATTTCCACCAAATGGCCGAGCAGGCCAAAGCCCGTCAGGTCGGTGCACGCCGTAGCGCTGTGGGCTTGCAGGCACTGCGCGCCCTGCCGGTTAGACACCACCATGGAGGCCAGCGCCGCATCAATCCAGCGGCCCTTGGCTTGCAGCCGCGCATGCGCGGCAAACAAGGTGCCGGTGCCGATCGGCTTGGTCAGCAGCAGCACGTCGCCGGGCTTCATGCCGCCCTTGACCATCACGCCCTTGAGCGTCTCAGGCACCAGGCCATTGATGGCAAAGCCCAGCGCCAGCTCTTTGCCTTCGCCGGTGTGGCCGCCAACCAAGGCACAGCCTGCATCGTTGAGCACCTCGACCGCGCCGGTCATCATCTGGAACAGCACGTCTTCAACCTTGGCTTCCAGGCCCGATGGCACGGTGCAAATGGCCGTGGCGGTTTGCGCCTGCCCGCCCATGGCAAACACATCGCCCAGCGCGTGGTTGGCCGCGACCTTGCCAAAAATGTAGGGGTCGTCAATGAAGGCGCGGAAAAAGTCCACCGTGTGCACCATCGCCTGGCCCGGCGGCACGCGCACCACGGCGGCGTCATCCGGCGAGTGCAGGCCGATCAGCACGTCGCCGCGCTCCACCGGGTTCAAGGCACCTAGCGCGCGCGACAGCACGGTGGCGCCGACCTTGGCACCGCAGCCGCCGCAGCGCATGGCAATGGCCGAGATGGCTTGCGTGCTTTCTTCGGCTGTCAACGCCACACCGGTGGCGGGCGCGCTGGAAGTCATCCCAGCGCTCATGGCCGGGAAGGTCGAAAAGCTCTGCATGAAGCGCCGGTCAATGCTGTCTTTCAAGCGCCACAACCAGTCGCCCTGCCAGCCCAGCGGCCCGCGTGAGGCCACGGCGTGTTGGTCGCCCGTGCTGATCAGCGCCAGCCAGTGCCGCTGCGGCCGGTAGGCCACCAGCGGCTGCTCGGCCACGCTGCGGCGCAGGTTGTCGGCCAGCGGCTTGGCTTGGCGCACCGCAAATACGCCGGCTTTTTCCAGCGGTCGGCTCTCAAAGCTGGCCACATCGCCCGCCGCAAACACCAGTGGGTCGCTGACGCTTTGCAAGTGGTCGTTGACGCGGATAAAGCCGCCTTCGTCCAAAGCTAGGTCGGTCTTTTGCAACCAGGCCGCGCCGCCGGCCTGCGTGACCCAGACCACTTCGTCCATTTCATAGCGGTCGCCACTGGCGGTGAATAAGCCGCCTTGCGCCACTTGCGTCACCGCGCTGTTGGTGTGCACCACCACTTGCCGATCAGAGAGCACCCGCTCGAACATGCGGCGCACGCGCGCGTTGTGCGTGGGCAGAATCTGCTCGCCGCTGGTGAACAAGTGAAAAGCCAACTCGTTCGGATCACGGCCCAGGGCGCGTACTTCGCGCCGCAGCCGGTACTGCATGGCCAGCGTGAGTTCCACGCCGCCCGCGCCCGCACCCACCAGGCCAATGCGCAGCTTGCCGGTGTGCACGCGCACGCGGGCCAGCAGTGCCAGCCAGCGTTCGTTGAACTGGTGAATCGGCTTGACCGCCACGGCATGCTCGGCAGCGCCGGGCACTTGCCGCATCTGCGGGCTCGAACCAATATTGATGGACAGCCGGTCGTACGGCACGGGCGGGCGGTTGGCGCAGAGCACCTTGCCCTGGGCGCGGTCCAGGCCCACCACCTCGTCTTTGAAAAAACGCGCCCCGGCAAACTCGGCCAGCGTGCGCAAATCAATGTGCACGTCGTCATAGCTGTAATGCCCAGCCACATAGCCCGGCAGCATGCCCGAGTAAGGCGTGTGGGTGTCGCGGCAAATAACAGTCAGGCGCACGCCGGGCTGCGGCTTCATGCCAAATTTCTTGAGCACGCCCACATGGCTGTGGCCACCGCCGACCAGCACGATGTCACGAAGAACCGGTTGTTCCGGGGATTGCATGGAGTAAGCCTGTCAGTTTCTTAAAAATCTCGCGCAAAAAAGAGCGCGGTACACAGCAAGTCAGGACTGCAATGCGAGCACCAGTTGTCGGAGCGCGGCGCGTTCGGCCTCGGGGGCAAACAGCGGGGCGCGTTCAGCGCCATGGCGGTGCAGGCTGGCCAGCCAGGAGCTGGCATTGTCGCCCGAGGCGTCTTCGCGCAGCCCTTGGATAAAACGCCGCAGCAAGGCCGCCAAACCAACCGCATCGCCCGGCTCAAAGTAGCCGGGGTAGTCAGCACCCAGCATGCCGACGTTGCCGTCAATGCGCGAGGCCAGCACCGGCGTGCCGCTGCGCAGCGCTTCCATGATGACGTGGGCGCCACCTTCCATGCGGCTGGTGTGCACCAGCACATGGGCGCGCTGGATGCGCCGGCGCGTGGCCTCGTGCGCTTGCCCACCCAACCAGCGGTAGTGCGAACAGGCCGCGGCGGTGGCCCGGGCTTCTCCGCCCAAGGCAGGCTCCAACGCATCGCCCAAGTGGTCAATCGCAATGCCTGCGCCTTGGAGCAAGCGCGCCGCCGCCCACAAGATGGCCGGGTCTTTGACAGCCCGCAAATGGCCGACCATCACCGCGCGCACGCGCTCGCGGCTTTTGGGCAGCGTCTGCCGCGCCGTGGTGGACTGGAAAATCGTTTGCGTCTTGCCACGCAGCGCAGCGGGCAAGGCTTGCGCGCCCAGCTCTTGCAAAACCACCAGCCGGCTGGCCAACTGCAAAGAACGCTGGGCGTCTTCGTGCTGGGCAATGTCGCTGTACAAGTCGGTGCCGGTCAGCACAACGGCCAGACCTGGCACGTTGGCGCTGGCGCCCGAGCGCTCAGCCCAGGCCGCAATCGACGCGGCCGACTTACGCGCATGCAGGGCCAGCATGACGGTGTCCTGTGCGCTGGCTTGCGCGTCCGGCCACTGCTTGACGATGCGACTCTCGGCCGGGGCCAGCAAGCGCTGCCAGCGGCGGGCGGTTTGCCAGTTGCCGTTGTTGGCGTCGGCCAGCGCCGGGCTGACGATGACGATGCGGCCCTGCCCCATGCTTTAAGCCTGGGCCCAGAACACGGCGAACCAGCCGCGCTCGTCGGTCCAGCACTGCGGGCCGTTAAAGCCTGCCGCCACCAGCAGGTCGGCAAAGTCGGTGGTTTGCCATTTGTAGGAGTTCTCGGTGTGGATGCGCTCGCCTTGTTTGAATTGGCGCTCGCCACCGGGCCAGCGCACCGTGACTGCGCGCACCGCTTCCAAGTGCATTTCAATGCGGGAGTCGGCGCTGTTGAACCAAGCCACATGGCGCCAATCAGCCAAAGCAAAGTCGCTGCCGGTGATCGCGTTGAGGTGGCACAGCAAGTTGCGGTTGAAAGCGGCGGTGACGCCCAGCGCGTCGTCATAAGCCGGCTCCAAAATGGCGGCGCTCTTGCGCAAGTCCACGCCAATCAGCAAGCCGCCGCCTTCGCAGGCGCCATGGGCTTGGCGCAAGAAAGTCAGCGCCTCACCGGGCGAAAAGTTGCCGATGCTCGAACCCGGGTAAAACAGCACGCGCGGACCGGGCCCAGCTTCGGGCGGCAAGGTCAGCTGGCTGGAAAAATCCAGCCCCAGGCCCAGCATGGGCAGCGTGGGGTGTTGGGCTTGCAGGGCCTGCAAGGCCTTGCGCAAAAACGACACCGAAATATCCACCGCCACATAACGCCCGGGCTTGAACACCTCAAACAACTGCGCGGCTTTTTGGCAATTGCCGGCGCCCAAATCCACCAGCGTGGCGGCCGCCGGCATGTGCGCGGCCATGGCGGGCGCGTGGGCCGCAAAAATAGCGGCTTCGGTGCGGGTGGGATAGTACTCGGGCAGCTCGGTGATGGCTTCAAAGAGGCGCGAGCCCAGCGCGTCGTACAGGTACTTGGCGGCAACGTGTGCAGCGGGGGCCAACAAGCCTTGCAGCAACTCGGCCTTGACGGCGTCGCGATCTTCTTGGTGTTGCTCGATGAACTGGGGTGAAGGCATCGGGCGACTTTAGCAGGGCACTTGCTGGGCCCAGCCACAGCTGAGCCCGACCTAGCCCGACCTAGCCCGCGCTGGCCACGGCCGCAGCACCGAGCTGGCCGCAGTAATCCAAGAAGTCGTCGAGCTCGTGGGCTTTGTCAAACACCGCATCCGCGCCCAGGGCCAGCGCACGGCGGCGAATGTCGGCCGTGGCGTAGTTGGTCAGCACCACGATCTTTTGCCAGGGCTGCCGTTGTCTGCAGCTGGTCAACACGCCCAGGCCGCTGCCTTGCAACAAGAACAAATCGACCACGGCCAGGCGCCATGCCTGACCTTGTGCGTGCAACCAGTCGGTGGCCTCAGCCTCGGTACTGCCCGAGCCGGCCACTTGCAGCTGCGCCACTTCGGCCAGCAGCGTGATCAGGCTGCTGCGCAGCACATCGTTGTCTTCAACCAGATAAATCATTGTGTTTTTCAAGGGCCATGCGTGGGCCAAGGCGAGCGACTTTAGCACCGACAAATGCCCTGAAGCCGCCCAACTCATGCATTGAAACAAGTGTGACCGCGGTGTCGAAAAGTAGTTTCTTGGCCTGTGCCGCGTGCTGGGAACTGATCCGTAGTTACCATGCAGCCAAGCCGTTAAACGCCGCAGCTGTCTGGACGGCAGCTACAGTTGCAGAGCGGCCTTGACGGCCCCTTCAGGGCACCCAACGGCACCACAACTGCACCCTAACGGCCTTTTTGCTTTTTATAAAGAGATTCACTCACCGCCATGCCAGACGCCACTTTGCCCGCCGCATCGCCCCAAGCCCTTGAGGAGTCCTCGCGCTATGCCTTGCTGCGTCGCCTCACCCCCACGCTGCGGCACCACATGGTCGGCGAGTTTCAGCCGATCGGCATGTTGGCCGCATTGATGGAACGGCGCTTGGACAGCAACCCCTTGAACCTGCCTGGCCTGCGCGAGAACTGCCAAAGCATTGGCAACCTGTCGCGCAGCGCTGCGGACTCGTGCCTGGACCTGATGAGCTGGCTGTCCCCGCGCCAGCCTGGCCAAAGCAGCTCCGTCGCGGTGAACGACGGCGTGGCGCAGTGCCTGAGCCTGCTGGCGACCAGCCTGCGCTTTCGCGGTTTTTCATTGGTCAACCGCACGGGCGAGCTGGATGCACGCGTGTCCTGCACCGCCTTGCGCAGCGTGCTGCCTACCGTCTTGATCGCCCTGAGCGACACCGCCAGCGGCCCGAGCGACCTGGTGATCAGCGCCCGCGTGCAAGCCGGCAGCGTGACCCTGACGATTGCGCTGCAGCCCGCCGAACGCTCGGCCGACAACCCCACCAGTGACGACTACCGCACCCTGACCTGGCACGACGTGCAGGTGCTGGCCCAGGCCGAATCGGTCACGCTCAGCCGCGACGGCCAGCAGACCGGCTTGACGCTGCCCCTCTCGACCTGACCCTTGCCGGCATGCCGGCGCCATCGCTCTTTGCCACCCCTTTCTCGCGGCCTCAGTCCTACACACCTTCGCGTTATCTCTGGACAGGTGGCTGGGCCGCGCCAATGGGAAAGTGACTTCTGGCCAGGGCGGTGGTGAGCCGATTTTTTTCGTGGTTACCGCCGTCTGGATTGGCCCTCCATCCACCCCACGAGGCACCTCACGAGGAAAGACCATGGCCACCAAAACCGCCGCCAAGAAAGCCCCCGCCAGCGCCAAGAAGACCATCGCCGCCAAGGCGCCGGCCCGCAAAAGCCCGCGCGCCAAAGACGCCTGCGACCTGCTGGACGCAGACCACAAGGCTGTGAAAAAAATGTTCGACGACTTTCGCACGCTCAGCGAAGGCCGGGGCCGTTCCACTGCCAAGAAGCGCGAACTGGCCCAGCGCATCTGCATGGAGCTGATGGTGCACACGCAGATTGAAGAAGAAATTTTCTACCCGGCTGCGCGCGGCGCCATCAAAGACAACGCTCTGCTGAACGAAGCCATGGTCGAACACGCCAGCGCCAAAGACCTGATTGAGCAGATCCGCAGCATGGACGAAGGCGACGAGATGTTTGACGCCCGCGTACTGGTGCTGGGCGAGTACATCGACCACCACGTCAAGGAAGAGCGCACCGAGCTGTTCCCCAAAGTCCGGCAAACCCGGCTGGACTTGGTGGCCATGCGGGAAGAGTTGGAGAGTCGCAAAGAAGAACTCATGACCAAGTTCGAAGAAGAGCAAGAAGGCATGGCTGAAGAAGCCTGATCGATCTTTGCCGCGCCGATGGTTGGCGTTGCCCTTTTTTGCGGCGCGCCAACCTGCCCGTTCACGAACTCCCGCCGTTCATGACGTTTGCACATTCCCCCGACTCTTCCTCTTTGACCCGCCCGCCGCTGGAGCTGTGGGGCGGCCTGGAATGCACCGTGGTCCGCCTGGGTGACGAGTTCCGCAACCAACTGGTGGAGACCGGCCACCAAGGCCGCCTGGGCGACTTGGGCCGCATAGCAGCGCTCGGCATTCGCAGCCTGCGTTACCCGGTGCTGCTGGAAACCGTGGCCCCGGATCAGCCCGGCCAGTGCGACTGGCGCTGGCACGACGAACGCCTGGGGCGGCTGCGCGAGTTGGGCGTGAACGTCATCGCCGGCTTGATTCACCACGGCAGCGGCCCCGCTTACACCAGCCTGCTGGACCCGGCTTTTCCCGAGCATGTGGCGGCACATGCTGCCCGTGTAGCCAAGCGCTACCCCTGGATCACCCACTACACGCCGATCAACGAGCCACTCACCACCGCGCGTTTTTCAGGGCTGTACGGCCACTGGTACCCGCATGGGCGCGACGTGGGCACTTTCTTGCGGGCGCTGTTTCACCAATGCCAGGCGGTGGTGCTGTCCATGCAGGCCATTCGCCACGTCAAGCCCGCAGCGCAGTTGGTGCAGACCGAAGACCTGGGCAAGGCTTTTGGCACGCCCGAGTTGCAATACCAGGCCGACTACGAGAACGAGCGACGCTGGCTAAGCCTGGACTTGCTGTGCGGCCGCCTCACGCCGGAGCATTCTTGGCACGCGGCTTTTGTCAAAGCGGGCATCACGCCCGAAGCCCTGGCCGATCTGGCTGCCGCCAACTGCGCGCCCAACATCATCGGCATCAACCACTACCTCACCAGCGAGCGCTTTTTAGACCACCGCTTGCAGCACTACCCCGGCTTCTGGCTCAACGACACCGAGCACCACCGCTATGTGGACGTGGAAGCGGTACGCAGCCACTTGCCCGCCAGCCAGATTGGCCCTGAGGCGCGGCTGCGCGAAGCGTGGGAACGTTACCGCCTGCCGCTGGCCGTGACCGAAGCCCACCACGGCTGCAGCCGCGACGAACAGCTGCGCTGGCTGATGCAGGTCTGGCAAGCCGCGCAAAACCTGCGGCGGGACGGGGTGGACCTGCGCGCCGTGACGGTCTGGTCACTGCTGGGGGCGGTGGACTGGAACTCGCTCTTGACGCGCCACCACGGCTTTTACGAGCCCGGCGCATTCGACGTGCGTTCCGACCCACCGCGCCCCACCGCCTTGGCGCATGCGGCCAGCGCACTGGCCCACACCGGCCACTATGACCACCCCGTGCTGGATCGCGCCGGTTGGTGGACGCGCGAAGAGCGCTTTTACCGGCCCCCGCCCAGGCCGGCCAAGCTGCGCGCCGTGGGCTCGCCTCGGCGCTTGTTGATCACCGGCGCCAGCGGCACACTGGGTCAGGCGTTTTCACGCATCTGCCATGTACGCGGCCTGGACCACGACTTGCTCAGACGGCAAGACCTGGACATTGCCGACCCAGCCTCGGTGGCCGCGGCCTTGCGCACCTACAAGCCCTGGGCCGTCGTCAATGCCGCAGGCTATGTGCGGGTGGACCAGGCCGGGCGCGAGAGCGAACGCTGCTTTCGTGAAAATACCGAAGGCGCGGCCCTGCTGACCCAGGCTTGCCAGGAACAGGGCATTCCTTGCCTGAACTTTTCGTCGGATTTGGTATTCAGCGGCCGTCTCGGCCGGGCGCTGCTGGAGAGTGACGCGGTGGATCCGCGCTGCACCTACGGCCACAGCAAGGCCGAGGCCGAGCGGCGCATCTTGGCGGCCTGTCCGCGCTCGTTGGTCATTCGCACCAGCGCCTTTTTTGGTCCGTGGGACGTGCACAACTTTGCCTACGGCACGCTGCAAGCGCTGGCTCGTGGCCGGCCAGTGCACGCCAGCGGAGACACCGTGTCGCCCACCTATGTGCCGGACTTGGCCCACGCCGCGCTGGACCTGCTGATCGACGGCGCCACCGGCCTGTGGCACCTGAGCAACCAGGGCCAAATATCTTGGCACGCTTTTGCGCTGCTGCTGGCCAACGCTGCGCAACTCGACGTAGAGGCCGTGCGCCTGCACGAGCCGCACACACAAGACAGACGCTGGACCGCCCTGGGGAGTGAGCGCGGCCGCTTGCTGCCGGCCGTGGAAGAAAGCATCGGCCGCTTCTTGCACGACGCCCAAGGCAACTGGCGCCGCGTGGTGGGCGCCAGCGGGCAGGGCTAAAGCTTATTTCACCGGAATCGCCACCGCCCGGTCCACCGCCACGGCGGTCACGCTGTTCATGGGCGAGCCTTCAATCAAGCGCTCTGAATAGGTGAGGTAAACCAGCGCGTTGCGGGCCTTGTCGACCATGCGCACGATGCGCAGCTTTTTGAACAAGATCGACATGCGTTCGCTGAAGACCTCTTCTTGCTGGGGCAGCGGCCCGGTGAAGGTGATGGGGCCGACCTGGCGACAGGCAATGGAGGCTTCGGCCTTGTCTTCGGCCAAGCCCAGCCCGCCTTTGATGCCACCCGTCTTGGCACGCGACACATAACAAGTCACGCCTTTGACGCGGGGGTCGTCATACGCCTCGACCGCCACCTTGTGGTCCGGGCCCAGCCACTGGAACGCGGTGTCCACCGCACCGACTTGCTCGGCGTGGGCAATGGGCGCGGCCAACAGGCTTGCCAAGGCCAACGCCTGGGCGCAGGCCTTCAAACGACTCACAGAAAAACCCCTCAACAACATGGACGGCATCTGGCTCTCCTCTGCGCCGGCGGCGCTCAATAGAATCATACGCAGCCCAGCGCTGACTTTCTGCAGCCGCTCTTTTCTACCCGCTCTTTTCAGCTCACCCCCATGCACAACTCTGCCCTTGTTTTGTTTTCCGGCGGCCAGGACTCCACCACCTGCCTGGCCTTGGCGCTGAGCCGCTACGAGCGCGTGGAAACCGTGGCCTTTGACTACCGCCAGCGCCACAGCGTGGAGCTGGACGCTCGCGTGAAAGTACTCAGCGAAATTCGCCAGCAGTTCCCCGCCTGGGCGCCGCGCCTGGGCCAAGACCATTTGCTGGACCTGGGTGTGCTTGGGCAAGTCAGCGAGACATCGCTCACACGCGACGTCGCCTTCAAGATGGAAAGCTCGGGCCTGCCCAACACCTTTGTGCCGGGGCGCAACCTGCTGTTCCTCACCCTGGCGGCCGCGCTGGCCTACCGGCGCGACTTGCAGGTGCTGGTCACGGGCGTGTGCGAAACCGATTTTTCGGGCTACCCCGACTGCCGTGACGACACCATCAAAGCCATGCAACTGGCCCTGTCGCTGGGCATGGACAAGCGCTTTTTGATCGACACCCCGCTGATGTGGATCGACAAGGCCGACACCTGGGCCATGGCGCACTCGCTGGGCGGGCAGCCGCTGGTGGACCTGATCGTCGAGCACACCCACACCTGCTACCTGGGCGACCGCGAGCACCGCCACGCCTGGGGCTATGGCTGCGGCACCTGCCCGGCGTGTGAGTTGCGCGCGCGCGGCCATCAACGCTTTTTGGCGCAAGCCTTAGCCCCTCTGAAAGCCAACGCATGAACGCCGCCGCACCCGACAACGCCTTGCCTCCGCGCAGCCGCTGGGGCCAAAAGTTGCACGACGCCAAAGCTTTTGCACGCCAAGTCTGGGCCCTGTCGTTGCCGTACTTTCAGTCTGACGACAAATGGAAAGCGCGCGGCTTGTTCGCGGCCATCGTGGCGTTGAACTTGGCCGCCGTCTACATGCTGGTGTTGCTCAACGACTGGAACCGGCTGTTTTACGACGCGCTGCAAAACAAAGACGAGGCCGTTTTTTGGCGCGAGCTGGGCCGCTTTGCCTACCTGGCGTTTGCATTCATCGTGATCGCGGTTTACCGCTTTTATTTGACGCAACTGCTGGAGCTGCGCTGGCGCACTTGGATGACCGGCCACTACCTGGGGCGCTGGCTGTCCAACCATGCGTTCTACACGCTCGAGCTGGCCCGTTACGGCACCTCGACCGACGGCGCGCCGCCCGACAACCCGGATCAGCGCATCCAGGAAGACCTGAACCTGTTCACCAGCTACACCGTGTCGCTGAGCATGGGCCTCCTAAACGCGCTGGTGACGCTGCTGAGCTTCGTCGGCATTTTGTGGAGCTTGTCAGGCGCCTATGCCTTCACGCTGGGCGGCGAGGCTTACAGCATCCCCGGCTTCATGGTCTGGATGGCAGTGCTGTACTGCGCGGCCGGCAGCGTGGCCACGCACTACATTGGCCGGCCGCAGATCAAGCTGAACTTTTTTCAGCAGCGCTACGAAGCCGACTTTCGCCACCACCTGGTGCGCGTGCGCGAGTTCAGCGAAGCGATTGCGCTGGACCGTGGCGCGGCCGTGGAGCGCCAGCACCTGGACCTGCGCTTTTCGAATGTGCTAAGCAATTACCTGAACTTGATCCGCGCGCAAAAGCGCCTGGTCTGGTTCACCAACTTCTTTGGCCAAGCGGCCACGGTGTTTCCCTTCATCGTGTCGGCCCCGCGATTTTTCAGCGGTGCGATTCAACTCGGGGAGTTGATGCAAGTTGCCTCCGCGTTTGGGCGCGTGCAAGACTCGCTGAGCTGGTTCGTAGACAACTACAGCACGCTAGCTGCCTGGCGCGCCACCACCGACCGGCTGACCAACTTTGACGCACACATGGCGACGCACACCAGCGCCGCGCAACTGGCCATGTTGCCTGAGCGAACGGACACCGCACCAGCGCCGCACGAGCTGCAAGCCAGCCACCTCAGCCTGGGTCTGCCCTCGGGCCAAACGCTGTTGAGCGATCTGAGCTTGACCGCGCGGCCCGGCGACAGCGTGCTCGTCAAAGGCCCGTCGGGGAGTGGCAAGTCCACGCTGTTCCGCGCCTTTGCCGGCATCTGGCCTTTCAGCCGGGGACAGGCGCAACTGCCCGCCAACGCCATGTTCATTCCGCAGCGGCCCTACTTTCCCGACGGCAGCCTGCGTGAAGCGCTGGCCTATCCACAACCGGCTAGCGACTACAGCGATGCCCAATTGCAGCAAGCCCTGACGGACGCCCTGCTGCCGCAACTCATCACCCGCCTGGACGACGAAGACGCGTGGAGCCAAAAACTCTCGGGCGGCGAAGCGCAACGCTTGGCGATTGCCCGCGTGCTGCTGAAAAAACCGCAATGGATATTTGCCGACGAAGCCACCAGCGCCCTGGACGAAGCGGCTGAGCACACGCTGTACCAACGCTTGCTGGCGCAAACGCAGGCGGCCGGTGGCGCGCTGGTGTCGATCGCCCACCGGCCGGCGGTAGCAGCCTTTCACCAACAGCGCTGGGAATTGGAAAAGTTGCCTGAGGGTGCGCCGGCTCTGTATGCGTTGCATCAGAGAGCCGCCCCATCGGTCAGTCCCGCATGAAAGCGCTGACAGACTGGCCCCTGGCCGACCGCCGCCGGGTGCGCGGCGTGTTCACCGACATCGACGACACGCTCACCACGGAAGGCGCCATCACCCCTGACGCACTACAGGCCTTGCACCAACTGCGCGCCGCAGGCTACTGCGTGATCGCCATCACGGGCCGCCCAGTGGGCTGGAGCCAACCGTTTGCGCTGACGTGGCCGGTGGACGCCATCGTGGCGGAGAACGGCTCCGTCGCTTTGCAGGCTCTGCCCTCAAGCCAGAAGTTACGTCGGCTTTACCAACAAGACGAAGCCACCCGCCAAGCTAATTACGCCCGCCTGCAAGCCGTCGGCCAGCGCATCGCGCGCGAAGTGCCGGGCGCCCTGCTGGCACAAGACAGCCCCGGCCGCGAGACCGACCTGGCGATTGACCACAGTGAATTCACGCACCTGCCGCCTGAGCGCATTACCCAGGTGGTGGCTCTCATGCAAAGCGAAGGCATGCACGCCAGCGTGAGTTCCATCCACATCAACGGCTGGTACGGCGAGCACAACAAATGGCAGAGTGCTCAATGGATCGTGCGCGAGCTCTTTGGCCGCGAATTGGCTCTGGAAACAGAGGAATGGGCATTCGTGGGCGACTCGACCAACGACCAGCTGATGTTTGAAGCGTTTGACAACTCAGTCGGCGTGGCCAACATCGCCCGCTTTGCCGAGCAGCTAACCCACCCGCCGCGCTATGTGACGCGGCAAGAACGCGGCGCCGGTTTTGCGGAAGTGGCGGCGGCCTTGCTGGCCACGCGTGAGTAGGGGGCGGGAGGCAAAGCGGGGCGGCCTTTTCTTCCTCCTTCCCCCGCTGGGGGAAGGCCGGGATGGGGGCTCTTCGCCGGCCCCAGATTAAAAATCAAGACGGCTTGGCCAGCCCCAGCTTGTCGACCAAAGCTTTCTCACGCAAGAACGTGTCTTGCGCGAACTTGGCGTAGCCTTCCGAGCTCATGTAGTTCGGCTCCATGTCATAGCGGCCCAGCGCTTGTACATAACTCGGCTCTTCCATCGCGCGCTTGAAGGCGTCGTGCAAGCGCTTGACGATATCTGGCGGCGTACCGCGCGGCGCGCCAATGCCAAACGGCGAGTTCTGCACCAGGTCCAGGCCCAGCTCTTTGAGCGTGGGCGCGTCCGGGAAGCGCGGCAGGCGCTTGGCGCCCCAGGTGTTGAGCACGCGCAGCTTGCCGGCTTCGACCTGCGGCGCAAAACCGGTGGAGTCGGCCGCCGCCATGATCTGGCCACCCATGATCGACTGCATCAAGTCCGCACTGCCCTTGTAGGGGACGTGCAGCAGCTCAATGCCCAGCTGCTGAGCAATCAACTCCATGGTCAGGTGCGGGCTGGTCATGGTGCCGGTGGAGCCATAGCTGAGCTTGCCCGGGTTGGCCTTGGCCCAGGCCACAAACTGCGCCCAGGTCTTGATCGGTGAATCCACAGGCACAACCAAGCCAAAGGCATAACCGGTCACGTTCAACACATAGCTGATGTCCTTGATCGGATCCCAGCTCATCTTGGTGGTGTACGGCAAGCGGAACACGCCCAGCGGAATTTGCGCCAAGGTGTAGCCGTCAGGCTGAGCAGTCTGCAGGCCCGCAGCCGGCAGCGAACCGCCCGCACCAGGCTTGTTCTCAATCACGACCGGCTGACCCAGGATCTTGCTGGCGTTGTCGGCCAACGACCGCATGGTGATGTCGGTCGGGCCACCGGCCGGAAAGGCAATGACCAGCTTGATGGGCTTGGCGGGAAAGCTCTGCGCCTGAGCGGTCAGAGTGGGCGCAGCCACGGCGGCTGCAGCGAGTTGAACGAGTTGGCGACGACGCATGGGATCAGCTCCTGAAAAAGGTTGCTGTATTGAACACGTTTGGGCGGAGTCGGTGAAGCGGGAAAGCCCTAGACGGGCGTCGCAAAGGTGACGTTACGACGAGCTACACAACCATGCAGGAGAGCGGCAGCAGTGAGTTAACCGCCGAATGCAGGCACCGCCGATGTTCCACACGGAACGCAACACGGCCTCGGCCGGGCTAACGCGCCGTCGCCCCAGCATTGCAATGCTGGGCTAGGAATCTCCCTTCATTTATCTTGGACATGCATTCGGCTTTACGCTCAGTAGCGCCAAACATTTTTTTGGCTTGTGAACTACGAGTTTTGGAGTCCCCGTGAAAAAGACCCTCATCGCATCCTTCCTGGCTTTTGGCATGGCCCTGTCTGCTCAGGCCGCCGACATTGTTGACACCGCTGTGGCCGCCGGCAGCTTTAAAACCCTGGCCACTGCTTTGGGTGCCGCCGACTTGGTCGGCACGCTCAAAGGCAAAGGCCCTTTCACCGTTTTCGCGCCCACTGACGAGGCTTTTGCCAAGATTCCGAAAGCCGACCTTGACGCCCTGTTGAAGGACAAAAAGAAGTTGACGGCCGTGCTGACTTACCACGTCGTGCCAGGCAAGGTCATGGCGGCCGATGTGAAGGCCGGCAAGGTCAAGACGGTTCAAGGCTCTGAGGTAACCATCTCCACGACCGGTGGCGTGATGGTGAACAACGCCAAGGTGGTCAAAACCGACATCGCAGCCGATAACGGCGTGATCCACGTTATCGACACCGTGCTCATGCCCAAGTAAGCAACGCTGGCTGGTGGTGACACCAGGCAGTGGTCTGGCCCTCTGCGAGTTTCGCGAGGGCCTTTTTTTTGCGTGGCCCCAGTTCACCCCCGCGCCAACACCGGCCGCAGCGCCACCCCCGTCGCGGTCTTCAAGCGCACCACTTCTTCCGGCGGTGCTGATGCCACCACTTGCCCGCCGGCTTTGCCGCCGTCTGGCCCAAGGTCAATCACCCAGTCGGCTTCCGCGATCACATCCAGATCGTGTTCGATGACGACCACGCTATGGCCGCCGTTGACCAAGCGGTGCAACACGTGGATGAGTTTTTCAACGTCGGCCATGTGCAGGCCGACCGTTGGCTCGTCCAACACGTAGAGGGTGTGCGGGGCTTTTTGGCCGCGGCGGGTGATGTCGTCGCGCACTTTGCTCAGTTCGGTCACGAGCTTGATGCGTTGCGCTTCGCCGCCGCTGAGCGTGGGTGAAGGCTGGCCCAGGGTGAGGTAGCCCAGGCCCACGTCTTTGAGCAGTTGCAGCGGATGGCTGATGGCGGGCATGGCGGCGAAGAAGCCGACGGCTTCGTCGACTTCCATGCGCAGCACTTCGCCGATGTTCTTGCCGCGCCAGGTCACCGCCAAGGTCTCGGGGTTGAAGCGGGCGCCGTGGCAGGTTTCGCACAGCACTTTCACGTCGGGCAAGAAGCTCATGCCGATGGTGCGCACGCCAGCGCCTTCGCAGGTAGGGCAGCGGCCTTCGCCGGTGTTGAACGAGAAGCGGCCGGCGGCATAGCCCCGGGCTTTGGCTTCCAGCGTTTCGGCAAACATTTTGCGGATGGTGTCCCAAAAGCCGATGTAGGTAGCGGGGCAGGAGCGCGGGGTTTTGCCGATGGGGGTTTGGTCCACTTCGAGCACGCGGTCCACCGCTTGGTAACCGTCCAGGCTGGCGCAACCGACCCAGGCGGGGTGCTTGCCGGCGGCGTCGGCGTCACGGCCGGCTTTGCTGCTGCGCTGGGCCACGGCGGCTTGCACGTTGGTCAGCAGCACGTCGCGCGCCAGCGTTGATTTGCCCGAGCCCGACACGCCAGTGACGGCGACCAGGCGGAACAGCGGCACGTTGATGCTGACGTTTTGCAGGTTGTGCAGTTGCGCGCCGCCCAGGCGCAGCCACTGGGTGTAGGGGCTCGCAGCCACGGGGGCGGCGTTGTGCTCGGCACTGGCTTGGGCGGCGGCGTCTTTGAGGGCCTGGGCTTTGGCGGCGGCTTGTTTGGCTTTGCTCAGAGGCTTGGGAGCGGGGATGCCCTCACCCCTGCCCTCTCCCAGGGGGAGAGGGGGTAATTCGGGGGAGGGGGACGCGAGGGTGACGCGGCGGGGTTGCAGCGGGTGCTTGATGGCGTGCAGCAGGTAGCGGCCGGTCAGGGAGTCGGGGGCGGCGGAAATGTCTGCCGCCGTGCCTTGGGCCACCACGCGGCCGCCGCGTGAGCCGGCGCCGGGGCCGATGTCGATGATGTTGTCGGCGCGGCGAATAGTGTCTTCGTCATGTTCGACCACCACCAGGGTGTTGCCGCGCTCGCTGAGTCGGCCCAGGGCCTTGAGCAAGATCTGGTTATCGCGGGGGTGCAGGCCGATGGTGGGTTCGTCCAGCACGTAGCACACGCCTTGCAGGTTGGAGCCGAGTTGTGCGGCCAGGCGGATGCGCTGGGCCTCGCCGCCCGAGAGTGTGGGCGCGCCACGGTCTAGCGTGAGGTAGCCCAGGCCCACGTCTTCCAAAAATTCCAGGCGGCTCTTGATCTCGGGCAGCAGGTCGCGGGCGATTTCGGCGTCGCGGCCGGTGAGCTGTAGTTGCTCGGCCCAGGCGCGGATGTCGGTCACGCTCAGGCTGGCGATGTCGGTGATGGCCCAGGTGGTGGGGGTGCGCGGGGTGGTTACGGGGAGGGAGCGGGGAGTGCCCTCACCCCTGCCCTCTCCCAGGGGGAGAGGGAGTAAGTCCGGGGATAGAGGGAATAAATCAGGTGCAAAGCCTTGGCCCAGGCGCACGCCGCGGGCTTGGGCGTTCAGCCGCGTGCCAGCGCAGGTGGAGCAGACTTTGTCGCTCACGTCGTCGGCGTCGGGCTCGGCAAAGCTTTGTTCGCGGCCGCTGTTGTCGTCGTCGCGCACGGAGTCGTCGAACACTTTGCGTTGTTCGCGGGTGAGGGCCACGCCCGTGCCCACGCAGTCGGGGCACCAGCCGTGCTTGCTGTTGTAGCTAAAGAGGCGCGGGTCCAGCTCGGGGTACGACGTTGCGCAGACCGGGCAAGCGCGCTTGGTGGAGAACGCTTGCAAGCGGCCGATGCCAGCGGTGGATGTGCCGTTGGCCATGGCGGCTTTGAGGCCGTCGAGCGGGCCGAGAACGTGCACCACACCCTTGCCGTGCTCGAGCGCGGTCTTGAGGGCTTGGCGCAGCGCGGCCTCGTTATCGGGGCGCACCAGCATGTCGGCAATCGGCAGCTCGACCGTGTGTTCCTTGAAGCGGTCAATGCGCGGAAAGCCTTGCGTTGGCAAGAACTCGCCGTCTATGCGCAGATGCGAGTAGCCACGCGGCCGCGCCCAATCGGCCAGCTCGGTGTACACACCTTTGCGGTTGATGACCAGCGGCGCCAGCAGGCCGATGTGTTGGCCGCGATAGGTCTTGAGCAGTTGTGCGGCAATGCTCTCGGCGCTTTGCGGCATGACGGCCGCGCCTTCGTGCACGCAGTGCTGAATGCCTAGCTTGACGTACAAGAGCCGCAAGAAATGCCACACCTCGGTGGTGGTCCCCACGGTGGACTTGCGCCCACCGCGTGACAGGCGCTGCTCAATCGCCACAGTGGGAGGAATGCCGTAAACCGCATCCACCTCGGGCCGGCCTGCGGGCTGCACGATGGAGCGGGCGTAGGCGTTGAGCGATTCTAAGTAGCGGCGCTGGCCTTCGTTGAACAAGATGTCGAAGGCCAGCGTGGACTTGCCCGAACCCGACACGCCGGTGACGACGTTGAACTTGCCGCGCGGAATGTTGACCGACAGGCTTTGCAGGTTGTTTTCCCTGGCGTTGACGATCTGGATTTCTTGCGCGAGCACCGGCCGCGCTTTGTTGACTTTGTAGACGGCACGGCCTTCGTGCACTTGGTGCACCTGGCCCATGGACTCTTCGTACTCGCGCAGCGCCTTGGCCGTGTGGGAGGTGGGGTGTTCGCGCACGTCTTCGGGCGTGCCTTGGGCGACCAGCAGGCCGCCGCCTTCGCCGCCTTCGGGGCCGAGGTCGATCAGCCAATCGGCCGAGCGGATCACGTCGAGGTTGTGTTCGACGACGATCAGCGAATGGCCGGCTTCGATGAGCTTGCGCAGCGCGCGCATGAGCTTGGCGATGTCGTCAAAGTGCAGGCCGGTGGTGGGCTCGTCCAGCAAAAACAAAGTGCCGCGATGCTGGCGCAGCGCCAGCGGCTGGCGGCTCATGGTGGCCAGCGTGGGCTTGGTTTTGCCTTTGGTGGTGCTGTTGCCCGCCAAAAAGCCGGCGAGCTTGAGGCGCTGCGCTTCGCCGCCAGAGAGCGTGGGCACGGGCTGGCCGAGCTTGACGTATTCCAGGCCCACATCAATGATGGGTTGCAGGGCACGGATCACTTCGCGGTCGTGCGTAAAGAGCTGGCAAGCCTCGCTCACCGTGAGTTCCAGCACGCCCGCCACGTTGAGCACAGCGGCGCGGCCATCGGGGTAGCGGCGCTCGATGGTGACTTCCAAAATCTCGGGCCGGTAGCGCTGGCCGTCGCAGTCGGGGCAGCGCAAATACACGTCGCTCAAGAACTGCATTTCCACATGCTCAAAGCCGGAGCCGCCGCAAGTGGGGCAACGGCCGTCGCCGCTGTTGAAGCTGAATTTGGATGCCGTGTAGCTCCGCTCACGCGACAGCGGCGACACCGCAAACAG
This sequence comes from Polaromonas sp., assembly GCA_040400935.1. Lineage (GTDB taxonomy): Bacteria > Pseudomonadota > Gammaproteobacteria > Burkholderiales > Burkholderiaceae_C > Polaromonas. The sequence continues at coordinate 125,015 of JBBAPH010000009.1, forward strand.
CTCGCGCACTGCGTCCCAGGCACCCACGTAGCTGGCGGGGTTGGAACGGGCGGTTTTGCCGATGGGGGACTGGTCTACAAACACCACGTCGTTCAGGTGGTCGGCGCCCAGCAGCCGGTCGTGGGCGCCCGGCGTTTCAGTGGCTTTGCCGAACTGGCGCAGCAGCGCGGGGGCCAGGATGTCCTGCATCAGCGTGGACTTGCCCGAGCCGCTGACGCCAGTGACGCAGACCAGGCGCTGCAAGGGAAATTCAACGCTGATGTTTTTGAGGTTGTGATCGCGCGCGCCTTCCAGAATCAGGCGAGGGGTGTTGTCGGTGACGGCCCGTTTAAAGCCCATGCCGACTTGCTTGCGAGAGCCCAGGTAGGCGCCGGTCAGGGTGTCGGCGCGGCGCAGCTCGTCGGGCGTGCCGTCAAAGACGATCTGCCCGCCTTTTTCACCGGGGCCGGGGCCCATGTCGATCATGCGGTCGGCGGCCAGCATCACGGCCGGGTCGTGTTCCACCACCACCAGAGTGTTGCCCGCGTCGCGCAGGCGGTGCATGGCCTGGGTGATTCGGTTCATATCGCGCGGGTGCAGGCCGATGGACGGCTCGTCCAGCACAAACAAGGTGTTGACCAGCGAGGTGCCCAGCGCGGTGGTGAGGTTGATGCGTTGCACTTCACCGCCGCTCAGGGTGCGGCTTTGCCTATCGAGCGTGAGGTAGCCAATGCCAACGTCGCACAGGTATTTCAGGCGGGTCTGGATTTCTTCGAAGAGGGATTGCAGGGCGTGCTGCTCGCCGTTGGCAACCGAGTGACCTGCGGAGGCTGTGTTTGACTTGGCTCCTTCCCCCGCTGGGGGGAGCTTGGCCTGTCCTGAGCTTGTCGAAGGGGGATGGGGGCTCTCTACCGAGAGAGAGTTGCCGCCATCCACCGCCGCTTGCCCCCACCCCTGCCCTCCCCCAGCGGGGGAGGGAGCAAGATCCTGACCGCTGCGGGAGGGGGCGAGAAGCACAGAATCAAAAAACCGGCGCAGCTTGTCGATCGGCAGTTGCATCAAGTCATGAACGCACAAGCCCGGCAGGGCTTCGAGCTGATTGCGGCTCCATTGCACGCCCACGGGCATGAAGCGTTGGGCGGGCGGCAGCACGGCGTCGGCGGCTGTTTTGCTGCCCAGGCGCCAGAGCAGGGCTTCGGTTTTCAGGCGGGCGCCGCCGCAGGTCTGGCACGGCGTGTAGCTGCGGTACTTGGACAACAGCACCCGGATGTGCATCTTGTAGGACTTGCTTTCCAGGTATTCAAAAAAGCGTTTGACGCCGAACCAGTGCTGGTTCCATTTGCCGTTCCAGTTCGGCGAGCCGTTGATGACCCAGGCTTGCTGCTCGGGCGTGAGCTTGTACCAAGCGGTGTCGCGGGGAATGCCAGCGGCTTCGGCGTGGCGCATCAGGTCGTCTTGCGCTTCTTGCCAGGCCGGCGTCTGCATGGGCTTGATGGCGCCCGAGCGCAGCGTGAGCTTGTCGTTGGGAATGACCAGCCCCATGTCAACACCAATGACGCGGCCAAAGCCACGGCAGGTCTCGCACGCGCCCATGGCCGAGTTGAACGAAAACAGCGAGGGCGTGGGCTCGGTGTAGCGCAAGTCGCTCTCGGGGCAATGCATGCCACTGGAGTAGCGCCACATCTCTTCTGGCTGCTCGCCCGCTTGCACGTAGACATTGAGCCGGCCGCCGCGCTTGAGGGCGACTTCAATGGCTTCCACCACGCGGGCTTTTTCCACCGAGCCGAGGCGAAAGCGGTCAGCCACCACGTCCAGCAGCTTGTGCGGGCCGGTGATGGAGGCGACCTCTCGCTCGGCATGCACGCGTGTGAAGCCGCTGGCCGACAGCCATTGCGCGACTTCTTCGGCGCTGGTGTTGCCCGGCAGCTCGACCGGGAAAGTCAGCACATAGCGGGCGCCTGCATCAGCACTCAAGCCCAGGGCTTGGTCGCGGGCCAGCAGTTCAGCGTAAATCGATTCAGGCGAGTCGTGCCGTACCGGCTGGGCGGTTTGCGAGTCAAAGAGCTGGGTGCTGCGCGCGTAGAGCAGCTTTAAATGGTCGTTCAGCTCGGTCATCGTTCCCACGGTGGAGCGCGAGCTGCGGACTGGGTTGGTCTGGTCGATCGCAATGGCCGGAGGCACGCCTTCGACTTTGTCCACGGCCGGCTTGTCCATGCGATCCAGGAACTGGCGGGCGTAGGCCGAGAAGGTCTCTACATAGCGACGCTGGCCTTCGGCAAACAGCGTGTCAAACACCAGGGACGACTTTCCGGAGCCGCTGGGGCCGGTGACCACTGTCAGCTCGCCGGTGCGAATGTCCAGGTCGATGTTCTTGAGGTTGTGCTGGCGCGCGCCGCGAATCCGAATAAGGCCCTGGGACATGTACTGCCGTTCTGTGCTGGTGGGGCGATCATTCTAGGCAGCTGATGTGTCGGGTGGGCGGGACCCGGCAATGCCCTTGCGGCCTTCAGCTCAAGCACAAAAAGAAACGGCCGGGTGACAACCCGGCCGCTTGAGCGAACCGCTGCTTGCTTATTTGACGGCCGGCGCTGGCGCGGCGGCAGGAGCCGCTGGGGTTGCCGGGGCTGGCGCAGCAGCAGCCGGTGCAGCGTCTGCCGGCTTCGCCGGTTCTACGTGCGTGGTTTCAGTGCCGTGCTTTTCGCCGCCCAAGTCGATGTCACCGCCCTTGAGCAAGACATAAAAGCCAATGCCGGCAAAGACCACAAATCCAACTGCAATTTTCCACATCGTCGTTCTCCAAAAAGTCAAAAAAAAGACCCTCGTCCTGGGGCGAGAGTCTAGTGGCTCATCCCTCACGCCAGCCTGACAAGCCTGGCCGGCGTGGGGTTAAAAGCGCAATCAGTCGTTGGCGTAGATGTCAACGTCTTTGGTTTCCTTGATGAAGATCATGCCGATCACAAAGGTACCGGCAGCCACGATCACGGGATACCACAGGCCGTAGAAGATGTCGCCCGTAGCGGCCACCATGGCAAAGGCCGTGGTGGGCAGCAAACCGCCGAACCAGCCGTTACCAATGTGGTACGGCAAGCTCATGGAGGTGTAGCGAATACGGGTGGGGAACATCTCGACCAGCATGGCGGCAATCGGGCCGTACACCATGGTCACCAAGATCACCAGGAAGACCAGCAGACCGAGGACTGCAGGCATGTTCATGGCTTTGGTGTCGGCAGGCGTGGCCAGGCCAGCGGCCTTGCCAGCTTCAGCCACAGACTTCTTGAACTCGGCGATGGCTTTGGCGCTGTCTGGTGCAAAAGCGTCACGCTTTTCGTTCAGTACGCCCGTCAAAGAACTGATCTCTTTGTCGCCCAGCTTGATGACGGCCACGGTGCCCGCAGGTGCTGCCACGTTTTTGTACGGAATGTAGTTTTCCGTCAAGGTGCGCTTGGCAATGTCGCAAGAGCTGGTGAAGTCAATCGGACGTGCAATTGGGCTGCCTTGGAAGGAGCACTGTGCAGGGTCAGCCGTGATCGTCACAGGGGTGGCTTTTTGAGCCGCCACCAGCGCGGGGTTGGCATACGCCTGCAGCATCGGGAAGACGGTGAAGTACGTCAGCGAAGCGATCAAGCAACCGCCCAAGATGATGACCTTGCGGCCGATCTTGTCGGACAGGGCGCCAAAAACAATGAAGAACGGCGTGCCGATGATCAGCGAAGCGGCGATCAGCAAGTTGGCGGTCTTGGCGTCCACCTTGGCGATAGACGTCAGGAAGAACAGCGCGTAGAACTGGCCGGAGTACCAGACCACGGCTTGACCAGCAGTCAGACCGACCAGGGCCAAGATCACGATCTTCAGGTTTTTCCACTGGCCAAAAGACTCGGACAGCGGCGACTTGGAGGTCTTGCCTTCAGCCTTCATCTTGGCAAAAGCAGGCGACTCGTTCATGGACAAACGGATGTACACCGAGATGCCCAGCAAGAAGATGGACAGCAGGAACGGAATGCGCCAGCCCCAGACGTCGAAGTTGGCGCCCGTCAGTTCACGGGTGACCAAAATCACGATCAGCGACAGGAACAAGCCCAGCGTGGCGGTGGTTTGAATCCACGCGGTGTAGGCGCCACGCTTGCCGTGAGGCGCGTGTTCGGCCACGTAGGTGGCAGCGCCACCGTACTCACCACCGAGTGCCAAGCCCTGCAGCATGCGCAGGCCCACCAAGATGATGGGCGCCGCAATGCCGATGGAGGCGTAGTTGGGCAACAGGCCCACGACGAAAGTCGCCGAGCCCATCAGCAAGATGGTCACCAGGAAGGTGTACTTGCGGCCGATCATGTCGCCCAAGCGGCCGAACACCAGCGCGCCGAAGGGGCGCACCAGGAAACCGGCGGCAAAAGCCAGCAACGCAAAAATGTAGGCGGATGTGGGGTCCAGGCCGCCGAAGAACTGCTTGGCGATCACCGCTGCCAGCGAACCGTAGAGGTAAAAGTCGTACCACTCAAACACCGTGCCCAGAGATGAGGCAAAAATCACCTTCTTCTCTTCAGCGCTCATAGGCCGTGGGGCCTCCATGGGAATAGCTGCTGCCATACGTCTCCTTGTAGTCAATCAATACAGCCACCCAGAGCGGGCGGCGTGCGTGGACTATCTAGAGCGGGGCTGACCGCTTTCTGACAGGGCCAGAGCCAAGGTCACCGCGAAACTGAACAGGGGCTGACAAACTCAGTAACAACCCGTGGCTTTATTTTTGCCATGCGCAATAGGGCGGTATTTGCGACCCAATTGGCCATCTCATCGCTAGGGGAAAGCCCCAGCACCAAACTCATCAATGTCCACTGATTGTGAAAGGGCTTTGCGTAAGTGCTAGGTCAGAACGCGCTCCCAGAATTCAGCGCTCACAAGCCGCCCCGGTTTGTTGCACATGCTGATGTTCAGCGGAGGAATAAAAATGACTGACCCCGTGGTGGCCCGAGTCGAGGCCAACCCCAAATACCATGAGCTGCGCCGCAAGCGCAACCGACTGGGCTGGTGGCTGACCGCCTTGATGATGGTCGTGTATTACGGCTACATCGCCCTCATTGCCTTTAATAAGCCATTCCTGGCGCAACCCATAGGAGCGGGCGTCACCACCCTGGGCGTGCCGATCGGCTTGTTCGTGATTATTTTCACCATCGTCATCACGGGCCTGTATGTGCGCAAGGCCAACAGCGAGTACGACCGCCTGACCGCCGAGATCTTGAAAGAGGCGGCCCAATGAACACGACCTTGAAATTCATGGCGGTGTTGACGGCCTTGCTGGGCGCGGCCGCAGTGCAAGCCGCTGGCGGCGACCTCGGCCAAGTGGACAAGCAACCCACCAACTGGGTGGCCATCAGCATGTTTGCGGGCTTTGTGATTGCCACACTGTTCATCACCAAGTGGGCGGCGGCCAAGACCAAGTCAGCCGCTGACTTTTACACCGGCGGTGGCGGCATCACCGGTTTTCAAAACGGCCTGGCGATTGCCGGCGACTACATGTCGGCGGCTTCTTTTCTGGGTATTTCCGCTGCTGTAATGGCTTCGGGCTACGACGGGCTGATTTACTCCATCGGCTTTTTGGTCGGCTGGCCGGTCATCACCTTTTTGATGGCTGAGCGCTTGCGCAACCTGGGCAAGTTCACCTTTGCCGACGTGGCCGGTTACCGCTTTCAGCAAACGCCTATTCGCGTGTTTGCGGCTTCGGGCACGCTGGTGGTGGTGGCGTTTTATTTGATCGCCCAGATGGTCGGCGCGGGTGCGCTGATCAAATTGCTGTTTGGCCTGGAGTACTGGATGGCGGTGGTCATCGTCGGCGCGCTGATGATGATTTACGTGCTGTTTGGCGGCATGACCGCCACCACCTGGGTGC
>JBBAPH010000010.1:0-27888 GCA_040400935.1 Polaromonas sp.
GCTGGCGTCGACGGTCTACTGCGGCCTGAACTTTGCCGAGGCCAGCTTGCAAGACCATGCCGCTGGCACTGAACCCCTTCGACTGAATTCGGGGCGCTACCACGTGCGTCATCCCTTGTTCAGGCCGTCCTGCTGGGGCATGCTGCTGCTGGACCGCGGCCCCCAGGGCCGCTTGCTGCGGGCCCGTACGTTTGACCTCTATGCACTGGCCGAGTTGCTGGCGCACGTGCCCGAGCTATTGAAGCGGCTGAGTAAATGCTTGACCCAAGCGCTACGCAAGGAAAGCTCCTGGCGCCGCAGGCTCGCTTGGCACTGGCCGGGCGGCAGCAAGGCCTGAGCTGCGGGGGCGACATACCGTCGAACATGCCCGACTCACCATCGCAGGCGTCACCAGGATCAGTCTGCCTGCGGCGGACGATTCACAACGCCAGCACGACCTTCGCCCCGAGGGCGCGCGAGCAGCAGGCCAGCATGCGCTGGTTGGTGGCCCGCTCGGACTTGCTCAGCACCTTGTCGCGGTGGTCGATCTCGCCTTCGACCACGGCCACCTCGCAAGCGCCGCACAGCCCCTCGTCACAGTCGCGGGGCACGTCAAAGCCAGCGGCTTGCAGCGCCTCCAGCAGGGTCTGGTCAGCGCCCACGTGCAGCTGCACCTGCGAGTCCTGGAGTTCCACTTCAAAGCCTTGCGCCTGGGACGGTGCCAGCGCTGCTTCGCCCACGTGGAAGTGCTCAACGTGCAGCACGCCCCGCGGCCAAGCGGCGCTCAGACTTTCTAACTCGTCAATCAACCGCTGGGGGCCGCAGGCATACACGCGGGTGCTGGCGTCTACGTGGTGCAGCAGGGCGGGCAAGTTCAGGCGTTGGCCTTGGCTTTTTAGGTAGAGCGTCAAGCGTTCGCCATGCTCCTGCTCTAGCCGGGCCAGCAAGGCCATGTGCGCCCGGTCGCGGCCGGCGTAGTGCAGCTCATAAGACCGGCCCAAGGCCTTGAGCCTGTCGACCATGGCGGCAATCGGCGTGATGCCAATACCCCCCGCGATCAGCACCACGTGCGGGGCGGCTTCGTCGAGCTGAAAAAGATTTTTAGGGCCAGACAGTTGCAGCGAACTGCCAGCTTGCAGCGCGTCGTAAAAATGCCGTGAGCCACCTCGGCCTGTTGGCTCGCGTTGCACCACCACGTGCAGCGTGCGGCGGTCATGGGCCGGGCCGCACAGCGAGTACTTGCGCCTAAACCCGGCGTCCACCAAGTCCACGTGGGCGCCGGCCGTCCAGACTGGCAAGTCGCGCCCCTGCGGGTCGGCCAACACAAGGCGCACCAGGCCTTGGCCTTCTTCGTGGCGCTCTTGCACCACCACGGGCCGGGCCATGCTGTCCTTGGCCGGCGGGCCGATGTAGAACGGCGCTTGCCGCTGCGGCTCAGAAGGCCCCTTGCGCTCAGGCGCCCACTGCACCCACAGCGCGCGCGGACCACGAAAAGTGGTGTTGGCCAGGTAGTCTAAATGCTGCTCGCACAAAGCCATGTTCGGCAAGCGCTGCGCCAATTCTTCGAAGATCACGCGCATCTGAATGCGGGCGATGTTCTTGCCCATGCACTGGTGCGCGCCGTAGCCGAAGGTCAGGTGCTCTAGGGCGCTCTCGCGGTAAACATCCACCTCATCGGGCTTGTCAAAGTGCAGCGCATCGACATTGGCCGACGCCAGCACCAGCAGCAAGCGCGCACCCTTGGGCAGGGCCACGCCGCCCAGCACCGCTGGCGCCGTGGTGCGCCTGCGCCAGGCCATGGCCGAACCTGCCACGCGCAGGCATTCCTCCACCGCGTTGGGTATCACGGCGGGGTTGGCGCACACGTCGTCCCAGGCTCGGCGGTCACAAAGCAGCGTGAGCGCCGCGTTGGCCAGCGCCAGGGTGGTGCTCTCGTGCGCGGCCGACAAAATGGCCATCATCATCGAGCGCAAATAAGACTCGGGCACGGCGTCGGGGTGCAGCCGGTGCTGGCGGATCGCGTCATACATCCAGCCCTCGCCATCAGGCTGCGCCAGCATGTCCTGCGAGATATCTTGCGACACGGCCCAAAAACGCCCCAGGTTCTCGGCATGCTCGGCCTGCTGCGCCGCAGTGGGCCGGCCCCAGGTGTTGAGTGTGTGGGCCAGCGGAATTTGGCTCAGCTTGTCAGCCCCTTCGGGCGACACACCCAAGAACTGCAAAGCCACCTGCAGGGGAATGGGGTGAAACAGCTCGTGCATCAAATCAGCGCGGCCCGCGTGCACAAAGCGGTCTATGGCCGCGCCGGTCAGGCGGCGCACCAGCGGCTCGAAGCCCGCTAAGCGGCCGGGCAAAAAAGCGTCGATCAGCAGCCGCCGGTGCAGCATGTGCTCGGGCTCGTCCTCGTTGACCAAGGTGCGGTTTATGGCCATGCCGTGGCGCTGCAAGATGCGCATCACCTCCGGGGTGGCGGGGGTTATTTTTTCCAGCACGTTCGACGGTGAATACAGCGTGTTGTCTCGAAACACCGCCTTGACGTCTTCATACCGCGTGACCACCCAGTGGCGCAGCTGTGGGCTCCAGAACACCGGCTCTTGCGCCCGCGCCCAGCGCAGGTACTCGCCAGGGTCTTGCATGTAAGCCGGCTCAAACGGGCTGAAGGCTGCGGCCTGCGCGCTCACCGGGCAGCCGTTTGGTGCAAGAGGAAGAAGAGGAGCAACAGGAGCAACAGGAGAAGTAGGCGCGGTAGATCCATCAGGAGCGGTCTGGGCCGCAGGTTGCATGGGGCATCGGGGGAGGTCGGAGGCGGCGTTCACAAGCATTGGCTTGATTTTCACTGCCGCTGTCGCCATTGACCTGCGTTGGGCGGGCCATGTGGGTGTCAGCCGATAACCCGAGAACGGTTCAGTCCCCAGCCCTGTTCGCCGCTGCGCCGCTATGCTTCTCGGGGTGCATGGCCCCGCATCGGAAAGCCTCAAGCGACAAGGAGACGGATATGCATTCGAAATGGTTGATGAGCCTGTGTTTGCTGGCAGGCGCCGCGCTGGCGCAAGACATGGTGCGGGTTCCGGCGGGGCCTTTCATCATGGGCAGCGACGACGGGCCAGAAGACGAAAGACCAGCCCACAGCATCACCTTGCCAGCATTCGACATAGATCGCCTGCCCGTACGCAACAGTGAGTTCGCGCGTTTTTTGGCGCAGTACGGGGCCTTGGCACGCGACGGTCGCCGCTACTTTGACTGGGACGATCGCGACGCGCGCATCACCCAAAGCGGGCCCCATTGGCAGCCCCTGCCGGGCTTTGACGAGCACCCGGTGGTGGAAGCCAGTTGGCTGGGCGCGCACGCTTATTGCCGCTGGCTGGGCAAGCGACTGCCCACCGAAGCAGAGTGGGAAAAGGCCGCGCGCGGCACGCAAGGCCGGCGCTACCCCTGGGGTGACTCGGCGCCGTACCCCGCCTGGTTCGGCAAAGCCTACAACGAGACGGCGCCGGTGGGGCAGCAGCCTACAGGCGCCAGCATTTACGGCGCACTTGATATGGCGGGCAATGTCTGGCACTGGGTGTCCAGCTTGTACCGGCCTTACCCTTACCGGTCGGACGATGGCCGCGAAGCAGGAGATGCCTCTCCCGAGGTCCGGGCTACGCGTGGTGGCGGTCACGACTCAGCGCTGGCGCAAATTCGCAGCACCGAGCGGGGCCGCAATTTGTCGCGGGCCCCGCGCGCGGGCCATCACAACATTGGGTTTCGCTGCGTGCGCTGAGACCGAAAAGCTGGGCTTTTTGGCCGCTGTTTCCGGTTTGAGCTTGTGCGCTGTAGGTCAAAAATTCTGGGGTCTAGATCCAGCACCCGGCCCGCCCTATGCAAACCCCGCCCCAGCCCCCTGACGAAGCCCAACGCCTGCGCGAGCTCTACAGCTACGACGTGCTCGACACGGAAACCGAAAAGGCCCTGGACGACCTGGTGCAGTCCGCTGCTGCTTTGTGCGGCACGACTTTTGGGGCGTTGACCATGCTGGACAAAAATCGCCAGTGGTTCAAGGCGCAGACCGGTTTTTCGCTCAAGGAAACGGTGCGAAGCCAGAGTGTTTGCGGTCACGGCATTTTGACGCGTGCTTTCTTTGAAGTGCCCGACACGCAGAGCGACGATCGCTTTCATGACAACCCGCTGCTCAAGGCGCTGGGCGTTCGCTTTTATGGCGGCACGCAGCTCATTGGCCAGCAAGGCCATGTGTTGGGGATGCTGTGTGTGCTGGACCCGCAGCCGCAGCAGCTGAGCGCCTCGCAAAAAGCCCAACTGGAAACGCTGGCCATGCGCGCCATGGCCTTGCTCGACGCGCACCGGCAGCGCCGCCGCATGGAGTGGCTGGGGACGGTGGTCAGCCAGGTGCAAGACGAGATCTATCTCTTCGATCTTCAGACCCAGCAGTTCTTGCATGCCAATGAAGCGGCCATGCGCCACGATCGGGCGGGCGAGGCCGAGCTGCTCATGGAAGAAGTCACGCCAGACACGTCGCCGTCAGAACTTGCCGAGCACATCCGCCGTCTGCAAGCTGGCACGGCGGAAGTCGCGTACGAAACCACCGTGCTCCGCGCGGGGGTCCGCGTCCCCGTGGAAGCCCGATGGCAGGCCTTGAAAACCACTGACCAGGCTTTGGTGATGTGCACCCTGCGTGAGCTCTCGCAGCGCCGGCGCTTGGAACTGTCTTAGCCGTCTTAGCGGTCTTAGTCGGCCTTGATGCCTGCTCGCTGAATGATCTTGGTGTAGCGGTCCAGTTCCACTGCAATGATCCGGCTGAATTCGGCGGGCGTTGTGGCGTAGAGGTCAAAGCCAATGTTTTGAAGTTGGTCGCGAACGTCGGGTTGCGCCAGGATTGCAGCGACTGCTTTTTGCAGCTTGTCGATGATGGCGGGCGGGGTGCCCGCTGGTGCGAGCAGGCCTTGCAGGTTGTCCGCCACGACGTCAGGAAAACCCGACTCGGCCAGGGTGGGCACGTTGGGCATGACGGCGCTACGGCGTGCGCTGGTCACGGCAATGGCGCGCAAGGTGCCGGCTTTCACGTGCGGGGTGGTGGGCGGCAGGGCGGAGCAGCCAAAGGTGAGCTGGTTGCCCAGCACCGCATTGACCACGGGCGCTGCGCCTTGGTAGGGCACATGGATGGCCTCGCCGCTGGCGGCCATCTTCAGGCCTTCGCAGGCAATGTGCGGCGTGGTGCCAACGCCTGGCGTGCCGTACGTGCTGGGATTGCGCTTTTGCCTGAGTTGGGCTGCCAGGTCCGCCACGTTTTGGATGGGCGACGAAGGGTGCACATAAATGATGTTGGGAGACACCGCCGCATAGGTGATGGGCGCGAAATCTTTGATCGGGTCAAACGGGGCCTGCATGGCGGGGTTGGACACGATGTTGGAGCTGGAGAACAACAAGGTGTAGCCGTCCGCCGTGGCGGTGGCCACGCTCTTGATGGCGATGTTGCCGCCCGCGCCGGTGCGGTTTTCGATTACGACCGGCTGTCCCAAAGAAGTCTTGAGGTGGGTGGCAATCACCCGAGCGATGACGTCGGTCGGCCCGCCTGCTGCGAACGGCACCACAAAGCGGATGGGTTTGTTGGGGTAGCTGTCGGCACTTTGTGCCTGTGCTGGTGCCGTGGCCCACAGCGCGCTGAGGGCGGCTAGGCCAGCGCTGAACAGTTTCAATTTCTTCATGACGTGTCTCCTCTGGGTTTTAGAGTCTGCTTAAGCGGTGAAGGGATCGGTCGGTGGATGGCGGCGCCAGCTCTTCGGTGGCGCTGAATTTGTCGGACACCACCAGGCGGTAAGGGTTGTGGGGAACATAGAGTTCTTGGTGCAGCGCAGCCTTGCCACTGGTTTCCACTGCCAGCAGTTCGAGCTTGGCACCGCCTGCGCTCGGGGCCAGTTCCAGCACGCGCTGCACCGTTGGCAAGAAGGTTTCAATTTGCAGCGACTGCTCAATTTGCGAGATGGCCACGCGGTAGTGCTTGGCCAGCAGCAGCTTGATGTTGGCGCTGGCCAGCTCCGCAGGAGGGCATGTCATGAGCAGTGGAAAGCGCAGCAAGTCCACATAAATGCGGCTGAGGACGTTGAACTCCCGGTTGATCGAGATCTTGCGGTCAATCCTGAGAACGCTTTGCCCGTTTTGATTCAAGGCAGCAGACCAGGGCCCGCGCGCAGCAATCAATTTGCGCCCAATGAGTTGCGAGTAAACCGGCAGGAAGCCGTTGGGGCCCACAAAGCGGCAGTGCAGGGGTTGTTCCAGCAGTTTTTGGGGGTGCGCCACAAAGCTGCCCGCACCCCGGCGGCGAACCATCAGGCCTTCGCTTACCAGCGTGCCGAGGGCGCGCTGGATGGTGCCTATGCTGACAGGCAGCACCTCGGCGAGCGCGGTTTCTGTCGGGAGTTTTTGTCCGGGCTTGAGAGCGCCCGACTCAATCGCCTCCACAAAACCCGCGTACAGGCTGCCGTGCTTGGGCGTTCCCGCATCCGGTTCGGCCAGCTTTCGCAAAACACACTCACGCCAGGGTCGGGTCATCAGCAGAAAACCTTGTTCACATCACGATGAAATTACTATATAGTAATTTGGGTGGGTTGAGCAATGCTCTGCCGCTACGGGCATACCCTCAAGTGATTGGAAATCGGTCTTGATAGGAATCCTAAGTTGAAGGCGGCTCCTTTTAAATACGTGCTGGCCCAATCCCTGGAGCACTGCCTGGAACTCCTGGGCGAACATGGGGACGATGCGCGGCTTTTGGCAGGCGGGCAGAGTCTGCTGCCTTCGCTGGCGCTGCGGCTGAGCGCCCCCGCGTTGTTGATCGACATCAACCGTATCGAGCTACTGGCCGCGCAGCCGGTGGTGGTGGGCAGTGTGGTGCGGCTGTCTGCGCTGACGCGCCATGCCGACCTAATCACGTCGCCTCTGGTGAAGGCTTATTTGCCTTTGTTGCCCCGGGCGGCGCCCTGGATTGCGCACCCCGGTATTCGGAACCGGGGCACGCTAGGCGGCAGCCTGGCTTTGGGTGATCCCGCTTCAGAACTGCCGGCTTGCGCAGTGGCCGCTGGCGCCACTTTCCTACTCCAAAGTAAGTCGGGCGGTTCGCGCGCGGTACCGGCTCGTTCGTTTTACCAGGGGATGTTTCGCAACGCCTGTGCCCCGGACGAGATGATCGTGGCCGTTGAGTTTGGCCGACAGGATGCGCTGCAACTGGGTTTCAAAGAAGTGGCTCGCCGCCGCGGCGACTATGCGACGGTGGGGCTGGCCGGGCAGGCCAGGCGCAGTGGGGCGCGCCTGACGGACGTCGGGCTCAGCTTTTTTGGGGTGGGTGACTGCCCGGTCGTTGCTGCATCGATCTGCCGGGCCATTGAGGCGGCCGACACGGCCGCCCATGCGGTGGCGCTGGCGCTAGACGCTTACGAGCGCGACATGCAGCCAGCGGCCGATTTGTGGTGTTCAAGCCAAGCTAAAAAATACATAGGGCGCGCTGTGCTCGAGGACGTGGTGCATGACCTGTTTGAATGATCTAGAGCCCGGCATGGGGCAAGCCATTTCGCTGCAACTCAATGGCTTGCCCGTGCGGGCGCAGGTGCCGGCCCGCCAGCACCTGGGCGACTTTTTGCGCGAAGCGCAGGGCCTCAAAGGCACGCACATCGGTTGCGAGCACGGTGTGTGTGGCGCCTGCACCGTGCGCGTTGACGGCCAGGCGGTGCGCAGTTGCCTGACGCTGGCGGTCCAGGCCGATGCCACGCAGGTGCACACCATAGAAGGCCTGTCAGCCGACCCTGTGGTGCGGGCCTTGCAGGACAGTTTTGTGCGTTGCCATGCCATGCAATGCGGTTTTTGTACGCCGGGCATGGTGCTCACGGCCGCTGAATTGCTGCAGGCCCGGCCCGAGCCCAGCCGGGACGAGGTGCGTGAGTACTTGTCAGGCAATTACTGCCGCTGCACGGGCTATGAGTCCATCGTCAACGCCGTGATGGATGCGGCGCAGACCTTGCTGCAGGAGTCCCGCCATGGCGATCGCTGAGGCCAGCAGCCAGGGCGGCTGCATAGGCGCTGCGCTGCCGCGCGTGGGTGCCAAGCGCTTGGTGCAGGGACAGGCCCGCTACTGCGATGACCTGGAATTGCCGCGCATGGTCCATGTCTGCTTCTTGCGCAGCCCTTATGCGCACGCCCGCATTGTCTCGATCGACACCTCGCAGGCGCGCGCCATGCCGGGTGTGGTCAGCGTGGTCACCGGCCCTGACCTGCAGACGCATTGCGAACCGTTCCTGGGGGTGTTGAATCACCTGCCCGGCATGGTCTCGGCGCCGCAGTGGCCCCTGGCCCTGGAGGTTGCGCGCTGGCAGGGCGAGCCGGTGGTGATGGTGGCGGCCCATACCCGCGCGCTGGCCGAAGATGCGGCGGCCCTGGTGGAAGTGGACTGGGAACCGCTAGAGCCCGTGGTGGACCCGGAGGCTGCGCTGGCCGACGGCGCCACCGTGATTCACCCCGACTTGGAAAAAGGCAATCTGGCCTATGAGGCCCGCGTGGACCGAGGCGACTACGCTGGCGAGCTGGCACGGTCGGCCCTGAATTTGTCGCTGCACTTATCGACCACGCGCGTCACCGCGGTGACGCTGGAGCCGCGAGGGCTGGTGGCCGACTGGGACGCTGGCCGTGACGAATTGACAGTGTGGATGGGCACCCAGGTGCCGCACATGATGCAAAGCGTGTTCGCCCAACATCTGCGCCTGGCTGAAAACCGCGTGCGCGTGGTGGCCCTGGAAACCGGTGGCAGCTTCGGTTTGAAAATCCACACCTACCCGGACGAATTTGCCGCTGTGATGTTGTCGCGGCTGATCGGCCGCCCGGTGAAGTTCATCGCGGACCGTCTCGAATCGTTCAGCAGTGATGTGCACGCCAGGGCGCACGAGGCGCGGGTGGAGATCGCCGTGTCGCCAGACCACCGCATCCGGGCTTTTGGCGTCGATGGTTTGCTGGGCATTGGTGCTTATTCCAAGCACCCGCGCGGCAGCGTCAACGAGGTGCGCCATGTGGTCAATTTGCTGGGCGCGCCTTATCAATTTGAGGCCTTGCACGCGCATGTCCGCGTCGCTTTTCAAAACAAGACGCCGTACGGCATGTACCGCGGCGTGGGCCACCCCATCGTTTGTCTGCTGACCGAAATGGCGGTGGAAGCAGCGGCTCGCCAGCTCGGCGTAGACCCGGTGGAGTTTCGCTTTCGCAACTTTCGCCCAGACGCCAGCTACCCGGCCGAGCTGCTGTCCGGCACGCGGCTGGAGGCGCTGTCACATGAAGCCTGCCTGCGCCAGTTGGTCAAGCTGATGGATTACCCGGCGCTGCGGCAAGCGCAAGCGAAAGCACGCGCAGAAGGCCGTTACCAAGGCATTGGCTTGGCGACGTTTGTCGAAAACTCCAACCATGGTTCGGCCACGTATGGCCGCGGCGGCGCGCCCATTGCTGCCAACGACGGTTGCACCGTGCGCCTACAGGCCGATGGCACGGTGCTGTGCGCCAGCGGCGCCACGGATACCGGGCAGGGGACCGAAACGGCGCTGACGCAAATCGTTGCGGGCACCCTGGACCTTCCCTTGTCGGCTGTTCGCATGCAACTGGGCGACACCGCCGCCGCGCCGATTGGCGGCGGTAACTGGGGCTCGCGTGGCACGGGCGTGGCGGGCGAGGCGGCTTTGCAGGCCAGCCTGGCGCTCAAAGACGAGGTGCTGCGTTGCGCCAGTGTCTTGTGGAACGTTCCGCAGGACCGCTTGCGCCTGCAAGGC
The DNA here is from genome assembly GCA_040400935.1 of Polaromonas sp. Classification (GTDB taxonomy): domain Bacteria; phylum Pseudomonadota; class Gammaproteobacteria; order Burkholderiales; family Burkholderiaceae_C; genus Polaromonas. The sequence continues at coordinate 9,771 of JBBAPH010000010.1, forward strand.
GGCCAATTGAGGGATGGACCGGGCGGGCAGTCGGTCGGCACGCTCGCGCAGCTTTGCCAGGCGGCCTATGTGCGGCCAGACTTGTTCAAGTCGGGCCCGGTGCCGCAATTGGCCGTCACGCGCTTTTATGCCCAACGTGATTACGACGGCGGCATCTACACCAACGGTGTGCAGGCCAGCTGGGTCGAGGTGGATGTGCGCACCGGCTCTGTGCGCTTGCTCAAGCACTGGATCGTCGACGACTGCGGCGTGGTGATCAACCCGGCGCTGGCCGACGAGCAGCTGCGCGGCGCGGTGGTGCAAGGCATGGGCCAGGCCCTTTTGGAAGGCTGTCTTTACGACGACGCGGGCCAGCTGATGAACGCCACCATGGCCGAGTACCTCACCCCGATGGCGGGCGAAATGCCAGATATTTGCGTGGGCCATGTGGTCACGCCCACCCGCTCATCGGCGCTGGGGGCCAAGGGGGTGGCGGAAGCGGGCATCACGGGCGCCATTGCGGCGGTGGTCAATGCGGTCAACGACGCGCTGCACCCGCTCCATGCGCAGGTGACTGACTTGCCCATCACGCCGGACCGTATTTTCAAAGCCATTGGCGTGATTGACTGATTTTTTCAACGGAGGTGTTATGAAACTGATCCAGGTTCGCAAGAAGATTCTCAACGTCGAAACCACGTACCACGAAGGCGGGCAAGCCGCGCAGACGCCTTTGCTGATTGGCTTGATCGCCGTGGTCGTGAACAACCCGTTTGCCGGGCGCTACGCCGAAGCTGCTGAGCTGGCCGAGTTTGTCAAACAGGCCCGCGAACTGGCCAATGAGATGGCGCCCGAGCTGGTATCCGCCTTGGGTGGCGCCAGCCGCATCGAAACCTATGGCAAGGGCGCGATCGTGGGCGTCAATGGCGAGCTTGAGCATGGCGCCACTTGGCATGAGGCGGGTGGATGGGCGATGCGTGCCGTCCTCACCACGGCCAAATCTATTGTTCCAGCCAGCAAATTTGTGGGCTCGGCGGGCAGCCGTTTGCATGTGCCGCTGCACCATATCGAAGCTTGCTATGTGCGCAGCCACTTCAACACCGCCGAGGTCAGCGTGTCTGATTCGCCGCGGCCCAATGAGTTGCTTTTTGCCCTAGCCATGTCCACCGGCCCGCGCGTGCACGAGCGGCTGGGCGGCTTGCGCGCGGACCAGATCTCGGTTGGCGACGGCCAGCGTTAAACCCTTTCCCTGTCCCCACTGAGAACAACCATGCGAATCTTGATTTACGGCGCTGGCGCCATTGGCAGTGACCTGGGCGCTTTGCTCAGCGCCAGCGGTGAGGACGTCACGCTGCTGGCACGCGGTGCGCAGCTGGCGGCCTTGCAGGCCGGCGGTGTGACGGTCGAGCAGCAGGGGCAGGCGAGCCGGCAGGTGCCGGTCAAGGCGCTTTCGGCTCAGGACTGCCAGGGGCGTTTTGACCTGATCTTTGTCACGCTCAAGTCCACCCAGCTGGCCGCTGCGGCGGCGGACATCGTTTCTCGCCTGTCGCCGGACGGTGCCATGGTGATGATTCAAAACGGCCTGCCCTGGTGGTACTTTGACGGCGTGACGTCTGCCCACCAAGGCGCCCGCCTGCCTTGCCTGGACCCTGACGGCGTGCTCCAGCGCGAGGTGCCACTGGACCGCATCATCGGCGCGGTCATCTACAGGCCGGTGACGCAAACGGCGCCCGGAAAAATCTACCTGCCCCAAGTCATGCCGCCGCGCTTGCAGATCGGTGAAGTCGACAACCGCCTCTCGGAGCGGCTGCAAGCCATTGCGGCCCTGGTCAGCCGCGCTGGGCTGCCGACAGAAGCGACGCAGGACATCCGGCGGGCCAAGTGGCAAAAATTGATGATGAACCTGATCTGGAATCCGCTGTGCTCGATCACCCAGTCTTCGCCGGGTTACATCGTCAAGAGTCCGCTGGCTGCTGACATGGTGGGCTTGATGCTGGGCGAAGGCAGCGCGGTGGCGCGCAGCGTCGGCATCGAGCTCAACGCCGACCCGCAGGCCGAGCTGGAGCGTGTGCGCGGCAATTTGGCGCAGCAACCGTCCATGCTGCAAGACGTGCGCGCCGGCCGAGCGATCGAGTCCGATGCCATCATGAATGCGGTGGTGGACATGGCGCGCCTGACGGGCGTGCCGGTTCCCACCCTGCAATCGGTGGCGGCCCTGCTGGATGTGCTCAATCAGACCGTCATCAGGCAAGGGCAGGGCATAGGCTTTCAAGCCAAGCACTGAGCGCCTGAGCAGGCGTGGGGCGAGCGCTCCTGGTGAGGTGGCGTTGCCGGTGAATGCCGTTGTTTATCGGCAGGCAAAACTGGCGGCGCGATTCGCATCGCCGCCCTGATACCGGGCCACGGCGGGCCATTCGCAAAGCGGCCTGGCGCGCACGGTGTTGAACGGAGCAGTGCCTTCTTGCTCGGTCAATTGCAGGCCAGCCGGGGCTTGGCCGCGCTCGACCCAGTTGCTCAAAGCCGCCAGCATGTTGACGTTGGCCGGTGCGCCCGTGCCCACGTGGTCCACGCCGGGCGCGGTGTAGAGCTTGGCAAATTGGGCCACGCGGTCTGCGCCCAGGCGCTTTTGCACAGACTCAAAGTAAGCGATGCCCGCATACGGGCTTTGCGCGTAGTCGCCCATGTTTTCCAGCATGATGAGTTTGCCGCCGGCTTGGTGGAAAGCTTGCAAGTCGGGGTTGGTGGCGTCCATCAATTCCGACACGGAGCTCACGCGCTGCCGATAGTCTTGCGGCTTGTAGCTGCGCAAGTCCACCTGCGGGTTGCGGGCGTAGAAATACTGAATCGCGCCCGCGCCATAAAACCACGCAATGGCGTTGCTGGGCTCAGGCGGCAGTGAGGGCACGGTGCGCCCCAGCCACCAAGCGGCCCAACCGCCGGCCGGTCCCGAGGCCGGCAAGCCTTCGGCGCTCGGGCCGCGGCCGGGGTACTGCGTGACGCCGTTGGCCAGGGGAAATTCAAAGTTCAGGGGCGAATGCAAGGTCTTGATGGCTTGCACTTGCTCGGGGTTCAAACAGTTCGGCTGGTTAGATGCGCTGCAGCTCAGGCTGGCCACGTCCAGCTTTTGTTTGCAGGCCACGAGGTCGCCCACCACGCCATCGGCCAAGCCGTCCAGGGCATCGCAGGTCTTGAGCACGGCCTCATGCACGAGCTGCACTTGGGCGGGTTTGATCCAGCCCGTGCCGCGTGTGGCCAAGCCGTCGCGCAAGCCGACGTGCTGCAAGCCGGTCCAGTTGATGACAGGCACCCGGCTGAAGATGCCGTTGAAAGCGGTGGGGTAGCGCTGCGCCATGGTCAGGCCTTCGCGCCCGCCTTCGCTACTGCCCATGAAGTACAGCTTGTCGTGGCTGCGGCCATAGGCCTGCTTCATGAGCTCGACCGACACGTCCCGCACTTTTTTGTACGACGCATGGGCAAAGTTCAGCAGGGCCTCGTCGTTCAGGGCGAATTCCTGGGGTGGGCGGCCTGGCTGGTTTTGGTGGCCTGAGTCTGTGCCGACGGTCACATAACCCTGCGCCAGCGGGCTGGGCTGGTCAAAGGGCTGCGCGGGCAGCAGGCCCAGGCCAGTGATCAGCACGCCATTGAAACCACCGCCGCCGTACTGCACGCTGCGGCCATTCCAGGCGGTGGGCAGGTTGACCTGAAACTGGATGGCGGGGGCTTGCGGGTCGATGGGCGCAATGCTGCCCAGCACCTTGCAAAAGTCAGGCTGAGCGGGCGTGATGCGGGCCGCCGGGAAAGGCCCCTGGGCTGCCACCACCAGCGTGCTGGCTTTGACCAGTTGCGCCGATTCCACCCGGGCCGCGCCGCTGGCCAGTCCCAGCTTGTCGGCGGTGATCACCCGGCCCGTCAAGCCGGCGCAGCCCGCTGCCATGTCTGTTCCCGTCAGGGCCGCTGGGGCCGTGGCACAACCGGCTAAAGCCAAGCTGAGCGCGGCGCTGGCAGACAAGATCAAGGGATTCGAAAGAGCAGTGGAACGAGGGCGCATGAGGGGTGTCCTGTTGAGGCGCACCTGCGCTGCTGGCCGGTGCGTGGTGAGGCGGGGGAGATTGCGAGTCGCGTTTTAGTTTACGAAGCCGCGCGCCTTGGATGCCGCTGGTTTACCCCAGCGCTCCCCGCACGCTGACGCCTGCGGGACCAGGGCCGGCCCTGTCGTCAGCTTTGCCAGGCTGGCAGCTGCCAGTTGCGCCACACCGCCAGACCGCGCAAGCCGGCGGCCACCACCACGCAGGCGAGCAGCGACAGCCAGCCCGGCGCGTCCAGGTGCCACAGGCCCACGTACACCCAGCCGCCCGCAAAGGCGCACAAGGCGTAGGGGCGGTGGTCGTGAAAAGCGGTGGGGATTTGGTTGCAGACCACGTCGCGCAACACCCCACCAAACACGCCGGTGATCACGCCCATCAGCACGGCCACCACGGCGGGCATGTTCAACAGCAAGGCTTGGTGCACGCCGGTGGCGGCGAAAAGACCCAGGCCTACGGCGTCGGGCCACTGAATGGCTTTTTCGGTCAGCTCGAAATGGCGGCGGCGCAAGAACAACATGGCCAGGCCGCACAGCATCAGCAGGCCCCACAGCACTTCCACATGGCGCACCCAGAAAAATGGCCGCTGGTCCAGCAGCAGGTCGCGCAAGGTGCCGCCGCCAAAGGCCGTGAGAAAGCCCACCACGAACACACCCACGGCATCTAAGCGCTTGCGCGCCCCTTCCATGATGCCGGCCAGGGCAAACGCCGCCGTGGCGGCCAGTTCCACCAGCAGGCGCAAGGTTTCGCCCCAGAGCTGTACGTTTTGCATGGCGGCGATTGTCGCCGCAGCAGGTGTGGCGGCGCCGGGTCCAGCGCGAGAGGCCACCGCATAAGGCCACGGCATAAGGCGACGGCGAGGGGGCCGCCGCATACGGCCACCGCGAGAAGGCCACCCAAGAGCGAAAGCGGTCAGGGCTCGCGCACCATCAGCGTCGCCTTCATGCTCGGGTGCAGGGTGCACAGGTAGTCCACGCGGCCCGGCGCGTCAGCCGCCCAAGACCAACTGCCGCCCGGCTCAATGGTTCCCGAGGCGAACTGACTGGTCGCCGTACCGCCGGTGTCGGTCGCCGTGGCGGTGTGCGGCACCAAGTCAGCGTTGCGCCAAACCACCGTGTCGCCCGGCCGGACGGTCAGGCTGGCAGGCGCAAAGGCCATGCCGCGTATGAACACCTGGTGGGTTTCGGCACGGGCCGATGCGGGAACGAGCGCGGTCAACAGCGCTGCCAAGCCGGCCAAGCGCAAGCAAGACGCGAGCGGCAACACAGTCAACGGCCGAGTTGCGACTGCAGCTGCTTGGCGTGGTCCAGGTGCTGCACCAGCGTGGGCCGAACTTTTTCAATCAGGGCTTTCAATTCTTCGTTCTTGGCGGCGGGCAGCAAGGTTTTGTCAACGGTGTCGATCACCGCTTGGTGGTAAGTCACTTCATGGTCGACGTACTGCTTGTCGAACTGCTGACCGCTGAGCCGCCCGAGTTGGGCCAGGTTTTCATCCCCGCCTTTTTTCAAGCTGGTGCTGCTGTCGTTGGGCTGCGGCGTGAGCTGGAGCTTTTGGGCCAGGGCGCTGGCCTGCTGGTTGACAGCCGTGTGGTCGGTCACCATCTGCTGGCCAAACTGGCGTGCCGCCGTGCTGGAGGCCTTGCGCTGCGCCAGCTTGCCCGCGTCAATGTCCACCTGGTTGTCCGTGACCACGATGTGGGCAATTTGCGCGTCGGTCGGCATGGGCTGCGCCGACACCACCAGCGAGGCCGCCGCTATGGCCACAGAGGAGACCAATGAAAAGAAGGGCATGGTGCTGCGCATGAAAGGCCTTTCGGGTGATGGAGTTGACGGTGCGGGTTGGCAACTTAGCGGGCGGGCTGGTCATTGCCTTGTAGGAGAACCGCGCTGTCAGCGCGGCCGTGGGCGGCCGTGCGGATGTCAGGGACCGGCAAGTAGGGGGGCCGGCAGGGGAGAATGCTTTTCTTCTTGCTTGCTGTCCTCATTTGAAAGAAAGTCCCATGCCCAGATTGATCCTTGACGAATCTCATCTGCACCCCGCCATTCGAGGGCAGGTCGAAAGTCACCACCGAGTGGTGGTCGAAGAGGTGCAAGCGGCCGTGGCCGCCCACCGCGTGGTCGTCGTGGGTATGGCGCAAAACCCCATGGTCACGCGCGCTTGCAAGCACTTAGAGGCCGCCGGCATTGTCCACCACACCTTGAGCTACGGCAGCTACTTCAGCGAATGGCGCAAGCGCAACGCGCTGAAGATGTGGACCGGCTGGCCGACCTTTCCCATGGTGTTTGCCGACGGCGTATTGCTGGGCGGTGCGGACGATGTGAAAAAGCTGATTGATGCCGGAACGCTGCGGGCTTGACTGGGTGTTGGGCAAGCTTGGCTGACCCTGAGTTAGGCAAGCTTGCTGGCTTAAAGTTAGGCAAGCTCGCCTAAAGTCAAGCGTGGGCGGTACAGAAATTGGCTTTCCCGCTTAAGATTGCTGCACTGCAACATTTTTTACAAGGAAACACCATGTTCAACGCCTCTTCTTTCGACGCCATCACCAAAACCATGAAAGAGAACGCCGCCAAGTTCAACCCGGCCGCCTCCCAAGAAGCGCTCAAGCCTCTGATGGCCAACCTCGAAGCCTGGGGCGAGCTGGCCCAGAAGCAGGCGCAAACCGCGCAGGCTTCCATGACCTCTGCCTTTGAGTCGTTCAAGACCGTCAAAGAGCCGCAAGCCGCTTTCGAAGCCATGAAAGCCCTGGCCGAGCAAAACATGGCCACCGCCGCTCAGCACCTCAAAGACGTCACGGCCTTGGGCGCAGCCCAGTTCCGCACTGGCGTGGAAGCTATTGAAAAAGCTCACCCGATGCCTGAAGCGTTTGCTGCAGTCAGCAGTGGCTTGAAGTCTGCTGTTGCGCAGATGCAAGGCACCGTGGAAACCGCTGTCAAGAACGCCAAGAAGAAGTAAGACCCGGCAAACGCCAAGCTCTGGGCCTCAGTCGTCCAGGGCCTGAGCGCTTAGTCCCTTCAGCGGGGCGTCGCATACAGCGGCGCCCCGCTGCTGCTTTGGGGCTGCATTTCAGGTGCCGGCGCTGTTGCTTTTTCAAGGCTGGCCTCTTCACCGATCAACCCCGCATGGCGCAGCAGCCCATGGCGGAAGGTGATCTCCGTGAATCGGCTCAACACCTCCGCCTGCGCGCGCTCACCCATGGCCCGGTAGAAATCGGCGTTCGCCGGGTCCATGACATGCTGCAAGGCCGCGCGCAGTTGCTGCGCATCGTGCGGCACGATGATGCCGGTTTCCCCGTGGCGTATGTAGTCGTGCACACCCGGCGCTTCGGTCACGATCACCGGCTTGTGCAGCGCCATGCCATTCAAATAGGTCGACTGTCCCGCACTGCGCACACAGCGCCGCATGGGCACCACCACCGCATGCGAGTGGGCCATCATGCGCATGAAGGTGTCGTGCGAGGTGCTGGAGGCCTGCACGTTCACCAGCGCTGCCGGTACGTTCCACCGCGCGGCCGCTCGCAAGGGAATGTCTGTGCCCACCAGCGCCTGGCCCAACAGACCGTAGTCGCGCATGGAGTTGCCGCCTGCAAACACATAGCCTTCGTCCGTGGTGGCCATGCCTTCGTAAGTGCCCAAGGTGTGAGGAAAAGGCTGGAACACCACGCGTTCGGGATCGACCCCCCACACCTGCCCGAAGGTGCGGACTTCATCAGTGCTGAGCACGGCGTAGCGCACATGCGGGCCGTCCAGCGCTGAAATGGCCAGCCGCGCCAGGCGCGGCAACCAGCGTTTGAGAAGCGGAAATTCCTGGGCCAACGCTTCACTGCCGGGCTCCCAGGTGGCGTCTTGGATCAGCACGGGCGGCGGGTGGCGCGTGCAGTTGAGCAAGATGGCAAAAACCAAGTCGCGGTAGCGTTGGCGCCGCCCGACCGAGCCATTCAGGATGAGGATCTGCCGACCGCGTGCCAGCTTGAATAGCGCCACATAGTCTTTGAACGTGCCACCGTTGGCGGGCAAGTAATCGTCCACATAGCGGTTCCACACGGGATCGTTGGTCGGCATGGTGGCCAGGGCTGGCTTGCGCGAAGCATGGACCCTCGCACCGGTTTTAGTCGCGCCGGTTTTATGGTTGTTGTTGCCACCTTGCATCAAGCCCCTCCTGTCAGCGTCACCTCCAACAGTGGAGACGCCTACAGCTTAGGGGGATGCGCAGCCCGCGCTAGCGGCTCCCTGCACGTGCCGGGCGTAGGGAAAGTCAGCGCGCGCGCGTCAGAGCCGTTCAGCCGAGCCCGTTCAGCACGCCGCGACGACGGCCGTGGGCCTTCAGTCCAAGCTCACGCCAGTGGCCTTGATGGGCTTTTCCCAACGGGCCAGGTCGGCGCGCTGGGCGGCGGCCAGCTCGGTGGCATTCGAGCCCACGGGTTCGTAGCCGAGCTTGACCAAGCGATCTTGCAGCGCTGGTTTTTTCACGGCGTTGAAGACGGCGAGCTCCAGCTTTTTCGCGATCGGGGCCGGCAAACCCGCCGGGCCGTACATGGCAAACCAGGCGGTGGCTTCCATCTTCACGCCCGACTCTTGCAAGGTCGGCACTTCCGGCACTTGCGGGTCGCGCTTGGGGCCGGTCACGGCGATGATGCGGGCCTTGCCTGAATGGTGCAGCTCGGCGGTTTCGGACACCACGTCGAACTTGTAGCCAATGTGACCGCCCACCAGCGCCGTGTTGGCCGGTGCACCGCCTTGAAAGGGAATGTGGTTCAGCGTCATGCCGGTGCTTTGCTCCAGCAGCACGCCCATGAAGTGCGGCAGGGTGCCTAGGCCGGGCGAGCCGAAGTTGGCGGTGGACGGATCGGCCTTGGCCTTGGCGACCATCTCGGTGATGTTTTTCACGTTGGTGGCCGGGCCGGACACCACGCCAAACTGAAAGCGCGCCAACAGCGAGATGGGCGTGAAGTCCTTGACCGCGTCGTAGTCGAGCTTTTTGTAGGCATGCGGGAACAGCACCATCGGCCCACTGGGCAGTATGATCACGGTCTGCCCATCGGGCTTGGCGTTTTTGACGGCTGTGAGCGCAATGCGGCCACCGGCGCCGGGCCGGTTCTCAATGGTCACCGAGGTGAAGTCCTCACGTATGGCGTCGGCCACCAAACGCGCAATCACATCAGCGGAGCCGCCGGGCGGAAAGCCCACCAGAATGCGCAGCGGTGTTTTGTCTTGGGCCAGCGCGGGCAGGGCGGCGAAGAGGGAGGTGGCGACTAAGCAGCCCAGGCGGGCCCATGGTTTGAACATAAAAACTCCGAGGATGAGAGGCAGTGAAATACCGTGGCGTTCGAGTGCCATCAGATGGGCTGCAGTCTAGGCTTTGGCAGTCCTTCATCGCATCGGGTTCAACCCGCAACCTGCTGCGATGGCGCTGTTGATACTGCTGCGTAAAATACTGCTCGTCATGCACGCGTCGCCCCGGCGCATGCATGGCTTTTCTATTTCCGGGGCCATGTAGAGGACTACCATGTACAAAAACCTCGCAGCCGCGTGCGCGGCCGCTTGTTGGCTTTTCAGCGCATTTCCCGCTTTTTCCCAGACCACTTCCTCACCCGCTACTGCCGCGCCACTGAAGGTCGGCTTTGTGTACGTGGCACCCATCACCGACGCCGGCTGGGTGCGTCAGCACGAGAACGCGCGCCAAGCCGTGCAAGCCGCGCTGGGCTCACGGGTAAAAACCAGCTTTGTAGAAAACGTCGCCGAAGGGGCGGACGCCGAGCGCGTGATTCGCGATTTGGCGCAGCAAGGCCACCAGATTATTTTCACGCCCAGCTTTGGCTACATGGAGCCCACGCTCAAGGTGGCCAAGGAATTTCCGGGCGTCAAGTTCGAGTCGATCACCGGCTACAAAACCGCGCCGAATGTGGCGACTGCCAATGCCCGTTATTACGAAGGCCGCTACCTGGCGGGCATTGCGGCTGGGCGCATGAGCCAGACGGGCGTGGCCGGCTACGTGGCGGGCTTTCCGATTCCCGAGGTGCTGCAGGGCATCAATGCCTTTGCGCTGGGTATGCGCTCAGTCAAGCCCACGGCCGAGGTCAAGGTGGTGTGGCTCAACGCCTGGTTTGACCCGGCGCGCGAACGCGAAGCGGCCATGACCCTGTTCAACCAGCAGGCGGATGTGCTGGCGTTTCACACGGGCTCGAACGCCGTGATGGTGGCGGCGCAAGAACGCGGCAAGCTGGCCATTGCCTACCACTCCGACATGCGTCAAGTCGCGCCGCAAGCCCAGGTGCTGGCGGTCACGCACCAGTGGGGCGACTACTACACCCAGCGCGCCAAGGCGGTGCTGGACGGCACATGGAAAAGCCAGAGCGTGTGGGGCGGCATCAAAGACGGCATGATTCGCGTCGGCGACTTCGGCTCCAAAGTGCCTGCCGCCGTGCAGCAAGAAATACTGGCTCGCCAACAAGAGATCGCCATTGGAAAGCTGCGACCCTTTGCGGCAGGCGCCAAGCCGGTGCTGAGCAACAGCGGAGCCGTCGTCATTGAAGCCGGCAAGGCACTCAGTGACGAGCAAATTCTGAACATGAACTACCTGGTGCAAGGCGTGCCGGGGGCCTTGCCCAAGTAGTCATAAGGAGATCGGGTGGCTTGGTCTTTCAAGCCCCCGCGTCTTGCAATATCTCGCTGCGCAGCCATTCCTTGACGATAGACAAGTGCTCGGCTTCCGTGGTGGCCGCCACGCTGAAGCGAATTGCCATGTCGTCCTGGCCGAGTTGCTCGGCCAACTCCATCAGCAGCTCCCAGCCCGCGTGATCAGTCAACTCGGCGGTCAACAGCGCATTCAGGCACTGGGCCAGGGTGGTGCGCGGGTCGGTGATGGTTTGCAGCACGCCCATGCTGGTGACGCCAACCACGTCGGCACAAGGCGTCATGGCGGTCGGGTCAGCACCCATTTCCTCCAGGGCCTGCTTGACCAGGTACAGGCGCTCTTGCTCGTCATGGCGTATGCGCTGCAAGGTGGGCATGTCCACCCGGCTGCCCACTGGTGCCATGCCGGTGGTCTCCACTGATTCATACGCGTGTGCTTCAGCGTTGTCATGCTGAAGGGTTCGGTGGGCCGAGCCGCCGTTGCCGTTTCCTTTGGCCACGTCAGCCACGCCAGAAACTTTCATCATCATGGCCTCGTACAGCCGCACGCCCGTGCGTTCAAAAGCCAGGCGCTCGCCGAGCTTGTCGATCAGCACTTCAGGCTTGCCGCCCATCAAGCGCTGCGTGGTGCTTTTGACAATGCCTTTGACGGTGCCTGGAACGGGAACCGAGCCGAGCTTGTCTGCCTCTTCCACGTAAGCGCGGTGCATGCTTTGCATGTCGCCGTGATCTTCCGGTGCTTCACCGGCCTTGGCTTGGGCGTAGTTCATCATGCCGCTGCCGTTCAGCGGCGCCATTTGCAGGCCGGTGCGGTTCATGCCGACAGTAGTCGCGTTTTCCATAGATAGTCCTTGGTTGAAGATTGGTGGTGTCAGACGGCTTCCAACTCGCGGCTGAGTTCGGTGCCTGGCGTCCACACATAGCCGGCGGCCACGCTTTGCGATGGCGAACCGGCCGCGTTCAAGGTGTCGCGGTAGACCAGCGACGACTGCCCCTCTTGCGCCGTGCCGACAAACTCCGTGCCGTCTTTGCGCAGTGGAATTTCGGTGGCCACCACGCCTCGCACAAAGTCGCGTTGGCTCTTGAACTGGATGCTGCGGGGCAGCCGGCCGTCGCCCAAAATTTCAGCGGGGTCGGTGCCTTCACCGGCTTTGAGCAGCTCACAAGCCACTTGCAAGTGGCCCAACTCGTAATCCAGGAACCGTTCCCAAATCGCTTTGACGCGCGGGTTGGTTTCTTGCTCCAGGCAGGCTTGGTAGTTGTAGACCTCGGCGGCTTCGTGCAGCACGAGTTTTTCGAGCGCTGTCTCCTCGGGGTTCAGCATGGAGCCGTAGTGGGTGATGTGCTGGGACTCCACCGACGCGATTTCGGCATACAGCTGGTGCGCCAGCGGGTCCGCGAAAACGGGGCCGATGTTCATGTAGTAGTCGTGCGTCTGGTACTCACCGCCCGTCAGGGTGATGGCATGCAGCTTGGTGGCCAGCGCGGCATGGCGTTCATAGGGGTTGAGCAGGTCGTGCTCGGGCGCGCGGTGGTGCACCAGCGTGGGCCGGGCGGGCACGATGTCGGTGTAACCCTGCAGGATGTTGTTGGCATCCTTGCCTTCCAGTCGGTCCAGCAGGGCGGAGTAGCGGTACAGGTGGTCAAAGTCTTCCAGCAGACCGAAGCGGTAAGCCTGGGCCAGGTACGCGTCGGGCTCGTTCTGGGCGATCGAGGCGGTGACCTCGATCGCGGTTTGCTCATAGGCGATGGTGGTTTCTAGCGGCGAATGGTCGGCCGAGAGCAACCAGTTGATCATGGTCGCCTGGTGCTGCTCTACGCGCATCAGCTGCGCCACTTGAATACGCGCGTCGCGGTTCATGCGCAGCAGGATTTGCTGCACGCGCAGGGCGTCCATTTCCAAGCCGTTCATCAAGATGATGCGCACGCGGGTGAAAGCGTCGTCGTCGAGTTTGCTGATGGTGTTTTGCACCAAGTCTTTCCAGCTAAAGCGTTGTCGGTCCAGCGGACAACCGCGGGTGGTGAGCAGGTTCATGTTGAGTCTTTCAGTGAATAAGGCACGGTGAACAAGACCTGCCAAGGTAAAAGCCAGCCCGTGTCGGGCCGACGGCTGGCAACCCGCTGCGCTGTAGGACGTGTGCCAGCCTTCGGCGTTGGCCCTGGCTCAGCCGCCGCACGCAACTGCGCTAACCTCTTGCCCATGAAAGCTTTTCGTTCCGCGCTGCTGCGCTTTGCCGATGACGGCGCTGCTATTTACGACACCGATGGCCTGTTGGTGGTTGGCCCTAACGCCGCGGGGCAATCGGTGGTTCAGGCCGCGGGTGCGTGGTCGTCACTGTCGGCGCAGTTCGGTCATTTGCCGATCGAGCATTTGCCTGGCCGCCTCGTGGCCCCCGGCTTTGTGGACCTGCATGTGCATTACCCCCAGGTCGACGTGATCGGCTCGCCCGCATCCGGCCTGCTGCCTTGGCTGGAGAACTACACCTTCCCCCAAGAAGCCCGCTTTGCCGACCCCGCGCACGCCGAGGCGGTGGCCTGTTTTTTCCTGGACGAGCTGCACAGACACGGCGTGACCACGGCACTGGCCTTCAGCAGTTCCCACCCGGCGTCTGTCAACGCGTTGTTCAGCCAAGCCCAGGCGCGAGGTCTGCGCCTGATCACCGGCAAATGCCTCATGGATAGGCATGCGCCCGACGGTGTGCGCGACCAGACCGAGCAAAGCCTCTTGGACACCGAAGCTTTGATCCAGCGCTGGCACGGCGTGGACCGGCTGGGTTACGCCATCACGCCGCGCTTTGCACCCAGTTGCAGCGATGCGCAAATGCGCGGCGCGGGCGAGTTGGCAAAGCGCTACCCGGACGTCTGGGTGCAGTCGCATGTGGCCGAGAACCGAGACGAGATCGCTTGGGTGCACCAGTTGTATCCGGCAGCGCGCAGCTACCTGGAGGTCTACCAACAGTTCGGGCTGCTGCGCCCGCGCAGTATTTACGCCCACTGCATTTACCTGGACGACACCGACCGGGCCTTGATGCGCAGCAGTGGCGCGGCTGCCGCCGTCAGTCCCACCAGCAACTTGTTTTTAGGCAGTGGTTTTTTTGATTACGCCGCTGCCGATCGCTTGGGCATGTCTTACGGCTTGGCCAGCGACGTGGGCGGCGGCACCAGCTTCAGCCCCTTTCATACGATGCTGGCCGCCTATTACGTGGGCCGCGAAGGGCAGACCAAACCCGGCCTGTCGCTGAGCCCCCAGCAGCTTTGGTGGCAACACACGGCCGGTGCAGCTCGGGCCTTGGAGCTGGACGGTGTGGTGGGTAATTTGCAGCCCGGTTGCGAGGCTGATTTTGTCGTGCTGAACCCGCAAGCCACGCCTCTGTTGGCGCGCAAGACGGCGCAAGCGAGCAGCTTGGACGAGCTGCTGTTTGCCATGATCGTGCTGGGGGACGACCGGTTGATCGAAAAAGCCGTCATAGCCTCTGCCGCTTGAAAGCCAGCGTTCCTACGCTTGCCTACAATGGGAGCTCATCAAGGAAGTCCCCATGAGCATCAAGAGCGACAAGTGGATACGCCGCATGGCCGAGACCACTGGCATGATCGAGCCGTTCGAGCCGGGCCAGATCCGCGCTGCCGCCGATGGCCAGAAAATCATCAGCTACGGCACCAGCAGCTACGGTTACGACATTCGCTGCGCGCCTGAATTCAAGGTCTTCACGAATATCCACTCCACCGTGGTGGACCCCAAAAACTTCGATGAAAAGAGTTTTGTGGATTTTGAGGGCGATAGTTGCATTATTCCGCCCAATAGTTTTGCTTTGGCCCGGACTTTGGAATACTTCCGAATTCCAAGAAACGTTTTAACCATATGTCTGGGCAAGAGCACCTATGCCCGCTGCGGCATCATCGTGAATGTCACGCCATTTGAGCCCGAGTGGGAAGGTTATGTGACCTTGGAGTTTTCCAACACCACACCGCTGCCTGCCCGTATTTACGCCGGTGAAGGCTGCGCACAGGTCTTGTTTTTTGAGAGCGACGAGGTGTGCGAGACCTCTTACAAAGATCGCGGCGGCAAGTACCAAGGCCAAGTGGGCGTGACCTTGCCCAAGGCCTGATCCGGAATCGGTTGCCAAACTCATCATCAGTTAAACTGAAAATTTGCCTATTTCAGGAATGTTTTCAAGTTTGTCGACCATGCCATTAGCTTTTGATCTTGATTTGTGCGTCCCGGCGCTGGTCTCTCTGGCATGAGTCACACAGCGGCCCTGACCAGCGACAGCCAGGCCTTGCCACGGCACGTGGCCATCATCATGGATGGCAATGGGCGCTGGGCCAAGAAACGCGGCCTGCCGCGCACCTTCGGGCACACCAGTGGCGCCCGTCAGGTGCGCAGCATCATCGACCGCTGCTCCAAGTTGGGCATTGCGCACATCACCTTGTTTGCCTTCAGCTCTGAAAACTGGAAACGGCCGCCCGACGAGGTGTCCGCCCTGATGAGCTTGTTCATCTTGTATCTGCAAAAAGAGATCAAAAGCATGAACGCCGAGGGCGTGCGTTTGCGCGTGATTGGCGATATTCAACGCTTTGATCCCAAACTGCAAAAACTGATTGCCCAAGCCGAAGCTGAAACGGCCAACAACACGGATATCAACGTCACCGTGGCGGCTAACTATGGCGGGCGTTGGGATATCTTGCAGGCTACTCAGGCTTGGCAAGCTGCGCATCCCCATGAGTCCCTGGATGCGCTGACTGAAGAGGGCTTGCAGCCTTTTTTGAGCATGGCTTATGCGCCCGACCCTGACTTGCTGATTCGCACGGGCGGCGAGACCCGCATCAGCAATTTCTTGCTGTGGCAGCTGGCTTATGCAGAGATTTTTTTCACCGATGTGCTGTGGCCCGATTTCTCAATTGATGAGTTGGAGCGGGCTTTGCGCTGGTATGCCACCAATGACCGCCGTTTTGGCGCCGTCACCGACTTGGTGGCGAGCTGAGCAGGTTTGGCTGCGTTGGCCTGTTTTTCCGGTTTAGCCCAGGAAGTTCCCTACCCATGAAGTCTTTTCGCCGTATTTACCTCGCCTTGCTACTGGCGGCGCTGCCCGTGCTGCCGACGCTGGCCCAGGCGCCATCCATGGGTTATCTCAGCCCGGGGTCCAGCCCGGCGCCAAGCAATGCGGCCCCGTCGGGCGCATTGCTGCCGAATGCGGCCGCACCGTTTGGCGCAGGCTCGGCGGGAACTGCAGGAGCGGCAGGAACGGCAGGGCCTGCCGGCCTGACCGGGCTTTCGGCCCAGCCGGCTGCAACGCCGACGGGAATACCTGGGCTCATGACGGACCCTTTGAAGGCGCAAGACGGTGCCCTGTCTGATCGTCAGCGCCTTGCCCGCGTCGCAGCGCCCAGCCAGTTCCAGCGTTTTGTCCAGGAGGCCACCGGGCGTCTTTTGCCGGTTTATGGCATGGAGCTGTTCCAGACCCCGGCAGCGTTTCAGCCGGATACCGCTTTGCCGGTTCCCGCCGACTACGTTTTAGGCGTCGGTGATGAGGTCCGCTTGCAGGTGTGGGGAGCCATTGACTACACCGGCAGCCACACGCTGGACCGCAACGGACAAATCAGCCTGCCGAAAGTCGGTGCCTTTGCGTTGGCCGGTGTGCCGGTGCGTGATTTAGAAACTGTGTTGCGCGCCCAGTTGGGCAAGGTGTTCACCAACTTCAGCCTGAACGCCAACCTAGGCCGCTTGCGGGCGGTGCAGGTTTATGTGGTCGGCCAAGCCCAGCAGCCCGGGGCTTTTCAGCTGTCCAGCCTGAGCACGCTGGTCAATGCGGTGTTTGCGAGCGGCGGGCCCAACGCCAATGGTTCCATGCGCAACATCCAGCTCAAGCGGGGCGGCCAGACCGTGACGACCCTGGACTTGTACGACTTCATCTCCAAGGGCGACAAGGGCCGGGACGTTCCGCTGCGCGCTGGCGATGTGATCGTCATTCCACCGGTCGGGCCGCGCGTCGCCGTGGCGGGGGCTTTGGACCAAGCTGCCATTTATGAGCTCAAGCCCAGTGGTACATCGGTCGGTGAGCTGCTGGCTTTGAGTGGCGGTGTGCCCGCTTTGGCCGACGTGCGAAAAGCCCTGGTCGAGCGAGTCGCCTCAGACCAAAAAGCGCCGCGTCAGGTGCAAGACCTGGTGTTGAACGCCGAGGGCTTGAAATCCCTTCTGCGCGATGGCGACGTGGTGACTTTGCTGCCGATCAGCCCGGCTTTTTCCAATGCCGTGACCTTGCAGGGCACCGTCGCCGCACCGCTGCGCTACCGCTGGTTCGAGGGCATGCGCATCCGCGACCTGATTCCCGAGCGCGATGCCCTGATCACCCCCGACTACCACAAGCGTAAGAACTTGCTGGTGCAAGCCTTGGACGAGACTGCACCCAAAGAGGCCAGCAGCGACGAAGCGGGCAGCAAAAAAGCCGGTGGTAAAGAGTTAGGTGGCAAAGAGGCCCTCAGCAAAGAAGCAGGCAGCAAGGTCGCTGACCGCGTGCGCGGCTTGGCTGACCAGATCAACTGGGACTATGCGGTGATCGAGCGGATGGACCGCGCCCGACTGAGCACCGAAATCTTGCCCTTCAACTTGGGAAAAGCCGTTTTGCAGCGCGATCCCGACCATGACCTGCCGCTGTTGCCGGGTGACGTCGTCACGATCTTGCGCGACACGGATTTGCAGCTGCCGCTGAATCGAAAAACTATTTTGGTGCGCGTGGAGGGCGAGGTCGCCGCGCCTGGCATCTACCAGGCCCAGCCTGGCGAGACGCTGCCGGAATTACTTCAGCGCATTGGTGGCCTGACCCCGCAAGCCTATTTGTTTGGCTCTGAACTCAGCCGTGAGTCGGTGCGTACGCGGCAGCAGCAGAACTTGGAGGCCCTGATCCGGCGTCTGGAAGCCCAGGCCCAGTCGCAGAGCAGCACGCTGGCAGCGAATTTGACGGGCGAGCGTGCTGCCCAGGCGCAAGCCCTGCAGCAACAGCAGCAAGCCCAGCTGCGCTCGCAGATTGACCGTTTGAAGTCTGCGCGCAGCAACGGGCGGCTGGCACTCGAACTCAATCCGTCCAGCAAAGGACTGGCTTCCCTACCGGGTTTGCGCCTTGAGGATGGAGACCGCGTGGTGATTCCCGCAGTGCCCGGCTTCGTCAGCGCTTTCGGCTCGGTCAACAACGAGAACGTGTTCATTTACAAACCCGGCAAGACCGTGGCTGAGGTGGTGCGATCTGCTGGCTTGACGGAAGACGCAGAGCCCGACCAGGCCTTTGTGCTCAGAGCGGACGGCAGCATCGTGTCACGGCGCGACCGCTCTGGCTTTCTCCGGTTTGGCGCCGGCTTTGACAGCATGGAACTGATGCCGGGCGACACGGTCGTGGTGCCTGCCATGATCGACCGCGAAAGCCGCTACAACTTTGTGATCCG
>JBBAPH010000010.1:27988-117329 GCA_040400935.1 Polaromonas sp.
CCGACCTTCACCGCCTCCGTAAAGTTTTTGCCGCCGCAGCAGCAACAAAGCGGTGCCGCGAGCTTGTTGGCCAATCTGGGCGCCTTGGGCGGCTTGGCCGGTGCGGCCAGTGGGATCAAAAGCCCTGCTGACCAGTACCTGGCTTTCATCAAAAGCCGCAGTGTGCAAGACGCCTTGGTCGACCGCTTCAAGCTGACCGAGCGTTACGAAAGCAAGACCCGGGAAGACGCCCGCAAAGCGCTGGAGGCCAGCGCCCGCGCCAGCAGTGGCGCCAAGGATGGCCTGATCACCGTCGAGGTGGACGACCGCGATCCGCAATTCGCGGCGCAACTGGCCAATGCCCACGTGGAAGAGTTGCAAAAGCTCATGGCGCGCCTGGCCATCACAGAAGCGCAGCAGCGTCGCCTGTTTTTTGAAAAGCAGCTCAGTGCTGCCAAAGAAAACTTGACCGCAGCCGACCGGGCCCTGAAGTCCAGCGGCGTGAACAGCAGTGCGCTCAAGGCCAGCCCTCAGTCGGCGGTGGAAGGCTTGGCGCGGCTCAAAGCAGGCGTCACGGTGCAAGAGATCAAGCTGGCCACCATGCGCGGTTACTTGAGCGAAAACGCCCCGGACTTCAAGCAAGCCCAGACGGAAATGGCCGCCTTGCGTGCCCAGTTGGCCAAGGCCGAGCAGGAAGAGCCTGGGGCCAAGGCCGGGGCTTCCAGCCAAAGCGACTACGTGGCCAAGTACCGCGACTACAAATACCAGGAAACGCTGTTTGAGCTGTTCGCCAAGCAGTATGAGATTGCCAAGATCGACGAGAGCCGCGAGGGCGCCGTGATCCAGGTGCTCGACGCCGCGCAGCCACCCGAGAAGAAGTCCAAGCCCAAGAAAGCCCTGATCGCCATGATCACCACGCTGGCGGTCGGCTTCCTCTTGCTCTTGCTGGTGTTTGTTCGCCAGGCAGTGCGCAGTGCCGGGCAGGACGAGGAATCCTCGGCCAAACTGCTCAAGCTCAAAGGCTCGTTTGCGAAGGCCTTGGGACGGGCTTGATAGGGTTTGCGCTGTCCTTGCTAGGCTGGCGCAGGAAGCGCGAAGGGCTGGCTGCTGCTAGCCCCTCAGCGCTGGTTCAGACCAGGCCCTGCGTCCTGGCCAGGTGGCTGGCCTGTGAACGGCTCTTGACGTTCAGACGCCGAAACAGACGCCACAGGTGCACTTTGACCGTGTGTTCGCTGATCTGCAATTCCTCTGCGATATCGCGATTGCTCAGGCCCTTGTCGAGCATGACGAGTAACTGTTTCTGGCGCTTGGAGAGTTTTTCCGGCGGAGCGCCGGGTTCACCGTCTTCGTCCACCAGAAAAGGACGCAGTGAATTGGAAATTTCGGAAGCACCTGCCGACTTGGCAATGTACGCGTCGGCGCCCGCTTCAATGGCCAAGTCTTCGTAGTCTTGCGCCGAGGCTGCCGAAAGCACCACCAAGGGAACGCTGGGGAATTGTTGCTTGAGTTCACGAACGCCCGACACGCCGTGCGTGTCGGGTAACTTCAAGTCGAGGCAAATCAGCTCGGGCGTACCGTGCGCTTGAATGGAGGACGACACGGCGGCCATGCGGTCAAGCTCAACCACTTGCAGTTTGCTGTTTAGACGTCGGATCAGCATCACCACGGCTTCACGCATCAGAGGGTGGTCATCTACAACAAAGACGCTCATGAGTTTGCTCGCTATCAAGAAGTTAGTGCGGTTGCCTATGCCTGACACCAGAAGCGGAATCAGTTCAACTAGTTAGCATACGTCCCGAAAGTGCTAACAGACTATGTGTTTTAACATATATTAACAGCAACCGGTTCATGTAGCGCTTTGTCTTAGGCTGTCACATTCTGGCACGAATTTTCAAATTAATTATGTTGCATCCTGTTGGGTCTTCTCTTCATTTGCGTGATGCAAAGCATTCAGTGCGGCTGTCAGCGCCGTTGAATCAGGTGTTAACAATGCCCACGGTGAGGGGAGGATCTTCAAAACGGCCTCGTCGCCCGTCAGCAGTCGGGTGACCATCTGCCCAACGTCCCGAGGTGAGTCGAAAGCAACACTTTCTAACAATGTTTGTTGCTGCGCGTCGACCAGCTTGCAATAAAACTTGCCGTCTTTCTCTCGGTACTGCTTGACCTGAGGCAGAACCGATTTACCCGCTTTAGCCTTGACGGCAGGCGCAGCGCCGGTGCGCAGGTCACGCAAGCCGACACTGGCGCGCAATGCCGCCATGAACGGCGCAGCCTCCTGCCTGGCCTTGGCGGCGCCAGCTCTCAAAATACCCTCGAGCTGCTCCGGATCATTGATCAAGGCCTCGTAGCGGGCGCGCATGGGCGCGACCTCTTGGTCAATGCGATCGAACAGCCGCTCCTTGGCTTCTCCCCAGGCGATACCTGCCGCGTAGGCCGCGCGCATGGCCTCGGTTTCCTCAGCACTGGCGAAGGCCTGGTAAATCTCGAACAAGGCCGAGCCCTCGGTGGCCTTGGGCTGGCCGGGCGGTGTGGAGTCGGTGACGATGCTGGCGATTTGCTTGCGCAGCACGTTGCGTGGCGCAAACAGCGCCAGGGTGTTGTCGTAGCTCTTGCTCATCTTGCGCCCGTCCAGGCCAGGCAGTGTGGCCACAGACGCTTCAATCAAAGCCTCGGGCAGCACCAGCTGCTCACCATACAAGTGGTTGAAGCTTTGCGCGATATCCCGGGCCATTTCAATGTGCTGGATCTGGTCGCGCCCGACCGGGACTTGGTGTGCCTTGAACATCAAAATGTCGGCTGCCATCAGCACTGGGTACATGAAGAGGCCCGCCGTCACCTCAGCATCGGCGTCGCGGTCGCTGGCCAGGTTTTTATCAACAGACGCTTTGTAGGCATGGGCGCGGTTGAGCAAGCCTTTGCCCGTGACGCAGGTCAGCAGCCAAGTGAGTTCGGGAATTTCCGGAATGTCCGATTGCCGGTAGAACGTCACGCGCTCCGGATCCAGGCCCGCCGCCAGCCAGGTGGCTGCAATCTCCAGCGTGGAGCGTTGCACCCGGGCCGGGTCGCCCACCTTGATGAGGGCGTGGTAATCGGCCAGGAAATAAAAGCTTTGGACGCCAGGGGCCAGGCTGGCTTTGACGGCGGGGCGAATCGCGCCCACGTAATTGCCGAGGTGCGGTGTGCCAGAAGTGGTGATGCCTGTCAGGACGCGGGTCGCTTGTGGGGGCATGGTCAAGTCAATTCAAGGGTAAGAAAGGGTTGAGGCATAACGGCGTTCGGTGGCTCAGCGCGCCAACCCTGCCAAGGGGGTGAGCAGCAGGCGCAGCAGGTCGTACGTCAGCGCCATCAAGGGCTGCATCCACAGCGTGCTGACCACGCCGGTCAGCACCAGCGCCATGACGATGAAAAAGCCCCAGGGCTCGACGCGGGACACCAGCTGGGCTTGCTGCCACGGCAGCAAGCCCACCAGAATGCGGCCACCGTCCAGCGGCGGCAATGGGAAGAGGTTAAAAACGAACATGACCACGTTCACCAACATGCCGGCACGGCACATCTCCAGCAAGAACTTCTCGGTGATGCCCGCGCCATTCAGGACAAAGAAAAGAACACCCCAGAGCAGCGCCTGAACCAGGTTCACGCCCGGCCCGGCCAGCGCCACCCAGACCATGTGCTGCTTGGGCCGGCGCAGCTGGCCGAAGTTCACAGGCACTGGTTTGGCATAGCCAAATAAAAAAGCGCCGGAGGTCGCCAGGTACAGCACCAGCGGCATGACGATGGTGCCGATCGGGTCGATGTGGCGCAGCGGGTTGAGCGTGACCCGGCCCAACTGCCAAGCGGTGTTGTCGCCAAAGTAGCGGGCCGCATAGCCGTGGGCGGCTTCATGCACCGTGATGGCAAACAGCACCGGCAAGGCGTAGAGCGCTACGGTAGAAATAAGGTGGGCAAAGTCCATCACGGGATTGTCTCAGACCGCTTCAAGCCCGCAGGGGGCAACACGGAGCGGTTTAACGAGGCGGTTTAACCAGGCTGTTAAGCCGCCAAGCCCAGTGCAGCGAGGCTGCCTCGCCCCTGGCGTAACACCAGCGGCTCGCCGCCGGTACCCATGGGCGTGAGATCGATCACGGTGGTGGCTTGGTGCGGGCAGGCACCAGCATCCACCACGGCGGCGAGCTCGTGCTCAAACTGTTCCCGGATCTCCTGGGCGTCATTCAAGGGCTGCTCGGCACCGGACGGAATCAGCGTGGTGGCCAGCAGTGGCGCGCCATGCACTTCCAGCAAGGCTTGCAGCGTTTTGTGTTCCGGCAAGCGCAAGCCAATGGTCTTGCGGGAAGGATGGCTGAGCCGGCGCGGCACTTCCTTGCTGGCTTCCAAAATAAAGGTGTAAGGCCCGGGCGTGGCGGACTTGATCAGCCTGAATTGCCGGTTGTCCACCCGCGCGTAGTTGGCCAGCTCACTCAGGTCGCGGCAGAGCAAGGTCAGGTGGTGTTTGTCGTCCACGCCTCGAATGCGCCGCAGCTTGTCGCAGGCGGCTTTGTCGTCCAGGTGGCAAACCAGAGCGTAGCTCGAATCGGTGGGCACCGCTGCCACACCGCCCTTGGCCAGCAGGCTGGCGGCCTGCTTCAAGAGGCGCGGCTGCGGGTTGTCCGGGTGCAGCTCAAAAAACTGGGCCATGGCTCAGGTTTCCAGCGGGGTGAGGGGCAACTGCCGCAGGGCCCGGCTTTCGCGTACGGTCAGCCAAGCACCGGCCACCCCGCACACGGCAATCACGCCCATGCCCACCAGCGACCAATGGTCAGGCACATGGCCAAACACCAGCCAGCCGCACAGCATGGCAAAGCCAATTTGCGCGTAGAGGTAGGGCGTCAGCGTGGCCGGTGGCGCCTTGGTAAAGGCCATGATCAAAAAGAAATGGCCGACCGTGCCCAGGCTCCCCATGAGGACCAGCAGCGCCCAGTCGCGCCAGCCAATCGTGGCCCAGACTAGAGGCAGCACCAGCGTCATGAGCACGCAACCGACCCAGCCGGTGTACAGGTGCATGGTCAGCGGGTCTTCGGTCTTGACCATGCGGCTGGTCAGCACCTGAAAAGACGAATAGCTCGCCACAGCACCCAAGGGCAGCAGCATGGGCCAGCTGAATTGAGCACTCCCCGGCCGGATGATGACCAGCGCCCCTAAAAAGCCGCCTAGCACCAAGGCCCAGCGCAGCAGCGAGACCGGTTCGCGCAGCACGGTGGCGGCCAGCAAGGTGATGGTCAAAGGCACCAGCGAGCAAATCGCGGTGAACTCCGCCACCGGCAGGTATTGCAGGCTGAAAAATGCGAAAAAGCTGCTGGTCAGCAGCAACACCCCGCGCATGGACTGAAAGCGGGGGTGCGCTGTTTTCAAGACCGCCACCCCGCGCTTGGGCAGCACAGTCAGCGTGGTGGCCACCGCCTGGAAGCTGTAGCGAAACCAGATCGCCATTAGCAAGGGCACGCTGGCGGTGACGTATTTGGTGGTGGTGTCCAGCGCGGCAAAGCAAGCCACCGCTGCGATCACCAGAAAAATCCCTGCGAGGGCCGACGACCCGGATGAAACGGACGAGCGGCTCAGCGCCGTCACTGGATGCGGTCTTCCAGCAGTTCCCAAACAGGCGTCAGGCCGCCGGGCAAAAAGGGCAGGGTGCCCAGGTCGGTGTGGCTTTCGTCGGGGCTGTGAAAATCGCTGCCGCGCGACGCCGCCAAGCCAAACTCCAGCGCCGTCTCGGCGTACTTCACATACTCCTGCGTGGTGTGGCTGCCTGTGACGACCTCGACCCCACGCCCGCCATGGGCCTTGAATTCAGTGAACAGCGCGTACTCTTCGTTGGCCGTGAATTTATAGCGGGCCGGGTGCGCAATCACGGCAATGCCTTTGGCGCCGGTGATCCACTGCACCGCGTTTTGCAAGCTGGCCCAGCGGTGCGGCACATAGCCGGGCTTGCCTTCCGTGAGGTACTTGCGGAACACCTCGTTGGTTTCTTTGCACACCCCTGAATCGACCAAGAAGCGCGCGAAGTGCGTGCGTGAGATCAGATCCGGGTTGCCGACGAATTTCAGCGCGCCTTCATAAGCCCCGCCAATGCCGACTGCCGCCAGTCCAGCGGCCATTTCCTGTGCGCGCTGACCACGCCCGCCCCGGGTCGATGCCAAGCCCTCGCGCAGGCCGGTATCGTCCGGGTCAAAACCCAGGCCAACGATGTGCACGGTTTCGCCTGCAAAGGTGACGGAGATCTCAGTGCCGCACAGGTAGCGCACCCCCTGCGCCGCCGCAGCAGCCGCGGCCCGGTGTTGGCCACCGACCTCGTCGTGGTCGGTCAAGGCCCACAGTTCCACGCCGTTGAGCTTGGCCCGCTCCGCCAGGGCTTCAGGGGTCAGGGTGCCGTCAGAGACGACCGAGTGGCAATGCAGGTCCGCATTGAGGATGTTTTTAGCGCTCACGCCTTGATTTTAGGCCCGCGCTTGCAACAGTGCTGGCGCTTGGGCGATAGAAGTCGTTCTTCACCTGAAGCCGAAATACGACAGGATCACGCCAATGATGACAACCAGACCAACGATATAGATGATGGTGTTCATGATCTTTCCAAGCGGCCGCCTGAAAAATTGAAGGCCGGGTCGGCAACCGATGGCTGTCATGGTCGGTGCGACAGTCCGCCACGGGCGTCATCCGTGCCCCAGCTTGGGCGTCGGACAAATCCGCAGCCGAGCAAGTGGTCAGAGCTCAGCGCCTTCAATCAAAAAGCGCACCCTGCGCACACCCTGCCATTCATCCGCATCCAGCCTGAAGGCCAGCTTGACCTTGGCCGGCAGTGGCTCGGTGTGGCCAAACCAGATGCCGTCCACGTTGTCGCCCTGGTGGCGCAGCTTGAGCGACAAATGCTTTTCACCGACGAGGCGCTGCGACAGCACTTCCAGCTCTTCGCTGAAGGTGGGCGCGGCAAAGCCCTGGCCCCAGACTTCCTGGTGCAAGGTGTCGACCACGTCGGCGCGGCGGTATTGCGCGTCCAGCGGGCCGTCGGTGGCCAGCCGGCGCGTCAAGGTGGCGGCGTCCAGCCATTCATGGGCGACTTGCTGCAAGGCCGATTCAAAGTCGTCAAAGTGTTCCTCGGCGATCGTGCAGCCAGCCGCCATGGCGTGGCCACCAAAGCGCAGCAGTACGCCGGGGCAGCGCTTGGCCACCAGGTCCAGCGCGTCGCGCAAATGAAAGCCGGGAATCGAACGGCCCGAGCCTTTGAGCTCGTGCTCTTTGCCCGGCGCTTGGCTGGCTGCAAATACAAAAGTGGGGCGGTGCAGCTTGTCCTTGATGCGCGAGGCCACGATGCCGACCACGCCTTCATGGAAGTCAGGGTCAAAAATCGCGATCGCCGGTGGCGGCTCTTCGTCTTCGTCAAACATCGCATCGGCCGCCAACTGGGCTTGCTCGCGCATGTCCGCTTCAATATCGCGCCGCTCGCGGTTGATGCCGTCGAGTTGCTGGGCCAGCGCTTGGGCGCGATCAGCATCGTCGGTCAGCAGGCATTCAATGCCCAGCGTCATGTCCGACAGCCGTCCTGCCGCGTTGATGCGCGGGCCCAGTGCAAAGCCAAAGTCAAAGGTGGTGGCCACATTCGCTTGCCGACCGGCGGCGGTGAACAGCGCGGCCAAGCCGGCGGGCAGGTGGCCGGCGCGCACGCGCTTGAGGCCTTGGGCCACCAGGCGGCGGTTGTTGGCGTCCAGCCGCACCACGTCGGCCACCGTGCCTAGGGCCACCAACGGCAGCAAGGTGTCCAGCTTGGGCTGGGCGCCCGCATCGCCAAACACGCCGCGCGCGCGCAACTCGGCGCGCAGCGCCAGCAGCACATAAAACATCACGCCCACCCCAGCCAGCGCCTTGCTGGCAAAGCCGCAGTCGGGCTGGTTCGGGTTGACGATCACGTCGGCGTCCGGCAGCACCACCTCGCCGTTCACAAGCGCTGGCAAGTGGTGGTCGGTCACCAGCACTTGCAGACCCAGTGCCTTGGCACGGGCCACGCCCTCCAGGCTGGCAATGCCGTTGTCCACGGTGACCAGCAGGTCTGCGCCCTGGGCCTTGACGCGCTCGGCAATCGCCGCGGTCAAGCCATAACCGTCCACCACGCGGTCGGGTACTAAATAGCACACGGCTGAAAAATTGAGCGCTGCGCCCAGCAGGCGCAAGCCGCGCAGGCCCACGGCGCAAGCGGTGGCGCCGTCGCAGTCGTAGTCGGCCACGATGCAAATGCGCCGTCCTGCGGCCATGGCGTCGGCCAGCAAGCTGGCCGCAGCGGCAGCGCCGTGCAAGCCCGGTGGCGGCAGCAGGCGGGCCAGCCCGTCGTCAAGTTCGTCGGCGCTGTTCACGCCGCGTGCGGCATACAGCTGCGCCAACAGAGGATGAACGCCCGCTTGTTGCAAGGCCCAGACGCTGCGCGGTGGCGCGTCTCGTACGGTGATTTTCATAAGCGGTCTAAAAAGGAAAGAGGGTCGACGGGTTTAAAGCGCCCGGCCAGTCTGGCGAGCCAGCCGCGCTGGGCGGTTTGCAGACTCAAGGCCTGGCGTTCGCCGCACAGGGTCAGGCGCACGGTCTGGCCGGCTTGCTGGCGCTTGAGCAAGTCAGTGACGGGGCCGGCATCCAGTGCTTGCCAGGCCGCTTGGTAAGCCGTCCAGTCATCGGCCAGTGCGGCTTGTGCCAAGGTGCGGGGTATCTCCAGCCCTGCGGGCAACTGCGGGCAAGTGGCGGGCCAGTCACCCGTGCCGCTGAACCAAATGGAGTTCACCGGCAACAGAGCCTGCGCGGTGCGCTGCTCGTTCACCGGATGGGTGTACAGCAGCATCTGCATTTCGTTTTGCAGGCGCCGCAAGGTCTTGGCCGAGGCGGCCGAGGGCAGCCAGCGGTCCACGTCGCGGCCCAGCACGCGGTCCAGCGAGGCGCTGGGCTGGCCCCGAAACGGCTCGCCTGCGGCCAGCCAGCGCATGGGTTCGACGTAATGCAGGCTGATGCCGTCTTCTAAAAAATACGGCTGCATGGCGGCCAGCAAAGCCTGTGACTCGGTCGGACTGAGCTTTAGCGCTTGCGGGTCGGACAAGGTGGCGTGCTCGCGGCCCATGGCCCAGTGGCAGGGCGTGACGAAAGCCCAGGCTTGCTGAGCGTCTTCAGCATCCTGGGCGGTTGCGGCGCTTGTGCAGCGCTGCCAGGCGGCCCAAGGCAGCAAGCCGTCGGGTAGCCCGGTCCAGCCCAGCGCCCGAGCCAGTGCCCTTTCGTGCGGTGGCGAGAAGGAACGGGCGTCACCCGCGTCCGTGTCCAGTGCCTGCATCCCCTGCAACAGCGCTTGCAACTGGGGCAGGCCACGGCCCAGGGCTTGAACAGCGGACCGCCAGCCACCGGACAGGCAAGCAGCAAAGGGCAGCAGCAGGTGGGGCGGGGGCACGGCGGCGGGATCGGTGAAGGCGCGAGAGGCAGGCAATGGCATAGGCGCTATTGTCCGGGAAGCGCAGCGGCAGCCCGAGTTCACAATGCCACAATCGTGTCATGCAGATTCCCTACGAGCTGATCCTGGGTTGGCGGTACACCCGCGCCGGCCGGGCAACCCGGCGCAACGGCTTTATTTCCTTCATCTCTGGCGTGTCCATGCTGGGCATTGGGCTGGGCGTGGCGGCGTTGATCATCGTGCTGAGCGTGATGAACGGCTTTCAGAAAGAAGTGCGCGACCGCATGCTCAGCGTGATCTCGCACATCGAGGTGTTTGCGCCTGGTGGCGCGGCCTTGCCTGACTTGTCCGGTGCGCTGACGCAAATTCGGCAGCATCCGCAAGTGGTGGGCGCTGCCCCTTTCATTGCCGCACAAGCGCTGCTGGCGCGGGGTGAAGACATGAAAGGCGCTTTGGTGCGCGGCATCGACCCGGCCTTGGAAGGCCAAGTCACCGATCTGGCCAATCAATTGCAAGCCAGCAGCCTGCCGCGCTTGGTGAGTGGCGAGTTTGGCGTGGTGTTGGGTGCTGAGCTGGCGCGGTCCATGGGCGTGGTGCGCGGCGATGTGGTCACCCTGATTGCGCCCAGCGGCCAAGTCACTCCCGCCGGCGTGGTGCCGCGCTTGAAGCAAATGACCGTTGTGGGCCTGTTTGACTCCGGCCACTTTGAATACGACTCGGCCTTGGTGCTGATGCACCAGGACGACGCGGCGCGCATCTTCCGTCTGGAAGGCCCCACCGGCATACGCGTCAAGCTGCGCGACCTGCACCAGGCCCGCAGCGTCGCCCTTGACCTGGCCTCCTCGCTCACCGGCAACTTGCTGGTGCGCGACTGGACCCGCCAGAACCGCACCTGGTTTGCGGCCGTGCAGCTGGAAAAACGCATGATGTTCATCATCCTCACGCTGATCGTGGCGGTGGCGGCTTTCAACTTGGTCAGCACCTTGGTGATGACCGTCACCGACAAGCGCGCCGACATTGCGATCTTGCGCACACTGGGCGCCAGCCCGCGCAGCATCATGGGCGTGTTCATGGTGCAAGGTGCGATGGTCGGGGTGATTGGCACGCTGTCGGGCTTGCTGCTCGGGCTGGGTGTGGCTTTCAATATTGACGTCATCGTGCCCGCGCTCGAACGTCTGTTGAACGCCAGCTTCTTGCCGCGCGACATCTACCTCATCAGCCGCATGCCCAGCGAGCCGCAGTACGCCGACATCATGCCGATCGCGGTGATTTCTTTGGTGTTGGCTTTCCTGGCCACGCTCTACCCGAGCTGGCGCGCCAGCCGCGTCAACCCAGCGGAGGCCTTGCGCTATGAATGAGCTGGTGTTGAGTGCGCAAGGCTTGACCAAGCGCTTTCAGGAAGGTCCGCTGGACGTGACCGTGTTGCGCGGCGTGGACTTGGACGTGCGCCGAGGCGAAACCTTGGCCGTGGTGGGTGCCTCGGGTTCCGGTAAAAGCACCTTGCTGCACCTCATGGGCGGGCTGGACGCGCCGACCAGTGGCCGTGTGCAATTGCTGGGCCGGGACTTGTCCAGCCTGAGCGCGGCCGAACAAGGCCACTTGCGCAACCGGCACCTGGGCTTTGTCTACCAGTTCCATCATTTGCTGCCGGAGTTCAGCGCGCAGGACAACGTGGCCATGCCCTTGTGGATCCGCCGTGACAACCGGCCGCAGGCAGCCCAGCAAGCCGCCGCCATGCTGACCGCCGTGGGGCTGGGCAATCGACTGCACCATCGACCGGCCGAGTTGTCGGGTGGTGAGCGTCAGCGCGTGGCCATCGCGCGCGCCTTGGTCACGCGGCCCGACTGCGTGCTGGCCGACGAACCCACTGGCAACCTGGACCGCAGCACGGCAGAAGGCGTGTTTGACCTCATGCTGCAACTGGCCCGCGACCAAGGCACGGCCTTTGTGGTGGTCACGCACGACGAGGCCCTGGCGGCACGTTGTGACCGGCGATTCAGGCTGACGCAGGGCACGCTGTCGGCGGGCTAGATCATCCGAGGGTTCACAGAATCCGGTTGAACCACAGCATCGACAAACCTGCGGACACCACCGCCAGCGCCGCTGCCAACAAGGCGAACAGGCCGGACACCTCGGTTTCCCGTTTTTCCATGCTCAGCCGCGAGCTCAGCGTGGTGTAGACCTTCTTGAGATCCGCCGCCGTGCCCGCGTAGAAGTACTCCGCCTGGGTCTTGGTGGCAATCGCCTTGAGCGTTTCTTCGTCGAGCTTGACGCGCATGGACCAGCCTTCAAAACCAATGGTTTCGCCGGTCGTCGTGCCCACGCCCACGGTGTACACGCGCACGCCGTAGTCAGCTGCCAGCTTGGCCGCTTCCATCGGGTCCACACCGGTGGTGCGCTGACCATCAGTCAGCAAGATGATGGCGCCCGAGGTGTAGGAACCCGGCGCCACCGGCACAAATTCTTTTTTCTTTTCCTTGGCGGGCTGGTCCAGGCTGGTGCCTTGTGGGCGCTCGCGGCCGTAGGTCATCTTGGCCAGGTCAATGCCCGCGTCGGGGAACAACTCGGCCAGTGACACCACGATGCCATTGCCAATGGCCGTCGCACGCTGCAGCTGGAACTTGTCGATGGCCGTGACCAGGTCTTCGCGGCTGAGCGTGGCCGGCTGCACCACCGAGGCCGTGCCCGCAAAAGCCACGATGCCGACCTTCACGTGCCGCGGTAGTTCTGCCAGAAAGGCCTTGGCAGCGTTTTGCGCGGCCACCAGGCGGTTGGGCTCCACATCGGTAGCGCGCATGCTGCCCGAGACATCCATCGCCAGCATGATGGTTTCCTTCTGGGACGGCAAGCGCACCACGGCTGAGGGCCGCGACGATGCCAGCAGCATGGCGCTGAGTGCCAGCAGAAACAAGAGTGGCGGCACATGCCGGCGAAAGCCTGGGCCTTTGCCCATGGCCTCTTTCACCATGGCCAGGCTGGCGTAGCGCACAGCGGTTTTTTTCTTGCGTGCCATCAGCCACAGGTACAGCAGCACCAGCGCTGGCAACAGCAGCAGCAACCACAGCAATTCGGGCCAGAGAAAAGTCATCCCGTTCATTGGCGTGCCTTCTTCATCAAGATGTCAGCAGTCAGGTTAGCGGCCGGGCGTCAGGCGACTTGCCGCAGGTGGGTCGGAATGGCAGCGCGCGGACTCTGCTTGCCTCGGCGTTGGCGCAGATGCGTGAAGCGCACCAGGGTATCGACCAGCGCGTCTTCGGTGGAAAGTTCGAGCGTGTCCACCCCAGCGCGTGCCAAAGACGTGCGCAGCTCAGTTTCGCGCTGCTCTGCCAGTTGGGCAAAGCGGCGCCTGAAGCCAGGGTCGTGGGTATCGACCAGCAGGTCTTCACCCGTCTCGGCATCGCGCAGCGTCATCAAGCCCAGGTCGGGCAGTTCCTGCTCTAGCGGGTCGAACAGGCGCACCGCCACCACGTCATGCCGGCGCGCCAAGAGGCCCAGCGGCTTTTCCCAACCGGGCTCGCTGATGAAGTCCGAAACAACGAAGAGCGTGGCGCGGCGCTTGAGCGTGTGCGCGGCCGCTTCCAGCAACTCGTGCAGGCGGGTGCTGACGTTCCCGGTGGTGGGCGCTCGGTGCTGCAAGCTGTGCAGCAAGCGCAGCACGTGCTTGCGGCCGCTGCCGGCGGGCAGCATCTGGTCCACGCCTGCGCCGTACAGCAGGGCGCCCACGCGGTTGCCATGGCGCGTCAGCAAGCGTGCCAGCACGGCCACAAAATCTTGCGACACATCACGCTTGCGCTGCTGGCCGGAGCCAAAGTCAATCGACGGGCTCAGGTCCAGCAAAAACCAGGCGCTCATTTCGCGGTCTTCCGTGAAGACCCGCACATGCGGCTGGGCCACCCGCGCCGTCACGTTCCAGTCCATGTGGCGAACATCGTCCTGGTGCTGGTACTCGCGCAGATCAGCCAGGTCCATGCCTGCGCCGCGCAGCAGCGTCCGGTAGTCGCCCTGCAGCAAGCCATCCAGCCGGCGCAGCACCGTCCATTCCAAGCGGCGCAGAACTTGGTCAGCGGTCTCTTGCGTCATGACATGTAAGACAAGAGTTTTCCGCCGGGCCGCCCCAAGGAAAACAGCGCCCCCTCGGGGGGCAGCGCAGCACACGAAGTGGCAAGCGTGGGGGCCATATTCAGGCGACCAGCCGTTCGTGCTCCAGCGGCTTGGCCGGGGCCGGAATCTTGGCCATGATCTTGGCGATCACCGCATCGCTGTCCAGACCGTCTGACAGGGCTTCATACGACAGCACCAGCCGGTGACGCAGCACGTCGGGCACCAGGTCGGTCATGTCTTCAGGCAAGGCATAGGTGCGGCCGCGCAACAGGGCCAAGGCGCGGGCGCCTTCGGTCAGGTTGATGGTGGCGCGGGGGCTGGCGCCGAAGGTGATGAGGCGAGCCAGTTCCGGCAGGCCGTGGCGTTCCGGGTGGCGCGTGGCCGACACCAGGCGCACCGCGAACTGCACCAGCGACGGGTCCACATACACCTGCCGGCACTGCTTTTGCAGGGCTTCCAGCTGCTCAGTGGTGGCCACGGCGGCCACGGTGACCGCCGGGCCGGTGACGCGCTCAACGATCACGTATTCCTCCTCATCGGTCGGGTAATCGACCAGCACCTTCATCATGAAGCGGTCCACCTGGGCCTCGGGCAAGGGGTAAGTGCCCTCGGTTTCGATCGGGTTTTGCGTGGCCATCACCATAAATGGTTGCGGCACGAAATGGGTCTGCCCGGCAATCGTGACCTGACGCTCTTGCATGACTTCGAGCAACGCGCTCTGCACCTTGGCGGGCGCGCGGTTGATCTCGTCGGCCAGCAGCAAGTTGGTAAACACGGGCCCCAGCGAGGTGCTGAAGTCGCCGGTTTTCTGGTTGTAAATGCGAGTGCCTACCAAGTCCGCCGGCACTAGGTCTGGCGTGAACTGGATGCGCTTGAACTGCCCGTGCACGGTATTGGCCAAGGTCTTGACCGTCAGCGTCTTGGCCAGGCCCGGCACGCCTTCAACCAGCAAGTGTCCTTGGGCCAAGATGGCGACCATCACGCGTTCTAAAAAGCGGTCTTGGCCGACCACCACCCGCTTGACCTCGTAGAGGATTTTTTCCATCAGCTGGGCGGTGTCGGATTCTGCTGGCGCGGCAAACGGGCTGTTGGGGCGACTGTCCATGCGAACTCCTGAGGTAAAAAATGACGGGTTAAAGCGGGCGCTTAAAACGGCGGCAAGCCTACCGCTGTGGCGGCGTTTTCGATCGGCACGGCAAAGCCGATGCCGACAAAGGTGCGCTGGTGCGACGGGTTGTAAATGGCGGTGACGATGCCCACCACATGGCCGTCCATGGTCACGAGTGGCCCGCCTGAATTGCCGGGGTTGGCCGCAGCGTCGAACTGGATCAGGTTGCTCATTTCCTGTCGGCCTTCGGGCGAACGGAATGAGCGCTTGAGCCCTGACACCACGCCCGCCGAAGCCGACGGGCCAATGCCGAAAGGAAAGCCCACCGCCACCACCTGATCGCCGGGCTGCAAGTCTTGCGTGGAGCGCAAGGTGGCAGCAATCATGTCATCGGGAATCTTGTGGGCTTGCAGCACCGCCAAATCGTTCTCGGCTTGCACGCCGGTCACCGTCGCGGTGGTTTCTAGCCCATCGGAAAACTCGACCTTGATGCTCTCGGCCCCTTGCACCACATGCAAGTTGGTGAGGATGACGCCCTTGTCCACAATCACCACGCCAGTGCCCACGCTGCGCTCCACATCTTCTTGGGTTTTCTTGTCTTTCACATAGCCGGTGACGCGCACCACTGACGGGCGAATTGCCTCGTAGGCGCGGGACGTGGCCGACGGAATCTGCGCGGTTTCCAGGGTCTTCAAAACGGCCGCATCGATGTCTTTTTGCGTCAAAGGCCGCTGCCCGGTGCTGAGCACGGCAGCCAGCGTGGCGATCAGCAGCAAGGCCATCAGGCCGATCACCGCCCAGAGCAGGCGTGGGTCGTGCCAAGACAGTCGGCCCCAGCGCCGCTTGCCGGGTGGCGGCAGCGCTGCGGCCTGCGCCGGGCCAGCTTGCTGATCAGGCAAGGTGTTGTCTGTGCCGGCACGCGGCGCTCGGCTGGAACTGTAGAGGGCAGGCCTTCGCATGGAATCACCTCGGGTTTCGCTGGCCCAGCAGCACAACTTGGGAACCAGCCAGGCGGGGAACGACGCACGTCTGC
Organism: Polaromonas sp.; assembly: GCA_040400935.1. GTDB lineage: Bacteria > Pseudomonadota > Gammaproteobacteria > Burkholderiales > Burkholderiaceae_C > Polaromonas. The sequence continues at coordinate 43,649 of JBBAPH010000010.1, forward strand.
CCACGGTAGCATGTCTGCTGCGGTTTTGCACTCAGGCCTTTGCCCGAAGGAGCCGATCGGCGCACGCCTCAGGCATCATCTGCGCATGCTGCCCTTTTGGATAGACACCCACGTTCACCTGGACGCCGCCGAGCTGGCGCCTGATTTGCCCGCCGTGCAGGTGCGTGCGCAGGCGGCGGGTGTGGTGCACTGTGTGCTGCCGGCGGTCGAGCTTGCCAATTTTTCGGCTGTGCGAGCCTTGGCCCATCAGTTCAAAGGCAGCTATGCGCTGGGCATTCACCCGCTGTTCGTGCCCGGCGCGCAGCCCGGCCATCTGCAGGACTTGGCCAGTGAGCTCGCCCATTCGGTCAGCGACTCCCGGCTGGTGGCGGTTGGCGAGATTGGCCTCGATTTTTTTGTCCCGGGCCTGCAAACGCCCGCCATGCGCGAGCGGCAAGAGCACTTTTACCGGGAACAACTCAAGCTCGCCCGGCAATGGGGCTTGCCGGTCATCCTGCATGTGCGCCGCTCTGCCGACCGCTTGCTCAAGCATTTGCGCAAACTCGCGCCGCCCCAAGGCTGGCGCGGCATTGCTCACGCCTTCAACGGCAGCGAGCAGCAGGCACAGGCTTTTTTAGACTTGGGCTTCAAGCTGGGCTTTGGCGGCGCCGTCACATTTGAGCCCGCGCGCCAGCTGCGCCGTCTGGCCAGTCAACTGCCCGCGGATGCGCTGGTGCTGGAAACCGACTCGCCTGAAATTCCCCCGCAGTGGCTGTACAGGACGGCGGCCGAGCGGGCTCAAGGTTTGCCTCAAGGCCGCAATGAGCCTGCCCAGCTGCCGCGCATCGCGCAGGTGGTGGCCGAGTTGCGCGGCGTCACGGTGGGGGAGCTGGCCGAAAGTTGCCGCGCCAACGCGATCGCCGCGCTGCCCAAGCTGGCCGCCTTGCTGGCCGCTGAAGGCCCAGCCGGGTTGCCAGCCGGCGGACCAGCGCGAGCGGCCTGACCGCGCCGCTGGCCAAGGGACAATAGCGCCATGGGACTCAAGACTTCGGCCACCGCAGCCAACGCAAAAACCAGTGCAGCAAGACCTGCCCGCCGCCAGGCTGCCTTGGCAGTGCCCCTGCCCGAGGTGAATTTTTCCGATTGGGGCGCTGTCCGGCACCTGCACCTGGGCTCGGAATGGGTGCAGGGCTCCATGCACCTGGACAAGCCCTTCGACATTGAGTTGGAGTACGTCCAGCGCATGATGGTCTGGCTGCTCTTTGTAGCGCCTGCCGAGGTGCCCCGATTGAAAGCCATGCAGCTGGGCCTGGGCGCGGCGGCACTGACCAAGTTTTGCTACAAAAAGCTGCGCCTTCAGACCACGGCGGTCGAGATCAACCCGCAAGTGGTGGCGGCTTGCCGGCTGTGGTTCAAGTTGCCCGCCGATGATGGCCGTTTGCGGGTGGTGCTGGCCGACGCCGGAGTCGAAATTGCCCGCCCGGAATATGCCGGGCTGGTGGGTGCCCTGCAGGTGGATTTGTACGACCACGAGGCTGCAGCCCCGGTGCTGGACAGCGCCGCTTTTTACGCCCACTGCCGAGCTGCGCTGAGCGAAAACGGCATGATGACCGTCAATTTATTTGGCCGCGACAGCAGCTATGAACGCTCGCTGGAGAAAATGGCCGAGGCTTTTGGTGCCGACGCACTGTGGGCCTTCAAGCCCACCCGCGAAGGCAACACCATCGTGGCGGCCCAGCGCACCCCCAGCCGGCCTGAGCGGGCCGATCTGGTGCAGCGCGCCGACTTGGTGCAGTCACGCTGGGGTTTGCCCGCAGCCAAGTGGCTCAGACTCTTCAAACCGCTGGTTTGAACCCTGCCGTAACCTAGGTGTAAGCCACATGCTCGCGTTGGGCGAATCCATGCACAATTCGACAGTTCTTTGTTTTTAGTAAGGAGACTTTCCGTGCAGATAAAAAGTCAAAAAGACTTCTTCTCCGGTCTCATGTTCATGGCAGTAGGCGGCGCCTTTGCCTGGGGTGCGACCACTTACAGCGTTGGAAGCGGTGCCCGCATGGGTCCAGGGTACTTCCCTCTCATGCTGGGCCTTCTCATGGCCACGCTGGGCTTGCTGATCACCTTCAACTCGCTCGTGGTTGAAAAAGTCGGCGGCGACAAAATCGGCGCCTGGGCTTTCAAGCCGCTGTTTTTCATCATCGCGGCCAACGTGGTGTTTGGCATCATGCTCGGCGGTCTGCCCTCCATTGGTCTGAAGCCCCTGGGCATGATCGTTGGCATTTATGTGCTGACCTTCATCGCCAGCATGGCTGAGGCAGGCTGGAAGGTGAAGTCCACCCTGATCCTTGCGACCATCTTGGCCGCAGGCAGTTACGTGGCCTTCGTGGTCGTGCTCAAGCTGCAGTTCGCGGTTTGGCCTGCATTTATCACCGGCTAAGGAATCGACACCATGGATTTGATTGCAAACTTGTCGCTGGGTTTTGGCGTGGCCTTCACGCCAATCAACCTGTTGTATTGCTTGGCGGGTTGTATCCTGGGTACGCTGATTGGTGTGCTCCCCGGCATCGGCCCTGTGGCCACGATCGCCATGCTGCTGCCAGCCACCTACGCCTTGCCACCGGTGTCCGCGCTGATCATGTTGGCCGGTATTTACTACGGCGCCCAGTACGGCGGTTCCACCACCGCGATTTTGGTCAACCTGCCGGGCGAGTCATCGTCGGTTGTGACCTGTATTGACGGCTACCAGATGGCCCGAAAAGGTCGAGCCGGTCCGGCCCTGGCCGCTGCTGGCCTGGGTTCGTTCTTCGCTGGTTGCGTCGGCACACTGATCCTGGCTGCCTTTGCACCGCCCTTGACCGAACTGGCTTTCAAATTCGGCCCTGCCGAGTACTTTGCCCTGATGGTGTTGGGTCTGATCGGCGCGGTGGTGCTGGCTTCGGGCTCGCTGCTCAAGGCGATTGCCATGATCGTGCTGGGTCTGCTCATGGGCCTGATCGGCACCGACGTGAACTCCGGTGTGGCACGCTTTAGCTTTGATATTCCTGAGTTGACCGACGGTATCGGCTTTGTCGTGATCGCCATGGGCGTGTTCGGCTACGGCGAGATCATCAGCAACCTGGCTCAGCCTTCGGACGAGCGTGAGGTGTTCACGGCCAAGGTGACGGGTCTGTTCCCGACCAAGGAAGACTTCAAGAACATGGCGCCTGCCGTGTTGCGCGGCACCACGCTGGGTTCGGCTCTGGGCATCTTGCCTGGCGGCGGTGCCTTGCTGGCCGCTTTTGCAGCGTACGCGCTGGAAAAGAAGGTCAAGATGAAGCCGGGCGAAGTTCCTTTCGGCCAAGGCAATATCCGCGGCATTGCAGGCCCTGAGTCGGCCAACAACGCCGGTGCGCAAACTTCCTTCATTCCTTTGCTGACGCTGGGCATTCCACCCAACGCCGTGATGGCTTTGATGGTGGGCGCCATGACGATCCACAACATCCAGCCTGGCCCTCAGGTCATGACCAGCAACCCCGAGTTGTTCTGGGGCCTGATTGCCTCGATGTGGATCGGCAATGCGATGCTGATCATCTTGAACCTGCCGCTGATCGGCATGTGGATCAAGCTGCTGACCGTGCCTTACCGCTACCTGTTCCCGGCGATCGTGCTGTTCTGCTCGATCGGCGTGTACTCGACGAACAACAACACGTTTGACGTGTGGATGGTCGCTATCTTCGGCGTGATCGGTTACAGCTTCGTCAAGCTCGGGTGTGAGCCCGCTCCTTTGCTGCTGGGCTTCATCCTGGGCCCCATGATGGAAGAAAACCTGCGCCGCGCCTTGTTGCTCTCGCGCGGTGACTGGAGCGTGTTCCTGACCCGTCCGCTGTCGGCTGGTTTGCTCGCAGCCGGTGCCTTGTTGTTGGTCATCGTGCTCTTGCCGTCGATCAAGAACAAGCGAGAAGAAGCCTTCGTCGAAGAGTGACGAACGGCTGCTAAAAGCTCAAACGGCGCCTTCGGGCGCCGTTTGTGTTTTCTGCGCCGCTTGTGCCCTGCCGCTGAGCGCGGTGGGCCATCGCCAAGCCAGGGGCCTGGGCCACTGAAGAGTGGCCTATTCCCTGCAAGAATCTAGTGTTTTGAGGAGTCCGTTCATGCGCCGCGAAGTTTTTGTCAAAAGCAGTTTGTTGGCCTTGCTGCTAGGGGCCACGGGGCTCGCATCGGTGCCGGTTGCCGCGCAGACGGCGGCTTACCCCCAACGACCCATCCGCATGGTCGTGCCTTTTCCTGCCGGTGGCGCCACTGACATCCTGGCCCGCGCCTTGAGCCAGAAACTGGGTGAAAAAATCGGCCAGTCCGTTGTGGTGGAGAACCGGCCCGGCGCTGGCGGCACGATTGGCGCTGACGCGGCCAGCAAAGCTGCGCCCGACGGCTACACCTTGCTGCTGTCCACATCCAGCACGCACAGCATTGGCCCGGCGATCAACCCCAAGATTCCGTACAACAGCGTGACCGACTTCACGCCGATCGCCTATGTGGCGATTTCGCCCAACGTGGTGCTGGTGCCGCTCTCGTCGCCGGCCAAGACCATGCGCGAATTTGTGGACTACGCCCGCAAGAACCCCGGCCGGCTCAATTACGCGTCCAGCGGCAACGGCACCATCATCAACCTGACCACCGAGTACTTCAAGGCGGAGTCGGGTACCTTCATCCTGCACATTCCCTACCGCGGCACGGCGCTGGCTATTCCCGATTTGGTCAGCGGCAAGCTGGATGTGTTGTTTGACTCGCTGGTGACCGGCATGCCGCATGTGCGCGACGGCAAGCTGCGCGCGCTGGCGATTACCAGCGTCAAGCGATCGGGCCTGGCGCCTGAGCTGCCACCGGTGTCTGACATCCTGCCGGGCTTTGACTCGGTGACTTGGTTTGGCGTTTACGGCCCGCGTGGTTTGCCGGCGGATATCACCGCCAAGGTCAACAGCGCCATCAATGCGGCGTTGCAGGAGCCCGACGTGAAAGAGCGCTTTGCCCGCCTGGGCGCTGAACCCACTGGCGGCACGCCAGCGGCGTTTGCGGCCATGGTGGCCAGTGACAACGCCAAGTGGAAAAAGATCATCAGCGAGCGAAAAATCATTGCCGATTGAACGGTTCTGACAAGCCGCTCATCCCCACTTACTCGGAGACGCACCTATGAACTTCAACTTCAACAACCCCTACACCTCCACCCGCCTGCCGCTGTTTGCCCGCAATGTGGTGTCTACCTCGCACCCGCTGGGCGCGCAGGCGGGCCTGCGCATGCTGCTCAAGGGCGGCAATGCGGTGGATGCTGCCATTGCCGCGGCAGCCACCATGACCATCGCCGAGCCGGTGAGCAATGGCCTGGGCAGCGATGCTTTTTGCATCTTGTGGGACGGCAAGGAGTTGCACGGCCTCAATTCCTCGGGACCGGCGCCTGCTGGTTGGACGCCTGAATATTTCAAAGGCAAATACGGCAGCGACGCCGCCACGCCGCCCAAGCGCGGCATCGACTCGGCCAGCGTGCCGGGCGCGGTGGCCAGTTGGATGGCGCTGAGCAAGCGCTTTGGCAAGCTGCCGTTTGCCGACCTGATGGAGCCGGCCATTGAAGCGGCCGAGCGCGGCTACCTGATGCCTGTCGTCGTGCAGCAAAAATGGGAAGCGGCCACGCCCGAGCTCAAGTCGCAGCCCGGTTTTGCGCAGTCCTTTCTGCCTTGGGGACGCGCTCCGCAAGTCGGTGAGTTGTTCCAGTTCAAGGCGGCCGCCAAGGCCTTGCGCGCCATTGCCAACACCGGTGGCCAAGCTTTTTACCAGGGCGAGATTGCCCAGGCGCTCGAAAAGTTTTCACGCGCGAATGGCGGCTGCCTCACCACGCAAGACCTGGCCCGCTTCCAGCCTGAGTGGGTCAAGCCGATTGCCAAGGACTACCGCGGCTACACGCTGCACGAGATTCCGCCCAACGGCCAGGGCATTGCCGCGTTGATGGCGCTCGGCATCCTGGACCAGTTCGACATGGCCAGCCTGCCCGTGGACGGCGTGGCCTCGCAGCACGTTCAGATCGAGGCCATGAAACTGGCTTTTGCTGACGTCTACAAATACGTGGCCGAAGGTTCGGCCATGGGTGTGACGTCTGAGCAGATGCTCGACAGTGCCTATCTGGCCTCGCGAGCGCGTCTGATCGACATGAAGAAAGCGCAGGACTTTGGCGCAGGCAACCCGGTCAAGGGCGGCACGATCTACCTCACGGCGGCTGACGAAAACGGCATGATGGTCAGCTTCATCCAGTCCAACTACATGGGCTTTGGTTCGGGCTGTGTCGAGCCGAAGTTTGGCGTCAGCCTGCAAAACCGCGGCCATGGTTTCAGCCTGAACCCCGGCCCCAACCAGGTGGCCCCGGGCAAGCGGCCCTTCCATACGATCATCCCGGCTTTCCTGACCCAGGGCGGCCAGCCCGTCATGAGTTTTGGCGTGATGGGCGGCAACATGCAGCCGCAAGGCCACATGCAGACCCTGGTGCGCATGCTGGACTACCAGCAAAGCCCGCAAGCCGCTTGCGACGCACCGCGCTGGCGCTTCAATGCAGGCATGGAAATCAACGTCGAAGGCGCCATGAACCCGGCCACGGTTCAAGGTCTGGCCGATCTGGGCCACCGCACCGAAGTCATCAACGACTCTTACCAGGACTTCGGCGCAGGCCAGTTCATCTGGCGTGCTGGCAACCCGGCTGTCGAAGGCTATGTGATTGCCAGCGACCCGCGCCGCGACGGCCAGGCCGTGGGTTTCTGAGCGCATGCAAGCCGCTGCCGCGGTAGCGGCCGAGTCAGCCGCCGCTCGTCGCCGCAAGATGGGTTTGGTGCTGGCGGTGGCGGGCGCCATCACCTTCAGCGGCAAGGCCATCATCGTCAAGCTGGCCTACCGCTACCAGGTCGATGCGGTCACGCTCATCATGCTGCGCATGCTGTTTGCGCTGCCAATTTTTGCGGTCATGGCTTGGTGGTCCAGCCGGGGTAAGCCGCCGCTGACTTGGCGCGACTGGCGCGGCGTCGTGTTCCTGGGCTTTACTGGCTATTACTTGGCGAGCTTTCTGGACTTTGCGGGCCTGGCCTATGTGAGCGCCTCGCTGGAGCGGCTGATCCTGTACCTCAACCCCACGCTGGTGATGTTGCTGGGCCTGGTGCTGTACGGCCAGCGCAGCCGACGCCAGCATGTGCTGGGTATGGCGCTGAGTTACCTGGGCGTGGTGGTGGTGTTTGGCCATGAGATCCATGTGCAAGGTGCCGACGCGGCCTGGGGAGCTTTTTTGGTTTTTGCCAGTGCCTTCACTTATGCGGTCTATTTGGTCTACAGCGGTGAGATGGTCAAGCGCCTGGGCTCGTTGCGCTTGGTCGGTCTGGCCACCAGCGTGGCTTGCTTGTGCTGCATGGCGCAGTTTGCGGTGTTGAGGCCATTGAACACGGCGCTGATGGTGGCGCCTGAGGTGATCTGGCTGTCGCTCTTGAACGCGACGCTGTGCACCGCCGCGCCGGTGCTGATGGTCATGATGGCCATTGAGCGGGTAGGTCCTGGCACGGCGGCGCAAGCCGGCATGGTCGGCCCGCTCAGTACGATTGCGATGAGCGTGCTGATCTTGAACGAGCCTTTCACGGTGTGGGTGGCGGCGGGCTCGGTGCTCGTGCTGGCCGGGATTTATGTTTTCACGCGGCCTGCTGAGGTGAGGCGGTAGCGGGCCAGGTTTTGCTTGAATTGATCTTTTAAACAACAACAGGAGCGACACATGGACTTAGGTATCAACGGTAAATGGGCATTGGTTTGCGGCGCCAGCAAAGGCCTGGGTTTTGGTTGCGCGCAAGCGCTGGTGCGCGAAGGCGTGCATGTGCTGATCGTGGCGCGCGGCGCTGAGGCCTTGCAGGCCGCAGCCGCCAAGCTGCTGGCCGACCCGGCCCGGCCCGCCAGCGCGCAAGTGCTGGCCGTGCCCGCCGATATCACCACGGTGGCAGGCCGCGCCGCCGTGTTTGCAGCGCACGCCGACTTTGACATCGTCATCACCAACGCCGGTGGCCCACCGCCTGGCGACTTCCGTGACTGGGACCGCGACGCCTGGATCAAGGCCGTGGACGCCAACATGCTCACGCCGATCGAGCTGATCAAGGCCACCGCCGACGGCATGGCCAAGCGCGGCTTTGGCCGCATCGTCAACATCACCTCCAGCGCGGTGAAAGCACCGATCGACATCCTGGGCCTGAGCAATGGCGCACGCAGTGGTTTGACGGGTTTTGTGGCGGGCGTCTCGCGCAGCAAGCTGGCCGCCAGTGGCGTCACCATCAACAACCTCTTGCCTGGCTCTTTTGACACCGACCGCCTGCGCGGCAACATGAGTGGCGCGGCGCAGAAAACCGGTCAGACCATCGAAGCCGTGGCCGAGTCCCGCCGCAAGACCATCCCGGCCCAGCGGTTTGGCACGTCCGACGAGTTTGGCGCGATCTGCGCTTTCTTGTGCAGCACGCACGCCGGTTACATGACCGGCCAGAACGTGCTGGCCGACGGCGGCGCTTACCCCGGCACCTACTGAGCGGCCCAGCCTGAGGCAGCGGCGCTGACGCGCCTTCGGGCGGCAGGGGTTCGTCCAGCACCGCGCCGGGGTCTTCTTCACCGGCCACCGACTCACTGAAGTCGGGCGGCGTGGAAGGCTCTGCGGGCGGCTGCGCCTGCGGCGCAGTGGAGGATAAAGGTAAAGGCGGGTTGGGGCTGGCGTTCATGGCTTTTCCGTTTCGCAAAAAGCCATGCTGGCCGCGTTCGTGCTGGCTGGCAAGCGCGAGCAGGGGTCCAAGCTCAGCGCCGGGACGACACCACAATGCCTCCCACGATCAGCAAAAACGCCAGCGCGTGGTACAGCCGTGGTGGCTCGCCCAGGAATGCCGACGACAGCACGGCCGCAAACAGCGGCGTGAGGTTGGAGAAAAACCCAGCCACAGCCGGACCGGCGCGCTGAATACCCGCGCCCCAGCAGCGGTAGGCCAAGAGAGCCGGCCCCACCGCGACGAACACCAGGGCGGCGGCCACCGGCCAGCTCCACTGAATGTGCGCATCCGTGAGCGCCCATTCACCGGCGGTGAACACGGCCGCCCAAGCCAAGCCGAACACAATTTGCGCTATCAAGAAAGCCGCCCAGTCGCTGCGAATCGCCGCCGGCTCCTTGGGCCGCGCCAGCATCCAGCTGTACCAAGCCCAGGCGGCCGTGGCCAGCAGCACGTAGCCGTCGCCGGCCACCAATTGCACTTGGCTCAGCACGGCCCACTGCCCGCGGCTGAGCACCAGCAAGACGCCCAGAATCGACAGGGCAGCGCCCAGCAGCTGTCGGCGCGAAATCGGCTCCCGGTGCAAAAACCAGCCCAGGCCCAGCATCCACACCGGCATGCTGGCAGCGACCAGCGTGACATTGATGGGGGTTGAAGTGTGCAGCGCCAGGTACTGCAGGGCGTTGTAGGCGCCCACGCTGAGCAGGCCCAAGATGGCAAAACGCCGCCAGTTCGGCCACATCTCGCTTTGCGGCCGCAGCACGGGGTAAGCCAGGGGCAGCAGCAACAAAAAGGCCAGAACCCAGCGCAAGAAGTTCAAGGTCATCGGCGGCACCAAGTCACTGACCAGCCGTCCCACCACCGCATTGCCGGCCCACATCAGGGGCGGCAGGGTCAACAAGAAAACGGTGCTCGGGGTCAGGCGCTGGGTCATACCAGGACTGTAGCTTGCTGCTTGCTGCTTGCTCGGCCCGGCTCAGCAGGGCAGGCAAAATGCTGGCACCATCGCCGGGCTGCCGCAACAGAGGCAATATAGGCAACAGCCTGCGCTATGCGCTGCCAACCACAACAAAGGAGATTTCAGATGAGCAACACCACCCTGTCCCGCGCCGTTCGCATTGACCGCCAAGGCGGCCCCGAAGAGTTGAAATTGGTCGAAGTGGCCGTGGGCGAACCTGGGCCGGGCGAGATCCGCATTCGCCACAAAGCCGTCGGCCTGAACTACATCGACATCTACCAGCGCGCTGGTGTCTATGCCCTGCCCATGCCCTTGCAGTTGGGCATGGAAGGCTCGGGTGTGGTCGAAGCCGTGGGCGAGGGCGTCACGCACCTGCGCGCTGGCGACCGCGCCGCCTACGCCAGCCAGCCCCCCGGCAGTTACTGCGAAGCCCGCGTCATGCCAGCGCGTTCGGTCTGCAAATTGCCCGACGCGATTTCTTTTGAGACCGGCGCCGCCATGATGCTCAAGGGCATGACCGCCCAGTACCTGCTGCGCCGCACGCAGCCGCAAGGCGGCTTGCAGGCTGGTGACTTCGTGCTGTTCCATGCGGCAGCCGGTGGCGTGGGCCTCATTGCCTGCCAGTGGGCACGCGCCATGGGCTTGCAGCTGATCGGCACGGCAGGTTCTGACGAGAAGTGCGCGCTGGCCAAAGCCCAGGGCGCAGCCTTCACCATCAACTACGCCAAGGAAGACTTTGTCGCTCGCGTCAAAGAAATCACTGGTGGCGCTGGCGTGAAGGTGGTGTATGACTCGGTGGGCCAAGACACCTTCATGAAGTCGCTGGACTGCCTGCGCCCTCTGGGCCTGATGGCCACCTTCGGCAATGCCTCGGGCAAGGTCGCGCCTTTTGATTTGGGCCTGCTGGGCGCCAAGGGCTCGCTGTATGTGACACGGCCTACCGTGTTCACGCACCTGGCTACGCGCGAATCTACCCAAGGCATGGCCGACGAGCTGTTCGACATGGTGACCAGCGGCAAGATCAAGATCCAGATCGACCAGCAATTTGCCCTGGCCGACGTGGCCGAGGCGCACCGCTCGCTGGAAGCGCGCCGCACCACCGGCTGCACCATCCTCACGGTTTAAGGCCCCGCGTGGCCGCCTTGCCCAGCGCGGCCTGGCTGCGCGACCTGCAGGCTCGAGCCAACCAACCGCCCCGGCAGCCGCGCCAGCCCTTGTGGGCAGGCGCGGCCACCATTGGCTCGGTCGAGCCCGCTTACATGCAGGCACTGCCGCTGGCTGATCTGGCGCCAGCGTTGGCCCAGCAGGGGGATGGTTGGCAACTGCAAGGCGACGTCAATGCCAGCTTGCGAAGCTTGGCTGAGGCCATGCGCAGCGCTGGCTTGGCTGGCCCTTGGCGAGATGAATTGCTGGCCGTGAGCGCTGAAGATGGTATTGCCCTGGCCGCCGTCGAGCGTGGCGCTGTGCGGCCGCTGGGCATTCGCACACAGGCCGTGCACCTGATCGGCCAGACAGAGGACGGCGATTTCTGGGTGCAGCGCCGCGCCTGGGACAAGCCCAACGATCCCGGCCTGCTCGACACCTTGATGGGTGGCATGGTCGCCGCTAGTGACGATGTAGCCAGCGCCTTGGCCCGCGAAACTTGGGAGGAAGCTGGTCTGCAGCTATCGCAGTTGCAGGCCCTGAGTTGGGGCGGGCAATGCGAGGTCAAGCGCCCCTGTGCGGATGGTGCGGGAGCAGGCTATGTGCACGAGCAAGTGCAGTGGTTCCGCTGCGTGTTGCCGAAGGGTCTGGTGCCGGTGAATCAAGACGGCGAGGTGGCTGATTTCGAACTGCTGAGCCAGGCCGAACTGCTGCGCTTGTTGCACGAGCAAGCTTTCACGCTGGAAGCGTCCTTGGTGCTGGCGGCTGCGCTTCAGAGTTGATCGGTCAGTGCGCCCTGGCGCAAGCGGTTGGGGGCCAAGGCGCCCGCCGAGTCCAGGATCGGGTAGGCAATCGAGCAGATGTGTGAGTTGATCCGCTTGAGGTCGCTGATCAAGTCGATATGCAAGGAACTGGTTTCAATGCTCTGCACGGTCTGCTCGGCCAGTCGCCCGAGGTGGCTGGTGGCGTAGGCGCGTTCCAGGTCGCGAAAGCGCGCTTTTTCTTCCAGCAGTTTTTGCGCGTCGCGCACATTGCCGTTCAAGAAAACGCTCATGCCCAGGCGCAGGTTGTCGATCAGGCGTTCGTGCAACTCGCAAATCTCGGCCATGCCCGCCTCGGAAAAGCGCCGGTGCGGTTTAATTTTCTTGTCTTCAATGTCGATCAAGATGCGCTCGATGATGTCGCCGACCTGCTCCATGTTGATGGTGAAGCTGATGATGTCGGTCCAGCGTTGGCTCTCTTCTTCGGCCAAGGCTTCGCGCGAGATTTTGGTGAGGTAGTACTTGATGGCCGAGTACAGCGCGTCCACCGTGTCGTCCATTTTGCGCAGGGTCTCAGCCAGCTTCAGGTCGTCGTGTCGGATCACCTCCAGCAAACCGCGCAGCATGGTCTCCACCACATCGGCCTGGTGCAGCGCTTCGCGGGCCGCGCAAGAAATAGCCAACGAGGGGGTGGCCAGGGCGGTGGCGTCCAGGTGGCTGGCCCGACCGGCAACCCGGCCTGGGACTGCTTGTGGCAACCAGCCTTGCACCCAGCGCGCGATCAAGGGCGTCAAGCCCAAAAACACCAGGGCCACCAAGACGTTGAAGCTCAGGTGAAACAAGACCACCAAGCTGGTGTTGTCGGCCACCCAGGGGCGCGCCTGGCCGAGCCACAGGTCCACCAGCGGGATCATCAGCGCCAACCCCAGGAGCTTGAAAACCAGATTGCCCAGCGGCACTTGGCGCACTTCCACCGCCGAGCGCGATGTCGTCAGCACTGCTAGCAAGCCACTGCCCAAGTTGGCGCCCAGCACCAGGCCCAAGGCCACATCCACCGGCACCACGCCTGAGGCGGCCAAGGTGGCCGTCAGCAGCACGATGGCCAAGCTGGAATAGGCCAGCACGGCCAGCACTGCGCCCACGGTGATTTCCAGCAAGCGGTCACTGCCCAGTGAGCCGAGCAAGGCTTTGATGGCGGGTGATTGCGTCAGCACTTCGGTTGAAGCTGTGACCAAGCGCAGCGCCAGCAGCATCAAGCCCAGGCCGATGAGCACCCGGCCCACCCGGCCCACGTTCGTGTCTTGTCGGGAGATGAAAAGCACCACCCCCAAAAAGATGAACAGGGGCGAGAGCCAGGACAGGTCAAAAGAAAAGACCACGGCCATCAGGCTGGTGCCCACATCGGCGCCCAGCATCACGGCCAAGGCCAGTGGCAAGGTGACCAGCCCTTGGCCCACAAAGGAAGAAATGATGAGTGCGGTCGCGGTGCTGGACTGCACCAGGGCCGTGACGCCTAGACCGGACAGGGCGGCCGAGTAGCGGTTGCTGATGCTGCGGCTGAGCAGTTGCCGCAAGTCCGCACCAAACACCCGAAGAATGCCGGTCCGCACCAAGTGTGTTCCCCACACCAGAAGGGCCACCGCCGCCAATAAATTCAACAAATGCTTCATGCGTTAAAGGCCACTATACGCTGCGGCGTGCGGGCCACTCAGCGGGCCATCCAGCAGGCCCTTGCAAGGCGGTCAGCGCGCGCGACGAACCCGCAGCAGCTCGTCCAAGATCAGGCAGGCGGCACCCACGCTGATGGCGCTGTCGGCCACATTGAAAGCTGGGAAGTGCCAGCCCGCCCAATGAAAGTCCAGGAAGTCCACCACGTAGCCGTACAGCACCCGGTCGATCACATTGCCAATGGCGCCGCCCAAAATGCAGGCCAGGGCAAAGGAGAACAGCTTTTGCCCAGCATGGGCGCGCAACATCCAAATGATGAAGATGGCGGCTGCCACACCAATGCCGGTGAAGAACCAGCGCTGCCAGCCGGAGGCCGAAGCCAGGAAGGAAAACGCAGCGCCGGTGTTGTGGGCCCGCACCACGTTGAAAAAGCTGGTGACGTACGTCGCATCGCCCAACTGGTAATAGCCCACGATCAGCACCTTGGTGAACTGGTCGGCGACCAGCAGCAAGGCAGCCAGGCTCAGCCAGGGCAGCATGCCTCCGGTGCTTTTTTTGGCAGTGGCGCGGGACATCAGGCAATGCTCCGCACTTCACCCGCGCCGTACAAGTTGCTGCTGCAGAGGCCGCACAAGGTCGGATGAGCCGTGTCTTGGCCCACGTCGGCTTGGTAGTGCCAGCAGCGTTCGCATTTGGTGTGCGAACTTGGCTGCGTGGTGATGCTCAGGCTGTCGGTCTGCTTCAGTGTGACGGCCGAGGTGATGAAGACGAACTTCAAGTCAGCACCCAGGGAAGCCAGCAGGGCGTGGTCCTCAGCGCTCACGCCCAGCTGCACTTCGGCTTGCAGAGACGAGCCGACCTGGCCGGCAGCACGCAGCGCTTCAATGTCTTTGTTCACCAGGTCGCGCAGCTCGCGGATGCGGTTCCACTTGGCCAGCAGCTCGGCCTTGGGCGTGCCCAGGTCGCTGTAGGTTTCCATGAAGATGGACTCGGACGAGCCAAACACCTTCCACGCTTCTTCAGCCGTGAAGCTCAGGAAAGGCGCCATCCAGCGAAGCATGGCGTGGGTGATCTGGTGCAGCGCGGTTTGGGCGCTGCGGCGTGCCAGTGACTTGGGTGCCGCGGTGTAGAGCCGGTCTTTCAGCACGTCCAGGTAGAACGAGCCCAGGTCTTCGCTGCAGTAAATCTGCAATTTGGAGACTACCGGGTGAAATTCATAGACTTGGTAATGCGCCAGGATGTCGGCCTGCAACTGCGCCGCGCGGCTCAGGGCGTAGCGGTCGATCTCCAGCATCTGGTCGGCGGGCACGGCGTCAGTGGCCGGGTTGAAGTCGCTAACGTTGGCCAGCAAAAAGCGCAGCGTGTTGCGAATGCGGCGGTAAGCGTCGACCACGCGGGCCAGGATCTTGTCGTCAATGCCCAGGTCGCCCGAGTAGTCGGTCGAGGCGCACCAGAGGCGGATGATTTCCGCGCCCAGCTTGTCGCTGACTTCCTGCGGCGCCACCACATTGCCTTCGCTCTTGCTCATCTTGCGGCCCTTGCCGTCCACGGTGAAGCCGTGCGTGAGCAGGCCTTTGTAGGGCGCGTGGTCGTACATCGCGCAGCTGGTCAGCAGCGAGGAATGGAACCAGCCGCGGTGCTGGTCATGGCCTTCGAGGTACAGGTCGGCCGGCCAGGTCGATTGCGCCGCGTGGCTGTGGCGCAGCACGTGGTCGTGCGTGGTGCCGGAGTCAAACCACACGTCCAGGATGTCGGTGCACTTGATGTAGTTCGGTGCGTCAGCGCCAACGATGGATTCGGCGCTGGCCTTGCTCCAGGCCTCAATGCCGCCGGCCTCCACCATGTCGGCCGCCTGGTCCATGATGGCCATGGTGCGCGGGTGCAGCTCGCCCGTGGCGGTGTGGATGAAGAACGGCAGCGGCACGCCCCAATTGCGCTGGCGGCTGATGCACCAGTCGGGCCGGCCGGCGATCATGTCGCGCAGGCGGATCTTGCCGTTTTCGGGGTAGAAGCTGGTTTCTTCAATGGCGGCCAGGGCCAGCTGGCGCAGGCTCTTGGCTGCAGCGTCTTTCGTGAAAACGCCGACGTTGCCCTTGGCCGCGTCGGCCTCGTCCATGCGCACAAACCATTGCGCGGCCGCGCGGTAAATCACCGGCGTTTTGTGGCGCCAGCAGTGCGGGTAGCTGTGCGTGATGTCGACAGTGGTCATCAGTCGGCCGTGCTCACGCAGCGCGTCAATCACCAGCGGCGCGGCTTTCCAGATGTTGAGCCCGCCAAAGAGCGGCAGCTCGTCCACATAACGGCCATTGCCCTGCACCGGGTTGAGGATGTCGTCGTAAGCCATGCCGTTGGCCACGCAGGAGTTGAAGTCATCCACGCCGTAGGCGGGCGAGGAGTGGACGATGCCGGTGCCGTCGTCGGCCGTGGCGTAGTCGGCCAGATAAACGGGGGACAGACGCTTGTAGCTGTATGGCCCGTCCGGCACGGCCACGTCATAGAACGGGTGCTTGAAGTTGATCAGGCCCAGATTCTTGCCGGCGGTGGTGGCCAGTACGGTGCCGGTCAGCCCGTAGCGGCCCAGACATTTCTCGACCAGCACAGCGGCCAGCAGCAAGAGGCCGCGCTCGGTGTCCACCAGCGCGTAGTCCAGCTCGGGGTTCAGGTTCAGCGCCTGGTTGGCGGGAATGGTCCAGGCGGTGGTGGTCCAGATCACGGCAAAGGCCGGTTTGGCCAAGTCGCTCAGGCCAAAGGCGGCGGCCAGCTTGGCGGGTTCGGCGCATTCAAAGGCGACGTCCAGCGTCTGCGATTTTTTGTCAGCGTATTCGATCTCGAACTCGGCCAGCGAGGAGCCGCAGTCAAAGCACCAGTACACGGGTTTCAGGCCCCGGTACACAAAGCCGCGTTCCATGATGCGTTTGAGCGCGCGGATTTCATTGGCCTCGTTGCCAAAGTCCATGGTCCGGTACGGGTTGTCCCATTCGCCCAACACGCCCAGGCGTTTGAAGTCGGCCATCTGCCCGGCAATCTGCTCGGTGGCAAAAGCGCGGCTCTTGGCTTGGACTTCGTCGCGCGGCAGGTTGCGGCCGTGCAGTTTTTCAATGGCGTTTTCAATCGGCAGGCCGTGGCAGTCCCAGCCCGGCACGTAGGTCGCGTCAAAGCCGTCCAGCTGCCGGGCTTTGACGATCATGTCTTTGAGGACTTTGTTGACGGCGTGGCCAATGTGGATCTTGCCGTTGGCATACGGCGGGCCGTCGTGCAGCACGAACTTGGGCCGGCCTTGGCGCACGTCGCGCAGCTTTTTGTAAATGCCTTTATCCTCCCATTCCTTGACCCAGCCGGCTTCCCGCTTGGGCAAATCCCCGCGCATGGGGAACGGCGTGTCGGGCAGGTTCAGGGTGCTGCGGTAATCGGGCTTGGTGTCGGACATGGTCGGTTCCAGAGGGCTAGGGCAGGCTCAGCCCGGCAGGGGGCACAGGGAAAGTGGTTGGCTTGAGCCCCGAGCCTTACTAGGCGAGGGGCGCGCAGCACGGGCGTGCGGCGGCTAAATTCGATCGCGGGTGGTCTGGCGGCTGGTCTCGTTGTGCAGCGACGCAAAAAACGCCCGTGCGTCGTCGCAGTCCTGGGCGATGCCTTGTTGCAGCGCTTGAAGGCCGTCGTACTTGCGCTCGCCGTGCAGTTTGTGCAGCAGTTCCACGCGCACGATTTTACCGTAGGCACTGTCGAGCCCTGGGCCGTCCCTGGGCGCCACGGGCCAGCTCAGGCAATGCACTTCCAGCAGCACCCGGCCCGCATCTTCCACCGTGGGCCGCACGCCCAGGCTCGCTACAGCGTCGACGGGAGTGGTGCTGCCGTGCAGGCCATGGACCTGCACCGTGAAAATGCCCATGGCAGCGGCGCAGCGGTGTCTGAAGGCAATGTTGAGCGTTCTGAAACCCAGCTCGCGGCCCAGCTTTTGGCCGTGCACCACATGGCCAGAAATGCTGTACGGCCGGCCCAGCAGTCGCGCGGCGTCTTCCAGGCGCCCTTGGGCGAGGGCCTCACGCACCGCCGAGCTGGAAACGCGCAGGCCATGGACTTCGTAGCTGTTCATGCGGGCCACGTCAAAGCCGTGAGCCTCGCCCGCCGCGTCCAGCATGGCGTAGTCGCCGGCGCGCTTGCTGCCAAAACGAAAGTCGTCGCCCACCAGCACATAGCGGGCATTCAGGCCGTTGACCAGCACGTCCTGCACAAAGGCGCTGGGGCTTTGGCCGGCGAGGGCGGCATTGAAGGGCAGCACCACCGCCTGGTCCACGCCGCAATTAGCCAGTTCTGTCAATTTGTCGCGCAAGGTCGAGATGCGGGCGGGAGCCGAGGCGGGCGCGAAATACTCGCGGGGATGCGGCTCAAAGGTCAGCACGCGCGTGGGCAAGCCGCGGTGCTTGGCCTCGCTTTGCAGCAAGGCGAGCATGGCCTGGTGGCCGCGGTGGACACCGTCGAAGTTGCCAATCGTCAGGGCGCAGGGTTGGGCCAGCGCGGGGTGCTGGTAGCCACGGAAGATCTTCATGGGGCCTGATTATCGGTTTGCCGTGGGTGTGCCTCGGTGGGGCTGTCTGGCCAGGGTCATCCAGGCTACAGTGAATCACTGTATATTGTCATCAAGTGTTGGGTAGCCGCTGACTTTTAGCCGCCGCCCTGCACGGTGCCCGACTTGACTGCTTGACGTTTTTTTCCAAGTCCATGGAGGTTTCGTTTGAAGGTCTTGAAGCTTTCTGCCCAGGGTTTGCCGCAATCGTGGATCAGCCTGGAACAGGCCGTGTTGCATTACGCGGCCGGTGAGGTGCGCTGGGAAGCGGGCGCCCAGATTGCGCTGTTTCGCGGCGGCCACAACGCGCGCACGGGCGAGCAATCGCAAATCATCGTCAACAGCATCATCGGCACGCGGGGCGTGCCCAGCATCAACCCCTTCGACCTGCGGCCGGGCCTGACCAACGGCAAGCTCTTCATTCGCGATCGCAACATCTGCGCCTATTGCGGCGGACACTTCCATGAGGAAGAGCTGACGCGCGAGCACATCGTTCCCTTTGCCCAGAACGGTGTGGACACCTGGATGAACGTGGTCACCGCCTGCCGGGGCTGCAACCACCGCAAAAGCAGCCGCACGCCCGAGCAGGCCCGCATGCCGCTCTTGTACACGCCCTATGTGCCCAGCTTGTGGGAAGACTTCATTTTGCGCAACCGCCGCATCCTGGCGGACCAGATGGAGTTCTTGATGGCGCATGTGCCCAAGACCTCGCGCTTGCTGAGTTAGCCCCTCCGTTCGCCCTGAGCTTGTCGAAGGGCGGTCACGAGGGCCTCAGTAAGTCAACTCCAGCAGCGTGACATGGTTGCCGGCCACCGGCCAGGTCTGCCCGGTGATCACTTCCCCATTGAACTCACCCCGGATGCCGCGCAGGCCCTGCGTCGCCTGGCTGGGCAGCACGATCTTGGATGAGGACACGCCCGCGCCCTGCGGCGGCAAACCGGCCAAGGGCTTGCCGTCAAAGCGCATGGTGTCCCGGTTCGGATCGAAGTAGCCGCGTGGCCGCGTCAGCGTGACCACGGCGCCAGCGGCTTTGTCGGCTTCAGCCAGTCGCTGCGCCTGCAAATGCACCAGTGCGCTGGTGCGCGCGAACGGGCTGCGGTAAATGTGCGTGACGGCATAGCCCGGTGCACTGATGACAAATTCATAGGGCACACCCGCTTGGCCGGTGAAAGGCCCCCACAGCCCATCGGCGCCTGCGGTTTTGCGGTGAACGGCAGCGCCAAGACGGGCACCGGTGGCAGCGTCAGTGGCGTAGACCTCGACTTGTGCGCCCACCAAGGGCAGGTTGTTGACGTAGTTGCCGGAAGCCGGGTTGGCGGGATCGAGCCCCAGGCCTTTGACCACGCCATTGAGCACGGGGCTGACTTGCGCTTGAATGCCTTGGGCGCTGGTGCGGCCGGTGATGAAGGCCAGCATGGCTTCAAACGCGGCGGGCGAGAAGGCCACTTCCCGATGGTCGACGCGCGGCAACACCTGGTTGACGGCGCCTTTGAGGGCAGGCCCCTCAAAAGTCACGAAGGTCGGCTGGCCGGGCCGGCCTATCCACAATCCGTCGGGCTGGGCGTATTTGTCGTTGTTGTCCGAGCGCAGCGTGAGCCAGCGCACGGGCCCGGTCACCTCGTCGCCCGCGGCGTTTTTGGGCGCGTTGAGCGTGGTGAGGAAAGGCCCCGTACCCGAGAACTCGCTGCCTTCGTTAAAACCTTGGATAGCCTGCACCCCGTGGTTGGTGCCGCCGCCCAAGATCGCGTGGCTCACCAGGGCATCGCCACCGCCGTTCTGGATGAAGTTGCGGATCGCATTGCCCCCACGCGAATTGCCCACCAGCACCACCTGCCGGGCGCCCGTGGTTTGCAGGACTTTTTGAACCTCGGCTTTTAAAAAAGCCATGTGCTCGGCAGTGCTGCTGCGGCCGGGCTGGGGCTTGCGGTCGTCGTCACGCGCCAGCGGGTAGGGCAGCTCGATCGCGTGCAGGCGCGATGTCGGCCAGCCGTTGGACTCAAAGCGCCACAGCGTGGCGATCCACAAGGCGGCGGTGTCGCCGTTGCCATGCACAAAAACCACTGGCGGCAGCGCTTGCGCGACGGGGCCGCTGGCACAGCCGCCCAGCAGTGCCAGCGCACCCAGACTCAACACAGACTGCTCCATCCATTGCCGACGCGTTGGCATGCTGGCCTTTAGGCGAAAACGCCGGCGGTGTCTTGCATGCGCGCCGACACTTCACCCAGGTGGTGCAAGCTGTCGCCAAAGGTCATTTCCAGCTGTGTCAATTTCTTGAAGTAGTGGCTGACGATGTACTCGTCTGTCACGCCAATGCCGCCGTGCAGCTGAACGCACTGCTGGCTGACCATGCGCATGGATTGGCCCAGCTGGTACTTGGCGCGGGCCATGGCCGCGCGCCGCTCATCGCCGGGCGCCTTGAGCTTGAGCGAGGCGTAGTAGCTCATGGAGCGGGCCAGTTCCAGCTGCATCTTGACGTCAGCCACGCGGTGCCGCAGGGCCTGGAAGCTGCTGATGACCACGCCGAACTGTTTGCGCTGGTTCATGTAATCGACCGTGATGGCCAGGGTCTTGTCCATGGCGCCCACCGCTTCGGCGCAGGTGGCGGCAATGCCGATGTCCACGGCTTGCTCCAGCGCATTCAGCCCGTCGCGGGTGATGAGCGTGGCCGCTGCTTTGTCCAACTGCAGGTCGGCGGCCCGGCCGCCGTCTTGCGTGCCATAGCCTCGGGTGCTGACGCCGTTGGCGTTGCGCTCAACCAAGAAGAGGGCAATTTGCCCATCCAACAAGGCCTGCACCAAGAAAGCGTCGGCCTGGTCACCCACGGGCACCATGTTTTTGCTGCCCGTCAGGCTGAAGCTGTCGCCTTGGGCGGTGGCCTGGGTTTGGCAGCGGTCCAGCTGGTAGCGGGCACCGCGCTCCTGATGCGCCAGCACCACCAGCGCTTCGCCCGAGGCCAAGCGTGGCAGCCAGGCGCTTTGCACGGCAGCGGGTGCATGGCTTTCCAGCACGCCGCCAGCGATCAGGCTTTGCACCAGGGGTTCGAGCACAATGCCTCGCCCCAGTTCTTCCATAACCACCATGGCTTCGACCGGGCCCATGCCCAGACCGCCCTGAGCCTCAGAAACGTAGAGCCCGGTCAGGCCCAGCTCGGCCAATTCGCTGAAGGCCTCGCGTGAAAAACCGCCTGCTTTTTCAATGCTGCGGCGGCGGTCGAAGGTGTAGCCCTTCTCCACCCATTTGTTGACTGCGTCGCGCAGCTGTACTTGGTCGTCGGTGAAATCGAAATCCATTTTTCAGTGTCCTTGTCTGATGCTTTAACCAAGCACGGTCTGGGCGACGATGTTGCGCTGCACTTCGTTGCTGCCGCCATAAATGGTGGTCTTGCGCATGTTGAAGTAGGTGGAGGCCAGTGGCGCACAGTGCACGGCGCTGCCGGGGTAGTCGCCTTGCCAGCCGGCTTGCATGGCCTCGTGGATCAGCGGCAGGCTGTAGGGGCCGGCGGCCAGCATCATGAGTTCGCTGTAGCGCTGCTGGATCTCACTGCCGCGGATTTTCAAAAGACCTGCAATGTCCAGCGAATTCTTGCCTGCTTTCTCCGCCGACAAGACGCGCAGCACCAGCATTTCAAGCGCTACCACATCGACTTCGAGCTTGGCAATTTCGTCCATGAAACGGTGATCGTCGCTCAGGCCTTCGGCCTTGGCGATGCGTTTGAGGCGCTCCAGCTCGCGCTTGGCGCGGTTCACGTCGGCGATGTTGGTGCGCTCATGGCTGAGCAAGTGCTTGGCGTAAGTCCAGCCTTTGTTTTCTTCGCCAACCAGGTTGTTGGCCGGCACCTTGACGTTGTCGAACCAGACTTCGTTGACCTCGGGGTCGCCGTCCAGCAGGACGATGGGGCGCACCGTGACACCGGGCGACTTCATGTCGATCAGCAAAAACGAAATGCCGGTCTGCGGCTTGCCTTCGGTGCTGGTGCGCACCAGGCAAAAAATCCACTCGCCGTACTGGCCCAGGGTGGTCCAGGTTTTTTGGCCGTTGACGATGTAGTGGTCGCCTTGGCGTTCGGCTTTGCATTTGACCGAGGCCAGATCCGAGCCCGAGCCCGGCTCGCTGTAGCCCTGGCTCCACCACACCTCGCCGCTGGCGATGCCGGGCAAGAAGCGCTGCTGCTGCTCGGCCGTGCCAAAGGCCATGATGACGGGCGCCACCATCACCGGGCCAAACGGCACCACGCGGGGCGCACCGGCCAGGGCGCATTCCTCTTCAAACAAATGCTTTTGTACGGCGTTCCAGCCCGGGCCGCCAGACTCCTTAGGCCAGCCATGGCCGAGCCAGCCTTTCTTGCCCAGGATCTTGGCCCAGCGCTGCATGTCTTCGCGGCTGAGCTTCAGGGCGTTGTGCACCTTGTGCGAAATATCGGCCGGCAAGTTGGCCTTGACCCAGGCGCGAATGTCCTCGCGAAATTGCTGCTCTTCGGGGGTGAAAGCTAAGTCCATGATGCTGCGGATCTCCGGCGGTTCGTTGCGGTTGATAACGTGTTCGTTTTTAGCATGATCGCCCGCATGGGCCTGTCCCCAATGTCGCAGTCACGGGTCAGATCAGGGTTTGGAGGGCTTGGTGTTTGCCCCAATGGCCGGTGCCGCAGGCTCTAAACTAGCGCCCCATCCTGACCTTGCGCCGCCTTGCCTGTGACCTCCAAAAACATCGTTGTTCTGATTTCTGGCGCTGGCTCCAACATGACGGCCTTGGTCGAAGCCGCGCAGCAAGAGCAATGGGGCAAGCGTTGGGGCATTGGCGTCGCTGCAGTCATCAGCAATCGGCCGGGTGCCGCGGGGCTGGCGGCCGCCCAGGCGCTGGGCGTGGCAACCCAAGTGCTGGACCATCAGAATTTTTCATCCCGCGAGGACTTTGACGCAGCCCTGGCCCAGGCGATTGACCGCTACCAGCCGGCCTTGGTGGTGCTGGCAGGTTTCATGCGCATCCTCACGCCGGGTTTTGTGACGCATTACGAAGGGCGCTTGGTCAATATCCACCCGTCCTTGCTGCCGGCTTTCACGGGTCTAAACACCCACCGCCGCGCGCTGGCTGCGGGCTGCCAAGTGGCGGGTGCGACGGTGCACCAGGTGACGTCAGAGTTGGATCACGGGCAGATCTTGGCCCAAGCCGTGGTGCCCATCTTGCCCGGCGACACCGAAGCCAGCTTGGCCGCACGGGTGCTGAGCCAGGAACACCGCATCTACCCTCAGGCCATCAAGGCCTTGTTGACGCGTTGAGGCGCGCTGCGTTCAGACGTTCAGAGTTTTGCCTGGAACACGAGACCGGCGTGCTCACGCAGTGCGTGGAACTTGATCTTGGGCCATTGCTGCTCCACGGCGCGCAAGGTGGCGCTGTGATCCACCAGCAGCGTGGGCGCATCGACTGCGTCCAGCGCCACGCGGTGGGCATTGGCGTCCATGAATTTTTTGAGCTCGTTCGCGTCGTCTGAGGTGACCCAGCGCGCCAGGTTGAAGTTGCTGCCCATGATGCGGGCCTTCACGCCGTATTCGTGTTCCAGCCGGTGCGCCACCACTTCAAATTGCAGCTGGCCGACAGCGCCCAGGAGCAACAGGGAACCAGCGATGGGGCGAAACACCTGAATCGCGCCTTCTTCACCGAGCTGCGTCAGGCCCGCGCGCAACTGCTTGCTGCGCAAGGGGTCGGCCACTTCAACCACGCGGAACATCTCGGGCGCAAAAAAGGGCAGGCCGGTGAACTGCAAGGCCTCGCCTTCGGTCAGCGTGTCGCCCAATTGCAGAACGCCGTGGTTGGGAATGCCGATGATGTCGCCGGCAAAGGCGGTGTCCAGCAGCTCGCGGCGCTGGCTCATGAAGCTCACCACCGTGTTGGGCCGCAACTCTTTACCGCTGCGCACCACCTTCAAACGCATGCCGCGGCTGAACTCGCCGCTGGCCACGCGCAAAAAGGCGATGCGGTCACGGTGGGCCGGGTCCATGTTGGCTTGGATCTTGAAGACCACGCCTGAGAATTTTTTCTCTTCGGGCTGCACCACACGCTGAATGGCGGGGCGTTCGGCCGGGGCGGGCGCCAGGTCCACCAAAGCGTCCAGTACTTCCTGCACGCCGAAGTTGTTGATGGCCGAGCCGAAAAACATGGGCGTTTGCTTGCCGCTCAGAAAAGCCTCGCGGTCAAATTCCGGTGAGGCGCCGTTGAGCAACTCCAGCTCGTCTTGCGCCTGCGTGAATTCAGCGCCAAAGCGCTTGGCGGCTTCGGCGTTGTCCAGGCCGGCCAAAATTTCGTCATCGCCACCGGCCTTGTCTTCGCCAGGGCTGAAGACGCGCATGCGCTTTTCGCGCCGGTCATACACGCCATGAAACAGCTTGCCCATGCCCACCGGCCAAGTGAAAGGCACGACCGTCATGCCGAGTTCCTGCTCGATCTCGTCCATCACGCTCATGGGGTCCTGCACTTCGCGGTCCATCTTGTTCACGAACGTCAGGATGGGTGTGTTGCGGGCGCGGCACACCTGCAAGAGGCGGCGGGTCTGCGGCTCCACGCCATTGGCCGCGTCAATCACCATCAAGGCCGCATCCACGGCGGTCAGCACGCGGTAGGTGTCTTCAGAAAAGTCTTGGTGGCCCGGCGTGTCCAGCAGGTTGATGACGCAGTCGCGGTATTCCATCTGCATCACTGACGAGGCCACCGAAATGCCCCGCTGCTTTTCGATTTCCATCCAGTCGCTGGTGGCATGGCGGGCAGCTTTGCGGGCCTTGACGGAGCCGGCAATCTGGATCGCGCCCGAGAACAGCAGCAATTTTTCTGTCAGCGTGGTCTTACCCGCGTCGGGGTGGGAAATGATGGCAAAGGTGCGGCGGCGCTTGACCTGCTGGGCGATTTCGGTGGTGTCGGACATAACCCGCCATTATCGGCGAGCGGGGCTGTTCGCCGCGTTCGGTCTGCGCCCTCAGTCGGTCTGCCGCTTGAAGCGCGGCTGCCTTACACCGTCAATCACCACGTCTTCATTGAACATGACCGCGGGCCGCACCCATTGCCCGCGTTCGCCATACAAAGCTCGGTACAGCGTCATGGGTTCTAAGGTTTCGCTATGGCGCACGGTACCCAGCACCTCGTAGGGCAAGCCCTTGTAGTGCATGTAGAGGCCGGGTGGCGTTTCCACCAGGGGCGGCAGGTCTGAATCGGTCATGAATAAGGGGGTAAGTGGCTCAGAAGGGGCTTTGGCGGGGAGCACGGTGGGACAATGCCCGGCTATGCATCCTAAAGCCCTTCTAGACAGTGCGGCCGAACTTCTCAAGCAAGTTCTCCGCTTCGATCATCCTGCTGACATGGTGGTGTCACGCCACTTTCGCGAACAACGCCTGGGCCCGCGCGAGCGCGCCACGCTGGCCGAAACCGTTTACGGCGTGCTGCGCAAGAAGGCGCTTTTTACTTACTTGGCCCAACACGGCAGCGGCGCGCCCGAGCGGCGCCTGGCTATTTTGGGTTTTGCCGCCGAACGCGATTTTTTGCTGGGGGCGTTGACCGATGTGGAAAAGCAGTGGTTGGCCCGCTGCGACGAAGTCAAGCCCGATGACCTGATGGAACTGCACCGCCACAACCTGCCGCAGTGGTTGGTCGACGCGATCAAACCGCAGTTGGGCGAGCAGTTCTGGCCGCTGGTTCAAAGCCTGAATGCGCCCGCGGGCCTGGACGTGCGCGTCAACACGCTCAAAGACAAGCGGGACGACGTGCAAAAAGAACTCGCCAAAGCCGGCGTTCAATCGACGGCCACGCCTTATTCCCCTTGGGGCCTGCGCATAGCGGACAAGCCGAACCTGAGTAAACACGACGCGTTTACCCGCGGCGCCATTGAAGTGCAGGACGAAGGGTCCCAAATGCTGGCTTGGCTGCTGGACGCCAAGCGCGGCGAGATGGTGGTCGATTTTTGCGCTGGCGCTGGCGGCAAAACGCTGGCCCTGGGCGCTGCCATGCGCAACACCGGGCGTTTGTACGCTTTTGACACCTCGGGCCACCGTCTGGATGCCCTCAAGCCTCGGCTGGCCCGTAGCGGTTTGTCGAATGTTCACCCGGTGGCGATTGCGCACGAGCGCGACGACCGCATCAAACGCTTGGCCGGCAAGATTGACCGGGTTTTGGTGGATGCCCCGTGTTCGGGATTGGGCACTCTCAGGCGCAACCCCGACCTCAAGTGGCGCCAAAACGCTCAGGCCATTGCGAAGTTAGCGACCACTCAGACCGCCATCCTGGAAAGTGCGGCTCGGCTGCTCAAGCCTGGCGGCCGACTGGTTTACGCCACCTGCAGCTTGCTGCAGAGCGAAAACGAGGCGATTGCCGAGGCGTTCAGCGCGGCGCATTCGGGCTTTGCCATCTTGCCTGTGGCTGAGGTGCTGGGTGGTTTGGGCTTGGCACAGGCGGAGTCTGTCTGCTCCGGTAACCACTTGAGATTGTGGCCACACCAGCATGGAACCGACGGATTTTTCGCCGCTGCCTGGCAAAAGGGCTGAGCTTGAGCGTTGAAAGATGGCCGCAATAGCCGACG
Source organism: Polaromonas sp. (assembly GCA_040400935.1). GTDB lineage: Bacteria > Pseudomonadota > Gammaproteobacteria > Burkholderiales > Burkholderiaceae_C > Polaromonas. The sequence goes on from JBBAPH010000010.1 coordinate 70,053, forward strand.
GTTTTTAAACACTTGGCGTTTTTTGTCCTGTTTTCCCCTTGGGCCAACAATGTGACTGTTTGTACTTGAGGTTTGGTGTTTTTCGGGTCTGAGCCTACAATAAGCGGATCCTTCCGGCGTACCTTGTTCTGCGGGCGACCATGCCTTGAGCGGTTGGACTACTCGGTTGGACTGACTAAAGGACTTGTATGACTTTGTTTGATGCCGCGCTCGATTGGTTGGCGCATGGCTTGTGGAACATCACCTGGTGGCAAATCATCTTGGTGACGCTGGCGCTGACGCACGTCACCATGATCAGCGTGACTATTTTTCTGCACCGTCACCAAGCGCACCGCGCTTTAGACCTGCACCCGATTGCTTCGCATTTCTTCCGTTTCTGGCTGTGGCTGACCACCGGCCAGGTGACCAAGGAGTGGGCAGCCATTCACCGTAAACACCACGCCAAGTGCGAGCAGGCTGAAGACCCGCACAGCCCGCATGTCCACGGCATCAAGACCGTGCTGACCCGTGGCGCCGAGCTCTACCGTGCTGAATCCAAGAACAAGGAAACCATGGCCCGCTTTGGCCACGGCACACCCGATGATTGGATCGAGCGTAATGTGTACACGCGCTACTCTTGGCAGGGTGTGGGCCTGATGATGGTCATCAACCTCGCCTTGTTTGGCACCGCGGGTCTGACGGTCTGGGCTGTGCAGATGGCTTGGACGCCCATCATGGCCGCCGGCATCATCAACGGCGCGGGCCACTACTGGGGCTACCGCAACTTTGAGGCGACCGACGCCAGCACCAACATCTCGCCTTGGGGCATCATCATTGCGGGCGAAGAGTTGCACAACAACCACCACACGTACCCAACCTCGGCCAAGCTGTCGATCAAGCCTTACGAATTCGACATTGGCTGGATGTACATCACCATCCTGAAAAGCCTGGGCCTGGCCAGCGTCAAGAAGGTGCCGCCCAAGCTGCAACTGGGCAACGCCCAACCTGTGGCAGACGAGAAAACGCTTGAAGCGCTGATCGCTCACCGTTACGAAGTCATGGCCGGTTACGCCCGTGAATTGCGCCGTGCCGGCAAGGCAGAGTTGCAAGCGCTCAAGGCGCGCCAGGCTGACGTGTCGGTGCTCAAGGCCGCTAACCGCTGGTTGCACCGCGACGACGACAAAGTCCCTGCAGCGGCCCGTCCGCAAATCGCCCAGGCGCGCGCGGAGCATCCCGTCCTCGACAAGATGGTCACCATGCGTGAAGAGCTGCGCCAGATGTGGATGAGCACTTCCGCCTCACGCGAGCAACTCGCTGCCGACTTGCAGGCGTGGTGCCACCGCGCCGAAGCCAGCGGTATTGCGGCCTTGCAGGAGTTCTCGCTCAAGCTGCGTTCTGCCCGGGCCTGATCCTTCAAGTGCCTTCATAAAAAACCACTGCCTAGCGCAGTGGTTTTTTTTCGTCTGTACGAGTTGGATGGGGGAACGCTTGAAATCACACGCCAGCTGGGTTTGCTGAAGGCCGGATCGCTCACCTTGTGTTCTCTGGCGAAGGTCGCGCAGCCGCATACAAACCCGCACAGGCGTAAAAAAACCCGCCGTTTGAAGGGCGGGTTTTATGCCGATGCGCCAAGCACCGAGAAAGGCAAGCCAAATTACTTCAGCTTGATTTCCTTGTATTCCACATGCTTGCGTGCCTTGGGATCAAATTTCATGATCAGCATTTTGTCGGGTGTGGTTTTCTTGTTTTTGGTGGTCGTGTAGAAGTGACCGGTGCCGGCAGTGGATTCCAGCTTGATTTTTTCGCGTGCGCCTTTAGCCATGTTCGTTCTCCTTAGACTTCACCGCGGGCACGCAGGTCCACCAGGACCGCATCGATGCCTTTTTTATCGATCAGACGCAAGCCAGCGCTGGTGATGCGCAGGCGCACCCAGCGGTTCTCGCTCTCGACCCAGAAACGGCGGTACTGCAGGTTCGGCATGAACCGACGCTTGGTCTTGTTGTTGGCGTGGGAAACATTGTTTCCCACCATGGGCTTCTTGCCCGTGACTTGACAGACGCGTGCCATAAGGACACTCCAAAAATAAAAGTTAGCAGCTTCTCGCCGCACCTCGCCGATGTCCTGTGCTGTGCCGTCTGCCCCCGTTGGAGAACGAGGTACGGCTCCGGCTCACCGGCGGTCAAAGGTCTTTTGCATGGCGCAAACCCGCAGGGGTCTACTCCGGCAAACCAAGATTCTACCCGGTTTTGCTTTGAGGCCCGGCTGATAAGCCCCGGTCAGTCGTTTTGCTCTAGGAAACGCTGGGCGTCCAAAGCCGCCATGCAACCTGTACCGGCACTCGTGATCGCCTGGCGGTAAACATGGTCCTGCACGTCGCCCGCGGCAAACACGCCGGGCACGCTGGTCATGGTGGCAAAACCTTGTAGGCCGCCCTTGGTGATGATGTAGCCGTCTTTCATGTCGATCTGGCCCTTGAAGATGTCCGTGTTGGGCTGGTGACCGATGGCAACGAAGCAGCCGGAAAGCGGCAGGTCTTCGGTGCTGCCGTCTTGCGCGCTCTTCAAACGCACGCCCGTCACCCCCGAAGCGTCGCCCAGCACTTCGTCCAGCGTGCGGTGGGTTTTGAGCTCGATCTTGCCGGCCGCTACTTTCTCGTGCAGCTTGTCGATCAGGATGGCTTCGGCCTTGAACTTGTCGCGGCGGTGCACCAGGTAGACCTTACGGGCAATGTTGGATAAATAAAGCGCTTCTTCAACCGCCGTGTTGCCGCCGCCCACCACGCACACCTCTTGGTCGCGGTAGAAAAAACCATCGCAGGTGGCGCAGCCGGACACGCCGCGGCCCATGAAGGCAGTTTCTGACTCCAGGCCCAGGTATTTGGCTGACGCGCCGGTGCACAGGATCAGGCTGTCGCAGCTGTAGCTGCCGCTGTCGCCGGTCAGCACGAACGGGCGTTTGCTGAAGTCGACCTGGTTGATATGGTCAAAAATAATTTCGGTCTTGAAGCGTTCGGCATGGGCTTGAAAGCGTTGCATCAGCTCGGGACCCTGCACGCCGTCGGCGTCGGCGGGCCAGTTATCCACGTCGGTGGTGGTCATGAGCTGCCCGCCTTGGGCGATGCCGGTGATCAGCACCGGGTTCAGGTTGGCGCGCGCCGCATAAACCGCCGCGGTGTAGCCGGCAGGGCCGGAACCCAGGATGAGGACCTTGGAATGTTTCATGGAAAAGAGGAGATAGTGAAAGCGAAAAGCGGGGGCGGGGGTGGCCTAGGCAGCGTCAACAGCCCAGCCTGCACCAAACCGCTGATTGTAAGAACTGCTGAGTGCGCTCGTCGCTGACGGTTTGAAAGCCCTTGCCAGCTGAAACTGGCCCACTGAAGCAGCCAAAGACGTGCAGCCACGAGTCAGTCTGGCGCTTGGCGCCATTCAACTGCGGTAAGCTTGGATGTGACGCATGACCTACTCTTTAGACACTCTGAATTCTGGTGGCAATGCCACCACACCCGGCCCTGGTGGCTTGGGCCGTTTTGCCCATGAACTGAGTTTGGTTCTGGGCGTTGCGGCGCTTCTTTTCTGGCTGGTCGCTTTGCTCAGCTATTCACCGCAAGACGCGGCCTGGTCCACCACGGGTGTAGCGGCTCAGGCGCTACAGGTGCGCAATTGGGGCGGGCGCCTGGGGGCCTGGTTGGCCGACGGCAGCTTTTTCTTGCTGGGCTTTTCCGTGGCTTGGGTATGGCTGGTGGCGGCGGGCATATGGTTGGCTTCCGTCAGGCGCTGGCTGGAAGGCGACTCTCTGCCGCCCACCAAGCCGGCAACCGTGCATCGCGCTCGGTTTTGGCTCTGCCTGGGCCTGCTGCTGGTCGCCAGCACGGCCTTGGAATGGACACGGTTGTACCGCTTTGAAGCCAAATTGCCGGGTCATGCCGGTGGCGTGTTGGGGTACCTGAGCGGGCCCACCAGCGTGCAATGGCTGGGCTTTGCCGGCTCGGGCCTGGTCTGGATTGCTCTGGGCCTGCTGTGCGTGTCGGTGGTGTTTGGTTTTTCATGGACGCAAACCGCCCAGCGCCTGGGCGGGTGGATCGACGAGCAGATAGCTTCCCGCCGCGAAAAGCGTGAGATGGAAGAAGACCTGGCCTTGGGCCGCGTCGCTGCCAGAGAACGTGAAGAAGTGCTGCAGGAAGAGCGGGTCGAGATTGAGGAACACCACCCGGTGCCCGTGCTGATTGATCCCACGCCGGTCGAGATTCCCAAGAGCGAGCGGATCGCCAAAGAACGCCAAAAACCCTTATTCACCGAAATGCCCGACTCGCGCTTGCCGCAGGTGGATCTGCTCGACGGCGCCTTGACGCGGCAAGAAAGTGTGTCGCCGGAAACGTTGGAGATGACCTCTCGCCTGATCGAGAAAAAGCTCAAGGACTTCGGCGTTGAAGTCCGTGTCGTTGCTGCTGCGCCCGGCCCGGTGATCACCCGCTACGAAATTGAGCCGGCCACCGGCGTCAAGGGCTCGCAAGTCGTCAACTTGGCCAAAGACTTGGCGCGGGCACTCAGCCTGATCTCGATCCGCGTGATCGAGACCATTCCTGGCAAAAATTACATGGCGCTGGAGTTGCCCAACGCCAAGCGCCAGTCCATCAAGCTCAGCGAGATTTTGGGCTCGCAGGTCTACAACGAAGCCCGCTCCATGCTGACCATTGGCCTGGGCAAAGACATTGGCGGCAACGCCGTGGTGGCTGATCTGGCCAAGATGCCGCACTGCCTGGTGGCCGGTACCACCGGCTCGGGCAAGTCGGTCGGTATCAACGCCATGATCTTGAGCCTCTTGTACAAGGCCGATGCGCGCGATGTGCGCTTGCTGCTGATCGATCCCAAGATGCTGGAGATGAGCGTTTACGAAGGTATTCCGCATTTGCTGGCGCCTGTGGTGACCGACATGAAGCAAGCCGCCCACGGCCTGAATTGGTGCGTGGCCGAGATGGAGCGCCGCTACAAGCTCATGAGCAAGCTGGGCGTGCGCAACCTGGCCGGTTACAACGTCAAGATTGATGAAGCCAAAGAGCGCGGCGAGTTTTTGTACAACCCCTTCAGCCTCACGCCTGAGCAACCCGAGCCGCTGGAGCGACTGCCATTTATCGTGGTGGTGATCGACGAGTTGGCTGACCTGATGATGGTGGTGGGCAAGAAGATCGAAGAGTTGATTGCCCGCTTGGCCCAAAAAGCGCGCGCCGCCGGCATCCATTTGGTGCTGGCCACACAGCGGCCGAGCGTGGACGTGATCACGGGTCTCATCAAGGCCAACATTCCCACGCGCCTGTCGTTCCAGGTATCCAGCAAGATCGACAGCCGGACCATCCTCGACCAGATGGGCGCCGAAGCCTTGCTGGGCATGGGCGACATGCTCTACATGCCCAGCGGCACCGGCTTTCCGGTGCGGGTACATGGCGCTTTCGTGAGTGACGACGAAGTGCACCGCGTGGTGGCCTACCTCAAGCAGCAGGGCGAGCCCAACTATGTGGAAGGTGTGCTCGAAGGCGGTACCGTGGACGGCGAAGGCGATCTGGGCGGTGATGGTGAAGCGTCCGGTGAAAAAGACCCGATGTACGACCAAGCGGTGGAGGTGGTGCTCAAGCACCGCAAGGCCTCCATTTCGCTGGTGCAGCGCCACCTCAAGATCGGCTACAACCGCGCGGCGCGCCTGTTGGAAGAAATGGAAAAGTCCGGCATGGTCAGCACCATGTCTGGCAGTGGCCAGCGCGATATTTTGGTGCCGGCGCGGGCTGAATAAATCATGGCAGCACGTTTGAGTTTCACGTCCGCTTGGCGCCGTCGCTTGACCTTGGCCGCCTGCAGCGCGCTGCTGCTGTCCGTGCTGCCCGCTGCCGCCCAAACGACCACTCCCGAGGCGCTGCAAACCTTGGCGAGCTTCATCAAGAACACGCAGAGCGGCCGCGCCAGCTTCACGCAAGTGGTGACCGCACCGGCTCGAGAAGGGCAAGCCGTCCGCAGCAAAACGTCGAGTGGCACGTTTGAGTTCTTGCGGCCCAACCGTTTCAAGTTCAGCTACCAAAAACCATTTGTGCAAACCATCGTGGCCGATGGCCAAACGCTGTGGCTGCATGACCTGGACTTGAATCAGGTGACGGCCCGCAAGCTGTCCCAGGTTTTGCAGGGCACGCCGGCCGCGGTAATTGCCGCTGCGTCGGATTTGCGCGGCCTGGAGGCGGACTTCAAACTAGAGGCCCAGCCGTCTAGCAATGGCGTGCAATGGGTACAGGCCGTGCCCAAGACCAAAGACGGGCAACTGCAAAGCATTCGCGTGGGCTTGCGGCCCAACGCTGGCAGCAGCGAGTTGGTGGCCTTGGAAATTCTGGACAGTTTTGGTCAACGCTCGGTCATGAGTTTTAGCCAGTTCGAGGCCAATCCCGCTTTGTCCGCCAGCCAGTTTGCCTTCAAGCCGCCCGCGGGCGCCGACGTGATCCGTCCTTGAATTGGTTGTCCGGCCGTGGCTGACCTGTTCGACAAAAAACCCCAGGCCCCGCTGGCCGAGGCGCTGCGCCCAGCCACCTTGGACCAGGTGATTGGGCAGTCTCACTTGATCGGTCCAGGCAAGCCACTGCGCCTGGCCTTTGAGTCGGGCAAGCCGCATTCCATGATTTTTTGGGGGCCGCCCGGCGTGGGTAAAACCACGCTGGCCCGCCTCACCGCCAGCGCCTTTGGCTACGAGTTCATTGCGCTGTCGGCAGTGTTCTCGGGCGTCAAAGAGATTCGCGCTTCGATGGAGCAAGCCCAGCAAAACCTGGCGCTGGGCCGCAAGACCATCTTGTTTGTCGACGAAATCCATCGCTTCAACAAAAGCCAGCAAGACGGCTTGCTGCCCTTTGTCGAGTCGGGCCTCGTGGTGTTGGTGGGCGCCACCACAGAAAACCCGTCCTTCGAAGTCAATTCCGCCTTGCTTTCGCGTGCGCAGGTCTACGTGCTGCAGGCGCTGAGCGACGACGAGCTGAAGTCACTGGTGCAGCGCGCCCAAGGCCGGGTCTTGGCGCATCTGCACATGGACGAAGCGGCTATCAACACACTGGTCGGCTATGCCGATGGCGACGCCCGCAGGCTCTTGAACCTGCTGGAACAAACCGACACCGCCGCCCGCGCTGCCGGCGTGCAAGTGGTTGATGGCGAGTTCCTGCAAAACGCCTTGACCTTGAATGCCCGCCGTTTCGACAAAGGCGGCGATAACTTTTTTGACCAAATTTCTGCCTTGCACAAGTCCGTGCGCGGCTCGAATCCCGACGCCTCGCTGTACTGGCTGTGCCGCATGCTCGACGGCGGCGCAGACGCCAAGTACCTGTCGCGCCGCATCGTGCGCATGGCCTGGGAAGACATTGGCCTAGCCGACCCCCGCGCCATGCAGATCGCCAATGACGCGGCGGCCACCTTCGAGCGCCTGGGCTCGCCTGAGGGTGAGCTGGCGCTGGCCCAAGCGGTTATTTACTTGGCCATCGCCCCCAAAAGCAATGCGGGCTACAACGCTTACAACCAGGCCCGCGCATTCGTCAAAACCGACAAATCCCGCGAGGTGCCGGTGCACTTGCGCAACGCGCCCACCAAACTCATGAAAGAGCTGGGCCACGGCAAGGCCTACCGGTACGCGCATGACGAGCCCGAGGCCTATGCGGCCGGCGAAAGTTATTTGCCCGACGGCATACCCGACCCTGGCTGGTACCAACCCGTGCCGCGCGGCTTGGAAGTCAAGATCGCCGACAAACTCGCGCATTTGCGCCGGCTGGACGACGAGGCAAACCAGACGCCCTGATGGCTTTGGCTGGGGCCCAATCCGGTCAGGCGTTGATTCGCGCGAGCCCTGAAAAGGTCAAATTTCATTTGCAATTCAGGGGGCCAGATACTTTTTCCTGCTGGCTACAATCCGGCCGGAAGCTCGCCTGACCACCGGTTCACACACTGGTCCGCCAGGCGGGCTTTTTACTAAGCCCTCTGCGATTGAGTTTCCGCCGCAGTGGGTCAAAAAACGAGATATCAAAAAAGCGGGAGACATCTCATGGACGTATTGCTTCAGCAGGTCATCAACGGCCTGGTCCTGGGCAGCATGTATGCCCTGATCGCCCTGGGTTACACCATGGTTTACGGCATCATCAACTTGATCAATTTCGCCCATGGCGAGGTGCTCATGGTTGGGGCCCTGACGAGTTGGACCATCATTGTCTGGATGCAGGAAAGCATGCCCGGCAGCCCTGGCTGGGTGATCTTGCTGGTCTCGCTCTTGATCGCGTTTGTGGTCTGCGGGGCGTTGAATTTTGCGATTGAAAAAATTGCTTACCGGCCGCTGCGCAACTCGCCCAAACTGGCACCGCTCATCACGGCGATTGGCATGTCCATCTTGCTGCAGACGCTGGCCATGATGATTTGGAAGCCGAACTACAAGTCCTTCCCGACCCTGCTGCCGTCGCAGCCGCTTGAACTGGGTGGGGCGGTGATCACCGTCACGCAGATTTTCATTTTGGGCGCAACTGCCGTGTCGTTGGCGGCACTGATGTATCTGGTGAACTACACACGGTTGGGCCGCGCCATGCGGGCCACTGCCGAGAACCCGCGCGTGGCAGCGCTGATGGGGGTGAAGCCGGACACCGTGATCTCGGCGACCTTCATCATTGGCGCTGTGCTGGCGGCGTTGGCGGGCGTGATGTACGCCTCCAACTACGGCACGGCGCAGCACAGCATGGGCTTTTTGCCTGGCCTCAAGGCGTTCACGGCAGCGGTGTTTGGCGGCATTGGGAACCTGGGTGGTGCGGTGCTGGGCGGCATCTTGCTGGGCCTCATTGAGTCGATTGGGGCGGGCTATATCGGCCCGCTCACGGGCGGCGTACTGGGCAGTCAGTACTCGGATATTTTTGCTTTTATTGTGTTGATTTTTGTGCTCACGCTCAGGCCGTCCGGCTTGCTGGGCGAACGTGTGGCCGACCGAGCTTGAGAGCAGGAGCAAGGCATGAAAAACAAGCAACTTCTGACTTTTTTCCTGGCGGCGCTGGCCCTGCTGGTGCTGCCTCTTTTGCTGCAGCAAGGCGGCAACGCCTGGGTGCGTATCGTGGACATGGCGCTTTTGTATGTGCTGCTGGCGCTGGGCCTGAATATCGTGGTCGGTTATGCCGGCCTGCTGGACCTGGGCTACGTCGCGTTTTTTGCGGTCGGCGCCTACTTGTTTGCGCTGCTGGGTTCGCCCCATCTGGCGGAGGCTTTTCCGGCGGTGGCCGCGGCTTTCCCCGACGGTCTGCACCTGCCGATCTGGGCGGTAATTCCACTGGCTGCTGCGCTGGCCGGCTTGTTCGGCGTTTTGCTGGGCGCGCCCACGCTCAAGCTACGTGGCGACTACCTGGCCATCGTCACCTTGGGCTTTGGCGAGATCATTCGCGTGTTCCTCAACAACCTGGACCGCCCGATCAACCTGACCAATGGGCCCAAGGGCATAAGCCAGATTGACGGCATCACGTTTTTTGGCGTCAAGCTCAGCCGGCCACTGGAGGTGTTTGGTTTTGAAATCGCGTCGGTGTCGCTCTACTACTACCTGTTTCTCGCCTTGGTGGTGGTGTCGGTGGTGATTTGTCACCGCTTGGAGCGCTCGCGCATCGGGCGGGCTTGGATGGCGATTCGAGAGGACGAGATCGCTGCTAAGGCCATGGGCATCAACACCCGCAACCTCAAGTTGCTGGCGTTCGGCATGGGCGCGACCTTTGGTGGTGTGTCGGGGTCGATGTTCGCGGCGTTCCAGGGCTTCGTGTCGCCTGAGTCTTTTAGCCTGATGGAGTCCGTGATGATCGTGGCCATGGTGGTGCTGGGCGGCATTGGTCATTTGCCCGGCGTGATCTTGGGCGCCTTGCTGCTGGCCGCCTTGCCCGAGGTGCTGCGCCATGTGGCCGGGCCTTTGCAAGCCATGACCGACGGCCGGCTGGATTCGGCCATCTTGCGCCAGCTGCTGATTGCGCTGGCCATGATCGCCATCATGCTGTCGCGCCCGCGCGGTCTGTGGCCTGCGCCGGAGCATGGCAAAACACTGGAAAAGGCCAACGCTGATAAAGCCGCTGCCGAGGAGGCCCGCCATGCGTGAGTCCATCTTGCAAGTCAGCGGTGTGTCCAAGCGCTTTGGCGGGCTGCAAGCCTTGTCCGATGTCGGCATTCATATTCAGCAAGGCCAGGTCTATGGCCTGATCGGCCCCAACGGCGCTGGCAAGACCACGTTCTTCAATGTGCTCACCGGCTTGTACACGCCTGACAGCGGCAGCTTTGTGTTGGCGGGCAAGCCTTACACACCGAGTGCGGTGCACGAAGTGGCCAAGGCGGGCATTGCGCGCACCTTCCAGAACATCAGGCTCTTTGCCGAGATGACGGCCCTCGAAAACGTGATGGTCGGCCGGCATGTCCGCACCCATTCGGGCTTGCTGGGGGCTGTCTTTCGCACCCCCGGCTTCAAGCGCGAAGAAGCCGAAATTGCGGCGCGCGCCCAAGAGTTGCTGAACTACGTGGGCATTGGCCAGCACGCCGACTTCAAGGCCCGCACGTTGAGCTACGGCGACCAGCGCCGCCTGGAAATCGCCCGTGCCTTGGCCACCGACCCGAAGCTGATCGCCCTGGATGAACCCGCTGCCGGTATGAACGCGACGGAGAAAGTGCAGCTGCGTGAGCTGATCGACCGCATCCGCAACGACAACCGCAGCATTTTGTTGATCGAGCACGACGTCAAGCTGGTGATGGGCCTGTGCGACCGCGTCACCGTGCTGGATTACGGCAAGCAAATTGCCGAGGGCACACCAGCCGAGGTGCAAAAAGACGAAAAAGTCATCACCGCCTATCTGGGCACGGGCCACTGAAGGGGTAGCGCAAGATGGCAACAACCTTACTCAATATCGCCGGCCTGAAAGTCGCTTACGGCGGCATTCAGGCGGTCAAGGGCGTGGACTTGGAAGTGCGCGAGGGCGAGCTGGTCACGCTGATTGGTTCCAACGGCGCGGGCAAGACCACCACCATGAAAGCGATCACTGGCACGCTGGGCTTGGCCGGTGGCGACATTCAATACCTGGGCCACAGCATCCAGGGCAAAGGCGCCTGGGACCTGGTGCGGGACGGCTTGGCCATGGTGCCGGAAGGCCGCGGCGTGTTCACGCGCATGACCATCACCGAGAACCTGCAAATGGGCGCTTACATCCGCAATGACAAGGCGGAGATTGCAGCGGACATTGAAAAAATGTTTGTGCTGTTTCCGCGTTTGCGCGAACGCAAGGACCAGCTGGCCGGCACCATGTCGGGTGGCGAGCAGCAAATGTTGGCGATGGGGCGTGCCTTGATGAGCCGGCCCAAGGTCTTGCTGCTGGACGAGCCGTCCATGGGTTTGTCGCCCATCATGGTGGACAAGATTTTCGAGGTGGTGCGCGACGTGCTGGCCAGTGGCGTGACGATCTTGCTGGTCGAACAAAACGCCAGCCGTGCTCTGGCGATTGCCGACCGAGGCTATGTCATGGAGTCGGGTGTGGTGACCATGAACGGCCCGGCCAAAGACTTGCTCACTGATCCGCGGGTGCGGGCGGCTTATCTTGGGGAATAGCCCGGGGATTTCTTTGCGACGTTTGCGCGTTTTGCATCAAGCCCGGCTGCGGCCGGCGGCCTCATGCTGGGAGTACCCAGAAATCGGCCGCCGACCGCAGCCGGGCTTGATGCTTTTCAGGCGTTGTTGGCTCTCGACGATTGTTTAGCGTTTAACTTCAAAAGCAGCACGCTACCGGCGGGTGTTCCTGGCGGATCTCGCTCAGAACTCACCCCGGGCCAGCAACCGGCTCGCCGTCTGCGGCCGATTTCTGGTACGCCAGCATGAGGCCGCGGGCGGCGAGCCGGTTGCTGGCCCGCGAATGAAACGGTTTCTGGCCCACGCATGAAACGTTGGCTAGCTCGCGCAGCAAGCAAGGCGAACTACCGAAGCGCTCAATCCACCCGCGCCCCCGAAGCCTTCACCACCTTTTCATACTTTGCCAGTTCCTTCTTCATGAACTCGCCAAACTGCTCGGGCGTGTTGGCCACGGGTTCGGCCATCAGGGCGGCAAAGCGGGTTTTGGCTTCAGGTGTATTCAGGGCGGCGGCGTAGGCCTGGTGCAGCTTGGCGATCACGTCTTTGGGTGTGCCTGCCGGGGCGACCAGACCCCACCAGGTGTCGATCTCAAAACCCTTCAGTGTTTCAGCCACGGCCGGGGTGTCGGGCAACAAGCTGCTGCGCTGCGCCGTGGTCACCGCCAAGGCTCGCAACTTTCCCGCCTTGATGTTGGCCGAGGCTGTTGCCAGGTTGTCGAAGTTGAAATCCACTTGCCCACTCAAGAGCGCCAACTGCGCCGGGTTGCCGCCGTTGTAGGGAATGTGCACGGCAAAAATGCCGGCTTCCTTTTTGAACATCTCGCCCGCCAAATGCCCCGCGCTGCCATTGCCGCCGCTGCCGTAATTGAGCTTGGCCGGGTTGATCTTGGCGTACTTGATCAGGTCGGCCAAGGTGTTGATGTTCAGGCGCTGGGCGGTGTCGGCGTTCATCACCAGCACGTTGGGCACGCGCAGCATTTGCGTGATGGGTGCAAAGTCGCTGGAGGCGTTGTACGGCATCTTGGCGTACAGCCAGGGGTTGATGGCGTGCGTGGCCACGGCGGCAATGCCAATGGTCAGGCCGTCTGGCGCGGCCTTGGCCACCGCCTCGGCGCCTATGTTCCCGCCGCCACCGGGCTTGTTTTCAATGATCACGGTACCTAGGCTTTCCTTGACACGCTCGGCCATCAGGCGCGCGGTCACGTCGATGGGTCCGCCCGGCGCATACGGCACCACGATGCGCATCACCTTCGTCTGGGCCAAGGCACCACCGCCAGCCAGGGCCAATGCTAGGCACAAGGCGCTAGTGGTCGCCCGTTTGAGGAGAGACTGATGTGCCTGGGTGGATGTGGTGGATTGAGCTGTCATGGAAAGCTTTCTAAAAACGGAGCAGCTCAGGCCAGCGCCTTGGCCTTGTCGGCCTCGGTGGTGAACGAATCGGCAAAGAATTCGTCTTCAGGCAAGCCGGCCTGGGCGGTGTAGTCGGCCTTGGCAGAGTCGACCACGATGGGCGCGCCGCAGGCGTACACCTGATGGCCCGACAGATCGGGCAGATCTTGCAACACGGCCTGGTGCACAAAGCCCGTGCGGCCAGTCCATGCGTCTTCAGGCAGCGCGTCGGACACCACGGACACATAGCGCAGTTGCGGCATCTCTTGCGTCTTGGCGACCAACCAGTCGTGCATGTACAGGTCGGCCGGGCGCCGTCCGCCCCAGTACAGCACGGCGGGGCGCTGGATGTTCTTGAACTGCATGTGCTCGATTAGCGCCTTGATCGGGGCAAAGCCCGTTCCAGATGCCAACAAGACCATCGGTTTGCTGCTATCTTCACGCAAGAAGAAACTGCCGTACGGCCCTTCGATGCGCAGGATGTCTTTTTCCTTCAGCGTGCTGAAGACCTGGTCTGTGAATTTGCCGCCGGGCATGTGTCGCAGGTGCAATTCAATGCCGGGCGTTTGCGCCTGGGTGTGCGGTGCGTTGGCCATGGAATAGCTGCGGCGGTCGCCATCGCGCAGCAAGAATTCAACGTATTGGCCAGCGTGGTACTTGAAGACTTCGTTGGCCGGCAGTTGCAGACGCATCACCACCACGTCGTGCGTGAGGCGCTGGAGCTGGCTGATGCGCGCCGGCATTTTGCGCACGGGGAATGCGCTTTCGTCGGTCACTTGCCGCGACTCCAGCACCGCGTCGGTTTGCGGCACCGCACAGCAGGTCAGCACCAGGCCCTGGGCTTCTTCCTCGTGCGACAGGGCTTTGAGTTGGTGCGGGCCGTGCACGACAGTGCCTTCGAGCTTTTTGCATTTGCAAGAACCACAGGCGCCGTCCTTGCAGCCGTAGGGCAAGCCAATGCCTTGGCGAATGGCGGCTGCCAGCAGGGCTTCGCCTTCGTTGGCTTCAAAGCGGCGGCCACTGGGCTGCACGGTCACGTTAAAACTCATGTTGGTATCCTTGGCGTTTCGAGGGGAAAAGCGGTGAAAGGGCGGGGCGCTGTTGTTGCCCGCACGGTGCCGCTGACCTTTTGGTCGTCTGTCTAGGTCGTCAATTTTGCCCGCAAACACAAGTCCCTCCTCCAGCCACTACGCCGCCCGGCCCGGCGCTTTGCCCTCACGCTTTCGGCGCCAGCGCGTGTTGATCGTCGGTTGTGGTGACGTCGGCCTGCGCGCGGCGCGCTTGCTGCCAGCGCGCGTGCGCGTGCTGGCGCTCACCTCTTCGGTCGAGCGCGTGCCCGAGTTGCGGGCCTTGGGCATCACGCCGCTGATTGGCAACCTCGACCAACCCCAGACCTTGGCTCGCCTGGCCGGGCTGGGCCAGCGAGTGCTGCACTTGGCGCCGCCGCCCACCCAGGGCGCGGGCGACTGGCGTGTCGACCCGCGTACCCGAGCCTTGCTGCGAGCGCTCAGCCACCGCAGCGTGCCTTCTGCCTTGGTCTACGGCTCCACCAGCGGCGTCTACGGCGACTGTGGTGGCGATTGGGTGAGCGAGGCCCGCCCCGTCAACCCGGCCACGCCGCGCGGCCAGCGCCGGGTCGACGCCGAGCAGCAGCTGCGCTGGTTTGGTCGGCGCACCGGCAGCCGCGTGCATGTGCTGCGCATTCCCGGCATCTACGCGTCTGACCGCGAAGGCGGCACGCCCCGTGCGCGTCTGCTCAAGGGCACGCCCGTGCTGGAGCCGCAAGACGACGTGTTCACCAACCATATTCACGCGGACGACTTGGCCCGCGCTTGCCTAGCCGCGCTCTGGCGTGGGCAGCCGCAGCGCTGTACCCATGTGAGCGACGACACGGAACTTCGCATGGGCGACTACTTTGACTTGGCCGCTGATGGCTATGGCCTGCCGCGCCCGCCGCGCTTGCCTCGGGCGCTGGCGGAGCAACAGTTACCGGCCATGCAACTGAGCTTCATGGGTGAGTCGCGCCGACTGCTGAATCGCCGATTGAAGCGAGAACTGCGTGTGGTCCTGCGCTACCCGACGGTGCGCGAGGGTCTGGGTTTCGCGTGAGTTGTGCGCCTTGCGCAGGCCCTAAATGCCCGCTGGTTTTTGCAGCGTGGACATTCGGTCCTTGGGCATCAAGACCATCGGTTTGACGGTGGCGCCTTGCAGCACGGTCAGCTTGACCGGCGCATCCGGGGCAGGGCGATCCCAGAGTTTTTTATAAAAAGCCTCTAGGGTGCTGACGGGTGTGTCGTCCACTGCCAGCACCACGTCACCAGCTTGCAGCCCGGCTGTTTGTGCCGGGCTGTCGGCATTCACGCGCACGATCTGCACGCGTCCGTTCTGGTCGCTGGAGTTCAAGCCTAGCCAGGGGCGATGGCTTTGGCGGCTGCTGCCCGAGCGCTGCATTTCCGCCAAGATGGGCTTGAGCAGATCGATCGGCACAAACATATTGCCCGGCAAGCGGCGGTTTTCGCCGGCAGCGTCCATCACCAGCAGTGAGCCGATGCCCATCAACTCGCCTTTTTGGTTGAACAAGGCGGCGCCGCTGTGGTTGCCGTTGCCCGCGCTCACGGGCGGGCTGGTGAAGAGCGCGGCGTCAATGTGGTATTCCCATGAACCCGTGAAAGCCCGCTTGCTGACCAGCCGGGTCATGCTGACATCGGCTTCTTCGCCGCTGCCATTGCCGCCGATGGCCGCGAGCAAAGGCTCGCCGGTCTGCACATCTTTTAAGCTGCCCAGCCGCACAGGCCGCACGCCGCGCAGCGGCACCAGCGGCTTGATCAGGCCAAAGCCGGTGGCCACGTCATAAGCCACGGCCACCGCGGGCAGGGTTTTGTTGTCCTGGGTGATGATCTCGATTTGCTGGGCTTCGAGCATCAGGTAGCCAATGGTCAGGATCAGGCCGTCGGCCCCGATCACCACCCCAGAGCCTTGACGCTGCGCCCCCAAGGTGGCTACCGAGCGGGCTCCTTCAGCCGCCGTCACGCTGACGCCGACCACTGCCCCACTGGCCTCGTTCAAGGCCTTGATGGCAGATTGGGCCGTGCTGCTCGGCGCGGTGGCTGCATGGGCAGCTGGGACCCAGGCGAGTAACAGCATGCTGGCTAGGCCGATGATCAATTTCTTCAAAGCAGAGCGACAGCGAGCCGCGGGTTGAAAAGAAAAAGCGCTGTTGGCGTGACAGGGCATGGAAACGCTCCAAAAACGGACAGGCAATATGGCCGCGACGGGGTCAGAATGCCCCGGTTTTGAAAATGCCGCAAGCTGAGCGTCCAAGTCCGTTGAAAGCCATGGTTTAAGGCTGTCCCGGGCGGCTCGGTTGAGCATTGGCGGATGAGTCAATAAGTGCTAATGTCGTATTTCCTGATGTCTATTTGTTTTCTTTGGTATTGCATCAGGCACTTGCTTTCTACCCTTCACTTGAACGGAGACACCCATGACATTTCACCGCCTCAGCCTGATCCCCGCCGCCGCCCTGTTGGTTGCCGCAGCGCATGCCCAGCCTGCCAAGGACAACATGGCCGCCATGCAGCAAATGAAAGTGGCCACGACCGACCTGAATATTCCGCTGGTGCCGCAAACCGGCCGAAATGCGGACGCCATCCGCAACAACCTCAAGAAGATCAAGTTACCCGTGGGTTTCAAGATCGACCTTTTTGCCGTGGTGCCCGACGCGCGCCACATGGCGGTGGCGCCGTCGACCAATATGTTGTTTGTGGGAACGCGCAAGACCAATGTCTGGGCTGTGACCGACCGCAACAGCGATGGAGTGGCCGACGAAGTCAAAGCCTTTGCGCCGTCTCTTAACCTCAAGGTACCCAATGGTGTGTGCTGGACCAAGGACGGCTTTCTAATCGTGGCCGAACACAACCGCGTGCTGACTTTCCCGGCCGCAGAATTCTTCTATGAAGGCCCTGACGTGGCCGTCGGCGTGGTGGTGCCGCAAGGGAAATTGGTTCCCACCGAATTTGAGTCGTACAACCACGGCGCGCGTACCTGCCGGGTAGGACCGGACAACAAGCTCTACATCACGCTGGGCCAGCCTTACAACGTCCAGCCGGCCGACAAGGTCGATGAATTCAACCGGCTGGGCATTGGCGGCATCGTGCGCATGGACCTGGACGGCGGCAACCGGGAGGTCTATGCCATTGGCGTGCGCAACTCAGTGGGTCAAGACTTCAACCCCAAGGACGGCACGCTGTGGTGGACCGACAACCAGACCGACGGCATGGGCAACGACATACCGCCCGGTGAACTCAACCGCTCCACCAAAAAAGGCGAACACTTTGGCTATCCGTACTGGAACGGCAAGGTCAAGGTGGCCGGCTCATCGGCTGCGCCCGACTTGAAGGACATGAAGGAGCCCGCCAACGCCGTGTTTCCCCAAGTGGAGTTCCCAGCACACCAGGCTCAACTGGGTATGACTTTCTACACGGGTAAGCAGTTTCCCGCTAAGTACCGCGGCGGTATTTTTGTTGCTGCGCACGGGTCTTGGAATCGCAGCCCGGCCAGTGGTGCCCAGGTGCAGTACGTGGCGCTCAATGCGGATGGCACGGCAGGCAAGATGGAAGTCTTTGCCCAAGGCTGGCTGGACAGTGAAACGGGCACCTACAGCGGCCGCCCCGTGGACGTGGCGGTCATGAAAGACGGCTCGCTGCTGATCTCTGACGACTACGTGGGCGCCATTTACCGCGTGACCTACAGCGGCAACTGATCTGGCGCGGGTGCATCAACCGGCCCACCCGTCGCGGCGGGTGGGCCGGTTTTTTAGAGGGCGAGTTGATGAAAAAAATAATGATTAAGGCCCAGGTCGTCTGCCTGATGGCCCTGTTTCCCCTGCTTGCTGCGCAGGCGCAAGGCCCAGCGCGGGTGGGTCAGCCGTTGACCAGCCAATGCGCAGCCTGTCACGGCGTTCAAGGCCTGTCGACCCTGCCCAACGCGCCGCACCTGGCGGGTCAGCCTTGGCAATACCTGGAAGAACAACTGCAGCTGTACCGCAGCGGCAAGCGTCGGCATGAAATCATGAACCTGCTGGCCAAACCGCTGACTGATCAGCAAATTCAGGACATCGCCACCTGGTACAGCAGCATTCAGATCCAGATCGTGGTGCCGCCCGGCTCGTGAGCCCGTGTTACGTCGAAGGTCAGGACTCAGCCAGCAAACGCTGGTGCAGCCAGTGCGCCGCCGCCAGCAGTCGCGCGTCTTGGCCGTAAGCGCCCACCACCTGCAAACCGACCGGCAGGCCGTGCGGCCCTTTGGCGAACGGCAGGTGAATACAGGGCAGACCGAGCACGGTCCAGCCACGGCAAAACAGCGGATCGCCCGTGGTTTGCAAGCCGTGCGGTGCCTCGCCCAGGGTGCTGGGGGCAATCAACACATCCAAATCGTTGAACAGTCCGGCGGCTTGGCGCCGGCAGTCGGCCACCTGCCGAAGGTTAAGGCCGTGTTGTTCACCACTGATGCGTGAACCGTCAGCCAACAAGTCGCGCAAGGGCTGGCTGAGTTGGTGCTCTGCCAAGCGCTGCTCGGGCCTGAGCGATTGGGCTGTTTCAAAAGCCTGAATGGCTTTTTGCAGTGGTACCAAGCCCGTGAGTCCTTCTGGCAGGGTCAAAAGTGTGCCCAGATCCTTCAAGAGGTGCTGGGCTTGGGCCCACGCGCTTTGCGTGGCTTCCTCAGCCAAAGCCCAATCCGGCGTCTGGCACCAGGCCAAGCGCGGCGCGGCGCCTTCAAAGGCGCGCCACAAGGCAGCGTCGTTCAGGCTCGCATTGGCCGTCAGCACAGAGCCCAGCAGGGCCACGTCGCGCACGGTGCGGCCAAAGCCGCCGACAGTGTCCAGGCTGTCCGACAGGCTTTTGATGCCTGCTCGGCTCACGGTTTGGTGGCTGGGCTTGTAGCCCACCACACCGCAATAGGCAGCCGGCCGGATCAGCGAGCCTGCGGTTTGCGTGCCCAAGGCCAGCGGCAGCATGCAGTCGGCCACGGCTGCGGCCGAGCCACTCGAAGAGCCGCCCGGTGTGTGGTCCAACCGATGCGGATTGCGCGTCACGCCAGGGCTCATATTGGCCAGCTCGGTCGTGACCGTTTTGCCCAACACGACAGCGCCGGAATCGCGGCAATGCGCCACGGCCGCCGCATCAGCGCGGGGCTGGTGGCCGGCGTAGATGGACGAGCCATAGGCCGTGGGCATGTCGCCTGTGTCCAGCAAGTCTTTCACCCCCAAGGGCAAGCCGTGCAAGGGGCCCCGCAGGGGGCCAGCGTCCAGTGCTTTGGCCTGAGCCAGGGCGGCGTCTGCCGCCAAGTGCGCAAAGGCCTGCACCTCTAGCTCACGCTCGCTCACCCGGTCCAGGCAGGCGCGCACCAGGTCGGCTGAGTTGATGTCGCGCCGGGCCAAAGCCTCGGCGGCACGCCACGCGGGCCACGTATGAAGAGAACTTGTCATGGAATTTCTCAGTGCTTTAAGTCGAAGAAAAGTCGAGCCGATTCGTGGCTGGAGTCAGCGCGGCGTGTGGAGACTGTACTGCTGACCTTTATACTTTGCGATATAAAAATCAATTTCTGAATTGAAGCTTTTCAAAAATCAAGAAGAATCACCAAGATGTTCACTGGTTGCGCTGTATCTGTTTATCGCCTGGTCATTTCAAGCGCTCTGTGCCTGCTGGTCGCGGCTTGTGCGCAAAATGCGCCGCTGACAGCCAGCAGTCAAGAAACCCCGTCGTTGACTGCTGTGCGTCCGGCTACCCTGACGATTTACCGATCGCTGGGCGGCCCGGTGTCACCGCCGCTGTCAGCCAATGGGCAATCGCTGGGGCGCCTTGGCGAAGCCGGTTACTTGAGCCATGCGTTGGCCGCCGGCCCGGTGGCGCTGGAAGTGGCTAACTCGTCGGATCCTCGCGCCGGGGTGGTGGGCGCCAAGCAGTCACTGAATCTCGCGTCCGGGCAGACCGTGTATTGGCGTCTGGACATGAAGGCGGGGGCCAACGGCCAACCCTTCACCGCTTACTGGACGGAAGTGCCAGCAGCGGAGGCGCGTTTGGAAATTCGCAAACTCGCGCGCTGAGCGCCGGCAGGCCTGTTCCTGCCAAAGCACACCTGCGGCCGAGGCCTTGCCTCAGGGTTTTTTCTTGGCCTGCATGGTTGCTTCGAGCTTGCCCCATTTGCCCAGTTCGTCCTGTATGAAGCGGCCAAAGTCTTCAGCCGAGCCTTGCGCTGGCTCCGCGCCGTTGGCCAGCATGGTTTTCTCGATCGCTGGGTCGGCCAGGGCTGCGTTCACGTCGGCGCTGAGTTTTTGCAGTACCGCCTTGGGCGTGGCGGCCGGAGCCAGCAGCCCGAACCAGCCCACGGCTGAGTAGCCCGGCACGCCCGCTTCGGCAATGGGCGGTAGTTCTGGTGCAGCCTTGGCCCGCACAGCGCTGGTCACCGCCAGGGCTTGCAGTTTGCCCGCTTTGACATGCCCAGCCACGGTTTGCCCGGGTGCAAACATCAGGGAGATTGTGCCGCCCAGCAAATCAGTCACGGCCTGACCGGTTCCTTTATACGGTACATGCAGCATGTCTACCCCGGCGGCCTGCATGAACAACTCGACCGTCAAATGCGAGGCCGAGCCCTCCCCTGAGGAGCCAAAGGTCAGCTTGCCCGGCTCGGCCTTGGCCCGAGTCACCAGTTCGCGGATGCTTTTGACGTTCAGCTTTGGATTGACGGTTACCACATAGGGAGATGCAGACACCAGAGCGATCGGTGCGAACTGCGCCACGTTTTCGCGGGTCAGCGAGGCCGTGGAACTCATCATCAGGGTGTAGCCGTCTGCAGGTGAGCGCGCTACATGGGCGGCGCCTATATGGCCGCTGGCGCCGGGCCGGTTCTCGACCACCACTTGCTGCTTCCAGACACCGCTCAGGTGCGTTGCCAAAATGCGGGCCAGCGTGTCAGCCCCGCCGGCGGGCGGGAAAGGCACGACGATGGTGACGGGCTTGTTGGGAAAAGCCGCTTGCGCGGTGGCTGCCGCAGGCAGCGCGCCCAGCAATCCCGCCAGTCCAACCAAGGCCAGGGCGCGGCGATTCAGCGCAGGAAGCAAGTGCTTGGGGGTCATGGGCTTGTCTCCTTTTTTATTTTTTTCAGGCTGCGACAACAATGCGGTTTTGCAAGGCCATAGGCGGGTTCTCAAAGGCACACTCGACCACGTCGCCGTGCTTGAGGTACAGGTCTTCGGCGTTCGGCTTGCCGACGGCTACACCGCCAGGTGCGCCGGTGGAGAACATGTCGCCGGGCATGAGCGGCACCAGGCGGGAGAAATGCTCGATGATGCGCGGCAGTTTCCAGATCTGGTCGTTGGTGTTCACGCGCATGCGCTGCTCGCCGTTGACGCTGCAAGTCACCCAGATGTCATACGGGTCGGGCACTTCGTCCATGGTGATGATGTAGGGGCCGAGCGGGCCAAAGCCGGGTGCATTCTTGGCGGTCCAAAAACGCGAGCCGGAAGCCACTTCGCGCTTTTGGGTGTCGCGGCAGGTCAGGTCGTTCAGGATCGTGATGCCGGCCACATAGGACATGGCGTCGGCCGCCTTGACCTGGTGCGCGGGCTTGCCGATCACAAACACCAGTTCCGGCTCATAGTCCAGGCGGCTGACTGAGGGCGGGCGCAGCACCTCGGCGCCGTGACCGGTCAGGCAGTCGTTGAGCTTGATGAAGCCCGTGGGCTCTTCAGGCAGTTCCTTGATCAGGTCGGTACGC
Organism: Polaromonas sp.; assembly: GCA_040400935.1. Taxonomy (GTDB): domain Bacteria; phylum Pseudomonadota; class Gammaproteobacteria; order Burkholderiales; family Burkholderiaceae_C; genus Polaromonas. The sequence goes on from JBBAPH010000010.1 coordinate 91,811, forward strand.
TTGAGCTCTTCCAGATGGGTGCGGTAGTTCTTGCCCACGCACAGGAATTTGTCGGCGTCCGGGATGACTGGCAGGAAGTGAATCGCGTTCAGCCCATGGCCGGCTTGGCCCAGCACGGCGGGTTGTCGCTGCGCGGTGTCTGCCAAGTACTTGGTGCGGGCCAGGCCAGCATCGCCCAGTGCCAACAATTGCTTCATGGTGCTGGGGAAAGCAGTTTCTTGGGGTTGCAAGATCTTGGCTGCTTGGCACAGATCCAGCAAGCGATCCCCACATAAAACACCAATCAAGGCTGTGTGGGGAGCGGCATGTGAAGCGAAGGTAGCGAGTTTCAAGATAATGTCCTGTTGTCTGAGGTAGAAGTCGCTGGTCCACGGAACACCATCAAGGAGCTCCGACCAACAGCGGCGCTGGCTCATGGTAGTGCTTATCCCGCGAAACCAGGCTGGTGGATTTCCACCAGATGGACCAATGTGTTGAATTTTTGAACGGCTTTTTTCTGATGTTTTCCCATGACTGAACCTGTCCGGCTGGCCAAGCGCGTGGCCGAGTTGCGCGCCTGTTCCCGGCGCGAAGCCGAGCAATACATCGAGGGCGGCTGGGTCACCGTGGACGGCGTGGTGGTGGAAGAGCCACAAGCGCGCGTCGCCGACCAAGAGGTGCAGATCAACGCTGACGCCAACTTGATGGCCTTGACCCCGGTGACCTTGCTGCTGCACAAACCGGCTGGCGCCGAGGCGGGGCTGGGCGGTCTGCCCGACAGCTTGCCGGCTGGTCACTGGTTGACCGCCGCCAACTTCTGGCCCGACGACCGCTCGGGCCTGAAGCCGCTGAAAAAGCATTTCCAGACCCTCACGCTCATGGCGCCGCTGGCCCCCCGGGCCAGTGGCTTGGTGGTCTTCACGCAAGACTGGCGGGTTGGCCGCAAGCTGCAAGAAGATGCTCAGTTGATGGAGCATGAAGTCACGGTCGAGGTGAGCGGCGTCATGCGCCCCGGCGGCTTGGAACGGCTGAATCGCGTGGACCACGGCCTGACCTTCAACGGCCAATTGCTGGGCCCGGCCAAGGTCAGCTGGCAGAGCGAAAACCGCCTACGTTTTGCGCTCAAGGGTGAGCGGCCTGGGCAAATTGCCTACCTGTGTGAAAGCATGGGCTTGCAGGTGCAGGGCATGAAGCGCTTGCGCGTGGGCCGCGTGGGGCTGAACGGTTTGCCAGCCGGGCAGTGGCGCTATTTGCTGCCGCAGGAAAAGTTTTGAACGGCGCTGCTTGTCAAATATGCCAGCCACCGGGGAAGGCCCAGATCAGCGCCCCGGTCATCACGACGTAGCGCAAAAACTTGCCGATCGCCATGTAAAAAAGGCAGAGCCAGAACGGAAACTTCAGCCAGCCCGCCACGGCGCACAAGGGGTCGCCCACGGCAGGTAGCCAGGCCAGCAAACAGGCTTTAGGGCCCAGTTTTTCCAGCCAGCGGATGGCCCGGTTGTGATGGCGGGAGTGCGCATATTTGTCGACCACCCGGTGCGCGCCAAAGCCCAGCCACCAGTCCAGTGCACCGCCCAGGGTGTTGCCCGCCGTGGCGACCAGGACGGTCTGCCAGAACAAGTCCGGCCTGAGCTTGACCAGCCCAAACACCACGGGTTCCGAGCCCAGCGGCAGCAAAGTGGCCGATATAAAGGACACCACGAACACCGTGCTCAGCCCGAATTGCGGCAGGGCCAACCAGTCAATAAGGGCGGTGATCCAGGCGTCCATGAGGGCCAGTATAGAGAGCAGGCCAGTGCTTTTTTCGCCGCGCTGACTCGGTGCATCTGCTGAAAATTTAGGCAGCTACAATCCCACGACCCCGCCTGCTTGCATCTGCTGTCCCCACTCCCCGCCCATGAACATCGGTCCTTACGCTTTGGCCAACCCCGTGTTGGTTGCCCCGATGGCGGGCGTGACGGATCGGCCCTTCCGGCAGTTGTGCAAGAAACTGGGCGCTGCCTATGCGGTGAGTGAGATGGTCACTTCTCGTCGCGACCTCTGGCACACGCTCAAGACGTCGCGGCGTGCTAACCACGACGGCGAGGTCGAACCGATTGCTGTGCAGATCGCCGGCACCGACGCCGCCATGATGGCCGAGGCCGCCGCCTACAACGTGCAACGCGGCGCGCAGATCATCGACATCAACATGGGTTGCCCAGCCAAGAAGGTCTGCAACAAATGGGCAGGCTCGGCCCTCATGCAAGACGAGCCGTTGGCCTTGTCCATCGTCCAAGCCGTGGTGGCCGCCTGCGCGCCGCACGGCGTGCCGGTCACGCTGAAGATGCGCACCGGTTGGTCGGCCGAACACAAGAACGCGCTGACCCTCGCCCGCGCTTTCGAATCGGCGGGTGTGCAAATGATTGCTGTGCATGGCCGCACGCGCGAGCAAGGCTACAAAGGCTTGGCCGAGTACGACACCATTGCGGCTGTCAAAGCCGCGCTGCGCATTCCGGTGGTGGCCAACGGCGACATCGACTCTCCGGAAAAAGCCAAGGCCGTGCTGGCCTATACCGGCGCCGACGCCGTGATGATCGGCCGGGCCGCGCAAGGCCGGCCTTGGATATTTCGTGAGATCAGCCATTTTCTGGCTACTGGTACGCATTTGGCAGCGCCTTTGGTGGGTGAGGTCAAGCGCCTGTTGCTGGACCATCTGCAAGACCATTACGCGCTGTACGGCGACTATGCGGGTGTGCGCACGGCGCGCAAGCACATCGGCTGGTACGTCAAAGGCCTGCCTGGCGGCGAAGACTTTCGCGGCCGCATGAACCTGCTGGAAAGCTGCGACGAGCAACTGCGCGCCGTGGCTGATTTTTTTGACACGCTGGCCTCACAAACCGACCGCGTGCCTGCGGCCTTGGCCCCAGCGCTGCAAACCGACGACAACACCAAAGAAGAGAAAGCTTCTCTATGAGCAAGAAGATGATTGAAGAGTGCGTGCGCACCAGCCTAGAGGCTTACTTCAAGGACTTGCGCGGCACCGAGCCCGCAGGCCTGTACGAGATGATGGTGCAAGTCGTCGAAAAGCCCTTGCTCGAAGTCGTCATGCAGCACGCCGACCAAAACCAGTCGCGCGCCGCCGAGTGGCTGGGCCTGAACCGCAACACTTTGCGCAAGAAATTGCTTGAGCACAAATTGCTCAAGTGACTCCCTTCTTAGTTTTTCAAAATCCATCCAGGCCCCGCCATGAACGCACTGATTTCCGTCTCCGACAAAACCGGCATTGTTGATTTCGCCAAGGCCCTGCACGCCTTGGGCATTCGCCTGCTGTCCACCGGGGGTACCGCCAAACTGCTGGCGGACCAAGGCTTACCGGTGACCGAAGTGGCTGAGCTCACCAGTTTTCCCGAAATGCTGGACGGCCGCGTCAAGACCCTGCACCCGAAGGTGCATGGCGGTCTGCTGGCCAGGCGCGATCTGCCCGAACACATGGCCGCGCTCAAGACCCACGGCATTGACACCATTGATCTGCTGATCGTCAACCTCTACCCGTTCGAGGCGACCGTCGCCAAAGCCGGCTGCACGCTGGAAGACGCGATTGAAAACATCGACATTGGCGGTCCGGCCATGGTGCGCAGCGCCGCCAAGAACTGGAAAGACGTTGGCGTGCTGACCGACGCCTCGCAATACGCGGGCGCCTTGGCCGAACTCAAGGCTGATGGCAAGCTGCAAGACGCCACCAAATTCGCGCTGTCCGTGGCAGCCTTCAACCGCATCAGCCAGTACGACGGCGCCATCAGCAACTACCTCTCGTCCATCACCTTCAAGAGCGCCACTGGTGTGCCCGAGCGCAGCGAGTACCCCGGCCAGACCAACAGCCAGTTCATCAAGCTGCAAGACCTGCGCTACGGCGAAAACCCGCACCAGACGGCCGCGTTTTACGCCGACGTGTCGCCCGCCGCCGGCTCGCTGGTCACCGCCCAGCAACTGCAAGGCAAAGAGCTGAGCTACAACAACATCGCCGACGCCGACGCCGCCTGGGAATGCGTCAAGAGCTTTGACGCGCCGGCCTGCGTCATCGTCAAGCACGCCAACCCCTGCGGTGTGGCCGTCGGCAAAGACGCCCTGGAGTCCTACAGCAAAGCCTTCCAGACCGACCCAACCAGCGCTTTTGGCGGCATCATTGCGTTCAACCGTCCGGTGGACAAAGCCGCTGCTGAGGCGGTGAGCAAACAGTTTGTGGAAGTGCTGATGGCGCCAGCCTACAGTGCCGAAGCCCTGGAGATTTTCAAGGCCAAGGCCAATGTGCGCGTTTTGCAGATCGCTCTGCCCACCGGCAATGCCGGGCGCAACACGCAAGACATCAAGCGCATTGGCTCAGGCCTCTTGATCCAGAGCGCCGACAACCACGAACTGCAACGCGCTGACCTGAAAGTCGTGACGAAGTTGCAGCCCACCGAGCAGCAACTGCAAGACCTGCTGTTTGCCTGGAAAGTCGCCAAGTACGTGAAAAGCAACGCCATCGTGTTCTGCAAAGACGGCATGACCATGGGCGTGGGTGCCGGCCAGATGAGCAGGCTGGATTCGGCCCGTATTGCCAGCATCAAGGCCGGCCACGCCAACTTGAGCCTGCAAGGCACGGCCGTGGCGAGCGACGCCTTCTTCCCCTTCCGCGACGGCCTGGACGTGGTGGTTGATGCGGGCGCCAGCTGCGTGATCCAGCCTGGCGGCTCCATGCGCGACGGCGAAGTCATTGCTGCGGCGGACGAGCGCGGCGTGGCGATGGTGACCACGGGCGTGCGCCACTTCCGGCACTGAACGACCGGCTGCGGGCAAGCAGCAAGCAGCAAGCAGTTATTGCCCCTTTTGCCCTGAACACAAGAGTTCAGAAGCAAGGGCGGTCATCGGGGAAAATAGCCGTTTTCTTCTCGAGGTTTCACCTTGCCGCTGCCTACTCCTCAACCCCGCAAGCCCATGCACACGCGCCGCGTCACCTACCGCGGCTTTGCCCGCGAAGACGGGCTGTGGGACATTGAAGGCGAGATGCTCGACACCAAACCCCACGCCTTCAAGATCGAGGGCGAGCGCGATTGGGCGGCCGATGAGCCCATTCACCACATGCACCTGCGCGTGACTATCGACGACGCCATGGTGGTGCGCGACATCGCCGTGAGCATGGACGCCTTTCCCCACGACCCCTGCCCACAAGCGCAAGAGCCCATGCGCCGCATGATTGGCGCGGTGGTGGGACGCGGCTGGCGCGGCGCTATCGACCGTCACCTGGGTGGCGTGCAGGGCTGTACGCACTTGCGCGAACTGCTGTTCAACCTGGCCACCGCTGCCTTTCAGACGCGGTCAGCCTCTTTTGCACCACCCGCCGACGGCCGCCCGCCCATGCACCTGGGCCAGTGCCTGGCCTGGGACTTCAATGGCCCGGTGGTGGAGAAGGTCTACCCGATGTTTTTTCGATGGCAGCCAGCGGGCAAGGTCGAGAAGCCCGCGATCTGACCTTAGCGTCGGGGTTGAACTTCAATTTGGGGTCGGCCCCCACCCTAACCCTCCCCCAGCGGGGGAGGGAACAAGAGTCTTACTCAGCCATTTGCTTGAATACGGCCCGCGCCGCTGCCACCGTCTCGGCAATGTCATCGGCCGTGTGCGCAGCGCTCACAAAACCCGCTTCATACAAAGCCGGCGCGATGTACACGCCGCGGTCTAGCAGGCCGTGAAACAACTGATTGAAGCGCGGGCTGTCGGTCGTCATGACCTTGGCGTAGTTTTGCGGCAGTTGGTCGAACAAGAAGAAGCCGAACATGCCGCCCTCGCTGTCGCCGCAGAGCGTCACCCCTTCAGCTTTTGCCGCGCCCACCAGACCGTCCACCAGCGAACGGGTGGTGGCTGAAAGATTTTCAAAAAAGCCAGGCTTTTGCAGTTCGCGCAGCGTGGCCAAACCGCAAGCGGTGGCCACCGGGTTGCCACTCAAGGTGCCGGCTTGGTAGACCGGGCCCAGCGGTGCGAGCTGCTGCATCACGCCTTTTTTACCGCCAAAGGCCGCCAGCGGCATGCCGCCGCCGATGACTTTGCCCATCACCGTCATGTCGGGTTCAAAGCCGGGCAGGGCTTTGGCGTAAACGCTTTGGGCGCTGCCCAAAGCCACGCGAAAGCCGGACATCACTTCGTCAAACACCAGCAGCGCGCCGTATTGCGTGCACAGCTCGCGGCAGCGTTTCATGAAGGGCACGCTGGCGCGCACAAAGTTCATGTTGCCGGCAATCGGCTCGATCATCAGGCAGGCGAGTTCGGGGCCGTGCAACGCAAACGCTTCTTCGAGCTGGGGGACGTTGTTGTATTCCAGCACCAAGGTGTGCTGCACCACTTCGGGCGGCACGCCCGCGCTGGTCGGGTTGCCGAAGGTGGCCAGGCCCGAGCCGGCTTTGACCAGCAGCGCGTCGGCATGGCCGTGGTAGCAGCCTTCAAACTTGATGATCTTGCTGCGGCCCGTGGCGCCGCGCGCCAGGCGCAGCGCGCTCATGGCTGCTTCGGTGCCAGAGCTGACCAGGCGGATCATTTCAATCGACGGCACCAGCTTGATGATTTCTTCGGCCAGCTCGACTTCGCGCTCGGTCGGCGCCCCAAAAGAAAAGCCGTCCAGGGCGGCTTTTTGCACGGCTTCCAACACGCCGGCGTGGCCGTGGCCCAGGATCATCGGGCCCCAGGAGCCAATGTAGTCAATGTGGCGTTTGCCGTCGGCATCCCAAAAATAAGCGCCTTGGGCACGCTGCACAAAACGCGGCGTGCCGCCCACGGCCTTGAAGGCTCGAACCGGGGAATTGACGCCGCCGGGAATGACTTGCTTGGCGCGCTCGAACAGGGTGTCGTTGCGGGAAATGGCCGGGTTGTTTTGGGACATGCGTTGTTATTGTTTGGTGCCGTGAGGTGGCAGTTCAAAGGAGGAAGGGGAACTCAAGGGGTCGGACGAGCCGGGCTGAACAGTGCTCTCGTCATCATCACCGTCAACGTCGGCCTGTGCCCAGAACAGCCGATCGGGCACCAAGTGGCCCATGCCGGGCTGAAAGCCAGCGTCCAGGCTGTGGTCGAGGTAAGTCAAGGCTTCGGCGGTGGCGGCTTGCAAGTCATGGCCGTTGGCCAGCAGGGCGCTCAAGGCGGCGGTGAGGGTATCGCCCGCACCGGCAAAGCTGGCTTCGAAGCGCTCGAACTTTTCGCTGTAGAGCACGCTTTGCGGGCTGGCCAAGATATTGTCAATGAACTGCTCGGGCGCGGGCATGCCGGTCACCAGCGTGTAGGGCACGCCCAGCTCGGCGGCAGCCTTGGCAATGTCACGGGCGCTGGGCGATCGCTCGCTGCCCCAGTCGGGCAACAGCCAGCGCCACAAGGTGCTGTGGTTGCCCACCAGCACGGTGGTTTGCGGCAGCAAGAGTTCCTTGAACGCGTCCAGGTAGCTGTCCAGCTCGCTTTCGTCCCACCACGACAGGTTGGGCATGTAGGCGATCAGCGGAATGTCGGCGTAGTCGGTGGCGATCTCGGCAATCGCGCTGATGGTCTCGGGCGTGCCCACAAAGCCGACCTTGATGGCGCCGACTGCCATGTCTTCCAGCGCGGTGCGTGCCTGCTCGGTCACGGCGTCTTCGTCAAAAGGAAAGTGGTCAAAAATCTCGGCCGTGTCACGCGAGTAAGCGCCAGTGACCACGGCCAGGGTGTGCGCGCCGGCCGAAGCAATGGCGCTGATGTCAGCGGTCAAGCCGCCAGCGCCGCTGGGGTCGTTGGCGTTGAAGCACAGCACGCAGGCCGGCGTGGTGTCCAGCTCTTCAGTGGCAGCAGCGAGGACGGCGGCGGAATCGGCTGGGGGGTGTTTGGGGTTTGCCATGGGCCTGGGTTGACCGAGTTGTTGCCAGTGTGCGTGGGCCTTGGCCGCGCCGATACAATTGCGTCCATTCTATTAGAACGCAAGCAAAAATCGTGACCACAACATCGACCTCGACCACCTGGATGTGCCTGATCTGCGGCTGGATTTATGACGAAGTCACCGGCTCGCCGGAGCACGGCATTGCCGCTGGTACCCTGTGGGCCGACGTTCCCATGAACTGGACCTGCCCTGAGTGCGGTGCCCGCAAAGAAGACTTTGAAATGGTGCAGCTCTAAGGATCTGCACGGCGGCTTCAGACCTCAGCCGCTTTTTTGACGACCGCGTAGCGCGCCAGCGTTTTGGCCCTAGCCTCGTCATGCCGCACCATCGGCATGGGGTAGTTTTTCCCCAACTCCACTCCGGCAGCAGCCAGCTCCAGCGGCGAAGCCAGCCATGGGCTGTGCAGGGCCGCGCCTTGCAGCCCGGCCAGTGCGGGCAGGTACTTGCGGATGAATTTGCCGTCCGGGTCGAACTTCAGGCTTTGGCTGACCGGGTTGAAGATGCGAAAGTAGGGCTGCGCATCGCAGCCACTGCTTGAGGCCCACTGCCAGCCGCCGTTGTTGGCCGACAAGTCAAAGTCGTTCAGGTGCTGGGCAAAGTAGCGTTCGCCCCAGCGCCAGTCAATGCCCAAATCCTTGATCAAGAAGCAAGCCGCCACCATGCGCAGGCGGTTGTGCATATAGCCCGTCTGGTTGATCTGCGCCATCGCCGCGTCCACCAGCGGGTAGCCGGTGCGGCCTTCGCACCAGGCTTGGAACAGCGCCTCAGCGGCGGGGCCGCTTTCCCATTCAATCGCGTCATAGTCGGGCTTGAAAGAGCGCTCGGCCACGCGCGGAAAGTTCGACAAGATCTGCGCGTAAAAGTCGCGCCAGATCAGCTCGCTGAGCCACACCGCCGCGCCTGCACTGCCGCCGGCCTGCCGGTCAAAGGCTTGGCGTGCCATCTGCCGGATCGACACGGTGCCAAAGCGCAAGTGCACGCCCAGGTAGCTCGGCCCTTTGACGGCGGGGAAATTACGCGTGTCGTCGTAGCGGTCCATGCGGCCTAAAAATTCGTCAAACAACTGCTGGCCGCCAGAGACGCCGGTGAGCAAGCCCAGTTTGGACAAGTTGGTCTTTTCAAAGCCAATGTCTTTGAGGGTTGGCACGCTCTGGCGCAGCGCTGGCGGGCGGTTGGCCAGCGCGCCAGCATGGCGTTCCACGGCATAAGACTGCAAGTAGTAGCTGTCCACTTTTTTGAGCCAAGCATTTTTATACGGCGTGAATACGCCGTAAGGCTTGCCGCCCTGGGTCAATAGCTCGGTCTTTTCAAACACCACATGGTCTTTGAAGCTGTGCAGCCGGATGCCGACTTGCTCTAGCGCGATGGCCACCTGCTCATCCCTGGCGATTGCCTGGGGCTCGTAATCATGGTTACTGAACACCGCCTGCACGCCCAGTTCCTGCGCCATCTCGGGCACTGCGCTGCTGGCCTTTGCATGGCGCACGATCAGGCCTGCGTGAGCTGCGCCGTGCGCCATGCCCAGCGCGTGGATGGCTTGGTCTAGCTCCACCAAACTGGCCTGAATGAATTCGACCCGGCGATCAGCCCGGGGCAGGGCGTCCAGAATGTCCCGGTCCAGCACAAACACGCAATGCACTTGCTCGCAACTGGCCAGGGCGTGATAGAGCGCAGCGTTGTCGTGCGCGCGCAGATCGCGCCTGAACCAAACCAGGCCGCTGGGGTATTGTTTTGCCATAGCCGTGATGGTAGCTGGGCAGTGGCCGGGTCTGGGGCGGGACGAGTTCGCCGGCCAGGCTCTTGAAAACGCATCACGCGTAAAATCGAGTCCATGGCCCAGGACACCGCTCCCCACAATTTCACGCACCACTTCCTGATCGCCATGCCCGGTCTGGACGACGAGCCTTTTGTGCGCAGCGTGGTTTACATGTGCGAACACAGCGAGCGCGGCGCGCTGGGGCTGGTGATCAACAAACCCAGCGAGATCAGCTTGCGCAGCCTGTTCGAAAAGGTTGAGCTGCCGCTGCGCCGCGACGACCTGATGGCCGACCCGGTTTACCAAGGTGGCCCAGTGCAGACCGAACGCGGCTTTGTACTGCACGAATCCATGATGCCCGGCAGTGAGGCGGTTTATGCCTCGACCATGACGATTCCCGGTGGCCTGGAAATGACCACCTCCAAAGACGTGCTCGAAGCCTTGTCCACCGGCGCCGGCCCGCGCAAAGTGTTTGTATCGCTGGGTTATGCCGCCTGGGGCGAAGGGCAGCTGGAGTCCGAGATTTCGGACAACAGCTGGCTCACCGTGGCAGCCGACCCGGCCGTGATTTTTGACACACCCGTGGAGCAGCGCTACGACAAAGCCTTGCTGCTGCTGGGCCTGCAGCGTTGGATGCTCTCGCCCGAGGCGGGCCACGCATGAGCTCCGGCTCGGCCAACGCCTTCACTGCTTCTTCAGCCGTTCCCGCCCATTTCCAGACTTTTTTGGCCTTTGACTTTGGCCTCAAACGCACCGGCGTGGCCACCGGCAACCGGCTGACCCGCAGCGCCACGCCGCGCAGCACCATTACGGCCGTGGGTGACGCCCGCTTTGCACCGATGGCTAAAGTCATCGCCGAGTGGCAGCCTGACGCGCTGGTGGTCGGCATTCCCTTTCACCCGGACGGCGCCCCCCATGAGAACACGTTGCGGGCGCAAAAGTTCGCCCGCCAGCTGCGCGGGCGCTTTGGTTTGCAGGTCTTCGAGGTGGACGAGCGTTACAGCACCACCGAAGCCTTGTCCCAGGGCGCGGCCGATGCCGACGCCGCGTCTGCCTGCATAATTCTTGAGCAATTTTTAAGGAGCCTGCCGTGATGGCTGCACCGAACCCTTTCGCATTTCACACCGATATCACCCCATGAGCAGCCTGACCCTGGACGCCGAAGCCCTGTACCGCGAATTGCGCAGTGGCTTGCAACAACTTTTGAGCAGTTACCCCGCCGCCCCGCATCTGGTGGGTGTAGCCTCCGGCGGCGTGTGGCTGGCAGAGCGTCTGCAAAAAGACCTGGGCCTGACTTCCCCGGTGGGCACGCTGTCCTCGTCCATGCACCGCGACGATTTTGCCCAGCGCGGCCTGGCGTCGAGTGCGCAGACCGTGCTGCCGTTTGACGTCAACGGCGCGCATTTGATCGTGCTCGACGATGTGCTTTTTACTGGCCGCACCGTGCGCGCCGTGCTCAACGAGCTGTTCGACTATGGCCGCCCGGCCAGCGTCAAGCTGGCGGTGCTGGTGGACCGGGGTGGGCGCGAGCTGCCGGTGCAGGCCGACCTGGCCGTGGCCCGCGTGGCCTTGCCGGCCAGCCAGTCTTTGCAGCTGGCGCGTGACGCGGCCGGCCAGTTCAGTTTTGAAGTTCAGGGAGCTTGAGCGTGTTGTACCGACGTAACCCCCAACTCAACCAGCATGGCGAGCTGATTCACCTGCTGTCTATCGAAGGCCTGCCCAAGGCCACCTTGACGCAAATTTTGGACACGGCGGCCAACTTCGTCAGCGTCAGTGACCGTGAAGTCAAAAAAGTGCCGCTGCTGCGCGGCAAGAGCGTGTTCAACCTCTTTTTTGAGAATTCCACCCGCACCCGCACCACCTTTGAGATTGCCGCTACACGCCTGTCGGCTGACGTCATCAACCTCGACATAGCTCGCTCGTCAGCCTCCAAAGGCGAGTCGCTGCTGGACACGATTGCCAACCTCAGCGCCATGGCGGCCGATATTTTTGTGGTGCGCCACAGCGAGTCGGGTGCGCCGTACTTGATCGCCCAGCATGTGGCGCCACATGTGCACGTGGTCAACGCCGGCGACGGCCGCCATGCCCACCCCACGCAGGGCTTGCTGGACATGTACACCATCCGCCACTACAAAAAAGACTTCAGCAACCTGACCGTGGCCATCGTCGGCGACGTGCTGCATTCGCGTGTGGCCCGCTCGGACATTCACGCGCTGACCACCTTGGGCTGCCCCGAAGTGCGCGTGGTCGGCCCCAAGACCTTGGTGCCCTCAGACATGAGCCAGATGGGCGTGCGCGTCTGCCACACGCTGGAGGAAGGCATCAAAGACGCCGACGTCGTGATCACCCTGCGCCTGCAAAACGAACGCATGTCCGGCGCGCTGCTGCCCAGCAGCCAGGAATATTTCAAGAGCTTTGGCCTGACGCCTGAAAAACTGCAACTGGCCAAGCCTGACGCCATCGTCATGCACCCCGGCCCGATCAACCGCGGCGTGGAAATCGACTCGGCTGTGGTCGACGGCGGGCAAAGCGTGATCTTGCCGCAGGTGACGTTTGGCATTGCGGTACGCATGGCGGTGATGAGCATCGTGGCCGGGAATGTGTGAGCCCCCACGCTCCCCACTTCGTGTGGTCGCTGCCCCCCGAGGGGGCGCTGCGCCTGCGGTCCGGCAAAGCCGGTCCCGCGGCCCCGGCTGGTATGGGGAGGGGCGCGTCTCGTCTCGTCTCGTCGCCTCGGCCTGGGCTCCCCCTCTTGCTCCCTCTCCCTCCGGGAGAGGGCAGGGGTGAGGGCAAGCGGCCTCCGAAAAATGCACCAACCTTCTGAAGTCCTCGCATTTCATTCTCACGCCTAATAAAAAAATGAAATTACTCATCCAAAACGGCCGCGTCATCAACCCGGCCACGGGCTTTGACCGAGTGGCTGACGTCGCCGTGGAAGCAGGCCGCATCTTGTCCATCGGTGCTGTGGCCAAGGGCTTCACGCCTGACCGCACGCTGGACGCCACAGGCTGCGTGGTCGCACCCGGCTTGATCGACTTGGCTGTGCGCTTGCGCGAGCCCGGCCACGAACACGAAGGCATGCTGCAAAGCGAATTGGCCGCAGCCGTCGCCGGCGGCGTGACCAGCCTGGTCTGCCCACCCGACACCGAGCCGGTGCTGGACGAGCCCGGCTTGGTGGAGATGCTCAAGTTCCGCGCTGAAAAACTGCACCAGTCGCGCGTATTTCCCTTGGGCGCTTTGACCCGCTCGCTCAAAGGCGAGGCGCTGACTGAAATGGTCCAGCTCACCCAGTCGGGTTGCGTGGGTTTCAGCCAGGCCGAAGTGCCCTTGCTGGACACCCAGGTGCTGGTGCGCGCTCTGCAATACGCGGCCAGCTTTGGCTACACCGTCTGGCTGCGGCCGCGCGACTTTCACTTGGGCAAGGGCGTGGCGGCCAGCGGCCCCATGGCCACGCGGCTGGGCTTGAGTGGTGTGTCGGTGGCGTCGGAAACCATTGCGCTGCACACCATTTTTGAGTTGGTGCGCTCCACCCGCGCCCGCGTGCACATCTGCCGCATCAGCAGCGCGGCCGGGCTGGCGCTGGTGGCCCAGGCCAAGGCCGAGGGCTTGCCGGTGACCTGCGATGTGAGCATCCACAACCTCTTTCTGACCGATACCGACATCGGCTACTTCGACAGCCGCATGCGCCTGGACCCGCCGCTGCGCCAGCAACGCGACCGCGACGCCTTGCGACTAGGTTTGGCCGACGGCCTGATTGACGCGCTGGTGTCCGACCACACGCCGGTGGACGAAGACGCCAAGACCTTGCCCTTTGCCGAGGCTGAACCTGGTGCCACGGGGCTGGAGTTGCTGCTGGGGCTGGCCTGCAAATGGGGGCAGGACAGCGGCGTGGGCCTGATGCGCGCCTTGGCCGTGCTGACCAATTCACCGGCTTCTGTGCTGGGCAACTCACTCGGCAACCTGCAAGCCAGTGCCGGCCAGTTGCTGCAAGGCGGCGCAGCGGATATCTGCATTTTTGACCCCGTCGCATCCTGGACGGTGCAGCCTGCGCAATTGCGCAGCCAGGGCAAGCACACGCCCTTTGCCGAGCACGAGTTGCCCGCTCAGGTGCGCTGGACGCTGGTGGCTGGCGAGGTGGCTTATGAAGCACCGCGCCGCGCATGAAGACCGTGCGCGCCGCCACCCGGCTGCTGCGGGCAGGGCTGCATGTGGCGCGCGGTTTTGGCATCATCCACCTGCACTTTTCCCGCTTGGAGAGCACTGAGCGCGAGCTACACGTGCAGCGCTGGGCCAGTCAGATGCTGAGCATCCTGGGGATTGAGCTGGTGCGGCGCGGCCAGCCTTTGGCGAACGGGCCGGTGCTGCTGGTGGCCAACCATATTTCGTGGCTGGACATTTTGGTGATGCATGCCTCGGGCTATTGCCGTTTTGTCTCCAAGGCCGACGTCAAGCAATGGCCGCTGATTGGCACCATGGCCAGCGGGGCGGGTACCTTGTTCATCGAGCGGGAATCCCGGCGCGACGCGCACCGCGTGCTGCACCACATGGTCGAGCGCTTGCAGGCGGGTGATGTCTTGGCGGTATTTCCCGAAGGCACCACCGGCGACGGCGTGAACCTCAAACCCTTTCATGCCAACTTGATCCAGGCCGCGATCACCGCACAGGTGCCGGTGCAGCCGGTGGCGCTGCGCTTTGTCGATGGCGCCAGCGGAGAGATCAGCCACGCCCCGCGCTTCATTGACGATGACACCTTGGTGGGCTCGCTCTGGCAAACCGTGCAGGCTCGCGGTTTGCAGGCGGTGGTGCACCTGGGACATGCGGAACATGCCGAAGGCCGCGACAGGCGCACTTGGTCGGGGGATTTGCGGGAGCGGGTTGAGGCGCTGCGTTCAGCTCGTCATACCGACTGACGAGATTGCACGCCGGGACTTCGACAAGCTCAGTCCGAACGGGTTTTTTGAACGCGATTGTTCAGGCTTCTTCCCGAGGGAAGGTCACCACATGATCCATCTCGGCGCGAATGCCAATCCATTCGCCCAGGTCGTGGTCGTGATGGGATGGCACATGGGCCATCAATGATTCGCCGCTGGCCAATTTGAGCGTGTACAAAAACTCCGACCCGCGAAACGCCTTGCGCAAAATCTGCGCTTTCACTGGCGCCGCATCGTCATGCACGATGTCGTCGGCGCGCAGCAGCACGTCGCACAGCCCGTCCGGGTAGACGCTGGGCAGCGGGCATTCGGCCACGTCGGTGAAGTCGCCCAGGGCGGTGTGCACCACCACGTCCTCGCCTTGCTGGCGAATCTGCGCGTGAGCAAACACACCATGGCCAATGAAGTCGGCCACGAAGCGCGTGGCCGGGCGGTGATACAGCTCGTAAGCCTCGTCCCACTGCTGAAGTTGCCCTTGGTGCATGACGCCGATGCGGTCACCAATGGCGAAAGCTTCGAGTTGGTCGTGCGTGACAAACAAGGCCGTGGCGCCTGCGGCTTTCAAAATGCCGCGCACCTCGTGCGCCAAGCGCTCGCGCAAGTCAACATCCAAGTTCGAAAAAGGCTCGTCCAGGAGCAGCAATCGCGGCTGGGGCGCCAGTGCCCGGGCCAGCGCCACGCGCTGCTGCTGTCCGCCCGACAACTGGTGCGGGTGCAAATGCCGTGCATGGCCCAGGCCGACCAGCTCCAGCACTTCGGCCACTCGGGCTTGCCGCTTGCTGGCGGGCCAGTGGTTGAGGCCAAAAGCCACGTTGCGGTCCACGTCCAGGTGGGGAAACAAGGCGTAGTCCTGAAACACCATGCCAATGCGGCGCTGCTCGGCCGGCACATGGATGTGCTCGCTGCTGACGGCATCTCCGGCCAGCAAGATGCGGCCGTTGGTGGCACGCTCCAGGCCAGCCACCGCACGCAGCAGCGTGGTCTTGCCGCAACCGGACGAGCCGATCAGCACGCCGATCTCGCCGGCGGCCAGGCTGAAGCTCGCGCCGCTGACGGCCGGTTGGCTGCGGCCAGCGTAGTGAACGGCGAGCTGGGAGACTTCCAAAAACATGATTTTTATTGTAGATGCTTACAATTCTCATTTGCACTGACTCGCCCGAATGCCCCGTCGTTTCCTGTCCTCCCTCCTGCTCAGCCTGCTGCTGGCCGCGCTTTGCCTGCCGGTGCTGGCGCTGGCTTTGTCGTGGCTGCAACTGGACGCGCTGGGCCTGTCCCTGCTGGCGGAAATGGGCCGCACGGTATTGCCCGATTACGCGGCCACCACGCTCTGGCTGTGTCTGGCCGTGGCCCTGGGCGTGGCGCTGGTGGGCATGGGCACGGCTTGCGCGGTGACGCTGTTTGACTTTCCAGGGCGGCGAATTTTTGAGTGGGCTTTGCTCTTGCCTCTGGCCATGCCGGCCTACGTGGTGGCCTACGCTTACACCGACTTTTTGCAGTACGCCGGCCCGTTTCAAACTTGGTTCCGCGGTGCCTGGGGCTTGCAAGGGCGTGTGTTTCCCGAAGTGCGCAGCCTGGGCGGGGCGGTGTTGGTGTTCACCGTGGCGCTTTATCCCTATGTGTATTTGCTGGCGCGCACCGCGCTGGCCGAGCGGGCCGTGCACCTGATGGAGGCCGCCCGCTTGCTAGGTGCCCCCTTGGCTCGGCGCATACGCGACGTGGCACTGCCGCTGGCTCGCCCCGCGGTGGCTGCTGGCGTGGCGCTGGCGCTGATGGAGACCTTGGCGGACTTTGGCGTGTCCAGCTACTTCGGTATTCAAACTTTCACCGCTGGTATTTACAAGGCCTGGCTGGCCATGGACAACCGCGCTGCGGCCGCACAGTTAGCGACCGTTCTGCTGGTCGTCGTGGCGGTACTGCTCAAGATTGAAAGCAGCGCCCAGCAGCGCATGCGCTTTGCGGTGGGCCGGGGTGGGCGGGCCGGTGCGGCCGACGCCTTGCCCACGCGCCTTTATGGTCATCGCGCCTTGCTGGCTTGGCTGGTCTGCACCCTGCCGATCTTGCTGGGCTTCGTGTTGCCGGTGCTGTTCATGCTCCGGCCTTTGAGCGCTGAATGGCAAGGCTTGCCTTGGGGCAGTTTTGTGCAGTGGTCACTCAACAGTGTGCGGCTGGCGGGCCTGACGGCGGTACTGGCCACGGCCACGGCGCTGGCCTTGGCATTTTCTTTGCGCAGCCAACCCGGCAGCCTCAACCGGGCTGCCGTGCAAGTGGTGGGTCTGGGCTATGCCGTGCCGGGCGCGGTCATCGTGGTCGGCTTGCTGCTGCCGGTCGGTTGGCTGCAAGAAGCTGCGCCGCAAACTGCGGTTGGTTTTTGGGTCACGGCCACCGCTCTGGGCATCGTCTGGGCTTACCTGGTGCGCTTTTGCGCGGTGGCTTTGCAGTCGGTGCAAAGTGGGTACTCGCGTGTATCCACCAGCTTCGACGACAGCGCACGCATGCTCGGCACCACCGGCCTGGGCTTGCTCACCCGCGTGCACTGGCCCTTACTCAAACGCTCGGTGGCGGCCGCCGGCTTGCTGGTGTTCGTGGACGTGATGAAGGAGCTGCCTGCCACGCTGGTGCTGCGGCCTTTCAACAGCGACACCTTGGCTGTGGTCACCTACCAGCTGGCCCGTGATGAACGGCTGGGCGAAGCCGCCCTGCCAGCGCTGGCGCTGGTCTTGGTCGGCCTGCTGCCCGTGGCGCTGCTCAGCCGAACGCTGCGTTCGCGCTGAGCCGGCTCGCCCTGTAGGCAGCAGCCTACTGTTCGCATCTGGCCGGGCCTACCGGTCCACGCCTGGGGTCGCCCTAGAGTGAATTTTGTTGGGGCGCACGCGCCCGACGCTCTTATTCATTTCACTCTAAAGGGGCTCACCATGAAAAAATCACTTGCCATGCTCGCTTTGGCCGTTTCTTTCGCCTTGAGCGGACAGGCTCAGGCTTTGACCAAGGACGAATACAAGGTGCAAAAAGACCGCATCGAGGCCGACTACAAAGCCAGCCGCAATAAATGCTCGGCCATGCAGGGCAATGCCAAGGACGTCTGCCAGGCCGAAGCCAAGGGCAACGAAAAAATCACCAAGGCCGAGTTGGAGCAGCAGTACAAGCCCTCGGCCCGCAATGAGCAAAAAGTGCGTGACGCCAAAGCCGACGCGACTTACGACGTGGCCAAAGAACGCTGCGACGACCAGACCGGCAATGCGAAAGACGTCTGCGTGAAAGAGGCGAAAGCCGCGCACACCTCTGCCAAGGCCGACGCCAAGGTAACGCGCGCTAACGAAGACGCAGCCGCCGGTAAGGCTGGCACGACTGCCCCGGCGACAGGCACCACCGGTGCCACGGGCAGCACGGGCCGCGCCGCCAGCTCAGTCGGCAGCGCTGCGACCGGCGGCAGCACCAGCGTGTCTGAAGCACGAAAGGACGCCGCTGAAGACAAGCGCGATGCCCAGTACAAAGTTGCCAAGGAGAAATGCGACGCGCTCTCGGGTGCTGCGAAAGACGGTTGTGAGAACCAGGCCAAGGCGCAGTACGGCAAGAAGTAAGACCCGCCAAATACCTAGGGGAACGTCCCCGTTTTGCAACAGACCCGCCTCGGCGGGTTTTTTGTTGCGTGAGCGCGAGCCAGCGGCAGATGCCGGGCAAGAGCTGTGATCCGGTAGCATTAAATAAAGCGTGGGCCGCATTCTCGGCGTGAAGCGCTACCGCAGTTAGCTGGCTCTAAGGGTTGAACCAAAAGATGAATATCAAAAACGCATGGCTCGTTCTGTTTGGTTTTTTGATGGCTGGCCCGTCCTGTTCATTGGCGGCTACGACGCCTGAAACCATTGAGTTGGCCAGGCAAATCAAAATAGCAGACGTCCACATGCACTTGACCCCTGAGTCGAGCCAAGCTTTGCTTGAGAAAATGGATAAAAGCGGTGTTGGCTGGGGCGGCGCGGTGGGCGGCCTGAGGCCAGAAGGGCCGATGCGGGTGAAAAGCGTACTGGGTAAACGTTACCTCGTCGCTCTTGGCCAGGCTGAATACCAGGCGGTCCTGCGGGACAAGGGGATGAGAGGGCTTGAAGATCTGAGTGATCCCCGTTTTGAGGCGCTCTTTGAAACGGCAGAAAAGTTGTTTTTCGAAAAAGTCGTTCGTATTTTTGGCGAGATTCACATCAGCAATGTGAAAAGCGGACTGAGTTCAGGGTTCCAGGTGAACACGACATTTGATGTTGCCGTGGTCCAAAAGATGTACGAGATGGCCAATCGCCACAATGGCTTTGTTCAGATACACACGGAGGGGGCGGAAAACCTGGGAGGCATAAAGAAAATAGCGCGTCAGTACCCGAAGTCGACCACGATCATTTCTCATTGCCTTCCATTTTCCAGCTCAGGGGATATTCGCCAGCTCTTTAAAGAACTGCCGAATGTCGTGTGTGAGCTTTCGGCCACTGGCCCCGTGCACGGAAATAGGCGTGTCTTTTCTGCTTCCGGCCCGAAAACGGATTGGTTAGATCTGATGGAAGAGTTCCCAGATCGATTCATGCTGGGGACCGACCCCTGCTGTGGGTTGGCCGGGCAATACGACGAGATGGTTCGTGAGCTGAGGGTGAGTCTGCTTCCCCACCTGAGGCCAGAAACCCTCAGAAAAGTGGCCTATGGCAATGCCGCGAGACTCTTTGACCTTGAGGATTGAGGGCGGTCAGCGCTTCCAAGAAAAAAATCCCGGAAGACGCTGGGCCTTGCGGGATTCGGGTTTGGTACCACCAACAGGAATCGAACCTGTATCTAGCGCTTAGGAGGCACTCGTTCTATCCATTGAACTATGGCGGCATCAACTTCAATTGTAGGGGGCAGCCTGTGACGCAGACGCAGACGCAACGGCTCACTCGTAAGGCACGGTGAAGATCAGGTCCACCGCAGTTTGCTCTCCCGCTTGGGCGCGTACCTTGAAGCGTTGCGACAGCTCGTAGAACATGTAGAGCGTGCCGAGCGTGCCGGACAGGCTGCGCTCGTAGGCTGCGTAGAAGTTGCTCGAAAAGCGTTTGCCAAAGGTCACAGCGCCGGCGCTGGCCGTGCCGTCGGCCTGGGTGGAGGGGGTTCGGAAAGACAGCTCGTCCAAGCCGAAGGTGCTCGCCAGATTGCGGCCGCCGCCACCTTTGCCGTTGCCAAACAGCGCAATGGCCGCTTGTTGCAGCAGGGCGGCTTCCGCGCCACCGCTGGCGGTGGAATGGCCCAGCACCAGCCAGGACAGTTTTTCAGCGTCGGGCAGTTCCGGGTCGGCATACAGGCGCACTCGGGGCAGCAGGGCGGTGCCCGTGATCTGCACGCCCACGCGCTGGCTCAGGTTGGGCCGTATGGCCAGAACGTCTAGGCTGGGGTTGTCCAGCGGTCCGGTAAAGCGCAAGACGCCGCGTTCGATGTTCAGGCGCTGGCCGTAGGCTTGGTACTCGCCGTCCACGGTGTTGACGGTGCCGAACAGGCGCGGCGTGCCCAGCGATTCATCGGTGATGGCCAGGGCGCCACGCAGCCGGGTGGACACGCCCTTGCCTTGCAGCCTGAAGTCGTCGCCCAAGTCCACCCGCACGGCGACGCTGAGCTTGGGTTTTTGGCTGTTGGAAGGCTGTGAAGTAGCTGGCGCTGCTACGGTCTGCGGCCCGCCGCGCACCACCACGTCGCTGTCCAGTTGGGGGCGCTCTTCGTTGGGGAGCTCTAGTCGGGCCTGGTCGACGCGCAGCACGCCGGTGATCTCGCCTTCGCGGCCGCGCAGGGCGGCTTGCAAATCGCCAGACACCGTGAGTTGCCGATCACGCCGCACGCTGACGCGCAGTTGCTGCAGCTCGGCCTTGAGCTGCACTTGGGGCTGGCCGTTGGTCAAGCTGGCTTCGCCGCTGGCGCTGACTTTGCCGCCATTTTTGCCGCCACTTGAGCCTGCCCCTTGCAGCGTGAATTCGTCAATCAGCAAGCGGTTGCCGTCCAGCCGTCCGCGCAGCCGGCCATTGCCCAATTCCACGCCGTCCACCACCGAACGCAGCGCCAGGTCGTCGGCTTGAAGTTGCCCGCTCAACTGCGGTTGGCCCAGCGTGCCGCCCACGCGCAAGGCGGTGGCCAGTGAGCCGCGCAAACGCCAGCCGGGTGGCGCCAACAAAGACCAAGCGCCTATGCGCGGCAACTGGGCTTGCAGCTCGCCGCTCAGCGGCGTGTCTTCTGCCCACGGCCAACGCGAGGCGGCGCTGGCACCACCCTTGGGATTGACTTGCAGCGTGCCCTGGACTTTGCCGGCGCGCTCGCTGTCCCAGCGCACAGTGGCGCGCACACTGCTCGCGTCGCCCTGCAGCGACAGCCGCGCCTCGCGCACACCGGCTGCGACCCGGGTGGCCAGGCCGGCGCTGGTTTCGGCATGAATGCTCAAGTCACCGCTGCGGCGGGTCAGTTCGGCGTCCAGCTTCAGGCGCTCGCCCCAGGTCACATCCCATCGGCCGTCAAACAGCAGGTCGCCGACCACACCCGCGCGGGCCATCTGTGGGCCAGCCAGCAACTCGGCCCAGACCAGCGGCAATCCCTTGAGCGTGCCGCTGGTGCGCAATTGGCCGGCTTGCCAGCGCGAGGGCTGCCAGTCCAGCAGGGCCGGTGTGTTGCCCGCGCCCGGCTTGGCCGGCGCGCCCAGCTGGGCTTGACCCGCTTGCAACTCGACCCAGGGCGGCGAGCCGGACAAGCTGGCCCCTTTGAGGTTGAAGGGCCGCTGCGTGACCAGCTGCCAAGTGCCCGCCCCCAGCGCCGGGTCTTGCAGTGAGGCGTTGAGCTGCTGCACGCTGGCCTGCCAGCTCAGGGCTGATGCCTTGCCGGGCGGGCTGGTCCATGTGGCACCGCCCTCGCCCGCCGTGCTCAGTTGCGCGCGGCGCTTGCCTTGCAGCATTTGCCCCGAAGCGCTCCAGCGCGCTTGGCTGAGCCGTCCGTCCAGCCGGGCTTGCACGGCACGCAGTTGCAGGACAGGGCCTGGCTTGGCCGCGCTGGCAGCCACAGCGGCTGGCCAGTCCACGGTAGGTACATCGAGCGTGGCCTGCAACGTGGGGTCGCGCCAGCCGCCTTGCCAGGCCAGTGTGAGGTCGGCGCGTCCCGCTGCGGGCGCGGGCGGCAAATGCTCGGCCAGGCCGGGCAGGGTGCTCAGCCAGCGCCAAGCGGCGGCCAGGTCTTGGCCTTGCAACTTGGCTTGACCGTTGCCGCGCTCGGGCCGCCACTGGCCGTCGCCTTGCACTTGAAGCCCCGGCGCTTGCAGGCGCAGCTGGCCTTGCGCCGCTTGGGCATTTACTTGGTACTGGCCGGATGCATTGAGTTGTGCTTGCCTCGTGCGGACGGTCAGGGTTTGCAGGTCCAGGCTGCCACCGGCAAGGCTGCGCCAGCGGCCGCGGGCTTGAGCGTCCATCAGTTGCAGGGCATTCAGGCGCGGGTCACCGACGGTGGGCGCTTGCAGTTGCACCTCAAAACCCAGGCCATCGGCCAAGCCCTGGCCTGAGCCTTGCAGCTTGGCTTTTCCTTGCAGGCTTTGCATGGGCCATTGGCTGTGCAGGGCATGCGGGCTGAGTTGCTCAAAACGGGTCAGTACTTCCCAGCCTTGATCGGCTGCCCCCAGCCATTGGCCTTGAGCCTGCACACGACCCGGGCCGATCTGTGCGTTCAGCGACTGCAGCAAGACGCTACCGCCTCGCCACTCGGCGCGCCAGTCGGCTTGCTGAAGGGGCAGGCGTTGTTGGTCCCAGGGGCCGGGCCGGGCGTTTTGCAGCTGACCGCTGATGAGCCAGCCCTTGTCTTTGCTTGGCTGCACTTGCGCTTTGCCGGTGAGTTGTGTTTGCGGTGCCTGCGGCCAGAGTAGCGCCAGGTTGAGCTGCTCAAAAACAGCGTTGGCTTCTGGCACGGGTTGTTCTGCCCAGGGTGTGAGGCGGGCTTGGAGTTGGGCGCTTGGCAATACGGCAGGGCGTTCGCCGGTGCTGCTCAGTTGGCCGCTGAGTTGCAAATCAGCCAAGGGCCCGCTGGCTTGCAACGCGACTTGCAGTGGCAAGGTCTTGCTGCTGCCGGGCACAGCGGTGCTCAGCTCCCCTTGCAGCTTGGCGCTCAGTGCTAAGGGTTTTTGGGCCTGCAACTCAGCGTGCCCGCTGTAGCGGCCCTGGGCCAGCTCGGCCTGGGTCAGCGTCAAGGCGTGGCGCTGACCGTTGAAGTCGTAGCGGGCGCGCAAGCCGCCGGCCTGCAGAGCCGGTGGACCGGCCCAGGACAGTTGGTCAATTTGCAGTGCGTCGACCTGAACCGGCAGCGGCAAGGCCAGTGACTCAGGGGGGCCGGCCGAGGGCTGGTCTGAGTGGGGCCAGGTCAGGCGCAAGCTGCGCGCTTTGAGGTCGTGAATATGCAGCCGCCGATCCAGCAGCGCGCGCCAGTCCCAGCGCAGCGCTACGTCCTGAGCTTCTATGTCATGCCCTTGGGTGTCATGCCAGCGCAGTTGCGCCACCCGGCCACCGCTGCGCAAATTGCCGGTGACTTGCTGCGTTTGCAAGGCGGGCTGGTTCCACCAGCGCAAGGCGGTGGCGAGTGAGCCTTCGCTGCCCGACCAGACCCAGAGTGCCGCAATCAACAGCAGGATCGCCAAGAGCAGCGCGCTGATACCTAAGGTGACGCGCTTCCACCAAGGGCGGGTTGGGCCCCTAGCGGCTGCGTCAGTCTGAACGCTCTGCTCGCTCAAAACACCCAACCCACGTTCATGTGCAGTCGCAGCTGCCGGGTCCTCAGGCCGTAGGCCAGGTCGATTTGCAGCGGGCCGATCGGGCTTTTCCAGCGGGCGCCCGCGCCCACACCCACCGCGACGTTTTGGCGCAAGGCTTGCGGCGTGTCGGCCACATTGCCAGCGTCTACAAAGGTGGTGCTTTCCCAATCGGTGAGCAGGCCGTTGCGCAGGATCGGCCGTTGCCATTCGGCACTGGCGGTGCTCAGGTAGCGGCCCGGGCCGGTGGCGCCTGAGGCCAAGGGCACGCCAATCTCGCGCAGGCCGTAGCCGCGCACGCTGGTGTCGCCGCCGGTCTTGAAGCGCTGGGTGGCGGGAATGGTTGCGTTTTCATTGGCCCAGATGGCGCCGCCCTCGGCGCGCAACGACAGGCGACCGATCGGCAATGGCACGATGCCGGTCCAGCGCGCCACGCCGCGCGTGAAGGGTTGGCGATCATTGCCCAGGGTCGTGCCGCCACCCGCTTCAAAACCAAGGGCGTAGCCGCTGCGCGGGTAGGGCAGGCTGTCAAAGTAGCGGCCGGTCCAGGCGTAGTTAAAGCTCAGGGCTGAGCCTTCGCCCGTGCGGGTGTCGGTGCTGCCGGCGGTGCCGCTGCCGCTGACCTGGCTGCGGTCCCACTGCAAGTAGAAATTGCGGTCGTAGCGCTCACCCGTTTGCATGCGGCCAAAGCGCAGGCGCTGGGCTTGAGTGACCAGCTCGCCGTCGTCCAGCCGGTCAAACCGCGCCGAGGTGACCCAGCGCCAGTACGCCTCGTCGGGCAGCGAGGTCCATTCGGTCTGGGCAAAAGGCGACTTTTTTTCCAGCTGTAGCTTGGTCTGCGCGCGCCAGTCCAGGCCGGGCACGCGGTTGTGTATGTGTTCGAGCGACAGGCGCGGCCCGGCGTCGGTGGTCAAGCCCACGCCCAAGATGATTTTTTGCAGCCGCGCTTCGCGCAGCTGCACTTCCACGGGCGCGGCCGCTGGGTCGCTGGCCGGGTCCACCGTCACATAGGCCGAGTCGAAGTAGCCGCTGCTGGTCAGGCGCTGCTGGGCTTCGGTCAGGCGGCGTTGGTCGTAGATATCGCCAGGCGCCAGCCGTGCCAAGCGCGGTACCAGCACCGGGTCGTAACGCTGCAAGCCGCTGACCTTCAGCGCCCCCAGCCGGTACAACGGGCCAGAGTCGAGTTGCAACTGCAAGTCGGCGGTATGCGTGGCGGCGTCCACATCGGCCAGGCTGTAAGACACCTGGCCTGCCGGGTATCGGCGAGCCAGCAGCTGGCGCGTCACCCGCGTTTTGGCCTCGTCCCAGGCGGCTTGGGTGAAGCGGCGGCCGGGCGGCAGCGGCCAGTCTTTTTCGATCGCGCTGCGCTGGGCCTGTGCATCCAAGTCGGTGGAGGTGGCCAAGTCGCCTTTGAAGTCAAAGCGCACAGCGCCGACCTGCGTGGCCGGGCCGCTTTGCACGGCCACCACGATCACCGGGCGAGTGGTCGTGCCTGGCGAGGCTGGGCTTTGGCTGATGCGTATCTCAGGGCTGAAAAAACCTTGGGTGCCCAGCAACTGGCGCACGTCGTCTTCGGCCAGGAGCAGCAAGCGTTCGAGTTCGTTGGCGTCCAGGTCTGTCACCGCGCGGTAGCGGGGCAGCTGCATGTGCCGGGTCAGCAGATCGCGCAAGTCGGCCGGTGCGTCGACGCGGATGTCAAAGCTGGCAGTGTCGGGGGCCACGGCGTTTAGCGTGGCGGGTGCGTTGTCTGCACCTTGGGCCTGCACATAGCCGGGGCAGCCGGCTGCGATGCCGCAGCAGATCATCCAAGCGACGGTATTGGCGGTCTTGTTCGTCTTGGTGCTGCGGCGTCCCTTTGAAATCACGCGGTCAGTTTACTCACTTGGTCAAGAGGCGCATGGCCTCTTCCAAGCCTTTGATCGTCAGCGGAAACATGCGTTGGCTGACGAGCTGCTGGATCACCGCAATGCTTTGCCGGTATTGCCAAACGCCCTGCGGCTCAGGGTTGATCCACGCGAATTTAGGAAAGGCATTGGTCAGCCGCTGCATCCACTCGGCGCCCGACTCTTCGTTGTTGTATTCCACGCTGCCGCCGGGCTGCAAGATCTCATAAGGGCTCATGGTGGCGTCGCCCACGAAGATGAGTTTGTAGTCCTTGTTGTACTTGCGGATGATGTCCCAGGTGGCGAATT
>JBBAPH010000011.1:0-114978 GCA_040400935.1 Polaromonas sp.
TCGTGCTGATCAACGGCCTGACCGACATCGGTATCGGCGTGACCATCACCGACCCGGCCACCCCCATGCCGCTGCCTATGCTTAAAGTGGATGAGCCGACGCTGACCATGAACTTTTGCGTGAACACCAGCCCGCTGGCCGGCCGTGAAGGCAAGTTCGTCACCAGCCGCCAGATCTGGGACCGCCTGCAAAAAGAGCTGCAGCACAACGTGGCCTTGCGCGTCAAGGAAACCGACGAAGAAGGTATTTTTGAAGTGATGGGCCGGGGCGAATTGCACCTGACCATTCTTCTGGAAAACATGCGGCGCGAAGGCTACGAGCTGGCTGTCTCCAAGCCGCGCGTGGTGTTTCGTGACGTGGACGGCGTCAAGCACGAGCCGATCGAATTGGTCACGGCCGACATTGAAGAGCAGCACCAGGGCGGCGTCATGCAAGCCCTGGGCGAGCGCAAGGGCGAGCTGGTCAACATGGAGCCGGACGGCCGTGGCCGTGTGCGCCTGGAATACCGCATTCCCGCGCGTGGCCTGATCGGTTTCACCAACGAGTTCCTGAACTTGACGCGTGGTTCCGGCCTGATCTCCAACATCTTTGACAGCTACGAAGCCCACAAGGGCGACATCGGCGGTCGCAAGAACGGCGTGCTGATTTCCATGGACGCTGGTGAAATTTTCACCTACGCCCTGGGCAAGCTCGACGACCGTGGCCGCATGTTCGTCAAGGCCAACGATCCGGTGTATGAAGGCATGATCGTCGGCATCCACAGCCGTGACAACGACCTGGTGGTCAACGCCACCCGCACCAAGCAGCTGACCAACTTCCGCGTGTCCGGCAAGGAAGACGCGATCAAGATCACGCCGCCGATTGATTGCACACTGGAATACGGCGTGGAATTCATCGAGGACGACGAGTTGGTCGAGATCACGCCCAAGTCGATCCGCCTGCGCAAGCGTCACCTGAGCGAGAGCGAGCGCAAGCGCGCTGGCCGTTAAACCGCCGCCGCTTTGTCAGGATGCGCACCGTGGGCTTTTTTAAAAGCGCACGGTGCGTTTTTTCTGGTCAAACCCCCGCTTTATTGCATTGTTGATACCGCTGGAAGCAAGGCATGAAACTCACGCACAGCCGCGCCGTGCTGCTCATGGTGGCCGTGACCCTGATGTGGTCGACTGCCGGCGTGGTCACGCGGCAACTGGAGCAGGCGCAGAGTTTTGAGGTCACGTTTTGGCGCAGCTTTTTCACGCTGCTGTCCTTGTTGGTGATCTTGCCGCTGGTGCAGGGGCCGGTGGTGTTCACGCGCATTCGGCAGGCCGGGCGGGCACTGTGGATTTCGGGTGTTTGCTGGGGCGTGATGTTCACCGCCTTCATGCTGGCGCTGACACTGACCACCGTGGCCAATGTGCTGGTCACGCTGGCAGTCGGCCCGTTTTTTACCGCGCTGATGGCGCGCTTAGTCACGCGCCAGCCGATTGCGCGGCGCACCTGGCTGGCCATTGCCGCGGCGGGTCTGGGCATTGGTTGGATGTACGGCCAGCAATTTTCTTTAGGTGGCGGCGCTCAGTTGCTGGGGACATTGGTTGCCTTGCTCGTGCCGCTCGCTGGCGCCGTGAATTGGACGGTGGTGCAGCGCAGCCAGGCGCAGGGCGAGCAAATTGACTTGATGCCTGCGGTGCTGGTCGGCGCCTTCATCTCGGCGGCCGTCACCCTGCCTTTGGCGTTTCCGTTTGTGGCCAGCCCGCGCGACGTGGCCTGGCTGGCTTTGCTGGGCTTGGGCCAGTTGGCGATTCCCTGCGTGCTGTCGGTGCGCTGCGCGGGTGTGCTCAAAGCGCCCGAGGTGTCCTTGCTGGCGCTGCTGGAAGTGATTTTTGGAATTTTGCTGGCCTGGGTCGGTGCCAACGAAGTGCCGGCCGCGAGCGTGCTCAGCGGCGGCGTGTTGGTGATTGGTGCCCTGGCCGTGAACGAATGGATAGGCTGGAAACAGCGAGAAAGACAACTGAGATGACTGAATTGCTTGCCAACGACCATGTCCTGGTCGAGCGCCGCGCCAATGCTGGCTTGATCACCCTGAACCGGCCCAAAGCCCTGAACGCTTTGTCGTTGGAGATGGTGCGGGCGATAACGCAAGCGCTGAAGGACTTTGCCGCAGATCCCACGGTGCAGGTCGTGGCTATGCGCGGCACCAACAAGGTCGGCAAGCCGGGTACGTCAGAGAGCCTGTTTGGCGGCTTTTGCGCGGGCGGCGACATTCGCTTTTTCCACGAAGCGGCGCTGGCGGGTGATACGGCGCTGGACGATTTTTTCACCGAGGAATACAGCCTCAACCACCTGATTCACCACTACGCCAAGCCGGTGGTGGCTTTCATGGACGGCGTGGTGATGGGCGGTGGCATGGGCCTGGCCCAAGGTGCCAGCCTGCGCGTGGTGACCGAACACACGCGCATGGCCATGCCCGAGACCAATATCGGCCTGTTCCCCGACGTGGGTGGCGGCTATTTCTTGAGCCGCTGCCCGGGCTTTGCGGGGGAATACTTGGCGCTGACTGGCGAGGTGATTGGCGCTGAGCATGCTTTGCAATACGGTTTGGCCGACGTGATGCGGCCAGCCGCTGATTTGCCCGACTTGTGGCAAGCCATGAGTACAGCCGTTCTGAGTAGCCATGACGAAGCGGTGCAGTGGCTGGCCCAGCACATCGGCCAAGCCAGTCCCGATCAGGTGCAGCCCAATCCGCAATTGGACCAATTCTTTTCTTTGCTGCGCGTCAAGCACATGGTCGATGCGCTGGAAAAAGCCAAGGACGACCGCTGGGCGCAAAAAACGGCGGTGGTGCTTCGCAAGCGTTCACCGTTGATGCTGCATGTCGCGCTGGAGCAAATCCGCCGCGCCCGCAGCATGAGCCTGGCCGATGACCTGCGCATGGAGCGCGACATGGTGCATCAGTGCTTCTATTTGCGCCCGGGTGCGACCAGTGAGACCGTGGAAGGCATTCGTGCCTTGGCGGTGGACAAAGACTATTCGCCGAAGTGGAACCCCGCGCGGATTGAAGACGTGAAACCGGGCATGGCGGATGCGTTTTTTGTGAGCCCTTGGGCAGCTGAGGCGCATCCGCTGCGCGACTTGAAATAACTTGCCATTTGCCGAGCCCTCCAGTGCACAAAAATGCGGAAGCGGACTCGGGTACCAGGGACCAATCGGGGGGTTCGGCATCAGCGCGGCAGGCACTTGCAACTCGTTTGCTCTTGCTGTGCCGTCTTTGGCGAGAGGTCAACTAGAACCGGAAACTTAAGCAAGCCGGCCTGTGCTGCCGCCATGAGTGACGACACAAAAGTCAGAGTGGCCAAAAGCACCTGGACACGAAAATTCGCAGTGTGGCGGCGATCTGACTCCTCGCTTTCGTCTAATGTCTTGAGCGCATGCCCTGTAGGCCAAAATCGATGTTGATCCTTTCGAAGGTCGCCGGTATCAGCGAGCATTTCCAACGTTTGCTCGAGCTGGTCGTGGTGCGCCTCCCACCCTGGGTGACTAGCCCACCGATAACCATAGCGCAGGGTCATCACGTCCATAGCATCGATCGGTGTCCCGTTGTCAGCCGTCCAGTTGACGACTTGTTGAAGTAGAGCAAGTCTTTTCTGCGACGCAAGTGCTCTCTTATTGAAAATGGCTTGGGCGAGCTTGTTCCATGCACGTCGGAGATGAATCAGCGCGTAGGGCCACTTGGTCCAGCGAGCAGCAAATGCAACCGCCCATATTCCCTCGAATCGGACCTCGTCGAGGCCGTAGAAGTGTGTAATGCGGAGCTGGCGTGGTTCGATTGAGTCAATTGGCTCTGTAACCTCAATGGTGTACTTGCTTCCGTCATACTTTCGGCACTTGACTCCCGCTCCCTCAAGGCGCAGCAGAACGAGATCTAGTTCATCCCCGTCGCTAATCTTTGTGGAATAGCAGTTGACCTTTTCCCCTTCATAGCCACTTCGCGGAACTCTGGGGGCTTGCCAGTAGTTGCGGCAAGATTCTTCGAAAGAGGAGTAGTTCAATTTGCTTCATATGGCGCGTATTCTGACGCTTACGTAAGCTAGACCGCGAAACCCGGTATCTTTGGGCGTGAATAGATGTCAGAGTGACCAGCCAGAACGCCCCGAACTCAAGCGTTCAAAGCTGCCAGCAATTCAGTCTCAATCGCAATCTGCGCCTTGTTCTGCTGCAACTCAGGACCGTCGATCAGGAAGGTGTCTTCCACCCGCTCGCCCAGCGTGGTGACTTTGGCCAATTGCAGATTGATGCGGTGGCCCGCCAGTACCCGTGCAATGGAGTACAGCAAACCAGCGCGGTCGCTGGCCGACACCGTGAGCAGCCAGCGTTGGGCTTTTTCATCGGGCCGCAGGTCCACGCGTGGCGCAATCGGAAAGCTCTTGACCCTGCGTGATACGCGGCCCTTACCGGGCGGCGGCAGCGGGCCGGCGTTTTCCAGGGTGCGGTTCAACTCGACTTCGACCATGGCGGCCAGTTCGCGGTAGTGCTCGCCCAGATCGGGGCTCACCACCTGGAAGGTGTCCAGGCCGTAGCCGTTGTTGGCGGTGTGGATCTTGGCGTCGAGGATGCTGAAACCCGCCTGGTCAAAGTAGCCGCAGATACGGGCGAATAAGTCCGGCTGATCAGGGGTGTAGACCAGCACCTGCATGCCTTCACCGGCAGATGACCGACGCGCCCGCACGATGACCTGGCCCTTGCCCACATGGCGCGACAACTGCCGCGCATGCCAAGCAATGTCGGACGCCTCGTGGCGCATGAAGTAGCTCACGTCCAGTGTGGCCCAAAGGTTTTTGTGGGACTCAAAAGGCTCGGCGTGCAGCGCCAGCATGGTCAGCGCGTCACGCTTGCGGCCTTCTACTTCGGCTTGTGGGTCGGGCGCGCGGCCACCGAGCACGCGCAGCGTGTAGCGGTACAGGTCTTCCAGCAACTTCCCCTTCCAGGCGTTCCACACCTTCGGGCTGGTGCCGCGAATGTCGGCCACGGTCAGCAAATACAGGGCTGTGAGGTAGCGCTCGTTGCCCACGCGTTTGGCAAATGCGGCAATTACTTCGGGGTCGCTCAGGTCTTCTTTCTGGGCGATACGGCTCATGGTGAGGTGTTCACCCACGAGGAACTCGGCCAGCTTGGCGTCTTCCGTCTCAAAGCCGTGCTGGCGGCAAAACAGCCGTACGTCCTTGCAACCCAGCTCGGAGTGGTCGCCACCCCGGCCTTTGGCGATGTCGTGGAACAACGCGGCGATGTACAAGATCCAGGGCTTGTCCCAGCCGGCGGCCAGTTGCGAGCACATGGGGTATTCGTGCGAATGCTCGGCCATGAAAAAGCGCCGCACATTGCGCAGCACCATCAGGATGTGCTGGTCCACGGTGTACACATGAAAGAGGTCGTGCTGCATTTGCCCGACGATCTTCCGGAACACCCACAAATAGCGGCCCAGCACGGAGGTCTGGTTCATCAGGCGCATGGCATGCGTGATGCCTTCGGGCTCCTGCAAGATGGCGCGAAACGTTGCGCGGTTAACCGGGTCGCGGCGAAAGCGGCTGTCCATGATGCTGCGTGCGTTGTACAGCGCCCGCAGGGTGCGCGCCGACAGGCCATTCACGCCCACCGTGCGTTCGTACAGCAAGAAGGTCTCGAGAATCGCGTGCGGCTCGCGCTGGTACAAGTCGTCGCTCAGCACTTCGAGCTTGCCGCCTTTGTCGGCGAAGCGCTCGTTGATGGCGTGCAAGGGGTAGGTGCTGGGGCTCAGGCGCTCTTCAATGTTGAGCAGCAAGATCTGGTTGAGCTGGGTCACGGCCTTGGCGGCCCAGTAGTAGCGGCGCATCAGCGCTTCGCTGGCGCGGCGCGGCAGGCGCGCGCCTTCGTGCTGGGCCGAATAGCCAAAGGACTCGGCCACAGCAGTCTGCAGGTCAAACACCAGCCGGTCTTCGCGGCGCTGGGCCAGCACGTGCAGGCGTGCGCGGATCAGGCTGAGCAAGGCTTCGTTGGCCTTGATCTGCCGCACTTCAAAAGCCGTGGCCAGTCCGTTCTTGGCGAGTTCGTCCCACGAACTGCCCAGGCCCGCGGCGCGTGCTACCCACAAAACGACTTGCAAGTCGCGCAGCCCGCCCGGCGACTCTTTGCAGTTGGGCTCTAGTGCGTAGGGTGTGTCTTCAAACTTGTTGTGGCGCTGGCGCAGTTCCAGGGTCTTGGCGACGAAAAATGCTTGCGGGTTCAGCGTCTGCGTCAACTGCGCTTGCAGGCGCAAAAAATTCGGCTTGGAACCGGCCACCCAGCGCGCTTCAAGCAGCGAGGTCTGGACCGTGACATCGCGGGCGGCTTCCTGCACGCATTCGTCCAGACTGCGCACGCTGGACCCAATTTCTAGCCCGGCATCCCAGCAGTTGCCTATGAAGCTCTCGACCTTGGCTTTCAGGCTCAGGCCATCAGCGCTGGTTTCCAGGTCCACGCCGTCGGGCAGCAAGAGCAGCACGTCGACGTCCGAATGGGGAAACAACTCGCCACGACCAAAGCCGCCCACGGCCACCAGCGCGCAGTCGGACGGAAAGGCGGTGCGCTGCCAAAGTTGCTGCAGCAGGCCGTCGGTGTGGCGGGCCAGCTTTTGCAGCAGGGTGCGAATGCCCCTGGTTGATGAGCCGCTTTGCGCCAGGGACGCCAGCAGCGCCGTCTTGCCTTGGCGGTACTGCTCGCGCAGCGCGGCCATGTCGCTGGCGTCTGTGCTGAGGCTGGCCGTCGGGGACGGGGAGAGCATGCGGGCTGTCAGGCGCTGGCTGAAGCCGGTGCCTGCGCAAAGGCCGCCACAAACTCGGGCGTGGGCGGACTGCCAGCCGACAGCGTCAGCACCTCGTAGCCCGTCTCCGTGACCAACACCGTGTGCTCCCACTGGGCAGATAAGGAATGGTCGCGCGTGACGATGCTCCAGCCGTCTTTTTCAGGGCCGTCCTTGATGTCGCGCTTGCCCGCGTTGATCATGGGCTCGATGGTGAAGGTCATGCCGGGCTTGAGCGTGTCCAGCGTGCCGGGGCGGCCGTAGTGCAACACCTGCGGTTCCTCATGGAACTTTTGGCCAATGCCGTGACCACAGAATTCGCGCACGATGGAAAAGCCCTGCTTTTCGGCAAAGGTCTGAATGGCGTGGCCAATGTCGCCCAGCCGCACACCGGGCTTGACGCGCATGATGCCCTGCCACATGGCTTCGTAGGTGATGTGGCACAGGCGCTTGGCGGCAATCGAGGCTTCGCCCACCAGATACATGCGCGAGGTGTCGCCATGCCAGCCGTCCTTGATGACGGTCACGTCGATGTTGACGATGTCGCCTTTTTTCAGCGGCTTGTCGTTCGGTATGCCATGGCAGACCTGGTGGTTGACCGAGGTGCACAGCGACTTGGGGTAAGCGCCGTAGCCCGGCGGCTGATACCCCAGCGTGGCCGGAATGGTGCCTTGCACCTGGGTCATGTAGTCATGCGCCAGGCGGTCGATTTCGTTGGTGGTGATGCCGGGTTTGACGAAAGGCGTCAAGTAATCCAGAACTTCGGAGGCCAGGCGGCCCGCGATGCGCATGCCTTCTTGTCCGGCGGCGTCTTTGAATGTAATCATTGGCAAATTATCCCACTGGCGGCTTGGCCTCGCCGCAGGCAGGGCAGCCCTATCCCGCAGGCGCGCTTACCGGGGTTTCCACCGTGCAAATCCGGTTGGGCGAGCCCTAAAGTATCCGAACTCAATTACAGGAGAGAGTGCATGGCTGTTTCGTTTTCCGTGAAGGTGTCCCGCCGCGTGATGAGCCTGGGCTTGCTGGGGCTGATGGGCGGTCTGGTCGCGCCCGCTGCGGCGCAGAGCTATCCGAACAAGCCCATCCGGCTGGTGGTGACCTTCCCGTCGGGGGGCGCACCCGACATCTTGGCCCGGCTGTTCAGCGAAAAAGCCCAGCTCGGCCAACCGGTGGTGATTGACAACAAGCCCGGCGCGGGCGGCAATATTGGCAGCGACATCGTCGCCAAGTCGGCCGGGGACGGCTACACCTTGGTCATGGGCACGGTCGGTACGCACGCCATCAACGGCGCTTTGTACGAAAAAATGCCGTATGACATGGTGAAAAATTTCACCCCCATCTCGCTGATCGCCTCGGCGCCCAACCTGCTGGTGGTCAACAACGACTTGCCCGTCAAGAACGTGCCCGAGCTGATTGCCTACATGAAAGCCAACCCCAACAAGCTCTCGTTTGGCTCACCGGGCATTGGTACCTCGGTCCACGTGTCGGGGGAGTTGTTCAAGTCGCTCACCGGCACCAGCATGACGCACGTGCCCTACAAAGGCCGGCAATTCGCCATTCCCGACCTGATTGGCGGCAGCATCCAGCTGATGTTCGACAACATGCCTTCGGCCCTGCCCATGGCCAAGGAAGGCAAGATCCGCGCACTGGCCCAGACCACGGCCAAACGCTCGCCCGCCGCACCGGACGTGCCGACCGTGGCGGAGTCGGTGCCCGGTTTTGAGGCGACCACCTGGTTTGCCATGTTCGCCCCGGCCAACACCCCGCGCCCGTTGATCGACCGGCTCAATGCTGAAATGGTTCGCGTCTTCAAATTGCCTGAAGTGCAGGAGCGGCTCAAGACTTTAGGCCTGGACGCCGTGTTGTCCTCGCCGGATGAATTGGCGCGCTACCAGGCGGTGGAAATTGCGAAGTGGGCCAAGGTCGTGAAGGAATCGGGGGCCAAGGCGGAATAAGCCTGAACCGCGGGTGCGGGTTCGGGCGCGGGCGCGGGCGCGGGTTCGGGCGCGGGTTCGGGTTCGGGTTCGGGTTCGGATGCGGGTTCGGGTTCGGGTTCGGGGAGGCCTACCCGTGAAGCGCAGGGGCGGCCGCCTCATGCTCGGGTACGAGAAATCCGCGGCCGCCCCTGCGCCTCACAGGTATGCCGGGCACGCATGCCGGGCACGTATGCGGGGCGTGCATGGTTGATCAATGTGTGCGGTGAGTGCTGCGTTCGACTCAAACCCGCCTGAGCGGACAGGGGACAAGAAGGCGCGCTGGTAAAATTGGGTGCGAAGCCTTCCAGCGGCCGGCGCCTTGCCGGACCCCGCTGCCACCCCCGGCAACAGGCCACGTCTGCAGCCGACAACCACAAGACCACGCTACCGTGACCCTGCACCTGACGACCTTCGAGGGCGCCCCTTCGGGCATCAGCGCCCTGAGCGATTTCCGCGTTCAGCAACTTCTTCCGCGCCTGCAAGCCATCCATGACAAGATCGTCGGCATTCAAGCCCGTTTTGTGCATTTGGTCGCCAGCGAGCAGCCGCCCGAGCCAGCGCTGCGCGAACGCCTGGCCGCATTACTCACCTATGGGGACCCTTGCGGTGCTTGGCCTGCTGATGGTGCTGGGCCTGTGTTTGTGGTCACGCCCCGCCTTGGCACAGTCTCGCCCTGGGCTTCCAAGGCCACAGACATTGCCCACAGCTGCGGCCTGCCGATCAAGCGCGTTGAGCGCCTGGTGGAATACCGCATCACCCTGAAGTCTGGCTTGCTGGGCAAAGCAGCACTGAGCGCCGAACAGCACGCCCAAGTGGGTGCCTTGCTGCACGACCGCATGACCGAGAGTCTGCTGGACGGCCGCGAGCAAGCCGCGGCGCTGTTCACCGAACTGCAAGGCGCGCCGCTGCAAAGCATTGACGTGCTGGCCGGCGGCCGTGCCGCGCTGGAAGAGGCCAACACCCGCTTTGGCTTGGCCCTGGCGGGCGACGAGATCGAGTACCTGGTCAACGCTTTTACGCAGCTAAAACGCAACCCCACCGATGTGGAGTTGATGATGTTCGCGCAGGCCAACAGCGAGCATTGCCGCCACAAGATCTTCAACGCCGACTTCACCATCGACGGCGTGGCCCAGCCCAAGAGCCTGTTCGGCATGATCCGCCACACCGAGCAGCAAAACCCGCAGCACACGGTGGTGGCGTATTCGGACAACGCCTCCGTGATGGAAGGCCATAGCGTGCAGCGCTTTTTTGCCAGCACCAGCGAAGGCAGCGAGCGGCAAACCTACCAGCCGCATGACGATGTGCTGATGCATGTGCTGATGAAGGTCGAAACGCACAACCACCCCACGGCGATTTCGCCTTTCCCCGGTGCCTCAACCGGCGCGGGCGGCGAGATTCGTGATGAAGGCGCGACAGGACGCGGTTCTCGGCCCAAGGCGGGCTTGACGGGTTTCACCGTGTCCCGATTGTTTGATACTGCCTTTGGCAAGCCCGAGCATGTGGCCAGTCCGCTGCAAATCATGACCGAAGGCCCGCTGGGCGGTGCGGCCTTCAACAACGAATTTGGCCGGCCCAACCTCGCTGGTTATTTCCGCGAATACGAGCAAACCGTGGGTGGTCAGCGCTGGGGTTATCACAAGCCGATCATGATTGCCGGCGGCGTTGGCACGATTGACGCGGCGCTCACCCAAAAGATTTTGTTTCCCGCTGGCACCTTGCTGATTCAGCTGGGCGGCCCGGGCATGCGCATCGGCATGGGCGGCAGCGCCGCCAGTTCCATGGCCACCGGCACCAATGCTGCGGAGCTGGACTTTGATTCGGTGCAGCGGGGCAATCCTGAGATCGAGCGCCGTGCGCAAGAGGTGATCAACCAATGCGCGCAGCTTGGCGCGGCCAATCCGATCCTGGCGATTCACGATGTGGGCGCAGGCGGTTTGTCCAATGCTTTTCCCGAGTTGGTGAACGACGCGGGCCGTGGCGCACGCTTTGACTTGCGCGCCGTGCCACTGGAAGAAAGTGGCTTGTCGCCGAAAGAGATTTGGAGCAACGAGAGCCAGGAACGCTACGTCATGGCGATTGCGCCCGAGTCGCTGGCCCAGTTCGAAGCTTTTTGCCAGCGCGAGCGCTGCCCCTTTGCCGTGGTCGGCGTGACGACCGATGAAAAGCAGTTGCAGCTCACCGACGGCGCCGGCCCGTCGCCTGTCGACATGCCCATGAACGTGCTGCTCGGCAAACCGCCCAAGATGCACCGCGACGTGAAAAGCGTGGCTTACACGCCCGCGCCGCTAGACCTGACCGGCGTGGACCTGCAGGCCAGCGTCATCAATGTGCTCAGCCACCCCACCGTGGCGTCCAAGCGCTTCCTCATCACCATTGGGGACCGCACCGTGGGCGGCCTCACGCACCGCGACCAGATGGTCGGCCCCTGGCAGGTGCCTGTGGCTGATTGCGCGGTGACGCTGGCCGATTACCAGGGCTTTGCGGGTGAGGCCATGAGCATGGGCGAGCGCACGCCGCTGGCAACAGTCAACGCCGCCGCTTCGGGCCGTATGGCCGTTGCCGAAGCCATCACCAATTTATTGGCCGCGCCGATTGAACTACCGCGCGTCAAGCTCTCAGCCAACTGGATGGCCGCTTGCGGCGAGCCGGGCCAAGACGCTGCGCTGTACGAGACCGTCAAGGCCGTCGGCATGGAACTCTGCCCCGCGCTGGGTGTGTCGATTCCCGTCGGCAAAGATTCGCTGTCCATGCGCACCGTGTGGAGCGAAGGCGATGAGAAGAAGAAAGTCACCTCGCCGGTGTCGCTGATCGTCAGCGCTTTTGCCTCGCTGGCGGACGTGCGCGGCACGCTGACACCGCAGCTCAACGCCGAAGAAGCAGACAGCACCTTGATCTTGATCGACCTGGGCCAAGGTCGAAACCGCCTGGGCGGGTCGGTATTTGCGCAGACGCTGGAGCGCGAAGGCGGCGATGTGCCCGACCTCGACGATCCGCAAGCGCTGGTGAACCTCGTCAACGCCATCAATGCACTGCGCGCCAAAGGCGCCATCTTGGCGTATCACGACCGCAGCGATGGCGGCTTGTTGGCCAGCGTCTGCGAAATGGCTTTTGCCGGTCAGGTGGGCGTCGCGTTGAACGTGGACATGCTGCTGCTCGAAGGCGATGGCATTTCGGACAGCCGCATGGACACGGGCGATAGCAAAAACTGGGCGAATCAAGTCAGTGCACGACGCGATGAACTCACGTTGAAGGCCTTGTTCAGCGAAGAGCTGGGCGCGGTCATTCAAGTGCGAACGGCCGAGCGCAACGATGTGATGCAGGTTTTGCGCGAGCACGGCTTGTCCCGCTTCAGCCACTTCATCGGCAAGACGCGTCCTCAGCATGCCGCACTCGACGTGGGCAAAGGCCAGATACAGGTTTGGCGCGACACCAAGGCCGTCTTCAGCGCCAAGCTGCAAGACCTGCACCAGGTGTGGGACGCCGTGAGCTGGAAGATCTGCCAGCAACGCGACAACTCGGCCGGTGCAGATTCCGAGCACGCGGGCGTGGGCGATCCGGCCAACACCGGCTTGCACCTGCATTTGCCGGCGGGTTTCCCTGTTGCGGTGCCCGCTCCGTTTAGCGCCGCTGCGCTGCTCAGCGCCCGTCCTCGTGTGGCCATCCTGCGCGAGCAGGGCGTGAACTCGCATGTGGAAATGGCCTACGCCTTCACGCTGGCCGGCTTTGAAGCCTGCGACGTGCACATGACCGATTTGCAAGCCGGCAGGGTGGACCTGCGCGACTTTGCCGGTGTGGTGGCCTGCGGCGGTTTCAGCTATGGCGACACTTTGGGCGCCGGCATAGGCTGGGCCCGCTCCATCCTGTTCAATCCGGCGTTGAGCGATCGGTTCGCGGCATTTTTTGCCCGTACTGACACCTTCGGTTTGGGCGTGTGCAACGGCTGCCAGATGTTTGCCGAGCTGGCCGACATCATTCCGGGTGCCCAGGCCTGGCCGCGTTTCACCACCAACCGCAGCGAGCGTTTTGAGGCCCGCCTGGGCCAGGTCGAAGTGCTGGAGTCACCCAGCTTGTTCCTGCAAGGCATGGCTGGCGCGCGCTTGCCGATTGCCGTGGCGCACGGCGAA
The DNA here is from genome assembly GCA_040400935.1 of Polaromonas sp. Classification (GTDB taxonomy): domain Bacteria; phylum Pseudomonadota; class Gammaproteobacteria; order Burkholderiales; family Burkholderiaceae_C; genus Polaromonas. The sequence goes on from JBBAPH010000011.1 coordinate 12,888, forward strand.
GGCTTTGCCAACTTTGCGCGGCGCGGCGATGCCTCTCAAGTACTGGCCGCCATGCGCTTTACCGACCACCTGGGTCAGCCGACCGAGGCGTATCCGACGAACCCGAACGGCAGCCCCGGCGGTTTGACGGCGGTGACCACCGCAGACGGGCGTTTTACGGCCATGATGCCGCACCCTGAGCGGGTGTTTCGCAACGTGCAGATGAGCTGGACGTCTGCGGCCATCAGTGAGTTCAGCCCGTGGATGCAAATTTGGCTGAACGCTCGCAAATGGGTGGGTTGAAGGTCTGGCGCCTTCGATGACCTCTGTCATGGGCTCGCGCATGCGATGGTTGTTCTCGGCGCTGTGGTTGGCGGCCAGCGTTGCTGGCTCAGCCCACGCTTTTGAGTTCGTGGCTTTGGGTGACTTGCCCTACGGCAAGCCGGCTCAAGCCTATCCGCCGTACCGGGCCTTGATCAGCCGCATCAACCAGCTCAAGCCGGATTTCTCTATCCACGTGGGGGACTTCAAGTCGGGCGGCACGCCTTGCTCTAACGAAGAATTCGCGGCGCAACTGGCGCACTTCGAGCGCTTTGAATCCGCCCTGTTCTACACCCCCGGCGACAACGAATGGACCGACTGCCACCGGCCCAGCAACGGCGGCTATGACCCGCTGGAGCGCCTGGCCACCTTGCGCCGGATGTTCTACCCGCCCGGCAAGTCCCTGGGCCAGGCACCGTTGCGCGTGGTCAATCAATCAGCCACGCCGGCTCACGCCAAGTTCGTGGAAAACCAGCGCTGGTTGCACCAAGGCGTGGTGTTTGCCACCGTGCATGTGGTCGGCAGCAACAACAACTTGGCACCCAAGGTGCCAGCGGCAGTGGCCGAATACATGGAGCGTGACGAAGCCAATCGCGCTTGGATTCGTGAAGTTTTTGCGCAGGCTCGGCAGACTCGGGCCAAGGCGCTGGTGCTGGCCATGCAGGCCGACGTGTTCCAGGGTCAATGGTTCCGGCTGGAAGAGGGCGCCGTTACCACCGGCTTCAAGCCTTTCATGGACGCCTTGCTAATGCTCGCTGGGAAGTCGGATATGCCGGTCCTGCTGGTGCACGGCGACAGCCACCAATTCATCTGGGATCAGCCTTTTCGCCTGAACGGCCAAAAGCTCGCCCACATCACCCGCCTTCAAGTGCCCGGTGACGGCGACGTGCGAGCGGTCCGCATCACCGTCGATACCCAGCGCCGGCCGGTCTTTAAAGCCGAGGTCATCTCAGCCGACTCAAAGTAATTGGACTCTGACCCCAATTGGCTGCAATTGGCTGAGCTAGATAAATGAGCTAATTGGGGTCAGAGTCCAATTAATCAGAGGTAGGTGCCGGCTAGGCGGTGAACGCTACCGCCCGTGCCTAGCTTGAATCGGGCAATGCCCGCGCTGCGGCCGGTGTTGATGCCGCCCAGGTCCAGGCGGCGAATGCCGCGTTGCTGCAACTCGACCATGGCGCGCCACAGCAGCAGGTTGTGGGCGTTGAGGTCCCGGCCGGTGTCGTTCGACCAGCCGACTTGATAGGTGGCGGCTTGGCCGTGCAGCAAGAACAGCATGGCGGCCACGCGGTCTCGGCCCAGGTCGGCGCGCAGGGCCAGCATGGTTTTCGCGGGTTGTTGGCGCGACTGCACGTAGGGCTCAAAAAAGGCCAGGGGCAAGCCGGCGAAGCCGCGCTGCTCACGTTGGTTTTCTTCTTGGTCGAGCAGCCAGCGGTATTGGCCGGGGTTGCTGCCGATGCGTTCGATCTTCAAGGTCGACGCTTCGGCGGCGACCAAGCGGTTACGCCATTTGGCTTCCAGCCCGGCGCGCAAGGTTTCAGACGTTTGTTCGAGGTCCAGCATGACCGTCGCGTAGCCGGTCATGACGCGTCGCCAGCCGGGCAGACCGAGTTCTGCGCCCTGCGGTTCTTCTGGCGTAAACAAGTTCAGGTGCAGGCCCTTGAGGGGAACGCTGCGGCGCAAGGCGGCGTAGACCGCCTGCTTTTCCTTGAGCGGCAAATCCTGCAACCAGACCGGACCGCGCGAGCACAAAGCCACCGCCGCCAAACCGCCCCAGCGCCGTACTAAAAACTGCGCCATGGCCACAGGCCCGCCCCCGGCTTCTACCCAGGCGCGCAGCACGGGCACGCCCAAGACCTGCATGCTCGAGCCGTAGGCCCAATCTTGTTGCAGGGGAGCGCAAGCGCTGGAGTGGGCAGCATCCCAGTTGGCAGCACCCAGACCGGACCATTGAACTTTCATGCGGCGCCTGTCATTAAAATCGCGCCACCATGAACCTTCAGCCGCTGACCCGCGTTTTCAAACGCCAGACCACCCAGGCGGTGATGGGCCACAAGATCCCCGAGCCGCGGCCAACTTGGCAGGCGGCCGTGGGGCTGTTGTTGGTGCTGGGCTTGCCGGTACTGCTGCTGGGCATGGTCGTGGACGGCCTGATCCAGCTGCTCACTGGCCATTGCACGGGCTTGTGGTGTTATTTCTGAGGTGAAGGCCGGAAGGCTTGTGGCGTTGCTGCGCATGAGCTTTGAATCTTAGCGCCTTGCTTTCAAGGCAGCGGCAGCACCCGCAAGGTCTGCGTCAGCCGGTGGCTGGTCCCCGGCGTCAAGTGCACCACGTCCGTGCCAGCATTACAGGCCTCGATGCAGAAGTAATTCAGCCAGCCGTCGTCTGGCAGGTCAACGATTTTCTGAGCGCCTTCACTACCAGGGTTCCAGACCACCACCGATTGGCTGCCTTCCGTTTGCAATTCCAAGCAGCGATTCCAAACAGGGTCGAGCAAGCGGTACTGATAAAGCGCCTGACCAGCGGTTTGCTCATACGTCCGGTCGCAGGCTTGATCCAGCAAGAAAGGCGTTTGCTGTATGTCAAAAGCCAGGGCATTGAGCCGGTCCTGGTAGCGCAGGTCATCCAGCCTTTGAATGCTTACCTGCCGTGCATCGCTGACTGCGTAGTAAGTGTGCAGCGCCTGTGACAACACGAAGGGCGTTGCGCCCTCGTGATGCGTCACCAGGCTTTGACGCAGGTCTTGGCCCAGCGTGACCTCCAAACTGACGTGCAGGCCGGCGGGCACACCTTGTGGCGGCCACTCTCCGACGGCTTGTGCGGCCGGCGATAAGCGCACCCGAATCTCCTCGTCCGAACACGCATCAACCGCTGTGAGCGTCCAAGGCATGCCGCGCACCGGGCCGTGCTGCAGCGCGTCGGCCGTTTGCCCTTGCTTGGCAAACCAAGGCCAGCACACGGGCACGCCGCCCCGAATCGGCGCAGGGGCGGGCAGGGCGGCGGGTGACAGCCACAACACATCCCGCTGCCCCGTGGGTATCCACGACAGCAAATGCGCGCCGTGGAGTGCCAGCACCGCTGTGCCGTGGCGCGTAGTCAGCTGCAGCGTGGCGTATCCAGCGTGTTGGACGGGGGTGATTTCAGGTGGCAATTGCATAGGGGGGCGAAGCATCGGTAGCAGATGGTGTCCACGTGGTCGGGACGTAAAAACGGCAGCCCGAAGCTGCCGTTTGAGTTGCGTTAAGACGCGACCGAGTGTTTATTCGATCTTGGCTTTGTCACGCAGGGTCTGCTGGAAGGTGGCCAGCTTTTGCTGCTGCATTTGCTGCGCAATTTGCGGCTTGACCTGATCAAAAGCAGGCAGCTGCGGTGTGCGTACATCGTCCAAGCGGATCACGTGGAAACCAAACTGCGTTTTCACGGGGGTTTCGGTCAGCTGGCCTTTTTGCAGTTTTTGCAAGGCATCGCTGAATTCAGCGACGTAGCTCGACGGGTTGGCCCAGTCCAGGTCGCCGCCGTTGGCGCCTGAGCCCGTGTCTTTGGACTGCTTCTTGGCGATGTCCTCGAACTTGGCGCCTTTCTTGAGCTTGGCGATGATGGCTTTGGCGTCAGCTTCTTTCTCGACGAGCACGTGGCGGGCTTTGTATTCTTTGGCGCCATTCGCAGCGGCGAACTTGTCGTATTCCGCCTTCAGGTCAGCGTCGGTGACCGGGTTCTTCTTTTGGTAGTCGTTGAACAATTCGCGGATCAAGATGCTCTGGCGGGCCAATTCCATTTGGCTTCTAAAGTCGTCAGTGGCGGCCAAGCCCAGTTTGTCGGCTTCCTGGATGAAGATCTCGCGGGCGATGACTTCTTCCTTGAGCTGGCCTTGCATCTCGGGGGTGACCGGACGGCCCGAACGCTCGACTTGCAGGGCCAGCGCATCCAGGCGGGTTTTGGGCACGGCCTTGCCGTTGACGATGGCGACGTTTTGCGCCAGTGCCATCGGGGCAGCCAGGCTCATCAGGCAGGCCAAGGTGGTAGCCATCAACAAATGCTTTTTCATGGGATTCCTCTGAGGTCTCGTCTCAACAATAAATAAAACGGGGTTTGGTTCCACCGGCTTTCAAGGCTTTTGCACCTCGATGGCCAAGGCGTGCAAGCCCTGGTCGATGAAATTTTGCAGTGCATCATACACAAGCCGATGCTGGGCCACGCGGCTGTGCGAAGCGAACGCTGGGCTGGCAATCCGCACCCGAAAATGGGTGCCCGCGCCCGTGTCGTTGGCGCCCACGTGGCCGGCGTGTGCCGCGCTTTCGTCGAGTACTTGCAGAAAACTCGGTTGCAGCACGGCTTGCAAGCGAGCCTCAATGGCCGAAGCCGTGATGGCCAAAGGTGTACCGCTCATGGGGCGGAGTCCGTCTTGATGTACTTGTTCAGGTACACGGCTTGCGCCGCGACAAAGGCAAACATCAGGCCCAAGCCGCCGAAGAGCTTGAAGTTGACCCAGACGCTGGTTGAGAAGTTAAAGGCGACCCAGAGGTTCAGGCAACCCATGGCCGCAAAAAAGCCAACCCAAGCCAAGTTGACCTTCTGCCAGACGTCATCGGGCAAACTCATCTGCGCTCCCATCAGCGCCTTGATGCCGTTTTTCTTGAACAGCAGTTGCCCCAGCAGCAAGGCGCCGCCCATCACCCAATACAGCACGGTGGGCTTCCACTTGATGAAGTTTTCGCTGTGAAAGTAAATGGTCGCGCCGCCCAAAGCCGTCACCAGCACCAGGCTGACCCAGAGCATCGTGTCCACCTTGCGGCCGCGAGCCACCAGCCACAGGATTTGCAGCAAGGTGGCGGCAATCACGACCACGGTGGCCAGCAACACCGGTGCCTCGGTCGGGCCGACCACGCCACCGGCGACCATGAATCCCAGCCACTCCGTGGCGGTGGCAGCAGCCCAGTCACGCTGTCCTTCGGCGTACTTGAACATGCCGAAGAAAAGAAGAATGGGCAAGAAATCGAACAGGATTTTCATGGGTCAGGCCGTGTCGGGTTGGGCTAGAAAAAAAGCGCCAGCGGCCGCAAGGCCACTGGCGCTGGTTGCGGCAAGCAGCCGCTTTACATGGTGTCGATGAAGCTGCGCAGCTTGTCGCTGCGGCTAGGGTGCTTGAGCTTGCGCAGCGCCTTGGCTTCAATTTGGCGAATACGCTCGCGCGTCACGTCAAACTGCTTGCCCACTTCTTCGAGCGTGTGGTCGGTCGACATTTCAATGCCGAAGCGCATGCGCAGCACCTTGGCTTCGCGTGGCGTCAGGCTGTCCAGGATGTCCTTGACCACGTCGCGCAGACCGGCCTGCATGGCGGCTTCCAGCGGTGCGGTGTTGGCACTGTCTTCAATGAAGTCGCCCAGGTGGCTGTCGTCGTCGTCACCAATCGGCGTTTCCATGGAGATCGGCTCTTTCGCGATCTTCATGATCTTGCGGATCTTGTCTTCAGGAATCTCCATCTTGGCGGCCAGGATGCTGGCGTCCGGCTCAAAGCCGAATTCCTGCAGGTGCTGGCGCGACAGGCGGTTCATCTTGTTGATGGTCTCGATCATGTGCACCGGAATACGGATGGTGCGGGCTTGGTCAGCGATCGAGCGTGTGATGGCTTGGCGAATCCACCAGGTGGCGTACGTGGAGAACTTGTAGCCCCGGCGGTATTCGAACTTGTCGACGGCCTTCATCAAACCGATGTTGCCTTCCTGGATCAAGTCCAGGAACTGCAAGCCGCGGTTGGTGTATTTCTTGGCAATGGAGATCACCAGGCGCAAGTTGGCCTCGATCATTTCCTTCTTGGCATCGCGCGAGTTGGTCTCGCCTTCATTCATGCGCTTGTTGATGTCTTTGAGGTGGCTCAAAGGCACGACCACGCGGGCCTGCAACTCGCCGAGTTTGGTCTGCAGTTCCTGGATGGGCGGCACGTTACGCGCCATCACCACCGACCAAGGCTTGTTGGCCGCGACCTGCTTTTCAACCCATTTCAGGTTGAGCAAATTGGGTGGGAAGTCCTTGATGAAGGTTTCCTGCGGCATGCCGCACTTGTCGACGATGATGCGGCGCAATTCGCGCTCTTTCTTGCGCACGTCCAGCACTTGGGCGCGCAGCAAGTCGCACAGCTTTTCAATGGTCTTGGCCGTGAAGCGAACGGTCATCAGCTCGTCGCTCAGGGCCTTTTGCGACTTCAAGTAGGTCGGTGTGCCGTAGCCTTCCTTGTCGTAAGTCTTGTGGACTTTTTCGAAGTGCTCGGCGATCTTGTCGAAGCGGCTCAGGGCTTCTTTTTTCAGCTCTTCGAGCTTTTTGGTCAGTGCCTTGGAGCCGCCCTTGCCGTCGTCGTCGTCTTCTTCGTCAAACTCGTCGAAGTCTTCCTCGGCCACATAGTCGTCGGCCTCGTTGGGGTTGGAGAAGCCGTCCACCACGGTGGAAATGACGATCTTGCCTTCGCGGATTTCTTCGGCCAGGCGCAGGATCTCGGCGATCGTGGCCGGGCTTTCCGAGATGGCTTCCATCATCTTCATCAAGCCGCCCTCGATGCGCTTGGCGATCTCGATCTCGCCTTCACGCGTCAAGAGTTCAACCGTGCCCATCTCGCGCATGTACATGCGCACAGGGTCGGTCGTGCGGCCGAACTCGCTGTCGACGGTGGACAGCGCAGCTTCAGCTTGCTCTTCGGCTTCTTCTTCGGTCGCCACGGTGGCGCCGGTGTTGTTCAGCAGCAGGGTCTCAGCGTCTGGCGCTTGCTCGTACACCGCGACATCCATGTCGTTGAGCATGTTGACGACGACTTCCATGGTCTCGGCGTCCACCAGCTTGTCGGGCAGGTGGTCAGAGATTTCGCCGTGCGTCAGGTAGCCGCGCGTCTTACCCATCTTGATCAGGGTTTTCAGGCGCAGGCGGCGCTTGGCCATGTCTTCTTCGGATAGGACGGTTTCGTCCAGGCCGAACTCTTTCATCAAGGCGCGTTCTTTGGCCTTGCTGATCTTCATGCGCAGTGGCTTGACCTTTTCAGTCGTCTCGACCGCTGCCGGTTCTTCGGCGAACTCGGCTTCAATGTCGGACAGGTCTTCTTCGACTTCGCCCTTGGCACCTGCCTTGGGCTTGCGGCCGCGCTTGGCACCGGTGGCTTCAGGCGCTGCGGCGGCTGGATTTTTGGGCGGGCGGCCTGGCTTTTTCTTCAGCGGGGCGTCCAATTCTTCGGTCACGGACGCGGCTTTGAGCGCGGCCTCCTTCTTGGCAGTCGGTTTGCTTTTGCTGGTGGCGGTCGATACGGGCTTGGAAGGCACTGAAACTACTTTCTTGGGGGACTGATCAGGTTTGACGGAGGTTTTGCGAGCGGGCGCTGCTGCCTTGCTGGAGATGGCGGCCTTGCCTGGCTTTTCAACCTTGGCTGGCCTTGCTTTTTTGTTGGCCACGGGCTGGGCTGAGCCCCCCTTGAGCGTGCTCTTGGCAACCGTCTTCACGGCTGTCTTGGCTGCCGGCTTGGTCGTGCTCTTGGCAGGCGCTTTCACGGCGGGCTTGGCCGGCGTGGACTGGGCCTTTTTGGCCAGGGGCTTGGCCGATTTCACGGCTTTGGCAACGACTTTGGCGGACTTCGACTTTGGCGAGGGCATGGCTGGCTCCAGAGGTCAACAAATCACATGGGCAACAAGGCGACTGACGCGACACGGTGGCTTTCTTGACAAGAAAGCCAGTGAAAGATAAGGGCGCAAAAAATGCCTGGAATCCTGGCGTGAACCAGAAAAGGGCATGTTGGCAAGCTGTTGGGGCGATCATTTGGTGTGCAGCCCTTGCGGGGAGGGTGGCTCTGGTACCGAGGGGTCCCGTTTGGCGGGGAGCCTGTGCCGGAGGTGCTGCTGTCGCGCTTGCCGAAGAAATCCGGATTATACCCACGAAGTTGGCACGGAGCGCTTTCCTGGCTGGTGTGATTACAGTTTGGTTACATTGCGTTTACTATTGGATTAATTCTGTAGTAGTATTGCAATTAGACAAACAAATACACAAAGCATTCCATGCCAAAACTCAAGTACAGGACAGCCATTCTGGCTGTGTACATCGCTCTAGGACTGGTAGCTTGTGGCGGCAATGACCCGCTACCGGCCAAGGCAGCCATCAGCAAGGTCTATGTGATGGGTGACAGCCTGGCGGATGTGGGCACGTTCGGTCTGAAGTTCACCGTTCAAGATGCGAGCAACCCTAAAGGCTTTCCCGTCTGGCCGCAGCTGATTGCTGATGCATTGGGTCTGAATGGCTCAGCCCAGTGCAATGCTTTCGTGGCTGTTCCGACCGGTCCGACCACCTTTCAATACCTGGACAATCCCAACGCAGGATGCACAAACTACGCCATTGGAGGCGCTCGCATCATCGTGCCCGGCGACGCAGCCAGCCCCCAAAACATTGTCAAACAGCTTGAAAAACGTTACGCCGCTGGTCCGTACGCGGCCTCGGAGTTGGTCCTGGTCGACGGCGGTGCCAATGATGTGGCGGATTTGCTGGTCGCTTATTTGGGCGCTACGACAACCCAGGGCGTGCAGGATTTTCAAGTCTTCTTGAGCCAGCAGCTGGACGCCCCCACGCTGGGGGCGTTACTGCCTCAGCCCAATGGCGGCGCAGTGGCGGCCGGGGCCTACATGCAGAAGCTCGCCGACACGTTTTACGCGCAGATCAAGGCGCAAGTGCTTGACAGGGGCGCCACCCGGGTCGCGGTGCTCAACATTCCCGACATCACGCTCACGCCTCGTTTGCAGATGGCGCTCGCAGGAGTGGCAGCTCAGTCCAGTCAAGCGGCTGCGGACGCTGCTCAAAGCGCCATTCGCCAGTGGATCGTTGTGTTCAACACCCAGTTGGCCGCGCGCATGGGCACAGATACCCGCTTTGCCCTGGTTGATTCTTTTGCGGACATCACCGACCAGTCCCGCTCGCCCGCTAACTATCTGATTAGCGACGCTATGACTGCGGCTTGTCCGCCCACGGGTCAAGGCGCCGACCGACTGCCTGAGTACACCTTCGCCACTTGCACCTCGGCCGCTCTGGACGCTTCGCCGCCAGCGGGCAAGGGCCCCGGTTGGTGGAAGTCATATGCTTTTTCGGATGGCTTTCATCCCACGCCTTATGGCCATCAGTTGCTGTCAGCCTCTGTGTCCCGCGCCTTGGCCCGTGCTGGCTGGCTTTGAGTCCTTCATCAGGAAGTCGTCATGAAAAACATTCTTTTCGCCTTGTCCGGCTTGTTCGCCCTGACCACGGCATTGGCCCAACCTGCGGGCGCTTGGTTGATACAAGGCGGCGTGACCCGCATTTCGCCCGATGTGACAAGCGGCAACCTCTCGGCGCCTTCGCAAGAGGGCTCGCAAGTCAATGTCTCGGGTGACGCGCAACCCACCTTGCAGCTGACCTACATGTACACCCCGAACTGCGCCGTGGCCCTGCCGCTGGGGGCGGGCTTCAAGCACAAGATGTACGGCGCTGGCTCGATTGCTGGTGTGGGACAAATCGGCACGGTGAGCGCGCTGCCCATCTCGGTGTTTGGCCAGTACCGATTTGGCGAGTCCAACGCCAAGGTCCGGCCGTATGCGATGTTGGGTTTGAGCTATGCCTACTTCTACGATGCCCAAGGCAGTGCGGCGCTCAACGGCCTGAATCCACTCAACCCCCAGGGCGGTCGCACCGGCCTGAAGGTGGGTTCCCAATGGGCTCTGAGCCCCGGCCTAGGTGTTTCAGTTCAGCTCGATGACACTTGGTTCGCAGACCTGTCCTGGTCCAAATCGTTTTTGAAAGCCACCTCCACTTTGTCCACCGGGCAAAGCATCAATGCCACGCTCAACCCCAGCATCACCACCTTTGGCATCGGTCGGCGCTTCTAAAACAGAGATTGGCTGCTGATTGAGCTAATTGGGGTCAGAGTCCAATTAAACGCCCAGGCTCGCTCAGGCCGCAGCGGCTTTGTGCTGCTTTTGCAGGGCAGCGAGTTCCAGATAACGCTGGCGTTCTTCTGGGGTCATGGACGGACGTTGGGCCAGGGCGTTCATTTCCCGGTCGCGCGACTGCTGCAACAGATCGTTCAAGATCTTGCGCATTTCGCTCCATTCGGTCTCTATGCCCTCGGGAATCTGAGCCAGCTGGCTCAGGGCATAGCGCTCTTGCGGATGCTCCCTCAGCGCCTCGCGCAGGGCGGCCCAGGGTTGCGGGCCATGTTCATGCAGCTGGCTTTCTAACCAAGTGAACAGCGTGCCGTGCGGCTCGGGCAGGGCACACAGCAGCGCATGTTCTTGTGCGCTGAGTTGGTCCCAATAAGTGGGCTCGGTCAGCAGCAGGCGCAGCACCCGGTCTTCGCGGCTGGCCGGCAAGATTCTCCCGGCTAAGCGGCGGGGTGTGCGTGCGCCGTTGCCCGTTGATCGGGCGGGCAGCGAGTACGCCGATGAATAGTTGCCATCGGGCATGGATGGGGTGTCGGGTTCGGGCAAGGGCCCATCGTTGTCGCCGCGAAAGTCTTCGTAGCCGTACTCCGGCGCGCTCGGCGCGGACGAGCGTGCCGAGCGCTTTAGCCCCCTCGCCGGGGCGCCCGACGTGCCAGCGCCTTTGCCGGCCTTGCCAGTGCTGTAGCGCGCCTCGGGTTGCCAGATTTGCAGCAACTCACGGCTGTCGATCTGCACTTTGTCGGCGATCTCGGCGAGGAGCTGGCGTTTCAGGGCGCCGTCAGGCAACAGCCCCCACAGACCTTTGGCCTGGCTGGCCATACGGGCGCGGCCTTCGGCGGTGTCCATGTCGCAGCCTTCGCTGGCAGCGTCGATCATGAAGCGGCTCAGGGGCACGGCTTGGTTCACGGCAGCTGCAAATGCCTCGGTGCCGTTGGCCCGGATAAAGCTGTCGGGGTCGTGTTCGGCGGGCAAGAAAAGAAACTTGACCGAGCGCACGTCCGTGGCAAAGGGCAGGGCCGCGTCCAAGGCCTTGCGCGCTGCGCGGCGGCCCGCGCCGTCGCCGTCGAAGCTGAACACCACGGCCTCGGTGAAGCGAAACAGCTTTTGCACGTGGTCTGCCGTGCAGGCCGTTCCCAGGGTGGCGACTGCATTGCCAAAACCCAGCTGGGCCAGCGCCACCACGTCCATGTAGCCTTCGGTGACGAGGGCGTAGCCGTGCTCGCGCAGGGCCGGCCGCGCTTCAAACAGGCCGTAAAGCTCCCGGCCTTTGCTGAAGACTGGCGTCTCAGGGGAGTTGAGGTACTTGGGCTTTTCGTCCCCCAGCACGCGACCGCCAAAGCCGATGCATTCGCCCTTGACATTGCGGATAGGGAACATCACCCGGTCGCGAAAGCGGTCGTAGCGTTTGGCTTCCCCCGCCTGGTTTTCTTCGCCCGGCTCGCCGGTGATGACCAAACCGCTTTCAACCAGCAGCGGGTCGTTGTAGTCCGGAAAAACACTGGCCAGGCTGCGCCAACCCTCGGGCGCGTAGCCCAGGCCAAAGGTTTTGGCAATTTCGCCCGACAAGCCCCGGCCTTTGAAGTAGTCAATCGCCCGTGGCGAGTTGCGGAGGTGCTTGATGAAGGCAGCTCCGGCTTTTTCAAGCGTGCTGGTGAGCGTGCTTTGCTGCTCGCGCATTTGCGCGGCGCGCGCCCGGTCTTGCGGGCTGACGTCGTCTTCAGGCACTTGCAGGCCGTACTGCTGGGCCAGGTCTTTGACGGCTTCAATGAAGGTCATGCCGGCATGTTCCATCAGGAAGCTGATGGCATTGCCGTTTTTGCCGCAGCCAAAGCAGTGGTAGAACTGTTTGGCCGGGCTGACCGAGAAAGACGGTGACTTTTCGCCGTGGAAGGGGCACAGCCCCATGAAATTGGCGCCACCTTTTTTGAGCTGCACATGCCGCCCAACAATGTCCACGATGTCGGCGCGTGCCAGCAACTCTTGAAGAAATGTTTGGGGAATGGCCATGGACGATGTCGAGCGAGCGAAGGGGCGATTTTGTCACAGGCCCCGTAGCAGCGAGGCCCTCAATCCCCCAGCACCACGCCTTCGCGGCGCGGATCGGCACCTCCGCGATACCCGTCCTTGGTCTTTTCAAGAGCTTGCAGCCCACTGGTCAGGTCGACCTCACGCACCTCAGCGCCGCGGCTTTGCAGGGCTTGGACAGTCGCACTCGGGAATCGAGCCGCTTCCAACAGAGTGGGTCCACCCAGCACAGCGAAGTTAGGCAAATCGATGGCCTGCTGAGGCGAAAGGCCCCAGTTCAGCGTTCCGTACAGCAACTTGGCGGTGTAGTGAATGATCAGGGCGCCACCCGGGCTGCCGCCGCTCATCAGGAACTGGCCTGTGGCCTTGTCAAACACCAGCGTGGGCGCCATGGACGAGCGCGGCCGCTTGCCGGGCTGCACGCGGTTGGCGACCGGTTTGCCGTCAGCGCCTTGTGGAACGAAGCTGAAGTCGGTGAGCTGGTTGTTGAGCAAAAAACCACCGCTGCGCGCCGGGTTGGTGGTGACCATTTGCCGGGCACCAAAAGCGTCTTCGATGGTGGTGGTCATGGCCAGCGCATTGCCAAAGCGGTCCGCGATGCTGATGTGGCTGGTGCCGTACTCGAGCTGTTCGGCCATGGGCGCGTAGGCCGAAGGCGCGGCAGCGGGGTTGCCGGGCTCAGCGGTTTTCATGCGCGTGGGGGTGATCAGTCGGGCGCGCTCGGCCAAGTACTCAGGCGCCAGCAGGCTCATCCAATGCCCTGCGGGAGGCGCTACAAAATCCGGGTCGGCCACATACTGGTTGCGGTCGGCAAAAGCCAGGCGAGCGGCTTCGGTGTAGAGGTGCAGCCAGTCTGCGCCAGGCAGGCCGTTTTGCAGAGGTAGTTGGGCCGCGTTAGTCCCGTTCAGCAGCCCCAGGATCTGGCCGACGGCAATGGCGCCGGAGGAGGGCGGCGGCATGCCGCATAGGCGGTAGTCCTGAGCGCGGGCGCGGTAGTCGTGGCAAATCGGTTCGCGCTTCTTGGCCTGATAGCCCGCGAGATCGTTCAAGGAAAGCTTGCCGGGGTTGGTGGGGTGCTGCTGGACCTTGTTGACGATGGCTTGGGCAACAGCACCTTCGTGCAAGGCAGATGCGCCCTGGCTCGCCAAGCGCCTGAGCACCTCGGCCAGTTCGGGATTTTTCAGCACATGCCCCACAGGCCGGGCGTGTCCTTGCGGGTCGTAAAAATAAGCGGCGGCGACTGGGTCTTTTTGCAGGTGTACGTCCTGGCTGAGCAAGCGGTTCAGGCGCGGGCTGACCGCGAAGCCTTGCTCGGCCAACTCAATCGCCGCCGTGAACAAACTGGCCCAGGGCAGTTTGCCGTGTTGGCGGTGGGCCATCTCCAGCATGCGCACAGCGCCGGGGACGCCCACGGAGCGGCCACCAACCGCGGCCTCATGAAAGGGCAGCGCTTGGCCTTTGGCGTCCAGAAACAGTTTCTCGTTGGCAGCTGCGGGCGCGGTTTCGCGGCCATCAAAAGCCTCGGTCACGCGCCCGTTGTGGTGCAGCAAGAAAGCGCCGCCGCCAATCCCGCTGGACTGCGGTTCGACCAAGGTCAGGACCATTTGCACGGCAACGGCCGCGTCAACCGCCGACCCGCCGGCTTTCAGGATGTCGTAACCCGCTTGGGTGGCCAGTGGGTTGGCCGCTGCGATCGAGAAATGACGGCTGTTGTGACCAGTCTTGGGTGTGAAGCCTGAGGCGGCTTCGGGTTGCCGCAGATCTGCCGATGACAGCAGCGGCGGGATGGCACAGCCGGCCAGCCCCAGCGCTGACGCGAGAAAGACTGCGGCCAATCGGCACAGCCGCAGTGTCATCATGTGGTGGTTTGGCGCATGACGTTCTTTAGGCGGTGCCACGTCATGCGCTTGGGATAAAGCGAGTTGCCCGCTCAGCGAGGCGCCAAGCGAATCGCGCCGTCCAGGCGAATCACTTCGCCGTTGAGCATCTCGTTTTCAATGATGTGGCGAGCCAGCTTGGCGTAGTCCTGCGGCGTGCCCAGGCGCGACGGGAAGGGGACGCTGGCCGCCAGCGAGTCCTGCACGTCTTGGGGCATGCCGAACATCATGGGCGTGCCAAAAATGCCGGGGGCGATCGTCATGTTGCGAATGCCGTTGCGGGCCAGGTCGCGGGCGATGGGCAGCGTCATGCCGACCACGCCACCCTTGGACGCGCTGTACGCGGCTTGGCCAATTTGGCCGTCGTAGGCGGCGACCGAGGCGGTGGAGATCATCACGCCGCGCTCGCCCGTGGCTTCGGGTTCATTCTTGCTCATGGCCTCGGCGGCCAAGCGAATCATGTTGAAGCTGCCGATCAAGTTGACCGTGACGGTCTTGCTGAACACCGCCAGCGAATGCGCGCCGTTCTTGCCCACGGTTTTTTCAGCCGGGGCAATGCCCGCGCAGTTGACCAAGCCCATCAGCTTGCCCATGGACACAGCTTGGGCCACCACGGCCTGGCCGTCGGCTTCTTGACTGACGTCGCACTTCACAAAGGCACCGCCGATCTCTTGCGCAATCGCCTGGCCTTTTTCGGCCTGCATGTCGGCAATCACCACCTTGCCGCCCAAGTCGGCCAGCATGCGCGCCGTGCCTTCACCCAGCCCGGAGGCGCCGCCTGTGACGATGAATACCTTGCCTGCGATGTCCATGAAGATGTCCTTTGTTGGGTCTGGAAAAAAGAAGTGACGTTGACGTAACGTCAACTCGCTCAGGCAATTATCACGCATGAAAAAGCCCGGTTTCCTGACGAAAACCGGGCTGTTGCGGGGGCTGGGACGCGGCTTATTTGTAGCCGACCCGGTCCAGCATTTGCTGAACTTTGAGCTGGTTGGCGGCCACGGCACTGATCGGGATGGTTTCAGACTTGAAGCTGCCACCCGTCATGGCTTGCAAGGCTGGGTTGTTGACCTTCACGCTGGCCACCACCGGCCACTCGTTGTTGCCGTTGGCAAAATAGTTTTGCGCGTCGGGGCTGGCCAGGTATTCCATGAACTTCGCAGCGGCTGCCGTGTTCTTGCTGTTCTTGGCCACAGCCGCGCCAGCCACATTCACGTGCGTGCCCCAGCTTTGCTGGTTGGGGAATACCACACCAACGCGGTCCATGATGGCTTTGTCTTCAGGCGAGTTGGACCGCATGATGCGTGCCAGGTAGTAGGTGTTGGTCAGGCCAATGCCGCATTCGCCGCTGGCCACGCCTTTGATCTGGTCCGTGTCGCCACCCTTGGGCGGGCGGGCCATGTTGGCCACTAGACCTTTGAGCCAGGCTTCTGTGCCAGCTTCGCCCAGATGCTCGGTCATGGCGCCGAACAAGGAGAGGTTGTACGGGTGCGAGCCCGAACGAGTGCACAGCAAACCCTTGTTTTTCGGGTCTGCCAGCTCTTCATAGGTGTCCACGTCGGCTTTTTTGACGCGCAACTTGTCAAACACGATCACTCGGGCGCGGGTGGAGAAACCAAACCAGGTGATGCCTTCAGCAGTCGGCTTGGCGTGCAGGGTGGTCGGAATAGCCGACTCCAGCAGGGCCGACTTGATGGGGCGGAACAGCCCGTCGCTATCGCCCTTGCCCAGTCGGGCAGCGTCGACCAGCAAGATCACATCGGCGGGCGATGCAGCGCCTTCGGCTTTGAGCCGCGCCAGGATGCCGGCGTCGTCAGCGTCCACGCGGTTGATCTTGATGCCGGTGGCCTTGCTGAAATTGTCATAAAGCGCCTCATCCGTCTGGTAGTGCCGGGCAGAATACAGGTTGAGCGTTTGCTGCTGAGCCTGGGCCAGCGGCGACATGGCAAACACAGCCCCCAGCAGGGTGGCTAGGGCGGAAAGGCGGCGTGAAGTCGTCATGGTTTTGAAGTTGATGGAAGTTGAAAGATCAGGAATGTCGGATAGTTTAATACAAACGCGAATTGTTCTCAATACGTTTAACCGGTGCAGTGAACCGGGGGCTGGCCGGATCGGGCGGCGATGGTCCGCCAGCGTGGCGGCCGTGTGTCTGGCCCTTTTAGCCGGATGCGCCAGCGGACCCAGCGGTGAAAGGTTGCCGACCAAGCCCGAGCCTGGGACCGCGCGCACGCCGCGCATCGGACTGGCCCTGGGCGGCGGGGCGGCCAAGGGCTTTGCCCACGTGGGCGTGATCTCGGTGCTGGAAGAAGCGGGCTTGCGCCCCTCGGTGATCGTCGGTACGTCGGCTGGCAGTTTTGTGGCTGCGCTTTACGCCAGCGGGAAAAACGCGCAGCAGTTGCAGCAAGCCGCCTTGGCCATCGAGGAAGTCGCCTTGACCGACTGGATGCTGCCCTTGGTTAACCGCGGTGTGTTCCGTGGAGATGCGCTGTCCCGTTATGTGAATGAAGCGGTGGCGGGCCGGGTCATTGAAGACATGCGTATTCCGCTGGGTGTGGTCGCCACGGACCTGGGGAACGGGCAAGCAGTGTTGTTCCAGCGGGGCGACACGGGTACCGCAGTGCGTGCTTCGAGCGCGGTGCCTGCAGTGTTCATGCCAGTGCGGATCAGCGGACGCGACTATGTGGATGGCGGCTTGGTGGCGCCGGTGCCTGTGCGCTTTACCAAGCAAATGGGGGCCGAGGTGATCGTGGCGGTGGATATCTCTACCCCACCAGAGAGCAGCAGCGCCAATGACACCTTCCAGATCCTGATGCAGACCTTCAACATCATGGGTAAAAGCATCAACCTGCATGAACTCCGGGAAGCCGACGTGGTGGTTCGCCCCTCGCTCGTAGGTTTGAAAAGTGCGGATTTTTCGGCGCGCCAAAAGGCCATCGATGCGGGACGTGCCGCAATGTTGGCGGCTATGCCAGCGTTGCGCGCCAAACTCGATGCTGCGATGGCTGCGCAGGGGCGTTAATTTCCCTCTAGCTCGCTGCGTTCTGTGCGTTAGCGTTCAAGCCGGGTGGGGGCCAGCGGGCTCATGCTGGGAGTACCCAGAAATCGCCCGCCGACCCCCACCCGGCTTGAACGCTTTGTGGGGTTGTTGCAGGCGAGGAATGGGGTGTTTTGCCCGGCTTGGGTTTCCCGCGCAAAACGTGGCGATGGAACCTCTGCTGGCGACTCGCAGCACTGCATACGATCCCGATCCCGATCCCGATCCCGAATTCAACGGCATCAGCACGCTCAACCCACACCGATGAGGCGTAGCGGGGGCTGGCGATTTCCGGTACCCCGGCATGAGCCAGCAACCGCTACGCCTTAGCGGTGTGCCCGAGAAGAGCGGAACCCGCCTCAGCAAAGCAGCTGCGGCAACTATCAACTTTTCCGGGATGAGCCTATTCCCGAAAGACGAAAAAAAGCCCGACCTGAGTCGGGCTTTGCAACGGGTCCTTGAAACAACTTTCCTGGGAACCCGAGGAGACAATCTTCGCCTCAATCGCGGGGCTGCTGGTGCAACCCGGGCGGGATTCAGCGCTTGCGCGATGCGGTGGCTGGCTTGGCAGCGTTCACAGCGGTGTTGCTCACAGCGGTGAAGTTGGCTTCGGCCATGTCAGACGCCTGCTTGACGGCTTTTTGGACCGACTCAAAAGCGTTGGTGGCGGCAGCCAAGGCGCTCTTCATCACGGCCACGGCGGTTTCGGAACCGGCAGGAGCGTTCTTGGCAGCGCTGTCGACCAAGCCGACAAACTTGGCTTGTGCGTCAGCAGCGTGGCCTTCAACAGCCTTGCCGAATTCGGCCGTGGTGTTGCTGGCGATGTCGTACAGGTGACGGCTGTAAGCCGCGGTCTTCTCAGCCAGGGGCTGCATCAGGCCAGCTTGCAGGGTCAGCAGTTCCTGGGCGTCTTTCACGCTCATGACGGCTTGCGTGTGGTTGGCGGTCTCGGCCAGCGCAGCTTTGGAAGCTTGCACATTCAGCTCGACCAATTTCTCAACGCCTTCAAAAGCCTTGTTGGTCAGGCCAAACAGGGTTTCCAGAGTGGCTTTTTGCGAGGCCATGACTTGTTCTGCGGTCAACATATTCGAATCTCCAGTAGTGATGAATGAAAAAGAAAAGGTGAGTTGCCTTCTTCAGCAGCGCCACTTGAGGCGCCAATTGCTGCACTGCAACATGAGGTGAAGTATAGGGTAAACCCAGGCCAAAACAAGGCGGATTTGCTGCACTGCAGCATATTAGAGGCGGTGCTCTAAGGCGGCTTGAGACGGGCACAATCGCCCGGCACCACGCGGCCTTCGACGCCCAAAACTCGGGTTTCTAGGTCGAAGCAGGCCTATTCGAGCGCAGCTCAAACCTATTCCAGAGCCTTGTTTTGCACGTCTATTTAGCTGACCAGTTTGTTTTGCCACTGCCGCCGGGCCACCGCTTTCCCATGGGCAAATACCAGCGTCTGCGGGAACGCGTGCAGGCCGAACTGCCTGAGTTGCAGTGCTTGGTGGCGCCGGCCGCTACCGATGGCGAATTGGCGCTGGCGCACAGCCCCGGCTACATCGCCGCCGTGGCGGACGGAACCCTGAGCGCGCAGCAGATCCGCGAAATTGGCTTTCCCTGGAGCCTGGCCATGGTGGAGCGCTCCCGGCGCTCGGCCGGTGCCACTGTGGCGGCGGCTCGCAGCGCCCTGGGCTTATCGCCTGACTCCGATGGCCGACCGCAAGGCATTGGCGCCAACTTGGCGGGCGGCACCCACCACGCCAGCGCCGACCAAGGGGGCGGCTTTTGCGTGTTCAACGACGCAGCCGTGGCCGCCCGGCTGATGCAGGCCGAATGGTCTCGATGGCATCGGCAGCAGCGCGAGCCCTTGCAGGTCGCCGTGATTGACCTGGACGTGCACCAGGGCAACGGCACGGCCAGCATTTTCAAAGCCGACCCCAGCGTCTTCACGCTCTCGCTGCATGGCGCCAACAACTTTCCGTTTCGCAAAGTCAGCGGCGACTTGGACGTAGACCTGCCGGACGGCTGCGGCGACGCCGAGTACCTAGCAGCATTGGACTTGGCCTTGGACGAGTTGGACCGCCGCTTCAAGCCCGGTCTGGTGATTTACTTGGCGGGCGCTGACCCCTATGAGGGTGACCGCCTGGGCAAGCTGTCCCTGAGTTTTGATGGTCTGGAAGCGCGCGACCGACGGGTATTTGACTGGGCTTGGCAGCGGCGTATTCCCCTGGCCATGGCCATGGCCGGCGGTTACGGCCGCAATCTGGAAGAGACGGTGCAGGTGCAAATGAATACCTACCAGGTGGCGCTGAGTTATTGGCGGCATTGGCAGATGCGGTTTTAACACCGCCTCATGGCCGCAGAGTCCAGTGGCCTTGCTGGCAAAATCAAGCGCTCCCATGGCAGCGTATTTGCTTTGGCTCAGACTAACTTTCCTCATCACTGCCCACATCTCTCGCATGAGCCGTCCCCAAGCCGAGCCCCGCAGCGCCTACCCGGTTTTTCGCCGCATCAGCACCCGCTGGGCCGACAACGATGTGTATGGCCACGTGAACAACGTCGTTTACTACAGCTGGTTTGACACAGCGGTGAACAGTTATTTGATCGAGCGAGGCGTGCTCGACGTACACGCCGGCGCGCTGATTGGCCTGGTGGTGCAAACCCAATGCGATTATTTTGCGCCGCTGGCCTTTCCGCAGCCCGTGGACGCTGGCATACGCGTGGCGCACATCGGCAGTTCCAGCGTTCGCTATGAAGTGGGGCTTTTTGCCGGGGCCGTGGACGACCCAGTGCAGCCGTGCGCTGCCAAAGGCCACTTCGTGCATGTGTATGTGGACCGCGCCAGCCGCCGCCCCGCCGCCTTACCCGCCGATTTTTTAGCCGTTCTCAAAGGCCTTCAATGACAACAATCATCTACAACCCGGTGGACCAAGCCATCGACAGCCGCATGTCCGTGCGCGCTTTTCTGCCCCAAGCCGTCGAGCGCGCCAAGCTCGAGCATCTGCTGGAGTTGGCCGCACGGGCCCCTTCGGGCACCAACACCCAACCTTGGAAGGTCTACGTGTTGCAGGGCGCCAGCCGCGACAGCCTGGTCAGCCAGGTGTGCAGCGCGCATGACGCCATTCGCGCCAACCCGGCGCTGGCCGCGGAATACAAAGAGCCCTACGACTATTACCCCGAGAAATGGGTGTCGCCTTACATCGACCGCCGCCGCGAAAACGGCTGGGGCCTGTATGGCTTGCTGTGCATTGGCAAGGGCGACAAAGACAAGATGCACGCCCAGCACCAGCGCAACTTCCGGTTTTTTGACGCACCCGTTGGCCTGATGTTCACGGTGGACCGCGTCATGGGCCGCGGTAGCCTGGTGGACTACGGCATGTTCATGCAGACCCTCATGGTCGCCGCGCGCGGCCACGGCCTGCACACCTGCCCGCAGGCGGCCTGGAATGGTTTTTCCAAGATCGTGCTGCCGCACATTGGCGCGGGGCCCGACGACATGCTGGTCTGCGGCATGGCCCTGGGCTATGCCGACCCGGCGGCGCTGGTGAACACCTTCCGCACGCCCCGTGTGCCCGCCAAGGACTTCACCACTTGGCTCTGAACGCTGAGCGGGCCGCCGCGCCATGAGCGTGACCTGGGTGCAACTGCTGGGCGGGCTGTCCTATGCCACCACGCTGTTCTTGATGGCGGCGGGGCTGACGCTGATTTTTGGCGTCACCCGCATCGTCAACTTCGCGCACGGCAGCTTTTTCATGCTGGGCGCGTTGTTCACGGCGCACTGGGTGACGAACTGGTTCCCCGCTTGGGCCGACAGCGCCGCGCTCTACGCACTGGCCATGTTCCTGGGCGCGCTGGCGGCTGCGCTGGCTGGCGCCCTGGCGGAGTTTTTGCTCCTGCGGCGCATGGTGGGCGCGCCGGAGCTGTACCAGCTGGTCGCCACCTTCGGCCTGACGCTGGCCCTGCACGACGCCATGCAATGGGGCTTTGGCAGCGCTGAAGTGTTTGCACCGCGCTTTCCGGGTCTGAAGGGGGCGGTGCAGATTGGGGAAGAATTCTTCCCCACTTACCAGCTGGCGGTCATGCTGCTAGGTCCGTTAGTGTGGTTGGGCCTGCATGTGTTGCTGCGCTACACCTTGTTTGGCCAGCGGCTGCGTGCCGCCACGCTGGACCGCGACATGCTCGCCGCCTTGGGCGTGAACCCCAAGCCCCTGATGCTGGGGGCCGTGATGCTGGGTTGCGCGCTGGCCGGCCTGGGCGGCGCCTTGCAGTTGCCGCGTGAACCGGCGCACCTGCAAATGGACATGAACGTGATTGTGGAAACCTTTGTGGTGGTCGTGATGGGCGGGCTGGGCAGCATTGGCGGCGCTTTTGTGGCGGCGCTCTTGATCGGCTTGGTGCACGCCATCGGCATTCAATGGTTTCCGCAGGCCACGCTGGTGATTGTGTTTCTCACCATGGCGGTGGTGCTGGTGTTTCGCCCGCAGGGGCTGGCAGGTCAGCTGGCCGCCCATCTGCAAGGCCCACGCGAGTTGGCCCAGACCTTTCGCGGCTTGGCCTCCAGGCGGCACAGCCTGCTGGCCAGCGCTGCCTTGCTGGCTTTGGCGGCAGCGGCCTGGGCCGGAGGGCCGTATTGGCAAGCGCTGGCCGCTGACGCCTTGGTGTTGATGATTTTTGGTGTCAGCCTGCAGGCCATGATGGCCTTGGGCGGCTTGGTCAGCTTTGGGCATGCGGCGTTTTTTGCCATGGGCGCTTATGGCGCGGCCTTGTCGCACAGCGCGTGGGGAGCCTCTTTGCCTTTGGCCCTGGCTGTGGCGGTTGCCGCCGCTGCCGTGTTGGCGGCACTCTTTGGCGCGGCGGTGGTGCGCAGCGCTGGCGTGTACCTGGCCATGCTGTCGCTGGCGCTGGCCCAGGTGGTTTGGGCAGCGGCTACGCAGTGGGTCAGCCTCACCGGCGGCGACAACGGAGTGATCGGCCTGAATCTGGTCAGCGCGAATGGTCGGCTGCCGTTTTTTGTGTTGCTGGCAGCCATGGCCTTGACCGCAGTTTGGGCGCTGCGGCAACTGGCCTTGTCGGTGCAGGGCGCCGCTCTGCAAGCTTTGCGAGACGCACCTTTGCGGGCCCAAGCCTCTGGCCTGCCCGTGGACTGGCTCAAGTACCGCGTGTTTGTGCAAAGCGCCGCCTTGGCCGGTTTGGCCGGCGGCTTGTTTGCCGCGCACAAGGGGGCGGTGTTCCCTTCTGCCGCTTCGGTCGGCATGTCGGTCGATGCCCTCTTGGTGGTGCTGTTGGGCGGGGTTCACCAGCTCTGGGGCGCCGTGGCCGGCAGTGCGCTGCTGACGTATGCCGGCGCAGAGCTGGGGCGTGAAGTCACGTATTGGCGCGGCCTGCTGGGTGTGTTCATCATGCTGATCATGGTCGCCTCGCCCACGGGCTTGCTGGCCTGGCTGGGGCGGGTGCGCCTGGGTCGGCGAGCCGGGGAGGGCGCATGAGCGCTCAGACCGGTTTGCAAGTGCAGGGCCTGGCGCGGCATTTTGGTGGCGTGTGGGCGGTGGACGGCGTCTCTTTTTCAGTGCAGCCAGGCCAATGCGTGGCGCTGATTGGTCCCAACGGCGCGGGCAAATCGACTTGCTTTGCCTGCATTGCCGGCCAGCAGCCCGTCACGGCGGGCCGAGTCAGTTGGCAAGACCAGCCCTTGCTGGGTAAAAGCCCGCGTCAGCGCTTGGCGCTGGGCGTGGCGCGTACCTTCCAGGTGGCACAAGTGTTTGATGCGCTCACCACCTTGCAGAACGTGCAGCTGGCCGTGCAGGCGCGCGCCGGCCAGCTGTCAGCCCTGCGCCGGTTGGACGCGCAGTCGGTGGAGGAGGCGCAGGCTTTGCTGGCACAGGTGGATTTGTCCGCGCTGTCCGATCAATCGGCGCAGAGCCTGCCCTACGGCGCACGCAAGCGGCTCGAACTCGCCCTGGCACTGGCCGCACAGCCGCAACTCTTGCTGTTGGACGAGCCCGCGGCTGGCTTGGCCGAGCAGGAGCGGGCCAGCCTCATGAAGCTGGTCAAGTCGCTCGCCGACCGGGGCATGGCCGTGCTGTACACCGAGCACAACATGGACGCTGTAGCCGGCGTGGCCGACCACGTGCTGGTGCTGATGGAAGGCCAACTGGTGGCTCAAGGCTCGTTCGACGCAATCTCGGCTGACCCGGTGGTGCAGCAGCGCTACCTGGGCCGGCCCGGTCATCCGAAAGGAGCCGGCCATGCTTGAGGTGAAGGATCTGCAGGCTTTTTACGGCCGAGCCCAGGCTTTGTTTGGTGTGTCTTTGCAGGTGCGCGCTGGCGAGATGCTGGTGCTGCAGGGCCTGAATGGTGCGGGCAAATCTACGCTGCTCAAGTCCTTGATTGGCTTGGAAGTTCAGGCGCGAGGCCACGCAAGCTACCGGCCGCAGGCGGGTCAACCCGCGCTCGATTTATTGACCTTGCCGACCCACCGCCGTGCGCAGGCCGGCCTGGCCTACGTGGCCGAAGATCGTCGTTTGTTCCAGGCCCTGAGCGTGCAGGACAACCTGCGCGTGGCGGGCGGGCGCTACAGCGCCGACCGGCAGGCGCAGGTGCTCGACTTGTTCCCCTTGCTCAAACCCTTGCTGGCCCGCCCGGCGGCGCTGATGAGTGGGGGCGAGCAGCAAATGCTGGCCATTGCCCGCGCCTTGATGACGGCGCCTCGCTTACTGTTGCTGGACGAGCCTTGCGAAGGCATTTCTCCCGTGCTGGTCGAGTCCATCCGCGACGCGCTGCTGGCGCTTAAAAACAGCGGCCTGGCCTTGTTGGTGGCTGAGCAAAACCAGCAAGTGGCCGCAGCGGCCGACCAAGTGATGGTGCTGGTTGCAGGTAAAGTGCGGGCTTGACGCGGGCAACACGCCTCCTGTTTTTTTACCATCCTTGGGCCCATCTCCGGGCCATTTTTTAACCTTCAGGAAATTGTTCATGAGCATCACCACCACCGAATCCGGCCTGCAGTACGAAGACACCGTGCTGGGCACTGGCGCCATTGCCAAAGCGGGCAACCACGTGAGCGTGCACTACACCGGCTGGCTGTTCAACGACGGCGTGCAAGGCGCTAAGTTCGACTCGAGCAAAGACCGCGGCCAGCCGTTTGAGTTTTCGCTGGGCGCCGGTCAGGTCATTCGTGGTTGGGACGAAGGCGTTCAGGGCATGTCGGTGGGCGGTACGCGCCGCCTCATCATTCCGGCTGAGCTGGGTTACGGCGCCCGCGGCGCTGGCGGCGTCATTCCTCCCAATGCCACCCTGCTGTTCGAGGTGGACTTCCTCGGCTAATCGCCGGCCCCTTGTCCCCTTGTCGCTTGCCACCAGGTTCTAGCCTGACACCACCTTCGCCATGATCATCACCAGCCTGCTCGATACGGACCTCTACAAGTTCACCATGATGCAGGTGGTGCTGCACCAGTTCCCGGGCGCGCAGGTGGAATACAAGTTCAAGTGCCGCAACGCGGGCAGTTCGGGCGTGGCGCCACTGGCCCCGCTGGTCAATGAAATCCGCGAGGAAATCAGCGCCCTGTGCAGCCTGAAGTTCCAGGACGCCGAGCTGGCTTACCTGCGGTCCATGCGCTTCATCAAGAGCGACTTCGTGGATTTTTTGGGACTGTTTCGCCTCAACGCGAAATACATCACGGTGCAGGCCCTGCCCTCGGACGAGATCGATGTGTCGATCAAAGGGCCGTGGCTGCACACCATCTTGTTTGAGATTCCGGTGCTGGCCATCATCAATGAGGTCTATTTCCGTAACGCGCAAAAACTGCCGGACTTCATTGAAGGCCGCAAGCGCCTGGACCACAAAATCGGTCAGTTGCAAGCCGAGGGGCTGGGCGCCCTGAAGATTGCCGACTACGGCACTCGCCGCCGCTACAGCCGGGCCTGGCATGAAGAAGTCCTGCGCACACTGATCGACCGCCTGGGCGCAGGCAGCAAAGGGCAGTTCGCGGGCACCAGCAACGTGCTTTACGCCATGAAGCTGGGCCTCACCCCCCTAGGCACCATGGCGCACGAATACCTGCAGGCCTGCCAGGCGCTGGGTCCGCGTTTGCGTGACAGCCAGGTGTTTGCTTTTGAATCCTGGGCCAAGGAATACCGGGGCGACCTGGGCATTGCGCTGAGCGATGTCTACGGTATCGACGCGTTTTTGCGCGACTTCGACATGTACTTTTGCAAGCTTTTTGACGGTGCCCGCCATGACAGCGGTGACCCGTTCGCCTGGGGCGAGCGCCTGATTGCGCACTACCGCCGGAATAGGGTGGACCCGCAGACCAAGACCTTGATCTTCAGCGACGGGCTGACCGTGCCGCGCACCATAGAGCTGTACCGCCAGTTCAAGGATCGCTGTCAGCTGGCCTTTGGCATCGGCACCAACCTGACCAACGACCTGGGCTACGAGCCGCTGCAGATCGTCATCAAGATGGTGCAGTGCAACGGCCAACCCGTGGCCAAGCTGTCGGACACACCGTCGAAGAACATGTGCGAAGACGAGAAATACCTGGCCTACCTGCGCCAGGTCTTCGACATCAGCTGAGGGCCAGGCCCAGTGAAGCCCTGAGCGAGGGCGTTAGCTGCCCAAGGCGCGCACATGCAGGACAATCGCTGTTTTCCATAACAATAACTGACGGAGACAGCGCTTTGAATGCCATGAACGCTTTAACCGGCTCGCCTCGCCCGAGTCGGTTTTTGGGCTTTTTCTCTGCTTTGGTTTTGTCGCCGCGTTGTTTGGCGGTGTTGCTAGCCGGCCTGAGCCCTGCCTTAGCCTTGGCTGCCGATATTGACGCGGCCCAACTGAGCGCTGCCTGGGCCGTGCCTTTTGTCGGCATCTTGCTGTCGATAGCGCTCATGCCCTTGCTGCTGCCCATCGTGTGGCACCACCACTACGGCAAGATTGCCGCTGCCTGGGCGCTGGCTTTTTTCGTACCGTTTGCCGTGGTGTTTGGTCCCGGCACCGCCCTGGGCGGCCTGGTGCATGTGCTGCTCGGCGAATACATCCCCTTCATCGTGTTGCTGACAGCCTTGTTCACGGTGGCGGGCGGCATTCACATACGCGGCAATCTGCATGGCACCCCTGGGCTCAATGCCGCCATTTTGTTGATTGGCGCCGTGCTGGCCAGCTTCATGGGAACGACCGGTGCGTCCATGTTGATGATCCGGCCGCTGATTCGCGCCAATGACAACCGGGTGCACAAGGCGCATGTCATTGTTTTCTTTATCTTCATCGTCTCCAATGCCGGAGGCTCGCTCACGCCGCTGGGCGACCCACCGCTGTTCCTGGGCTTTTTGCAGGGTGTCGATTTCTTCTGGACGGTCAAGCACATCTTCCCCGAAACCCTGTTCTTGGTCGGCAGCTTGCTGGCGATTTTCTTGGTGATCGACAACTGGTTTTACCGCCGCGAAGGCGTGTTGCCTGTGGCCCCCACACCCGACAGCCGCGCCATCGCGTTTGACGGTGCCGCCAACTTCTGGCTGCTGGGCGCCATCATTGGGCTGGTGCTGCTCAGCGGCTTTTGGAAGTCGCCGGTGCAGTTGGATGTGATGGGCACTGCCGTTGGCCTCCCCGGTCTGGTGCGCGATGTGGGCTTGGTGCTGGTCACACTGGTGTCGCTGCGCATCACGGCAGCGCAGGTGCATGAGGACAACCAGTTTTCCTGGGGCCCTATGGTCGAGGTGGCCAAGCTGTTTGCAGGTATTTTTCTCACCATCATCCCGGTGATTGCCATGCTCAAGGCCGGCCTCAACGGCCCGTTTGCGGGCGTGATCGCGGCGGTGACCCGGCCCGACGGCCAACCCGACCCCATGATGTACTTTTGGGCGAGCGGTGTGCTCAGCTCCTTCCTGGACAACGCGCCCACTTATCTGGTGTTCTTCAACACCGCGGGCGGCAACCCTCAGGTTTTGATGAATCAACTCGCCCCCGTGCTGGCGGCGATTTCCGCCGGCTCGGTGTTCATGGGGGCTAACTCCTACATCGGCAACGCGCCTAACTTGATGGTCAAGTCCATTGCCGAAGACCGTGGCATTCAAATGCCCAGCTTCTTTGGCTACATGGCTTGGTCTTGCGCCGTGCTGGTGCCGCTTTTCGTCATCATGACTTTCATCTGGTTCAAATAAAACGCTATGACAAAACCTAAAATTTTGATGGCCCGCGCCGTTTTCCCTGAGGTGATTTCCCGCCTGGCGCAATGGGCAGATGTGGAGGCCAACCAGGCCGACGAGACCTGGAGTCAGGCTGAATTCATCCGCCGCCTGCAAGGCAAGCAGGGTGTTTTCACCACGGGCGGTGACCGGATTGACGCCGCCGTGCTGGCGGCCTGCCCGGACTTGAAGATTTGCGCCAACATGGCCGTGGGTTACAACAACTTTGATTTAGACGCCATGACCGCCGCTGGCGTGCTGGGCACCAACGCCCCCGATGTGCTGACCGAAACCACCGCCGACTTTGGCTTTGCCTTGATGATGGCGACAGCCCGGCGCATCGCCGAGAGCGAACACTATTTGCGCGCTGGCAAATGGACCAAGTGGAGCTTTGACATGTTTGCTGGCTCCGACATTCACGGCGCCACGCTCGGCATCTTGGGCATGGGCCGCATTGGCCAGGGCATTGCCAAACGCGGCGCTCACGGCTTTGGCATGAACGTGATTTATCACAATCGCTCGCCGCTGAGCCCGCAGCCCGAAGCCGATTGCAAGGCCCGCTATGTGAGCAAGCAAGAACTCCTGAAGACCGCCGACCACCTGGTGCTGGTGCTGCCTTATTCGGCTGCCTCGCACCACGCCATTGGCGCGGCCGAGCTGGCACAAATGAAGCCGACTGCCACGCTGGTCAACATTGCTCGGGGCGGCATAGTGGATGACGCCGCGCTGGCCCGAGCCTTGAAAAACCGCACCATTGCCGCCGCAGGGTTCGACGTGTTTGAAGGCGAGCCCTCCGTTCACCCCGATCTCTTGACGGTGCCCAACGTGGTGCTGACCCCGCACATCGCTAGTGCCACCGTGCCCACGCGCATGGCCATGGCCAACCTGGCGGCCGACAACCTGCAGGCCTTCTTCGCTGGCAAGCCGCCTTTGACGCCGCTCAACCCCTCAGTGCTGAAGGCCTGAACTGAATGAACGATGTGAGTCCGATGGTGTTTTGGCTGCTGCTGGCGCTGAGCCTGCTCAGCCTGGTGTTGATGGTGGTCTTGCTGATCCGGCAAGGCGCCAGGCGGGGCGACGACGGTGCGCAGCAAACTTTGCTGGCCGGCATGACCAATCTCGCCACCGCTGGCGAGCGCCTGGAGCGAGAGCTGCGCAGCGAAGTGCAAGCCAGCGCCCGCGACACGCGGGGCGAGCTCACCCAGGGCCTGTCCTTGTTTCAGCAAGCCTTGCTGGCCCAGTCTGGCGACGTGGCGCGCACGCAGAACGAGCAGATTGATTCCTTCCGCGTCCAACTCGCCGCCATGCAGCAGCAGGTCGCGCAAACCCTGCAAACTGCCACCCAGGCCCTGACCCAGCAAGCCCAGGCCGGCAGCGAAGCCGTGGGCCAATCGCTGGCACAAGCGCGCGAAGCCCAAGCCCTGGGCCTGCTGCAAGCGCGTGAAGCGCAAGACGCCGCGTTGCGCCGCTTTGCCGAAGGCTTGCAAGAGCAGCAACGCCTGATGGCCGAAGGCAACGAGCGGCGATTGACCGAAATGCGCCAAGCCGTCGAGCAGCGCCTGACAGCCCTGCAAGACGGCAACGAGAAAAAGCTCGACCAGATGCGCGCCACGGTGGATGAGAAACTGCAGACCACGCTGGAGGCACGGTTGGGCGAGAGCTTCAAGCAAGTGGCTGACCGACTGGAGCAGGTGCACAAAGGCCTGGGCGAAATGCAGACGCTGGCCCAAGGCGTGGGTGACCTCAAGCACCTGCTGACCAATGTCAAGACGCGCGGCATTTTTGGCGAGGCGCAACTCTCGGCCTTGCTCGAGCAGGTCTTCACGGTAGAGC
Organism: Polaromonas sp.; assembly: GCA_040400935.1. GTDB lineage: Bacteria > Pseudomonadota > Gammaproteobacteria > Burkholderiales > Burkholderiaceae_C > Polaromonas. Next base: position 42,050 of record JBBAPH010000011.1, read on the forward strand.
AGTACGAGGCCCAAGTGGTTACCCGGCCCGGCACGCGCAACAACGTGGATTTCGCCATCAAGCTCCCCGGGCGCAGCGACTCCGGCTTGCCGGTCTGGCTGCCGATTGACGCCAAGTTCCCGAACGAAGATTACGAACGCCTGCTCGATGCCCAGCAACGCGCCGACGGCCTGGGTGCCGAAGTGGCGGGCAAGGCACTGGAAGTGCGCATTCGCCTAGAGGCCAAGTCCATCAGCGAAAAATACATCGCGCCGCCGCACACCACCGACTTTGCGATTTTGTTTTTACCGACTGAAGGGCTGTATGCCGAAGTGCTGCGCCGGCCCGGGCTGATGGAAGCTTTGCAGCGCGAACACCGCGTGGTGCTGGCTGGCCCGACCACCTTGCTGGCCATGCTGAACTCTTTGCAAATGGGTTTCAGGACGCTGGCCCTTGAAAAACGCTCCAGCGAAGTCTGGCAGGTGCTGGGAGCCGTCAAGACGGAGTTCGGCAAATTCGGCGATGTGCTGGCCAAGGTCAAGTCGCAAACCGAAACCGTGCTCAACACCTTGAACAGTGCCGAGCAGCGCAGCCGGGTGATGGGCAAGGCGCTGCGACAGGTAGAGGCCCTGCCCGAGGCGGAGTCAGCCCGCTTGTTGCCCTTGGACCCGACGGACCGCGAGCAAGACTGATGAGGCGCCAGATGACAGCTAAGACGAGGGCGACAGACACCGCATGAACCGTGAGTTGGCCCGCCTGATCCTGGCGCAGTTTTTCCTGCACGCCACCATGGCTGGTGCGCGCATGAGCGCGCCGCTGCTGGCCTTGCGCGACGGCTACAGCGCTGCCGCCGTGGGCGTATTGCTCTCATTGTTCGCGCTGACCCAGCTGTTCCTGGCCTTGCCCGCTGGCCGCTATGTAGACCGGCATGGCCTGCGCCGCCCCATGGGCTTCAGCATCATTGCGGCCGGGCTGGGCGCTGGCTTGGCGGTCGCCTTTCCCATCTTTCCGGTGCTGTGCCTCACAGCACTGCTCACCGGCGGCGCCACAGGCATCACGGTCATTGCCTTGCAGCGGCATGTCGGCCGTGCTGCTGAAGGCGGCTTGCAGCTGCGCCAGGTGTTCAGCTGGTTGTCCATCGGGCCGGCGTTCTCCAACTTCGTGGGGCCGTTTGCCGCCGGCATGCTGATTGACCACGCAGGTCCTTCGGCGGGCAGTCTGCCTGGTTATCGTGCTGCTTTTTTGATGCTGACCTTGTTCCCGCTGGTGAGTTGGTACTTGGTGCGCACCGTGCGTGAGTTGCCCCGCGTGGAAGTTCCAAGCCAAGGCGTTCCTCCGCGCGCCTGGGACCTGCTGCGACAAACCAGTTTCAGGCGCTTGATGATGGTCAACTGGTTCATGGCCGCCTGCTGGGACGTGCACACCTTTGTGGTGCCCGTGCTGGGCCATGAGCGCGGCATCAGCGCGTCGGTGATCGGCACCATCCTGGGCGGCTTCGCCTTGGCGGCGGTGGCCGTGCGCATGGTCATGCCCTTGGTAGCCGCTCATTTGCGAGAGTGGGCCGTGATGGCCGGTGCCATGATTGCTGCCGCGCTGATCTATGCCGTCTACCCGCTCATGCCTTCTGCCCTGGGCATGGGCCTGTGCTCGGTGGCGCTGGGTCTGGCGCTGGGCACGGTGCAGCCCATGGTCATGAGCATGCTGCACCAGATCACCCCTGAAGCTCGCCAGGGTGAAGCGCTGGGGCTGCGGCTGATGGCGATCACCGCGTCCAGCATTGCACTGCCGCTGCTGTTCGGTTCGGCCGGTGCCGTGATTGGCATTTCCGGCGTCTTTTGGTTGGTGGGCGGGCTGGTGGGCGTGGGCTCACGCACGGCTTGGTTGCTGCGTGACAGCTTGGCTCAGGAAGGCACGAGTCACCACTGACCCGACTGGTGCAGAACCAGTTCAGAGCCGGTAGAAGTCCTTGATCGCGCCCCAGGCGGCTTCGGGCGTGTCCACGTACTCGAACAAGGCCAAGTCTTCTGGCGAGATCGCGCCTTCTTCCACCAGCACGTCGAAATTGAACAAGCGCTTCCAGTAAGCCGTGCCAAACAAGATGATGGGCACGGGCTTGGCCTTGCGGGTCTGCACCAGGGTGATGACTTCAAACAACTCGTCCAGCGTGCCAAAGCCACCTGGAAAAGCCACCAGCGCCTTAGCCCGCATCATGAAGTGCATCTTGCGCATGGCGAAGTAGTGGAACTTGAAGTTCAACTCTGGCGAGACATACGGGTTGGCACTTTGCTCGTGTGGCAGCGCGATGTTCAAGCCCACGTTCGGCATGCCCAGCTCATGCGCGCCACGGTTGGCTGCTTCCATGATGCCGGGGCCGCCGCCCGTACAAATGAAGAGCTGGTCCTTGGCCGGACGCGCCTTGCTGTAGCTGGCCACCAGCCGGCCAAAGAGCCGGGCCTGGTCATAAAACCGCGAGTTGCGCACGTGCCGCTCCGCCAAACTCAAAGCTGCCGCATCGCCTGAAGCCTGGGCTACGGCCAATCCCGCCTCAGCCTGCTCGGGCGCCGGAAAGCGGGCACTGCCAAACACCACGATAGTGTTTTCAATGCCCAGCGTTTGCTGGTCCAGATCGGGCTTGAGCATCTCCAGTTGCATGCGCACGCCGCGTGTTTCGCGGCGCAGCAAAAATTCAGGGTCGGCAAAGGCCAGGCGGTACGCATCGCCCTGCAAGGGGCTGCCGCTGTTGGCATGGGCCTGCAGTTCGGCCCAGGCGTCGGCCAGTCGGCTTTCAGAAAGGTTCTGGGTGTTTTCCATGACTTTGATTGTGTACGAGCCGAATGCTTGAGTTGCCTCATGCAGATGCGTTAATCCGATCTTGTAGCCAAGCCAGAATGCGCCCTCGCACCGGCGCCAGGTTTTTGTAGGCCAGAACGGCCGGGGACATGGAGGCCAGCCAGTGGTGCAGGCGTTGGGCTTGCGTGGCAGTTTGTACGGCGGCGTCGAGAGGGACGATGCGGGTATGGATGGCGAACACCGCTTGCCGGATACCCCCCTCGGCCGGGACGGGGAAAAAGCGCTGTTTTTCTGTGCGCACGAAGCATTGGCGGGCCAGTGCTTGGGGTGAAGCTGCTGCGTCTGCTGTGTCGTCAGGCCAAGGCTGACGGGGGTGGCGATGCGGGTGCAAGTCGTAGTGGGCAGACGGCGTCAGCGTCCAGACCGAGCGCTCCCAACTCCCGCCCTTGGTCACCATGGCCACCAGCGGTTCGATGGCCGCGATCAGGGCTGGGTTGTCCGCGACGGGGGCGTGTACAGCGGTCAGGCTCAGGCCCAGCTTTTCTTCCGGCGCCCAATGGGTAGGCGTGCAAATGCAAAGCCAGGGCAGGGTGCCGGTGCGTGAATCGAGCACGGCGAGGTCCTCTTCAACCCGCAACTCCAGGGGCAGATCGCTGAGGTTTGGATTAGGGGGGAGCCGAGCCTCGATGGCCGCCAACGCCGGGCCGGGGTCAAAGCCGGACACCATCAGCCTCGACTGGCCGGCCTGCCACACCTGCTGTTTTTCGCGGAACAGATCACTGGTTGGCGCCAAGGCGTGCAAGCGAACTTCTTCGATGCGGCGCAGGCCAGGCTGCATGCGAAAGGGAATGGGCAGTTCGTTGAAGTCGAGCATCAGGCGTCATGCGTCAGGGTTTAAGGGCCGCTTGCGAATGGGCCATCAAGAAAAAAGGCTCCTGAGTAGGAGCCTTTTTTACCATCCCAACCACTGAAGGGTTTAGACGCGCTTGCGGTATTCGCCGGTACGGGTGTCGATCTCGACCACGTCGCCTTGCGCCACGAAAATCGGCACGCCGATTTCAAAGCCGGTGGCCAGCTTGGCGGGCTTGAGCACTTTGCCGGAAGTGTCGCCTTTGACGGCGGGCTCGGTCCAGGTGATTTCGCGCTGCACGCTGGTGGGCAGTTCCACGGAGATGGCTTTGCCGTCGTAGAACACGACTTCGAGTTCCATGCCGTCTTGCAGGTAGTTCAGCGAGTCGCCCATGTTTTCGGCTTCGACTTCGTACTGGTTGTATTCCTCGTCCATGCAGATGTACATGGGGTCGGCGAAGTACGAGTAGGTGCAGTCCTTCTTGTCGAGGATGACCTGGTCCATCTTGTCGTCGGCCTTGAAAACGACTTCGGTGTTGAAGTTGGCGATCAGGCTTTTGAGCTTCATGCGCACGGTGGCCGAGTTGCGGCCGCCACGGCTGTATTCGGTCTTCAGGACAACCATCGGGTCCTTGCCGTGCATGATGACGTTGCCGGCGCGGATTTCTTGAGCGATTTTCATAAGGTGGGGGTCGAAAAAGTATTCGAAGGGAGGCGAAGCCTTCTATTCTAACCGGCGAGCCGCTCCCCTGGGCCCGGGCTCTGACGCCCCTGGCCCGCACTCAGGCCTGGACCATCGCGCTCAATTGGGTGAGTAAATCTGGCTGACTCAGGAGCCGCCCCTGTGCCTGTGCCGCGCACTGCGCCCATTGCGCCAAGGTGGCGTCGTCCAGCGCTGGCAAGTCGCCCTTTGCCAGACCGTTCCACGCGGCATGAAAGTGCCTCAGGCTGTCCGGCGCCTCCAGCCAGTCCAGAAAAGCGTTCAGCTTGGCCGCATGCGCCTGATCGTCCTGCGGGTAGATGTGCCAGACAAACGGCTGCCCGGCCCAGAGTGCCCGCACCAAAGAGTCTTCGCCGCGCACCAAGTTCAGGTCGCAAGCCCAAAGCATCTCGTCAAAGCCGTCTTGGTCGGTGTAGGGCAGCGCGGACCAACTTGGCGCGTTGCTGGCCTGTGCCCGTGCAACTTGGACAGCGGCTAGGGCGCGCCCGGGGGTGACCAGCAAATGGTCGTGCTGAGTGCTCAGTTGCTCAAGGAGTCGCGCAAGTCCGGCAGGCTCGTAGCAAAAAAGGCTGATCAATTTGTCTTGCCGGGCGAGCGCGGGTGCGTGGGCCGCCCGCCAGGCACTGCGCTCAGTGGTGCGGAAAGCCTGTTGGCGTTCCAGCAAGCCGGGCTCGCGCAGCAAGCCGCCTGTGCCCGGCGTGAAGCCGGGGTAGAAAAACTGCTTGCTCCAGCCCTTGGCCGGCCCGCTCATGACCGGGGAGGGAAGGCCGTGCAGCCTGGGCACCCAGTCCTCGGCACTCAGGTATTCGAGGTTGATCCAAGCGGGCTGGCTTTGGCGGGTGGCGGCGGCATGCGCCACAAAGGCCTCGGGGATATTGCAGCCAAAGGCTTCTATCCACACATCGGCAGGCGCGAGGTCTCGCAAAGCAGCCACTTCGCTGGCTTGTTCCCAAGGCCGAACCTCTATGCCCGCTTCCAGTTCTGCGCCGTTGGCCATCCAGCCGAGTGCCGAGGCGTCGTCCACCCACAGGCGCGCGGTTTGGCCAGCCTGGCTCAATTGCCGCGCCAGCCGCCAACAAACGCCGATGTCACCAAAGTTGTCGATGACCTGGCAAAAAATGTCCCATGAGCGGCGGTCTTGCATAAAAACGAGCGTGGGCGGCGATGGGCTGGCTTGGTTGAAGAGGGGATTGGCGGTAATATAACGGCTGTTAGAACATGGGACGCCCAAGCTTCACAAGGAACTCACGATGACCACCCTCAAACTGACCCAAATCGGCAATTCTGTCGGCGTGATTTTGCCCAAGGAACTGCTGTCCAAGCTCAAGCTGGAAAAGGGCGACACCGTGTTTGTGACGGAGGCGGCTAATGGCGCTGTGATGATGACGCCCTATGACGCTGAGTTTGAGGCGCAGATGAGCGCGGCGCGCAAGATCATGAAAGACCGCCGTCATGTGCTCAGGGAACTGGCTAAATGAGTCAAGCCGCCAAGACCTGGGTTTGGCTGGACGCCCAGGTCATGCGTGCTGTGCACGATGAGCAGTTGGCAGAGCATGGTGGGCGCGGCGGTATGCGCGACGAGGGGCTGTTTGACTCGGCCATGAATCGCCCCGTTAATTTGGCTGCATACGTCGAGCCCGACGCCGCAGCCTTGGCCGCGGCCTATGGCTTCGGCTTGGCTCGTAATCATCCATTTGTGGACGGCAATAAGCGAACGGCCTTTGTGGCGGTGGAGTTGTTCTTGGCCCTCAATGGTTGGAGCCTGCTGGCTGACGATGCTGCCTGTGTATTGACCATGCTAGCTCTGGCCGCTGGCGAATTAGGTGAAGATGAATTTGCCGATTGGCTGCGGCAACACATTCAGGTGGGCTAGGCCGAACCAAGATGACTGAGTCGACAGATACCGCTGACACGAGCTCTAGCGAGGCCGCTCCTCAACTGGACCTCCCCCGCCAAGCCCTGCTGGCCGAAGTGGCCGCGCTGCCCGGTTTGCCCGGCGTGTACCGCTACTTCGACGCCGAAGGTGGCGTGCTGTATGTGGGCAAGGCGCGCAACTTGAAAAAGCGCGTCAGCACGTATTTTCAAAAAACCCATGGCGCCACGCGCATCGGCCACATGGTCACGCGCATTGCCCGGCTGGAAACCACGGTGGTGCGGTCCGAGGCCGAGGCCTTGCTGCTGGAGAACAACCTCATCAAGACGCTGAACCCCAAGTTCAACATCTTGTTTCGAGACGACAAGAGCTACCCCTACCTGAAGCTGACCGCGGCCCAGCCCGGCCTGGATACCCCCGGCACGGCGCAAGCCCCGCGCTATTCGCGCATGGCGTACTACCGCGGTGCCATTGAGAAGAAGCACCATTACTTTGGCCCGTTCCCCAGTGCCTGGGCGGTCAAGGAAAGCATGTTGCTGCTGCAAAAGGTGTTCCGCCTTCGCACCTGCGAAGACACGGTGTTCAACAACCGCACCCGGCCTTGCCTGCTGTACCAAATCAAGCGTTGTTCTGGCCCGTGCGTGGGTCATGTCACGCCAGAGCAGTACGCGGCCGATGCCGTCAATGCCGAGCGTTTTTTGCGGGGCCAAACCCAGGAGCTGCTGACCGAGCTGGAGCAGAAAATGCTGGGCCATGCCGAGCGGCTGGAGTTCGAGCAAGCCGCCGAGTTGCGCAACCAGATGTCCGCGCTGTCCAAAGTGCTGCACCAGCAATCGATGGAATTGGGCGGCAACAACACGTCTGACGTGGATGTGGACATCCTGGCGGTCAAGGTTCATGGCGGCAAAGCCTGCGTGAACTTGGCCATGGTGCGCGGCGGGCGGCACCTGGGTGATAGGCCGTACTTTCCCACCCACGTGGAAAGCGCTGTGGACATGGCGGCTTTTGATGACACGGCCAGCGATGCACCACTGGCCGAGCAAGAAACGCAAGAAACTGAAGCGGTGAAAGAAGCGCAAGCAGCACAAGCAGCACAGGCCACCAAATCAGTCGAGTCCTTGGTGCTGGAGGCTTTTATTGCCCAGCACTACCTGGATGTCGCTGTACCGGCGACCCTGGTGTGCAGCCACCCGGTGGACAAGCAGCTCATGAGGGCTGTCTCGCAGCAAGTGGGCAACAAGGTGGCGGCGGTGCACCAGCCGCGTGAGCAGCGCCGCGTCTGGCTGGAAATGGCGCAGACGAACGCCGACCTGCAACTGGCCCGGTTGCTGGCCGAGCAGGGTTCGCAACAGGCCCGCACGCGCGCCTTGGCCCAGGCGCTGGATTTGCCCCTGGATAGCCTGGAAACGCTGCGCATTGAGTGCTTTGATATTTCACACACCGCCGGCGAATCCACCCAGGCGTCTTGTGTGGTGTTCCACGACCACCGCATGCAAAGCGCCGAATACCGGCGCTACAACATCGACGGCATCACGCCGGGCGACGACTACGCCGCCATGCGCCAGGTGCTGCTGCGCCGGTACAGCAAGTTGTCCGAGGCTGCGCGCAGCGGCGAGGCCCGGCTGCCCGACCTGGTGCTGATTGACGGCGGCAAAGGCCAGGTGTCCATGGCGCGCGAGGTGTTTGAAGAACTAGGCATGGACTTGGGCCTGATCGCCGGCGTTGAAAAAGGCGAGGGCCGCAAGGTCGGCCTGGAAGAGTTGGTGTTTGCCGATGGGCGCGAGAAGGTCTATCTGGGCAGCGATTCGGCTGCACTGATGCTGGTCGCGCAAATCCGGGACGAGGCGCATCGTTTTGCCATCACCGGCATGCGCGCGCGCCGGGCCAAGGTGCGGGTGGGTGGCAGCAAGCTCGAAGACATTCCAGGCATTGGCCCCAAAAAGCGCGCCAGCTTGTTGCAGCGCTTCGGCGGTATCCGCGGCGTGAGCAATGCCGGGGTGGACGACATCGCCACGGTGGACGGCATATCCCGCGAATTGGCTGAAGAAATCTACCGCGCGCTGCACTGAGTCCGGGTCATAGGGCCCGCTGAGCGGGGCTCTGCGAACGCTCATGCCAAAATCAAGCCATGTTCTGGACCATTCCCACCTTGATGACTTGGACGCGCATCGTCGCTATTCCCCTGATTGTGGGTGTGTTTTACCTGGACCTGCCCCCGGCCAGCCGCAACCTGATCGCCACCGTGATGTTTGTGGTGTTTGCCGCCACCGATTGGCTGGACGGCTATTTGGCCCGGCGTTTGAACCAGACCTCGTCCTTTGGCGCCTTTTTAGACCCGGTAGCCGACAAATTTTTGGTGTGTGCGTCTTTGCTGGTGCTGGTGCATTTGCAGCGCGCCGATGTGTTTGTGGCGTTGATCATCATCGGCCGCGAGATCGCCATTTCGGCTTTGCGTGAATGGATGGCGCTGATCGGTGCCACCCGCAGCGTGGCTGTGCACATGCTGGGCAAGATCAAGACCACGGTGCAGATGGTGGCCATCCCCTTCCTGCTGTTCGACGGCCCCTTGTTCGGCCGCATCGACACGCGCCAGTGGGGCAGTTGGCTGATCTGGCTGTCAGCCGTGCTGACCGTTTGGTCCATGGTTTATTACCTGCAAAAAGCCATTCCCGAAATTCGCGCCCGCGCCAAATGAGCGGTCCCGCTTCGGTATCGGCTGGCCTGTGGCTGCGTGCCACGCCGGTGGTGTTTGTGCTGATCTGGAGCACCGGCTTCATAGTCGCCAAGTTCGGCCTGCCCTATGCGCCGCCGCTGACCTTTCTGGTCTTGCGCTATGTTTTTTCTATCGTCTGCTTTCTGGTCTGGATTCGCTGGGCCAAAGCCGTCTGGCCTGCACGGCCCAGCCAATGGGCGCACCTGGCTGTGACGGGAACGCTCATGCACGCCGGCTATTTGGGCGGCGTCTGGGTGGCCGTCAAAGCGGGCATGGGCTCGGGCTTGGCCGCTTTGATCGTCGGCTTGCAGCCGGTGCTGACGGCGGTCTGGGTGTCGCAATGGGGAGAAAAGGGCGCTGCCCACGGCACAGGCCAAGTCAGCCGCCTACAGTGGCTGGGCCTGCTGCTGGGCTTGGGCGGTTTGCTGCTGGTGGTGTGGCGCAAGCTTAGCGCCGGCACCGAAGTCAGCGCCTTCACGCTGGCTGCGGCGGTGTTTGCGCTGCTCAGCATCACCGCGGGCACGCTTTACCAAAAGCGCTTCATGCAGCCCACCGACGTTCGCACCGCCAATGTCATACAGCTGGGGGCGGCGCTGCTCGTCACTTTGCCCCTGACGCTTTTAGAAACCGAAGCCATCACGTGGAACGCGCAATTTGTAGGCGCCATGGCCTGGGCCGTGCTGGTGTTGACCCTGGGCGGGAGCTCCTTGCTGTACCTCTTGATTCAGCGCGGCGCTGCCACGGCTGTGACCAGTTTGCTCTACCTGGTACCCCCCACCACGGCCCTCATGGCTTGGGCTTTATTTGGTGAGTTGGTCACGTTGACCACGCTCGTTGGCACGGCGCTGACGGCCCTGGGTGTGAGTTTGGTGGTGCGACCTGCACCTGCGGCTTCGCCTAAGGCTGACGCAGCTGCCTGACGCCGTTCAGCGTTTCTTTGCTGCCTGCGGTTTTGAGTCGTGCAGTTTTTCCCAGGGCGCTGATGCAAAGTGCGCTTGCAAAAAATCAATCAGCAAACGAATCCGCCTGGGCGGCTCAGCCCTGAAAGGCGCCAGCCAATGAATGTCGGCGTCCGGCATGGCATAGGCAGGCAACACCCGCACCAGCGCACCGCTGGCCAGTTGCGGCGCAATGTCCCACAGGCTGCGCAGCATGATGCCGTGCCCCGCCACGCACCAGTCGCGCACCAACTCGCCTGAATTGCTGGACAGCGGCCCGCTCACGCGCACCCGCACGGGCGCCTTGCCGGGGCCCGCTTGCAGCGTCCACAGGTCAAAGCGCTGGCCCGGTGTGTTGCCGTTTTCACGCACCACCAAGCAGGCGTGGTCGCTCAGTTGCTCGGGGCTGCTGGGTAGTCCGTGCGCCGCCACATAGGCCGGGCTGGCCACCAGCACGCGTTGGTTACGTGCCAGTCGCCGCGACACCCATTGCGCCGCTTGCCGCCCCTGTACCTGCCACAGCCAGATCGCACCGTCGTAACCCTCAGCGGCCAAATCGGGCAACTGCTCGGTGAGTTGCAATTGCACGTCGATGCGCGGATGCTGCGCCTGAAACTGGGCGAGAGTCGGCCCCAGCCACAGCCTGCCAAAGCCAAAAGTAGCGGCCAGGCGGATCAGGCCGGTGGCTTCGGCCTTGCGCTCTTGCAATTCGGCCTCCAGCGCGGCAAAGCCTTCGAGCAATACCGCTGCCCGTTCACACAAGGTCTCACCTTCAGCGGTCGGGCTGACGCGCCGGGTGGTTCGCTGAAACAGCTTTTGCCCCAGCCGTGCTTCCAGCGCAGCCAAGCGCTTGGTGACCATGGGCGGGGTGATGTTCAGGCTCAAGGCGGCGGCGGACAGACTGCCTTCGTCGCGCACGGCCAGCACCAGTTCCAGATCACTTCGTTGCATGGCCAGGCTTCATTAGTTCTCTCAAGGCAATAATCAATTGCCTGATTATTGCTTGAAGAAAACCGGCCTGGGCTTCAAAATCTGACACCTCACAGCGTTTGTCCCACCCATTTTTTCCCGCCTCCGATGTTCGACGGATTTACCGCTCACGATGTTCCCGGCCCAGCCGGCCCCTTGCGCACCCGCCTGGGCGGGCAGGGCGCGCCCTTGTTGCTGCTACACGGCCATCCGCAAACGCAGGCCATGTGGCACCGGGTAGCCGGCGAGTTGAGCAAGTCTTTCACCGTGGTGCTGATGGACCTGCGCGGCTATGGCGACTCAGTGCGCCCGGCCACGGACGCCGACCACACGCCCTACGCCAAGCGCGCCATGGCGCAAGACGCTGCCGCCGTGATGACGCACTACGGCTTTGAGCGCTTTCAAGTTCTGGCCCATGACCGAGGCGCTCGCGTGGCCCACCGCTTGGCGCAAGACCATGCCGCGCGGGTCGAGCGGCTCATGCTGCTGGACATTGCCCCCACGCTGGCCATGTACGCCAACACCACCGAGGCTTTTGCCCGCGCGTACTGGCATTGGTTTTTCCTGATCCAGCCTGCGCCCCTGCCTGAAGCGCTGATCGACGCCGATCCCGTGCGCTACGTGCGCAGCGTGATGGGCAAGCGCCACGCGGGCCTGGCTGCTTTTGCCCCTGAGGCCCTGGCCGAGTACGAACGTTGTGCGGGTTTGCCGGGCTCCGCTCTGGGTGTTTGCGAAGACTACCGCGCATCGGCCGGCATAGACCTCACGCATGACCGCGCCGATGTGGCCACTGGCCTGAAAATCGAGCAGCCGCTGCGCGTGCTGTGGGGCGAGCATGGCGTTGTGGGGCAGTGCTTTGACGTGTTGGCCCTGTGGCGCGAGCGGGCCAATGATGTGTCCGGCCGCAGCCTGCCTTGCGGTCACTACATGGCTGAAGAGACGCCCGAGTTGGTGCTGGAAGAAGCCCGCCAGTTTTTCAAACCTTGACCCTCCTCATCTCAACCCGAAGGAATCCACCATGAGCAAGAACATCGGCAAAAAACGTATCGCAGTGATCGCTGGCGACGGCATTGGCAAAGAAGTCATGCCTGAAGGCATTCGCGTGCTGGAGGCGGCGGCTACCAAATTTGGCATCGATCTTCAGTTCGACCACTTCGACTTTTCAAGCTGGGACTACTTTGAAAAGCACGGCAAGATGATGCCCGACAACTGGAAAGAGCAGATCGGCGGCCATGACGCGATTTACTTCGGCGCCGTGGGCTGGCCCGACAAGATCGCCGACCACGTGTCGCTGTGGGGTTCGCTCTTGCTGTTCCGCCGTGAGTTTGACCAGTACATCAACCTGCGCCCCGCACGCCTGATGCCTGGCATCATCGCCCCCGTGGTGCGCCGCGACGGCAGCCCGCGTCTGCCTGGTGAGATTGATTTTTATATCGTCCGCGAAAACACCGAAGGCGAATACTCCAGCATTGGCGGCAAGGCTTTCCCCGGTACCGACCGTGAGTTCGTGATCCAAGAGTCGGTCTTCACCCGCATCGGCACTGACCGCGTGCTCAAGTTCGCTTTTGAGCTGGCCCAGTCCCGCCCCAAGAAGCACCTGACCAGCGCCACCAAGTCCAACGGCATCTCGATCTCGATGCCGTATTGGGACGAGCGCGTGGCCGAAATGGCCAAGAACTACCCCGGCATCACGCTGGACAAGTTCCATATCGACATCTTGACAGCGCACTTTGTGCAGCGCCCCGACTTTTTTGACGTGGTGGTGGCCAGCAATTTGTTTGGTGACATCCTGAGCGACCTGGGCCCGGCCTGCACAGGCACCATCGGCATTGCACCCAGCGCCAACCTCAACCCCGAAGGCAAGTTCCCGTCGCTGTTCGAGCCCGTGCACGGCTCGGCCCCGGACATTGCGGGCAAGCAGATCGCCAACCCGATCGGCCAAATCTGGTGCGGCGCCATGATGCTGGAGTTCCTGGGCCACAAAGAGGCACACGACGCCATCCTGGCCGCCATTGAAGCCACGCTGGACCCCAAGAGCGGCGCACCGCGCACGCCTGACTTGGGCGGCAAGGCCAGTACATCGGACCTGGGCAAGGCGATTGCTGCGGCGCTGCGCTGACAGCTAGGCAGATAGAGTGTCGCCCTGCGCGGCCCTCGTGATTCAACCCTCGTGATTCAAAAAGGCTATGGCCGTCGTGCGGAGCGCCTGGGTCTGGTTCTAAATCCGTCTAGAATCCTCGCCGCGCTTTGGAAGAAAAAACGTCGGTTGACAGCCACTGTCGCCGTCGCTCTAATCAATCCGCCCCGTTGATTCAGCAGTGGGCGCGTTTTTATTGACTTCGCCGAGTACGCGGTTTTCTGTGCTGAGGGGTGTTCCCCGGCGACAGATTCCCATCTAATAATTTCTATCGAGGGTTTCCTGTGAACAAGACTGAACTGATCGAGCACATTGCCAAACACGCCGACATTTCCAAAGCTGCTGCCACGCGCGCCCTGGAGTCCACGATCGGCGCCGTCAAGACCACGCTGAAGAAAGGCGGCTCCGTGTCGCTGGTCGGTTTTGGTACTTTTGCCGTCACCAAGCGTGCTGCCCGTGCCGGCCGCAACCCTCGCACCGGCGATGCCATTAAAATCAAGGCCGCCAAGGTTCCCAAGTTCCGTCCGGGCAAAGCGCTCAAGGATGCTTTGAACTGAACGTGTTGGAATAAATGTTAGCGTGGGGTGCTTAGCTCAGTTGGTAGAGCAGCGCCTTTACACGGCGTAGGTCGGCGGTTCGAGTCCGTCAGCACCCACCACCAAACCCCATGCAAATCAACCACTTAGAGCAATCTAAGTGGTTTCTTCTTGGCCCATTAATTGAGAAATACTCACTCTAAATCACTCTTTGCCACCCACATAAACACGCATGCCGCCCGAACCTACCCCCTGCACGGCGCATAATCCGCCCACTTAACGAACGCACGAAGGAGGTAGGGATGGCAAGCAAGCGCCAGCGGGGCGACCATTGGGAGTACACGTTCAAGCGGGCCGGTGTGCTCGACAAGCCTCTGTACCTGACGTTCAACTCGGAAGAAGAGGGCGATGCCTACGCCAAAAAACTAGAGGCTTTGCTCGCCCGTGGCATTGTTCCGGCTGAGCACGTCGAGCCGGTGCGCGTCGGCAACATCGAGCAACTATGCCGCCAGTACATGCGCGAGGCTCACGTCAAGTTCAAGGACAGGGGCGCGCTGGGCACTGTCTGCAAGGCGGTGGGCACAACGCCGCTGGCATCGATCAATGTGAAATGGGTAGACGGCTGGGTCACGGAAATGAAGCAGGCCAAAAAGCTGGCCCCTGCCACGATTCGCGCCAAGGTGGGGGCGCTGGCCCGCTGCACCGACTGGGGCGTGCGCAAGGGCTTGGTGGTGCTGCCAGATCACCCGCTGCGCACGCTGCCGGTGGGCTATGCCCAGTACACAAAGAGCGACTCGGCGATTGCCGGGGTAAAGCGGGTGGACGTAGAGCGGGACCGGCGGCTGGAGTCCGGGGAGCACGAGAAGATATTGGCGGTTATTGAGGGCGGCGTGCTGCCTAGAAAGCAACGCCCACTGGCCCTTGAGTTCAAAAGCGCCTTGCGCTGCCTCTACACGCTGGCGCTGGAGTCGGCCATGCGGTTGCGCGAAATGTACACGCTGACACTGGATCAGGTGGATATTCCCAATAGGACGATCTACCTAGACCAGACAAAGAACGGCGACAAGCGGCAGGTTCCGCTGTCATCCGTGGCGCTGGCCAGTCTCAAGGAATACCTTGATGCCAGGGAGATTCCGCCAGGCCATCCGACGAATGCGCTGTTCCCGTGGTGGTCGGGCTCGCTTGACGAGCGCCAGCTTGGGGAGGTGAGCAACACCCTATCAAAGCTGTTTCACAACAATCGCAGTCCAGGGATATTTGACATTGCAAAGTGCGCCGGGCTCAAGTTCCACGACCTGCGGCACGAAGCCACCAGCCGGTTGTTTGAACGCACCACCTTGAGCGATTCCGAAATTATGAAGATCACCGGGCACAAGACGCACCGCATGGTGATGCGGTACGCCAACTTGCGAGGATCAAACCTTGCCGAGAAGCTGTGGTGAGCGCGCTCTGCCGCGTTTGAGCGGAACACCGCCCATGCGCTGGGAGGTTTGCTCGGCCACTTGGTGTTGAATGTAGGCCATCACATCAACGGTCAGCATGATGTAGGCTCGTCCGATCTTCGCTGCTGCTATTGCCCCGGAGTCGATCAACTTGAAAACAGTGTTGGCATGCACGCCAAGGATGCAAGCAGCCTCGGGTACGGTGAGTGTGGGCTTGGTCATGGTCAGAACGGGATCTCATCCCAAGACCAACTGTCACAACCCACCTTCTCGACCTCGGGGGGTGGCCGCACCCCACCGGCCAGCTTGCAGCCTTTGGCAAAGAAGTGTTCGCAGTCCTCACACGACTTTTCGCGCAGCACCTTTTGCCAGTACTCCATTTCGCGGCGGGCAAGATTGATGCGGACTTCGATCAGGGCGCGGCTCATGCTGAATACTCCTGCTCTGCCAGTTCACAGAAAAACGAACACGCAGGCAGCTTCTCGTTCCTGCGAACTGGGCCTTCGCCCAGTTCACGCAAGCTGAATCGCACGTTTGTCTTTCGGTCACGATGAAGGTATGAGCCTTCGCCAATCTCATCCTGTACCTTGGCCAGTTCCTCAAACTGGTCTGGGAAGTCCTCGCGGATTGCTCGGAAGTAACCTTCGCCACCCTTCACGCAGCCAATGCAGTTTGCGTTGTCGTAGCCCATCCGGTACATGAATGGGAGTTCAATGCCAGCACGTTCGACCATTGCTTTGCAGTCCTCTTTGCCAAGACCTCGCTCGATCAGAGGGGCAACGGCGGGGCGGCTTGGCCATCGGTCTTTGAAGTCCTCGAACCGGTCTTCTTCGCTGGCGTCAAATCCAAGCACCAGAACATCGCCAGGGTGTTCTACGGTGCGCAGCAGTTCGCGCTTGAGCACAGTCGTGCAAGGAGCGCCATTTGGCCCCTTCATGTAGCCGCGACGGCGGAACACTTTGATGATGTCAGCGTCGTGCCTCTCATCGCGCAGAACCGTAATTGGGTGGCCAAACCACTTTTCACAGTCGGCGGCAAAGCGGCGATTGTCAGGATGCTCGTTCTTGACGTAAGCATTCAGAATCAGCACTTCATGGGTAGTGCCGTACTGGGCTAAGGCGAGTTTTGTGGCAACTGCCGAAGCAGCGCCACACGAAAATTGACAAAGAATGCGGTTCAAAATGCTTGCTCCCAAAATTCACGACGACGCTCGACCACGGTAGACACGTCCATGCGGCGGCTGCCCATGTCGGTACCGGTCACGCGCCAATACTTGCCGTCGGCCTTGACGGTGATGCTGTCCGGGGCGGGCAGCTTGGGCACCATGCCCAGGCCTTCGTCCACGGTTGCGGGGCACATGGCCCCGCGCTGCCAGAACCAAGAAACGGCGTGCTTCTTGATGTAGGCGCGGTCGTCCTCCACGGGCACCCATTCCTCGAACGTCGATGGCCCGCACCAGTAGGTCACCTTGAGCGATGCAGGCTTGCCCGGTTTGTCGTGCTTGCTGTACTCGACGCGATCCACGACGTAGACACGCGGCGCGGCCAGTGCTGCCACGATCACGGCGTCGGCGGCTTCGGTGCCGTGCGCAGCACCGCGCTGCCACTCATGGCCGCAACTCGGGCAGATCATCACGCTGGTGTGCAGCAGTTCGTGGCAGTCGGGGCACTCCTTGACCGGTGCCACGCTCACGCCTTCGCCCTTGCCGCGCTTCTTCTTCACCTTGATCTGGTCGATGGGGCCGTGGCGCTCCACGTTGCCAGCGAAGTCGAGCACCAGACAGTTCGGCTTCGGCCCGTTGGCGATGGCGGCCAAGCGCCCGTCCATGGTGGTGAGGTCGTACCCCGTGGCGTAGACGTTGCGCAGACCACGGCCCATGATCTGCACGTAAAGGCCGGTTGACTTGGTAGGGCGGAGCATCACCAGGCAGTCGATGCCCGGAAAGTCGTAGCCCGTGGTCAGCAGCATGGCATTGAACAAGAACCGGATGCGGCCAGTCGAGAAGTCCTTGAGGATGGCTTCGCGCTCAGTGCTGCCCATATCGCCGCTGATGTACCCAGCCGTCCAGCCGCGGTCGCGGGCGGCTTCGGCGCAGTGCGCGGCGTGCTCTACCCCGGCGCAGAACCCTAAAACGTGCTGGCGGTCGTGGGCGTACTTCTCCACTTCGTCCAGCGCGCCGTGGATCAGGCCGGTCTTGTCCATGGCCGCTTGCAGTTCATTCGCCACAAACTCGCCGCCACGGGTGCGTACAGCGCTCAAGTCGGCCTTGGTTGCGCCGTTCTTGGCAACCAGGGGGCAGAGGTAGCCTTCGTTGATCAACTCGCCTACGTGGGCTTCGTAGGCCACGTCCGTGAAGATGCGGCTATCACCCTCAGTCAGCAGGCCGGAATCCATGCGGTAGTGCGTGGCCGTGAGGCCGATCACTTTGAGTGCTGGGTTGTGGTGGCGCAGGCCAGCCAGGAAGCGCCCGTACATGGTGTCGGAGTTGCGCGGGATCAGGTGCGCTTCGTCCACGATCACAAGATCAGTGCCGCCGAACTTGGCGGGCATGCCGTGAATTGACTGAATGCCCGCGACAGTGACTTGCGCCTTTTGCTTGAGCCCGACACCAGCTGACCAGATCCCAATCGGAGCCTCGGGCCAGTAGCGAATGATGGCCTTGGCGTCTTGCTCAATCAGTTCTTTGACGTGGGTGAGCACGACAATCCGGGTTGACGGGTACGCCTGGATCGCCCCGCGAATGAACCCGGCCAGGACAAGCGACTTTCCAGCGCCGGTCGGCAGCACGATCAGGGGGTTCCCGTCGTTGCTGGCGAAGTAGGCGTATAGGGCGTCGATGCTGTCGCTCTGGTAGGGGCGAAGGCTGACGGTCATATCAGCGACTCGATGAAGGCTTGCGCAGTTTGCGCGTTGATCGCGTTGCCGTAGGCGCGCAGGCGTCCCACTCGGGCGGGAGCCCCATGAGCCAGCGGGAATGTGCCGGGTTCAACTGGCCTCCACTTGCCATCCCGGCAGAACAGCCAGTCAGCATCTCGCCAGTGACCGTTAACCGGGGCGGGGCGTTGGCCACTGAGTTGACCAACTGCGTCAAGCTGGTTCCGCTCATGTTTTCGGTCAGCGTTCCGCCGCGTGTCCCGTCTGATGCCGATGGCGTCGTCCAGCCCGCCAGATAAAACGCCACATACTGCTCGCCCCCCCCCCCCCCCCCGGCTCCGATGATGTTGGCGTCCCCGAGTCCTTCCAGTCGCGGGTCGTGGGCGTGGTCCAGCCCGCGTATTGCACTGTCAGAGAAAGGTGTGTCACTGCCGTTTTTCCCATCTGGATGCCGCGCGCCACACACGCTGCCTTGCGCGCCAAGTGCTGCTCTGGTGTCCCGCCTGGTTCGTGCGCTGCTGGCGTCGGCCACCCAGTAAAGTCGGTCGCGGATGTGCGGCGCACCGGCGCCCGCAGACGGGAACGGGATCGTCCCGAAGGCGTAACCCAGGGCTTCCATGTCAGTGTGTACAAGGTCGATCCAAGGGTCGCTGTCTTTGCTTGCAACCTGCTCTCCAAGGACTGTTGCAGGCTTGCACTTTTGGATGAGGTGGTAGAAGGCTGGCCACAGGTGCCGCTCGTCAGCAAACCCAGCTCCCTTGCCTGCCGCGCTGAAAGGTTGACAAGGACAGGAACCCGTCCAAACAGGTCGCTCGTCGAGCCAGCCTGCTTGTCGCAGCGCGTAAGACCAGACTCCAATTCCGGCGAAAAAACGGCACTGGCTGAAGCCGTGCAGGTCGCTGGGGTGAACGTCTTCAATACTCCGTTCATCAACAATGCCTGGCGCAATGTGCCCGGCGTGAATGAGATTGCGCAGCCAGGCGCTGGCCGTCGGGTCAATCTCGTTGTAGTAAGTCGTCATGCCCTATCCAGTAATTCTCGTTCCAGCAAATTGCATCCTGATTTTCTCAATCTCAGGGTCGCAAATTGCCCGGTGGTCGGCAGCGGCGCTGACTTCCTGTGTTGTGTAAGTTGGCATGTCGGGGTGCGGGTGTGTGGCGTTGTTGGCCACCACAACAAACTGCGCACCGTTGTCCTTGCGCTTGAATTCAATCCAGCCCTCGCCCGCGTCGATGGCGTCGGCATAGGTCACAAGGAAGGGTAGCGGCAGGTGCTGGGGGCAGCCTTCGCGCTGGGTTTCAGTGGGAATGCTGGAGTCTGCTCCGGCCTTTGTGCATGACCAGCGGCCTTCGTTTTCTGGCAAGCGCTCGGGCGTGGAATGCACGCACGTCCTGCAACTGGTGGCGGGCACTCGGTTGCCATGACACACGGCATTGCTGCTGCACCAGCCGCAAATAAAGAACTTGGGGTCTTCGCTGATTCGCGGCGGTGGTGTGGGCGCAAAAATGATGCTGTTGAACTTGGCTTCAAGCTGCTCGAAAAACACCCTGTCGAATTCGATCCGCTCGGAGTAAAGATCGTCGGTATCTTTGTTCTTGGCCAAGTAAAGCCCCCGATCCATGCCGGACTTCCCCATGTACCAAATCATTTGGGCATAGTGCTCTGGCTTTGCTGCTTTGACACCCTTCTTTTTCAAGTCGGCGAACGACTTGGCGGCATGCGTTTTGAACTCCAGGCAGTGCCATTTTTTGCCACCGCCAGGGATGCCCTGGGCGCAGCCGTCCATGTGGCCGCGTGCGTGGCCACCGTGTCCAACAAACCCAAACTGTTTGCCATCGGCGGGGTTTATATCGTGGACCGTCGCGCCAATGGCGCGCAAGTCGGCCACCATGCGCGGCTCCTCCAAGTGCCCGGTCTGAAACAGCCGCAGCTTGCGCCCGTCAAACTGCTCTTTGGATGCCCAGCGAAACCCGTACCACAGGGCGCGCTGGCATTCTTTGCCAATGACCGACGCGCCCAGGTAGGTGCGGGCCTCCTCAGCGCCCTCACGCTTTTCGTATTGCTCGTAGATCGCAGTGGCGATGGGGTCTACGAGTGCGGTCAGGTCAGCCATTGGCGGTCGCTGCCAATTTGGACTTCGTATTGATGCTCACAACACGATCTCCCAGTCTTCGCTAAGCATGTCGGTTTGGCTGGCAAGCCAGCCGGGGAGCATGGCACGCCGACCCAAGGCGTTTGTCGTCCACATATCAATATGCGGCAGTATTTCAACGTGACCGCCCTCAACGTGTTGGCTGCCGCTCAGCGCGATAGAGTAGGGTGTGCCGGGGTGGAGTTGGGCGGATGGTGTGCCGGGAACCAGTAGCAGCCACATGCCCTTACCGTTCCAGCCGCTGCGGGCGACCTTCATCCCTTGCTTCAACCCTTCTATCGCCATGCCAAATGTCATGTTGTTGGTCTGCCGGTAGGCGCGATGGAACACGTCGGCAGGCGACCACGAAACGTACCCGATGTATTCGGTAGTGTTCGCCCTCCCGCCGTCCAGATTTTCAACCAAAAATCCAGCGTCAGCGCCGTCCTCGTCGGCGGGCAGCGTCCAGCCTCGAAAGGTGTTGTACTCCGCGCGAGTCATGGGTTTCGCGTTGACGATCGTGACGCCAATGTGTAGCTGCATGCTCATGCTGGTTGCTCCTTATCGTTGGTTGCAGTTTCAATCGTCACGCCACCTTCCAGCGCGTCGACGAGTTCGTCTTGGGTTGCCACCTTGACAATAAGTCGGGTGCTGCAAATGTGGCGCATGGCTTGCGCCTGACTGGTGGCACGCACTTGTGCAGCTTCGCTGGTGTGAACATCGGTCACGAGATAAATACGGCTCATTTTTCGACTCCTTGTGTTGCTGTGATTTCCGTAGATTTGGCAAGTCGCTGCGCCTTGTCGGCGGCTTCTTTGTGCCAGGCTTCGGCATTTGCAAGGGCTGTCAAAGCAGTCCCTCGGAACTGCTCATAGAAGCCATCCGTTTCTTCTCGCATCAGCTTGCCCATGCCCTTGAGAATGAGGTTCACTTGCTGGAAATTGAGCGTGTAGCTGATGGGAACTTCGGCGGGGATAAATGGTTTCATGGGTTTCCTTGTTGCAATTTCTTGAGTTCGATAATTTCGACACGCAGCCAGCCGTACTTTCTTGATAGCTCTGCAAGTTCAGCGGCTCCGTCTGGCGTGGCTCTGGGCTTTCCGATGGCTTTTTGATCTGCGCGCTTCAACCACCCTTCGGCATCGAACAATCCCTTGCCATTGGTCTTGTGGAGTTTCTTGGCCTGCTCCATGGCCTCGGGCGGCACACCCACCACCTTCCAACCCTTGTGGGTTTCGGTCTTCTTGCCGCCAGCTTTTTTGCCCGACTCTCGATAGGCTGGATTTATTGACACCCGCTCACCGTTGATGTTGACAAAGCTCAGCATCACAGCGCCCCAATTACTGCCTGCGCATGATCTGCTGCAACCCGCGCCAGATCTTTGTCAGAGTGGCCATCTTGATACGCACGCAGGGCGCTGATTGCCATGTGTAGGGCGTCAACGAGATCAGCGTTAACTGTCTTCATGGGCGGCTTTTCGACCTTCGGCAAGTGCTTGGCAGTCACCTTGGTCTTGCCCAGCGACTCGGATTTCTCAAGCGACTTCTTGAGCACCGCCTCGGAGTTGCTGCGCCCCTCCTTCTTGATGACTTGCGCAGCAGTGTTGGCAGCCACCTTGCCCTGCGCGATCATCTTCTGCACGGCCACGGGGGCTTCTGCCAGAAGCAAGCCCTTGTCGATCGTCGTGCGGCTCAGGCCGGTGCGCGCCGCGATGGCTGCAACATCAAGTCCGTAGCGGATCAGGCGCTGAAACCCCAGGCCAGCTTCCAGCGGGGACAGTGCCTTGCCGTGGCTGCTTGAGATCATGTGCAGCACGCATTCGGACTCGTTGCCACGGTAGTGGCGAGCTTCCAGCACGTAGTCGATGCCTTCGGCCACCAGGCGCTGCGCGGCCCGCGTGCGGCAGTGCCCGTCGCGTACAGTGACCCGGCCGTCCTCCACGGTCACGTCAATCGGTGGAACGCTTGCGCCCGCCTTCATGGCGGTGTAAAGCCGGTCCAGGTGCTCGTCTAACTCAGGCCCCTCAGATCGAAGGTTCCACCCCGGCTCAAACTCAATTTTGTCGGGATGAATCTTGAAGTAGGTGGCCTTTTGAAATCCGTCTACCTTCGCCTCGGCGATGGCTTTGAGGCTGTTCAGTGTTGCCATTTATGGTCCTTGGATTGCTATCAGAGGGTTCGCAGCCATGCAGCGAAGCGTCGGGCCTGCCAACCCATTCAGACGCCCAGCACAAGGGCCATGCCCATGGCCAGAATTACGTCGCCGCGACCGGCGAAGATGCCAACGGCGCTCACTTCGCGCCGACTGCCTTGGGCAGTGGAAACGGAACTTCAAGCGTGGACGCGCAGAACCCATCTTTCGCCTTGGCCGGGTGCTTAGACCAGTTGTCAGTCGGTGCTTGCATCACACAGCCTTGTGTCGCGCTTACGGTGCTGCACATCACTGTCGCCTTCTCAATCTGCAAGTTCTTGGTCTTGCCTTCTTCACGCTCAGAGCGCATGAACACAACCTCGGCCCAGCCGTCGCCTTGGGGGCAGGTGCTGGAGTGGGTGGTGTCAGCCTTGACGATGGTTTCCCAGCCGCTGATGCGTGGGTTTTGTCTTTGGTACTCAGCCGCTGATGCAGCAGCATTAGCACGGCCTTGAGCGCGCTGTTCTTCGACAGTCTGGAAGGAGAAGGCTTTGTCTTTGGCGACTGAGCCGGTGTCCTTCATGACTTGTTCAATGGGTTTTTGCCGCAAGCGGTCAGGGCGATGGCGATGATCAAAAAGGCGAATTTCATGGTGGCGCTTTCTATGGTTTGTGGAGAATGGGTGGGCCTACTCGCTGCGTCTGCCTGCGGTTCCTGTGCGGCAATTCGCACAAGTGGCACGGCAGCATCCGCTTTCGGCCCAAAACAGTTACTTGGCCCAGGGGGCAGCGGCGGGCGCAGCTTGTGGCTGAGCAGCGGCAGACTGCTGTGGAGCACCCCAAGGCGCAGCACCGACAGGCGCGGCATTGCCTACGGGGGCAGCAGCACCAGCGCCGACCGCTTCGTATTTCTTGATGACATTGCCCTCACGCTTGCGCTCATCAATTTCAACGGCCACAGTGACCATGAGTGGGCGGTTGTGCAGTTCAGCGCTGTCCTTGGGCTTGATGACCCCAACGGCCCGGCAGATAGCGCCCAGTTCGCGCTGTGCAATGTCTTGTGCGGTTTGGCTGGCGTTGACAAGATTCATGCGCGCCCACAACTTGCGGCCTTTTTGCTGGCCGTCCAGCACTTCAAAGGTGATTTGCAGGTACTGCCCTTGGCCGGTCTTTGTTGGCTTCATTTCCGATGCGGTGGCGATGACCACGTACTGCCCCTCTGGCAGTGCCGTGAACTCCATTTGCTCGGGTACTTGCGATGCGTCGAATCCGTTGAGTGATGCCATGATGATTCTTTCTTTGGTTACGTTACTTGGTTGAGAAAAACTTGATTCAGGAGGCGGCAGAAGGCGCGGTCATGGCCACCGTCATGGCTTGGGCAAACGCGGCCCAGTCCAAAGGCGTGTCGGGGATGCCATAACGGTTGCCAGCCACATAGGCCGGGTGCGGGTTCAGGTGCAGCTTGCGCAGACCATTGCCGATTGCCTTCACGTCTTTGTTCAGCTTGTTGGTGGGGTCAACTTGGCGCGTGAACACTTCATGCTGGGCAAAGCCAATAATGTCGGCCCACTCATTGACCAGGGCGGTCGCCCGCTTGTTCAGCTTGAGGGAGTAGGCGTCGTAGTCGTCAGACAGCGATGGGTTCTTCACCTTGGTCACTTGCTCGTGGGCAATGCAAATGATCGTCATGCTCTTGGTGTTGCGCAGCGCATCGAGCCCGCCAAAGAACTGCTTCCACAAGTCGTCGGCAAAAATGTAGCCCTTGCCAAAGCCAATTTGCTCGATGTTCGTGACCTTGTTGTCAACACACACCTTGGCCAAGATAAGGGGCTCCAGCCAGTCCAGTGAGTCAATAAAGACAGTCTGAAACTCGGTTGCTTCGGTGTAGAGCGTTGTGATGGCCTGCATCACATCGGCAAAAGTTTCGGCCTTCGGGAAGGCGGGCACGTCGATATTGTCGAGCCCCTCTTCGGTGATGATGCCAATTGCGCCCGGCGCGCTGGATGCAAATGTAGATTTGCCAACCTTGGGCGGGCCGTAGATCACGATCTTGGGGGCGCGCAGGCGCTTGCCGCGTGTGATGGATGCAAGATCAAATGCCATGATGCGATTCTTTCGTTCAGTGGGAGTTCGTTGGGGTGATGATTCGCGTCGGTTCGACGTTGTGCTCTGGCGCGGTGTCTTCGACTGTCGTGTAGGTCTTGGCGTTGACCAGAATGGAGTTCAGCAGAACCTTGCCCATCTGGTGCGCTTGGCTGGCGTCCTCAATGGCGTCGCCAAAGTCGCCGCCTACTTCAATCGTTCCGTTTGGGCCGTCTTCGATCCAGATAGTTGCCCTGGCCATCAGTCCACCGCCTTCACGTCAACCGAAGTCTTGGCTGGTGTTACTTCAAGCGGCAAGAGAACGTAAATCTCGGGCTCGTTGGCTTGCAGGTACTTCACGCCCACCTCGTCCAGCGTCGGCTTGAGCTTGACGGGGTGCAGGATGGGGGCAATCTGACCCTTGACAGCCTCCCACTTGTCCCAGTCCATCTTGCGATTCATCTTGCCGGTGACGGTGATCTTGAAGCCGGTGGCGCTGTGGGTCTTGGAGCCTTCGTCGCGCTTGCCGGTCAGCAGAACGATTTGTTCTTCGATCTCGACGCGCTCTTTGTTTGCGGTTGTTTCAACCTTCTTGGCCGCCAGCCATTCGGCTGATAGCTGTTCCAGGGTTTTGGGTGCGTCAGACATGGGCGGCACTCCTCGCGGTGCTTGGCGCTGTCCAGCCAAAGCGTGCCCAGGTGGCCTGCACATCCGTGCGGGCGGATGGGGTGTAGCAAAACCGGCGGTCGCTCAGCGGGATTTCCGATTTTGCGGGCATTCGTGCGGTGATGAGCATTGATCTTCCTTTCGTTCGCAGTTGAGAAAAACTAAACAGAGCCGCAACTGTATATCAAAATGAGAAAAACTCAACCAAAAAAATAAAAAAAGCGGCCCAGTTGCTAGACCGCAACAAGCCGCAGAAGTTGTCAGGAAAGGGTGCGACGCACGATGATTTCGGTGACTCGCCCAATGATCTTGACACCATCGTCAAGACGATGCGATGGGTAGCGCGTGTCGTCGGCAATCAGCAGCGTGTCACTGCCTTCGCGCACGTACTTGCGCAACACCGGCTCGGCAGACTTCCCAATTAAGGCCATCACGATTTGCCCCGACTCGATCTTGTGACCCTTTGAAATCACGGCGTAGGAGCCCATGGGGCAGGTGCTGGAGATGGCGTCGCTAGTCACCAAAATCGCGGCCGCTGTTTGGGCCGGGTAGGCGACGGCGGTTTGCAGCAATTCAGTGGGTTCTTCCCAATGCCAGCGCACAAGTGAGGGCGGCTGAACGATGGGCACAGTCCACAAGGGGGTGGCTGTTTTTTGCTGTTGTCGCATGGGCGTTTTGGACTCAACGCCAAGCAGCCAGTCCGTGCTCACGTCATACCAAGCTGCAAGCTCTGCAAGGGCCGTTGCGCTGGGTTCGGTCTTGCCCGATTCCCACAGGTTAACTGCGCTGGGCGATAAGGCCAGCCGCTTGGCCACGTCGCGCTGGGTGATTGCTGGGGTCAGTGCAACGCGGGCGGCGCGCAGGCGTTGTGAGAGTTCCGTTGTCATTCGTTAGCTCCTTCGTTAGTTTAATGGCGAACCTTACACGCCGGTCGAGAAAACAACAATCTTTAGACGTAACTTGATCTACACTAATGTTTAGTAATCCTCAACTAAAATCAGTTATATGACAAAAAATAAACAGCCTAAGCCGGTGGATGCGCCGGTCGGTTTCACTGTTGAGGGTGTGCTCGGACTTGCCGGTGGGCGGGGGGTCGTCGCCCGCGAATGCGGCGTCACAGTGCAGACCGTCGCGAAGTGGGGGCGGCGCATTCCGTCCACTCACGCCAGAACTGTAGCCATTCTCGCGGGCCTGCCTCTCGCCGTTGTGCGACCGGACATGGTTCAGCAGCGTGCGTGATGGATGCAAAAGATCAGTCGCCCTACGAGCGCCGCGCCTACGCCTACCTTGATCGCGGTTACTCCGTTGTCCCTATTGCGCCTGGCACAAAAAGGCCCGGTCAGTACAGTGTCACAGATGGTTGGCGCGGCTTGTTCGATTGGGAGCGCTTCAATCAGCGCTTGCCCACCGAAATTGAAACCGAGATTTGGTACACCTGGTCTGGGGCTGGCATTGGCCTTCTGACGGGCAAGCTGTCCGGGGTGATCGGCCTGGATCGTGACTATGACGCACCGGGAACCGATGCCCTTGAGCGGTTGATACCTTACACCCCGGTCAAGAAGAAGGGGGCCAAGGGGTACACGGCTTTCTTTCGTTACAACGGGGAGAAGTCCTGCTCATTCAACATCGGTGGTGCGCGTGTGCTGGACGTGCTGTCCGATGGGCGTCAGACGCTGATGCCGGGCACGATTCACCCTGATGGGCACACGTACATTTATCTCACCGAAGATCTGCTGGAAGACTATGACCCCAGCAGTCTGCCGCAGCTGCCCGATGATTTTCTTGAGCAGGTTAGGCATACGCTGGCCCCGTACCAGACCAGCGAAGACAAAAAGTACCAGCACAAGGCACTGCCTGATGATGATGCCAAGATCAACACTGAGCTGTCGATCCAGGCCGAATACTTCCGCGACTTGAACCGGCGAGCGCTGAATCACCTGTCCGACTGGGCGACAAAGATCGTGCCGCTGACAAAGCCCGAGCGCGACGGGTTCCGCACGGTTGCCACTTGGCGTAATGCAAAGGCTCCAAACGTAGGCATTCACCACACCGGCATTTTTGACTGGGGTGGCAATTACGGCATGACCGCGATTGATCTGGTGATGTACGCCAATGGCTTGCCGTTCGTGAAAGCTGCCGAGGCTCTGCGGGCGTGCCTGCAACTGTCTGAGCCCGAGCCCATCATGATGACCGTAGGCGGCTCCAGGGGCTCTGACGCAGCGCCGGTGGCCCCGCCAGCCGCCGCTGCCCCAGTTATGCTGCCATGGCTCAAGCCAGCCGCCCCAGCAGCGCCCGTGATGCTGCCGCCGCAAACAAGCTACGACCCGGCCCCGGCTATCCCTGCATTTATTGCCAATCCGCCCGGCGTGCTTGGCGACATTTCCCGCTGGATCACGGCCACGGCCCCGAAGCAGCAGCCCGAGCTGTCGGTCGCCGCGGCGATTGCCCTGGGCAGCGTCGTCATGGGGCGAACCTACCGCAGCCAGTACGGGAATTTCACCAGCCTCTACCTTGTCCTGATCGCCAAGTCCACCGAGGGCAAGGAACACCCGCAGGGCTCGGTCGAAAAAATTCTGACGCAATCGGGCCTGGAGAAGTTGATCGGCGGCAGTGGCTACACGTCGGCAGGGGCAGTGTTTTCAGCACTGCTCAAGAGCCCGGCGCACCTAGCCACGATTGACGAGCTGGGCAAGTTGCTGAAGTTGTCCCGTTCAAACGGGCAAGCAAACTCCGAGGCTGCCATCGACAAGCTGATTGAAGCCTTCGGGCGGCTGGACGGCCTCATGCGACCGCCCACGTACTCCACGATGACGCTCTCAAAGACCCAAATGTCCAGCGTCGAGCGCGTGGTTCACAACCCAGCAATCTCACTGCTTGGGGCTACGACACCGGGCACGTTCTACGCCGCCCTGACCAATGATCTTGTCCAAGACGGATTCTTGGGCCGGTGCATCGTTGTGGAGTCAAAGCAGCCGCGCCAGCTGACCCGGTTTGTTGACCGCACAGATCCGCCCGAGCGCATCCTTGACTGGTGCAAGGCGGTGCATTGCTCTGGCGTGGTGCAGGGCAATCTCGCTGACGTGTCGCCAGCAGATATGCCGACGACCATCATTGCGCTGGAGTTCGATGAGTCTTGCATGCCGCTGATGCTGGCCTTGGAGTCGGAGTTGAACGACGAGAAGGAAGCGGGGGAGGGGGAGGCTTGATTTAGTTGATTGAGCCAGCCGTTTGAGGGAGAATTACTACCCGATCCATAAACGTAAGAAAAATTTAAGTGAAATTAACTATAATTTATTTGGCCCTGGTTGCCTCAGTTCCTGCCAGCGCGCAGAGCACCCCGTGGTTTGTGCAGGGCAGCGCGGGTCGAGTCAGCACTGACCTTACCGTGTCGGGCGCGGGGGTCAAAGCAGACAGCAACGCTGCGTCGAGATCGCTTGGCGTCGGTTATTTCGTAATCCCGTCGCTGGCTGTCACCGCTGGGTTTCGTGACCTGGGGTCTATGCGCGTTTATAGAGATAGCGGGACAAGTCAATTTTCCGCGTCAATGAAGGGCTCGGCCTACACGCTCGGCCTCGCCGCAAAGCTGCCCCTGGCAGACAAGATATCAGCCGAGGTGAGTGGCGGTGCGTATCGCTGGACAAACAAGATTGATGCACCACAAGGCTCGGGCAGTGCGGCTGCCCATGGCACGAAAGCCTATTTCGGTGCTGGTGCTTGGTATGCGATGACCACGCAAACGGAGGTCGGCATTAATTGGACGCGCCTCAAATCACCACAACAAAATGCAAGCGACTCCGATGTTTTTGAGGTTGCGCTTCGCTATCGGTTTTGACGGGCGTGGTCAGCAGCACATGGCATACTTACATTTGTGGCGCGGGTGTGGCGCACGGTTGGCAAGCCTTCGCCTTTTTGGTTTGCGGGTCGTGCCGCCGCAGGCAAGTGCTGTAAGTGTATGATTTTTAAGAAGAATCTATACCTTTACACGGCGTAGGTCGGCGGTTCGAGTCCGTCAGCACCCACCACCGACTCCACGCGGCTCCAAGTAAAAGGCGAACAAACGGTTCGCTTTTTTTTTGCCCTCATCACTGCTGACCACTGACCATTCGCGCCCAGGCGCCTCACAGGAAACTTCAGATGTTCGATTTCATTCGCAAGCACACCAAGATCACCATGGGCTTGCTGTTCTTGTTGATCGTGCCTTCCTTCGTTCTGCTGGGCATGAACGACCACAACCGCTCTGGCGCTGCCGCCGTGGTGGCCAGTGTGGACGGGCAGAACATCACGCAGGTCGAATGGGACAACGCCCACCGCACCGAGATCGACCGCTTGCGTGCTTCCATGCCCACGCTGGACCCCAAGCTTCTTGACAGCCCAGAAGCGCGCTACAGCACGCTCGAGCGCTTGGTGCGCGACCGTGTTTTAGCCGCCGCAGCCAGCAAGTCCCATTTGCAAAGCAGCGACGCCCGCTTGGCCCGTGAGCTGCAAGACAACCCGCAAATTGCCAGCCTGCGCCGCGCCGACGGCACACTGGACATGGAACGCTACCGCCAGCTGCTGGCCGGCCAGGGCATGACACCCGAGATGTTTGAAGCCAGCGTGCGCAGCGAGCAGGCCACCCGCCAAGTGCTGGTCGGCGTTGGCGCCACTGGTGTGAGTGCCGCCAGCGTGGCCGACACTGCTTTGCGGGCTTATTTTGAAAAACGCCAGGTTCAACTGGCCCGCTTCGTCCCCGCCGATTACGCCGTCAAACTGGTGCCCACCGACGCCGAGCTGGAGCAGTACTACCAAGCTAACAGCGCACAGTTCAAGGCCACTGAGCGTGCCAACATCGAATATGTGGTGCTGGACGCCGAAGCTGTCAGCAAGACCATCAGCGTCAACGAAGCCGACCTCAAGACCTATTACGAGCAAAACCTGCAGCGCCTGGCCGGCGGCGAACAGCGCCGCGCCAGCCACATCCTGATCAACGCGCCCAAGACAGCGCCGGCCGCTGAACGCGACGCTGCCAAAACCAAAGCTGCTGAACTGCTGGCGCAGGTGCGTAAAGCGCCCGACAGCTTTGCCGCAGTGGCCAAAAAGAATTCGCAAGACACCGGCTCAGCCGCCAACGGTGGCGACCTGGACTTTTTCTCACGCGGCGCCATGGTCAAGCCTTTTGAAGACGCCGCCTTCGCCTTGAAAAAAGGCGACATCAGCGACGTGGTGGAAAGCGACTTCGGCTTTCACATCATCCGCCTGACGGACGTCAAAACGCCCAAGCAGCGCAGCTTTGAAGAGATGAAGCCCGAGCTGCAAGCCGAACTCAAAAAGCAGCAATTGGCCAAAAAGTTTGCCGAAGCCGCCGAGCAGTTCACCAACACCGTGTATGAACAGCCCGACAGCCTCAAGCCTGTGGCCGAACGACTCAAGCTGGAGATCAAAACCGCTGAAGGTTTGACCCGCACGCCTAACCCGCAAGTTGCCAAAGGCCCGCTCAGCAATGCCAAACTGCTGACCGCCTTGTTCTCGCCAGACGCGACCGAGAAAAAGCGAAACACCGAAGCGGTTGAGGTTGGCCCCAGCCAACTCGTTTCTGCCCGTGTGACGCAGTACACACCGGCCCGCACCTTGCCACTGGCTGAGGTGAAGGAGCAGGTCAAAGCCCGCTGGCTCACGGCTCGCAGCGCTGAAGCTGCGCAAAAGGAAGGCGCTGCCAAACTCGCCGCTTGGCAAGCCAAGCCCGACGAAGCCGCACTGCCCGAGATCGTGGCCGTCTCCCGCGCCGAACCTAAGAACCTGCCCCTGCAAGTGCTGGACGCCGCCTTGCGCGCCGACCCCGCTGCCTTGCCCGCACTCTCCGGTGTGGACCTCGGCAGCCAAGGCTATGTGGTGATCAAGGTCACGCAGGTTTTGCCCGCCGAAGCCCGTGACGAAGCCCGTACCAAACAAGACCGTGCGCAGTACGCGCAGTGGTGGTCATCGGCTGAAAGCCTGGCTTACTACAAGCTGTTGCAAGACCGCCTCAAGGTCGAGTTCAAAGTCAGCAAGCCCAGGGCAGGTGACTTGTTTGATTCGTCCGCATCGCAGACTAGCAAGTAAAAAGCCCTCGAGTTCCCGCTATAATTTGCGGCTTCGGTGGCTGTAGCTCAGTTGGTAGAGTCCAGGATTGTGATTCCTGTTGTCGTGGGTTCGAGCCCCATCAGCCACCCCAAGAAATAATGCATTTAGCCCGGCCTAGCCGGGCTTTTTGCTTTCTGGGCGTCGTCTCCGCCATCAGCTGCAGGCTGAATTTTCAGGCGAGGCTCAGCCTATTCGCCAAGCATTCACCACCCTCATGCTGCCGCTCGTCTGACAGCTCCGGCGCTTCGGTTCAAGCAATGTGACGGCCATGAGGTCATCGTCACGCCTGCCCGACCACGTCGGTTTCATTCCTGACGGCAACCGGCGTTGGGCTGTAGCGCAGGGGCAGGCTCGTGAAGACGGTTATGCCGCTGGGCTGGCGCCGGGCATGGACTTATTCCGGCGTTGCCGATCCTTGGGTATCCCTGAGGTGTCTATCTCTGGCTTCACGCAGGACAACACGCGCCGGCCCAGCGCACAGACCCACAAATTTCGCGATGCCTGTGTGCGCTTTGCCTTGCAAATTGCGCCCGAGGTGGCACTGCTGGTGGTGGGGGACGAGCAGTCGGCGCAGTTTCCGCCAGAGCTCACGCCGTTTCGCAAACGGCAGGGCATGGGCCTGAAGGTCAACTTCTTGGTCAACTACAGCTGGCAGTGGGATCTGGATGGCCTGCGTCACGGCGCCTTGAAATCGGCTGAGGTCTCACGCATGGACTTGATCGTGCGCTGGGGCGGGGCGCGGCGCTTGAGCGGTTTTTTACCGGCGCAGTCGGTCTACGCCGATATGTATGTGGTGGATGACTTGTGGCCCGACTACCAAAGCGCCCACTTTGACGCGGCGCTGAGCTGGTTCGCCAAGCAGGACCGCACGTTGGGCGGCTGAGCTCACTGCACGGTGATCTTGGCCTCGGCGGCGAGCTTGCGGGTTTTCTCGATGTAGCTCTTGAGCATGGCGTCGAACTCGGTGGGTGTGCTTGACACCGCCTCGGCGCCAATGGCCAGCAAGGTCTCTTTGACTTTGGGGTCGGCCATGATGTTGGCGAACTCTTTGCTCAGCTTTTTTTCGCGGATGGCCATCGGCGTCTTGCCCGGCACCAGGGCGCCGAACCAGTCTTCACCTTCGTAGCCAGCCAAACCGGCCTGGGCAATGGTGGGAACGCCTGGCAAGAACTTGGCACCCGCCGCCGAGCTGCTGGCGAGCACCAAAATCTTGCCGTCCTTGGCCAAGGGTAGGGCGTTGGGACCGGGCGCAAACGCGTATTTGAGGCGGCCGCCCATCACTTCAGCCACGGCTTCGGGTGTGCCTTTGAAGGGCACATGCAAGGCATTGAAGCCGCCGAGGTTGGCAAACAGCGCGCCATGCAAGTGGGCGGTGCTGCCTACGCCGGCCGAGCCAAACTCCAGCCCCTGGGCTTGGGACTTGCCCAGCGCCACCAGTTCCGTGACAGATTTCACGCCCAGAGACGGCGAGACCACTAAAAAGCTGGGAGCGCGTGCGAGCAGCCCCACCCCGGCCAAGTCGCGCAGCGGGTCGTAGCGCAGGTTGGTGTCTATGGCCGAGCGCACGCCAAAGGCGCTGGGCACAAACAAAATAGTTTATCCGTCTGGCGGCGAAGCCACCAGTGCAGCAGCACCCACCACGCCACCCGCGCCGGCACGGTTGTCCACCGTCACCGTCACGCGCCAAGACTCGGCCAAGTGCTTGGCGACCAGCCGGGCCACGATGTCGGTGGTGCCTCCCGCGGTAGCTGGCACGATGATCTTGATCGGCCCATTAGGGTAGGGCGCTGGCGCAGAGGCAGTTTGGGCGTGGGCCGCCAGGCCCAGCGCTGCGCTCAAGATCATGCCCAGCGTGAGCTGGCTCAGGTGACGACGAGTGGTCATGGGTGGCCTTTCAAAGGTTCAGGTACTTCAGGACGCGGGGGTTCCGAAATGGGCTTGAGCCTGGCTTTTCTTCCAATGCGCCAGCCATCCAGCCGTGCCGCCGTGGGCGATCAGCTCACGCAGTTCGTGCGGACTGGGCTCAAAAGCATGGGTCTGCCCGAGTGACTTGTTGAAGAACAGGCCAGCACCAAAGTCGACTTGCAGCTCATCTCCGGTTTGGCACATCTCCAGGACGCCTGGGCAGTGGGGTAGCACGCGCAACCCTTCTGCAATGGCCGCACGGTGGGCCTGGTGCGACATCGACTCACACAGCAAACCCAGGCCCAGCGCCTGCATGGCGATATAGCCGGTCGCTTTTTGGCCCATGCCAAAGTTGCGGCCGGTGACGATGATGTCGCCCGGCCGGCAGCGGGTGGAAAAGCCCGGATCGCTTTGCTCAAAGAGATGCGGGATCAGCACCGCAGGATCGGTCTCACGAGCCGTGATGAAGCGCGCGGGGATGACGCCACCGGCATGCGGCACGTCGTGGCCCAGCTTGTAGCAACGCCCTTGCAGCACCCAGGAAAATTCAGCCATAGCAAGTCTCCGCTAAGCGTTCAATGGTGGCGTCCGAGCGGACGGTGCGCGGGTCGGTGATTTGCCCAGCCACAGCCGAGGCGGCCACCGTGGCCGGGCTGCCCAGGTACAAGCGGGCGTTGGTCGGGCCGAACCGACCGGTGTTGTTGTTGGTGGCGGTGGACAGCGACACCTCGCCTGCGGCAAGTGGGCCGACCACGGCGTCATTGCAAGGGCCGCAACCGGCTGGCAACACGATGGCGCCCGCGTCCATGAAGATCTTCAAGAAGCCGTCTTCCAAAATGCGCTTGGTCGATTTCTCAGAGCCAGGCACGATGAACAGCCGCACCCCCGGCGCCACTTTCTTGCCTTTCAAAAAGCTGGCGGCCGTGATCAGGTCTTCATACATACCCGAGCCGCATGATCCGATGAAGGCGTGGTCAATGGCGGTGCCCACGGCCTGGCCGACGTCCACCGGGTTGACGACATTGCCTGGCAGCACCACCTGCGGCTGCAGGTTGGTGAGGTCTATGCTGGCGTTGACTTCGTAACGGGCGTCGGGGTCTGAGTAGACTGGCTCGAAAGGTCGTTGGGCGTAGACGCTGCAGTAGTCCAGGATTTGCTGGGAGGGCGGCACAAACACCCCGGCCGCGCGCATTTCGGTGGCGGTACTGCACAGCGCCACCCGGGCCCCGAAGCCAAACTGGTCCAGGTCGCCCGCAAACTCAAGAATGCGGTAGTCCAGGTCAAACTTCAGGCGCCCGGCCTTGATCTCACGGGCCATGTAAAAGCCAATGTCGCGGGCCTGCACGCCACGTGGCAACTGGCCGCGCAGTTCCAGGCGCACGGTTTCAGGCACGTTCACCCACGTGGTGCCTGTGCCCAGCACGCGGGAAATCTCGTTGCCCACCCGCATGCCAAAAGCACCGACCGCACCGGCGTTGGTGGCATGGGTGTCATTGTCGAAATAAAACATGCCGGGCAGCACCAGCCCGTTTTCCATGGGGAAGATATGGCCGTGGCCGCCTTGGCCCACGTCATAAAAGTTCTTGATGCGCCAGGTCTTGGCCGTTTTGCGGTTGAAGGCGCCGCGCTCTGCGGCGCGGGCGCTGCCGTACAAAACGTCATGGTCGCTGACCATCATGACCTTGTCGGGGTCATACAGGCGGTCGATGCCGGCCACGTCCAGCTCGCGCTTGGCTTCACCCACCAGGCCATCGTGAATCATCACCATGTCGGGCTCGGGAAAGAGGAGGGTGCCCGCTGCCACACCGCCCCGGTGCGATGCATCGCGGCTGATGCGGCCCAACACTTTTTCAATGGCGGTATAGCCCATGCGCTCGCGTTCCCTTGTTTGTGGATGAGCAAATACTAAGCAGCTGTGCTTGATAAGTAAAATTAGACTTTCAAATAGAAAAATTTCATTTCGTTATGAATCTCAATATTCACCAGCTCGATGCTTTTGTTCGCGTGGCTCACCTCGGCGGCTTTTCCCGAGCGGCTCGGGAGCTGAACTTGAGTCAGGCGGGGCTGAGTATTTTGGTGCGCAAGCTCGAAGAACGGCTGGCGCTCAAACTCTTTGAAAGAACCACACGCAGTGTGAGCCTGACGGACAGTGGCAAAGCGCTGCTGCCGCTGGCCGAGCGAATACTGGCCGACTCACAGGCCATCCTGGGTTACAGCCGAAGCCTGAACATCCAGCGTAACGGCCGCATTGTGCTGGCCTTGCCGCCACTTTTTTCGGCCACCATCCTGCCGAGCGTGCTGGTCCAATTCCATCAGGAATTCCCGCTGGTGTCGGTGGTTTTCCGCGAATGCGTGAACCGTGAGATGGTGAACCACGTCTACAGCCGCGATGCTGACTTTGCACTGGGCTTTGATTTTGCCGAAGACAGTGAACTGGAGTCGCGTCCGCTGGCGCGGGACTACCTGTGCTTTGCGTGCAGTCCTGACCATGCGTTGGCGTCACTGAAAAAAGTGCGCTGGACCGACCTCAGCGCCTATCCGTTGATCATCAACGAGCGCGGTAGTGTGGCCCGCACCTTGGCTGAAAGAGCTTTCATCGGCATCGACAAAGTGCTGTCTCCCGCCTATGAAACCAGCAACCACATCACCGCCGTTTCGCTGGCCAGCAAATCTTTGGGGGTGGCGATTGTGTCGTCGGGAATCCGGGCGTTGGCCCAATCCATGAACGTGGTGGTGCGCCCGATTGATGGACCCTTGGTTTCGCGTTCACTGCAAGTCATCAAACGCAGGGCGCATGAACTGCCAGCACCCGCTGAAGCTTTCTTGAGGATCTTCAGCGAGCGAATGGTGGACTTGCAACTCGAGCCGGGACGGTGACGCTCTTTGGTCATGAGTTTTTCTGTGACGAACTCGCCAGACGGCAAGCCATCGGGGATGCCGCCCACGGCAATGTCCACTTGGCCCGAGCGCAGGCGCTGCATTTGCGCGTTATACAACTCCTCGCTAAAGCGCAGCTGGATCGCTGGGAAGGCCTGCCCAAAGGTGCGCAGGGTCTCGGGTATCAGCCGCATCACGGCCAGCGGCACGGCGCCGATACTGAGCTCGCCGCGTATGCCCCACTGAGCTGTCGCACTCGGTCGGTGACCGCCAGCAGAGTGCTCGATACCTTGAGCGCATGTTCAAATAACATCTGCCCTTGAGCCGTGGGTAGCATGCCCTGGGAGGTGCGCACCAACAAGGGCGCACCCAGCTCGATTTCCAACTCACGAATGACCTTGGTCAGCGCCGGCTGCGACCTTGGCTGGAGTGATAACCACATGTTATCGCGGCCGCCAACTCAGGATCTATGCAGGCAGCGCCTGGGCTTTGACATTCGCAACTTGCTTGATGACCTATCCCCTTCGCATCAAGCGCCCACCCACCACCGGAGACAACCATGTTCAAGCCCTTCCTGAAATCACTCGTGC
Source organism: Polaromonas sp. (assembly GCA_040400935.1). GTDB lineage: Bacteria > Pseudomonadota > Gammaproteobacteria > Burkholderiales > Burkholderiaceae_C > Polaromonas. The sequence goes on from JBBAPH010000011.1 coordinate 78,349, forward strand.
TGGCCCTCGGCCTGGCGGCCGCCCTAGGCGCCCAGGCACAAAACTTCCCCACCAAGCCGGTGCGCATCATCACGCCGTTCCCGGTGGGCAGCGGCCCCGAAGGCGTGGCCCGCCTGGTCGCCGACAAACTGTCTAAAGCCTGGGGCCAGCCGGTCACCGTAGAAAACCGTCCTGGCGGCAACGGCTTCATTGCGATTGACGCGTTCAAGCGCGGCGCCAATGACGGCCATGATTTGATACAGCTAGACAGCGTGCACCTGACTGCCTACCCGCACCTTTTCAAGAAACTGCCGTATGAAGCCAAGACCGACTTCGATACCTTGCTGCCGCTCTTCAAGACCTACTTTTTCTTCACCACGGCCAGCGACAGCAAGTACAAAAACATGGCCGACCTCGTGCTTGACGCCAAGGCCAACGCTGGCAAGCTGAACTACGGCTCCTGGTCGGTGGGCAACCCGGTGCATCTGGGTTCGGCCTTGTTCGAGACCGTCACCGGCACGGAGATGCAGCACGTGATCTACAAGGAAACCACGCAGCTCTACACCGGTGTCTCGACTGGCGAGCTGGCCTTTGCCATGGGCAGCAGTGCCACCACAGGCCCGCTTTACCGCGCCGGCAAGCTCAAGTACTTAGCGATTGCCGCGCCTAAACGACTGCCCGGTTTCAAAGACGTGCCCACGGTGGCCGAAGCAGGTGGCCCTGCCAACTTTGAAGTCAGCGGATGGACAGCCATTGCCGCGCCTAGGAACCTGCCAAGGGGCGTGGCCGAAAAAATCCAGAAAGACATTGAAAAGGCCTTGGCCGAGCCGGACGTGCGGGAGAAGTTCGTCTCCTTCGGTTATGAGTCCTTCGCACCCACGCGCGAGCAGTTTGGCCAGTACATCCAGGCGGAGTCGGCCCGTTTGGCGGCAGTCATCGTGAAGTCCAAAGCGGCGCTGGACTGATCTCGCTTTAATCCTCGAAAGTTCTCCATGGCCCGCCGTCCGCCAAGCGCTGCTACCGCCTGCGCCGTGCTGGGCATTTCGAACTTGCACATCTACGCCGCCATGCGCGGCCAGAGCCTGGAGGCTTTCATGCAGACCCGCAACGCGCCGGGTGCGCTTTATTCGGTGGCCGCCACCGACGCGCAAAAGGCCGACTTTTAGGCGCAGCCCAGCCCTTGAAGGGGTTGTTGGCCTGCGGCTTTCCCTCGGGTGAATGCGGCCTGGCCTCGGGTACAGTCGGCCGCACAACAACACCTTCAGGAGACATTCATGCGAATTGGTATCGCCGGCACCGGCAAGATGGGCAGCGTCATTGCAACGCGTCTGGCATCACTCGGCCACGAGGTCACGGTGTGGAACCGCACACAAGCCCGTGCCCAACCCCTGCTGACAGCCGGCTTGGCCTGGGCTGAAACGCCCAAGGCTTTGGCTGCTGGCAGCGATGTGGTCATCAGCCTGGTCACCAACGAGCAAGCGCTGGACGATGTGTACCTGTCCACCGATGGTCTGTTCGCCGCTGGCAGCGCCTGCGTGTTCATTGAAATGAGCACGGTGCGGCCAGCCAAGCAAGAGGCGATGGAGCAGTTGGCTCAAAAGTCCGGGGCTGCGTACCTGGAGTGCCCGGTGGGCGGCAGTGTCGGCCCGGCCAAGGACGGCAAGCTGATCGGCTTTGCTGGTGGCGATGCCGCCACCTTGGCGCGTGCCCTGCCGGTGCTGGAGCAGCTGTGCAAGCGGGTGGAGCATGTGGGCGTGCATGGCGCAGGTTCGACCATGAAGCTGGCGATCAATTTGCCGCTGATGGTCTATTGGCAGACGCTGGCCGAGGCGCTGAGCTTGATCGAGCCGCTCAAGCTGGACCCGGCGCGCGTGGTCGATATTTTTTCGGACTCGTCGGGCGGCCCCAACATGCTCAAGGTGCGCGGCTCCTTGATTGCCCAGGCGCTGTCGGGCGACAAGACCGGCATGGTCACGGTCAGCCTGGCGACCATGCGCAAAGACATGCGCAGCATGCTGGACCAAGGTCAGGCCAACCACCGGCAACTGCCCTTGACTGAGCAAACCCTGAAGAACCTGGATGCCGCAGCGGCGCAGGGCATGGACGATGCCGACTGCGCCCAGTTCCCCGTGTGGTGGTTGGCTCAGGGGCGCTGATGTCCATGCGCAAGGCCTAAACAGCCTTGCGTAGTTCCAGCCAGGCCCGAACCGATTTGTTGGCCGCCAGCAGCGCTGATTTGTTGCCCAGCGGTGCGGCAATGACCGAGCGGACCGTCCAGTTCGCCGGGCCGCTCCAGTTCAGGCCAACTCCAGCGCCGTGGAGCAACACGGTATTTGGGCCGCCGGCGCTGACATGGTTCACGGTGATGCGTGCACGGTCCATAAACGCCACAGCCTGCCAGCGGCCTTCACCACCTTGGCTCAGGTTTTGCTGCCACTCGGCGCTGGCTATATCTCCACTGTCGCCGGACACGGCGCCCACGGCGTAGGCGCGCACTGTGTGGGGCCCGCCTGCCGACAGTTTTTGTGATGGGTCTAGATTGGACTGCGCGCGTTGACCCGCGTAGCTGAGGTGCAGCGCGCTCTGCGGACTCAGGCTGCGCTGCCATGCCAAATTCAGGTTCCACTTGGCGAACTGGCTGGCGTCAGGTGTGTTGCCATCTAAGCGACGCTGGCCACCGGTCCAGGCCAGCTTCCAAGTGCCTGTGCCCAGACGAGCTGCGCCTGCTGCGCTACCGTAAACGTCCCCGGCCAGGCTCAAGGTCGCGCTGTCCAGGGCCCGGTCGGGCAGCAGTTGCTTGCCATCACTGCGGTCCTGTGTTCGCAGCCCGTCGTATTGGGCCTGTGCATAGAGGTTCATATCCGGGCTGCGCACAAGGGGGTGCTTGCCCCACAGGCTCTGCACGGTAGCGCTGCCGCTGGCATGCAGGGATGAAAGCTGAAAAGCGTAATTGAGTGATGAAAATGAAGCCCCGGTCCGACTGCCCTGGCCGTTGACAGTAGCCTCGTAGGCCAAGCGCCAATACCCCAGGCCCGGGCCCGAGTGTAACAGGCTGGCGTTCAATGTATCGCCGCGGTGTAAGGGGTTGTTCAGGGTGATGCTGGCGCTCAGCCGCTCCTGGCCGGTGAAGGCGTTGCCGTAGTTGTCCAAAGCCGCGCTTGCTGTCACCGAGGGCAGGGCGGTGGCGTTCACTGTCAAATCTGAGGTGCCTTTCTCACGCCCTGGTTTGTAAATGGCGTTGATGGCCAGGCCGGGCAGGTCTGAAAGCAACAGCAGCACATTCTTGAGCTGCGGGTCATGGATGTCGCTGGCGCTTTTCAAGGGCGCCAATGTTGACTGGAGCAAATCAGTGGGCACTCGGCTCGAGTTGCTCACCTCGATGGCGCCGTAGCGCGCCTCGACCACCCTCAAGGACACGATGCCCAAGGCCTCTGAAATAGTTTGTGCCGGAATGATCGCTCGGCTCAGGGGATAGCCTTGGTCGCGGTAGTAATCCGTGATGCGCGCGGCCAAGGCGGCCAACTCGGGCAAGCTGGTGTTTTTGCCCTTGGCATCCGCTACCAGGGCCAACAAGGTGGGCGTGTCAAACAAGGTGTTGTGCGTGATCTCAATACCTCGCAGCAGGAAGGGTACTTCAGGCTCAGATGCCTTCGTCTTGCCCACCTGGCTGGACTTTTCAATGGTGAAGTTGGCCGAGTTCGGGGACTGCACAGGCCCTGTCGAATCCTGTGTTTGCAGTAGTAACTGAGCTGCGTTGGGCGCGCTGGCGACAGGCGTTTGTGCGTTCACGATACCCGGTAAAAGAAGGAGCAACCAGACAGCTTGGCGCCGCCTTGGTCCTGCGCTGGCTGTGGGCATCATGGCAAGTTCAGGCCACCTTCAATGACCTCTGCAGTCATGTTCTTGGCACCAAATCCCAAGCGGGAATCAAACACACTGCGGGCGTCGGCTGATGCACTGCTGGTTCTTCGCACGGCTGAGTGCGCGGCGGCCATTGGATCTGCTGCGAGCGACGACGTTGTTGAGTTCTCCGTAGGGGATAGCAGCGGCGCGACCGGGACTACCGGGACCACCGGGACTACTGGTACCTCTGGGACCACTGGGGCCGCCGGCACTACTGGGAGCACTGGCACTACTTGGAGCACCGGTGCCACCGGGACCGCCGGAACTACCGGGACTACCGGGACTACCGGGACTACCGGGACTACCGGGACTACAGTGACTACAGGGACTACAGGGAATGCTGGCACCACTGTCACCACTGGCATCACTGGTACTACCGGCACTACTGGGACTAGCGGGACTACTGGGACTTCTGGGACCACTGGGACCACTGGGACCACTGGGGCCGCCGGCACTACTGGCACTACCGGGACTACCGGGACTACCGGGATTGCTGGCACCACTGGGACAACCGGCACTACTAGCACTACTGGTACCTCTGGGACCAATGGGACCGCCGGCACTACCGGGACTACCGGGACTACCGATACCTCTAGGACCACCGGAACCACTGGGACTAACGGCACTACTGGCGCCACCGGGACTACTGGGGCCTCTGGGGCCGCCGGAGCCGCTGGGGCAACAGGATTGATGGGCTCGATGATTTGCGGCACTGCTCGGATATCAGCCAATAAGACGGTACTTGCCATCATCAAGCTGTAGTTGCTGGCGAGGCCACCATTTTTGCCATCGCTCAGGCTCACGGTAATAGTTTTACCGGTGCCAACGCTATTGCTGTCGAACTGGCCAGTAAACACCAGTGCTTCGTCGTTGACAAGGCCCGTCACCGTGCCAGCGCTCAGCAAGGCATCGGTGTTGCCGTTGTAGTTGCGGGAAGCAGCGGTCATTTCGCTGACGCTCAAAGACTTGGCCCTGATGCTGGCGTTAACCACCTGACCTGCGGCAAAGCTGTAGTTGCTTGCCAGTCCACCGCTGCCGTCACTCAAGCTAACTGTGATGGCTTTATTGGCGCCGACGTTCTTGGTGTCGAACTGGCCTGAAAACACCAGTGTTTCTCCAGAAGCCAAGCCCGTCACCGTGCCGTCGCTCAACGTGGCATTTCTGGTGCCGTCGTAGTCCCGAGCGCCAGCTGTCATGCCGCTGACGGTCAAGGCCTTGGCGGTGATGCTGGCGTTGGCCACCTGACCGGGGGCAAAGCTGTAGTTGCTTGCCATTCCACCGCTGCCGTCACTCAAGCTAACGGTGATGGCTTTGTTGGCGCCGACGTTCTTGGTGTCGAACTGGCCTGAAAACACCAGTGTTTCTCCAGAAGCCAAGCCCGTCACCGTGCCGTCGCTCAACGTAGCGTTTCGGGTGCCGTCGTAGTCTCGAGTGCCAGCTGTCATGCCGCTGACGGTCAAGGCCTTGGTTGTGATGCTCGCGTTGGCTACCTGACCAGCAGCCAGGGTGTAGTTTTTCGCCAGTCCGCCGCCGCTGCCGTCACGCATGATCACTGTGATGGGCTTATTTGCGCCGACGTTCTTGCTGTCGAACTGGCCCGAGAACAACAGTGTTTCACCTTCAATCAGACCACTGACCGTTCCCCCACTCAGCGTGGTGTTGGCGTTGCCGTTGTACTCCCGCACTGCAGCCGTCATCCCACTGAGGGTCAAAGTCTTTGCTGCCACCGTCAAGGTGCCAGGAACAGCATTCAGGGCGTAATAGGGTGCCAAATTGGCATTGCTCACTGCCAACTCGGGACTGATCAAATATTTTCCTGCGTTCACCCAGGTGGTTACGTCTTCGTCGTAAACCACCTGCACGAGGGCGGTGTTGAGGGGGCTGGAGCTGGTGCTCTGGTTATTGGCGGGGTTGTAGGCCTGGCCGTCGTAAGTCTTGCTCATAGGGCTCGCGGTGACCGTGATCTCCTTGATCAGGCCTTTGAGTACCGGGTAAACATAGGAGCCAGTTTCGGCAGGCATGGCCCAGATGCTGCCGAACTTCCAGTCCGAGCCGCCTGCGCCCTGCGTCGTCTTGGCCATGGTGAAGTGAGCCAGGTCGGTGCTGCTCACACTGGTGCTGGTTTGCAGCAAGGGGGCCGTGCCCGCCAAGTGAAAGGCATTGGTGTCCGTGCCCGTGCCTGTTCCCACCAAGCCGCCGATGCCCGTGCCGCCTGCGCCCCCAGTCACGATGCCGACTGCATAGCTGTTGCTGATGGTTCCCTGGTTGCTGCCGACCAGCCCGCCAATATCGGCTGCGTAGCCCGTCACACTCCCGACCGCGTAAGTGTTGGTGATTGCGCCTGAATTGCTGCCGATCAAGCCGCCCGTCGACGCCCCGACCGTGGCTGCTGAGGCCCCGGTGGCGAAGGCTGCGCCAACGACGGCGCCAACGGCAAAGCTTTCGCTGATGGCGCCGGTCGTGTTGCTGCCCACCAGACCGCCCGTGCCGGCGCCGCCGCCGTTGACCGTGCCTAATGCAAAACTGCGAAAGATCTCACCGCTGGTGTTGCTGCCCACCAAGCCGCCCGTGGCTGCGCTCACGTTCTGCACATGGCCCATGGCGAAGCTGTTGTTGATGCCGGCTGATGCTGCGCTGCTGCCCACCAAGCCGCCCGTGCCAGCGCCGCCGCCGCGTACATCCCCTGTGGCGTAGCTGTTGCTGATGGCGCCCGAGGTCGCCGTGCTGCCTACCAAACCGCCCGTGGCTGCGGCGGCGCTGCTCACGTAGCCAGTTGCGTAGCTGTGGGTGATATCCCCCGCGCCAGACGCCAGGCTGCCCACCAAACCGCCCGTGCCCGCTCCCAGGCTCTGCACGCTGCCCGAGGCGAAGCTGTTGTTGATGCCCGCTGACGTGGTGCTGCTACCCACCAAGCCGCCGGTGCCGGCGCCGTCACCTCGCACCTGCCCTGTTGCGTAGCTGTTGCTGATAAGGCCTGATGCCGCCGTGCTACCCACCAAGCCGCCCGTCGCAGCGCCCGTGCTGCTGACGTTGCCGGTTGCGTAGCTGCTGCTGATGTTGCCTGCGCCAGACGCGACGCTGCCCACCACACCGCCGGTGCCTGCGCCCGAGCTGCTGACGTTGCCCGTGGCGTAGCTGTTACTGATGCTGCTGCCCACGCCGACCATGCTGCCAACCAAGCCGCCTGTGCCAGCTGCACCGCTCACGCTGGCGGTGCTGAAACTGTTGCGGATGGTGCTGGACGCCAGGTGGCCCACCAAGGCGCCGGTACCCGCTGCACCGGTCACAGCGCCGCCCAGCAGACCCACGTTCGCCATCGTGGCGCCTGTTGCCGTGGCAAACAAGCCCGTGTTGGCGGCGCCTGTGATGCTGAGGTTGGCAATGGTGTGGCCCAAGCCATCAAAGCCGGTGGTGAATCCTGCAATAGGTGCGAAAGGTTCCAGGGCCGTGATGTTGCTGCCTAGGGCGTAATACGTTCCTGAGGCCATCTCCTTCAATTCAAGTGCGGAAGCCACCACGGTGTAGCCGTCTTGGCCGATTTTCAAGAAGCCGGTGCCTGAGCGCGCGCTGGCACCATCGGCCTGCAAAAAGTCGACTCGGCCCGCAAAGCTGCCATCTGCGCTGAAGCTTGTATTGACTTGACCGCCCGGCTGCAAGCTCAGGCTGGCCGAGCCCAGCGCGCGCATCACGGCGTTGATGTTGACGTCGCGATGCGCCGTCAAGGTCAGTTGGTTGGCACTCCACGCCACGGCTGCATTGACGTTGATGTCGCCCGCTTCGCTTCCCGCGCTGGCCTCTGCCGTACTGATGCTGACGTTGTTGTTCAGCAGGCTCTGGCTCAGCGTTGCTGCCCCCATGCCGCTGGCGGTGAGCGGCGCGCTGCCCAGGCCAATGGTGAAGTCTGTCGGATCGATCAGCCAAGTCCCGGTGCGGCCTGCGGTGGCTGCCGTGCTGACAAACGCTTGGTTGTCCACGGCCACATGGGCTGCGCTGGTGTCGATGAAGCCGCCGTTGCCTCCCTGCGGTGCCGAGGCGTCGAGGCGGCCCGCTACTGTGACGGTGCCTGCCGCCATGCCGCCGAGCAATACGATGCGGCCCGCCTGCCGCTCGACGGTGCGAGCTTCAATGGTGCCCGAGTTGTTGACGGCACTTGCCAGCAGCGAATCCCTGGCGCCAGCGGTCAGCACCACCTGGCCCCCGTCTGCTCGGATCAGGCCACCGTTGGCAGCCAGGGCGTTAATGGCGCTTTTTTCGACTTGTATGCCGATCACATCCCCAAACTTCAGGGTGACGACGCTGCCTCCGCCCAAGCCCACAAAGCCTTGTGGGGCCTCGATGGTGCCCTGGTTGCTCACGCTGTGGCCCAGCAGTGCCACGTAGCCGCCGCTTGCTGCTTGGATAAGCCCTTGGTTCACCACGCTGCCCGTGCCTGCGCCGCTGAAGCTGCGAGATGCTGCTGTCAGGCTGGCGTCCTTGACGTCGAGGGTGGACGCGACCAGTGCCCCCACGTTCACCTGCGCACCCTGGCCAAACAAGATGCCGTTGGGATTGATCAGGTAGACCTGCCCATTGGCATTGATGCGACCCATGATTTGGCTGCCGTTGGCGTCGGCAATGCGGTTGATGGCAATCGACGAGGCCGACGGCTGCACATAGTTCACGCTCTCATTCAAGCCGAGATTGAAGCTGGCCCAGTTCAAGGACAACTGCGCGCTGCCCTGCGTCACCGTGGTGGTGCTGCCCGACTGCGTGATGCTACCGGTGCCCGCCACCACAGACCCGCCCAAAGGTCCTGCATGAGCTAGTGCCGCCTGGAGCAGCAAGGCGGCCGCCACCAGCGAGCGGCTGGCGCGTTTGCGTTTCCGGCCTGACGTTTCGGCCACTGCCACCCAAGCCTGGGTGATGTGGCGCCAGACGAGGCGGTTGAGGCGATTGAGCGAGCCATTGGTTTTCAGAGATTCTGGTTCTGGTGCGACGCACGTTGACGCGCACAGGCCGCCACTCGCTCGTGGCGAGCTCAGGCATAGACGCGTTGAATGAAAAGAACCTGCCCGTGAGCAGGAAAAAAAACTCTACAAACTGCGGCGCAACGATTGCGAGGCAAGCCAGCCTGTGGTGCTGGGTGTAGAAAGCGAAGTGTTTCGCGAAGGTGACCGCAACGTTGCTCTGATTGCGATCGCGGTGGCTGGTTCTTGCCTGGAGCGTCCAGGTTATACTCCACCGCTAGTTACATTAAGCACTAAAAAACACAATTCACCTAATGCGGCTGATTACGTGTTTTTTTAAGTAAACGCATCGGGCGATTGAAGCGCTGCAGGGCGAGCAGCAGTCCTGGGGCCAGGCCGATGTCATAACGTCTGGTTATTCCCGATGCTCAGCGACTGACAGGGGGCCGCTACGCTGCCAGCGCCCCCTGAGTCCCTCGCCGAATTCCCTTACTCCGTGATCTTCATCTCGGTGATGATCGCGCGGAACTGGTCCATCTGACGCTTGAAGATCGCGTCTTGCTCGGCGGGGGTAGAGCCACCGGGTTCCGCCCCCAAGTCGTTCAAGCGCTTGACCACGTCGGGGTGACGCACTGCAGCGATGACTTCCTTGTTCAGCCGGTCAATGATGTCCTTCGGTGTTTTGGCTGGGGCGAACAAGCCGTTCCAGCCTTCGAGTTCCAGCATGGGAAAGCCTTGCTCGCGGACCGTGGCCACGTCGGGCAAGCCGGGCACGCGCTTGGTGGCCGTGGTCGCAATGGCGCGCAAAGTACCGGCGCGAATTTCAGCCAGTGAGGTGGACAGCTGGTCCCCACCAATCTGGATGCGACCGGCCAACAGCTCTTGCTTCAAAGGGGCGGCGCCCTTGAAGCCAATATGTTCCATGCTGACCTTGGCTTCGCGCTTGTAGGCCTCGCCCAGCACGTGCACGGCCGAGCCGGGACCGGTGGAGCCGTAGTTGTATTGCAGGTCTTTGCGGTTGCGCAGCAGCGTGGCCAACTCCTTCAGGTCTTTGGCGGGTACGCTGGGGTTGGCGGTCAGCATGAAGGGCACGTAGACCGCAATCGAGATGCCGGCGAAGTCGGTATCCGGGTTAAAGGGCGAGCGCTTGGCCACGGTCTGGGCGACCGACGACAGCGGGAAGGTCAGGTTGTGCATCAAGATGGTGTAGCCATCGGGTGCGGCCTTGGCCACGATGTCCGCGCCAATGGCACCGCCAGCGCCGCCGCGGTTGTCAATGGTGATGGGTTGGCCCATGGACTCGCTCATGCGCTGGGCCACGATCCGGGCTACCACGTCGGTGGTGCCGCCAGCCGGGAAGGGCACGACCATGCGGATGGGTTTGTTGGGATAGGCCTGTGCCAGGGCTTGCGGGGCGGCCAGCAGGGCAAAGGCAGAGAGTCCGGTAGCGATCACGGTCGAGAAAATGCGGGGTAAAGCGGTCACTGATGTCTCCTGTTTTTTATGATGAAGCCAGCGCGCTGCAGCCAACGCGCTGGCCAGCCAGTCTAGGCAACAAGCCCCACACCTCACACGCGGGGATACCCTTTCCGGGGAGCGCTAAATCACTAACGCCAGCAGGGGAATTTCAGCCGCGTTTTTGCAACAAGCCTCCATCAATCGGCAGCAGCACGCCGGTGATGTAAGCCGCTTCGTCCGATGCCAGGAACACCGCCGCGTGGGCCACGTCCCAGGCCGTGCCCATGCGTTTCATCGGGACCAGTGCGCTGCGCTGGTCGCGGATGATTTGCGGGTCTAAGCCTTGCTCTTGCGCGCGTCGGTTGATGGCCATGGGCGTGTCCATCAGGCCGGGCAGCAGCGCGTTGGCACGCACGCCGAAGGCGGCGTTTTCCACCGCGATGTGTTGGGTCATGGCATTCACTGCGGCCTTGCTGGTCTTGTAGGTCAGCGTGGGCCGGGCGGCCAGTGAGGAAGTGGACGAGATGTTGATGATGCTGCCGGACTTTTGCTGCACCATGTGCGGCAGCACGTGCTTGCAAGTCATGAACATGCCTTTGAGGTTGCGGTCCATGATGTAGTCCCAGGCCGCCACGTCCAGATCGGCCGTGCGCTTGTCGCCCTTGGACAGGCCCACGTTGTTGTGCAGGATGTCGATGCGTCCGAAGTGCTGCATGCCAGCCGCCGCAATCTTTTGGCATTCGGACTCTTGCGTGATGTCGGCCACGAGCGCATGCGCCACGCCTTTATAGGCGCGCACGGCTTGCAGCGTGTCGTCCAGCCAGTCGGCATTGATGTCGACCAGCAGCAGCGAAGCGCCTTCTTCGGCAAAACGCTCGGCCACGGCCCGGCCGTTGCCCGTGGTGGCGCCGGGCTGCTGCCCAGCGCCGACGATGATGGCTGTCTTGCCGGCGAGTCTCTTATTGCTCATCGAATGCTCTCGTTGATTGATGTTCAGTCTGCGGTGATGCCAGCTTCGGTCACCACTTTTCGCCAGCTCTCGACCTCACTGCGCATGAGGGCCGCCATCTCAGAAGGCGAGTTGACAGCAGGCGTCAAACCGTCGCGTTCCAGGTCGGCGCTGTAGCTGGGCGTGGCCACCGCCTGGCGCAAGGCAGCGTTCAAGGTGGTGATGATCTCGGTCGGCGTGCCCTTGGGCGCAAACATGCCGTACCAAACGTTGGCCACATAACCTGGCAAGGTCTCGGCCACGGTCGGCACGCCCGGGTAGGCGGCGGAGCGCGTGGGCGATGTCACGGCAATGGCCCGCATGCGGCCAGACTGCACAAATTTGTACAGCCCGCCGGCCGTGCCCACCAGTATGTCGACCTGGCCGCCGAGCAGGTCGGTGTAAGCCGGGCCGGCGCCCCGGTAGGGAATGTGCAAGATGCGGACCTTGGCCGTGACCTTGAGCAGCTCGGCGGCGAGGTGCACCGCCGTGCCGCTGCCAGATGACGCATAGCTCAGGCTGCCGGGCTTTTTGCGGGCCGCTTCCAGGATGTCGTTCAAAGTCTTGAGGGGGCTGTCGGCCCGCACCACGATGACGTTAGGCCCGGTGCAGATACGGCCTACCGGTGGCAGGTCTTGCAGCGTGTTGTATGGCAGCTTTTTGACCAGCGAGTCGTTGATGGCGATGGCGTTGGTGGTGAGCAGCAGGGTGTAGCCGTCTGGCTCGGCTCTGGCGACGGCGTCGGTGCCGATCACGGTACCAGCGCCGGGCCGGTTGTCGATGATCATGGGCTGACCCAAGAGCGTGCTCATGTGCTGCAGCAATGGGCGGCCCACCACGTCGGTGCCCCCGCCGGGGGCGTAGGGAATGACGACCTTGATGGTTTTATTGGGGTATTTGCCCTGGGCAAAACCGGCCGTGCCCAGTAGTGCGGCCGAGCTGCCAGCCAGTTGCAGCCAATGGCGGCGGGTCAGTTTTTGGTGCTTCATCGGATCTCCTGATGGTCTGAGTTACTCAAAAGCCTGCAAGCGATCGCCTTGCAGCATTACCCGGTACAGGTAGCGGTATTCCTCGGGGTCGTAGTCGGCGTTGGCCTGGTGCATCACGCTGCGGTTGTCCCAGATCACGAAGTCGCCCACACGCCATTGGTGGCGGTATTCGTACTTGGGCTGCGTAGCGTGGGCGTACAGCTGGTCTACCAAAGCAAAGCCGGCGTCAGCGTCCATCCCTTGAATGCCTTCCATGCGCCCTGTATTGAGGTACAGCGCGGGCCGCCCGCTGACGGGGTGGCGGATCACCAGGGGTTGCTCGGTCTGCGGAATGCGGGCCATGTCTTCCGGGCTGAGCTTGGCAAAGCTGCGTGGGCTGCGGCTGCTTTCATGCACATGGCGGGAGCGCAAACCTTTTAGCGCCGCTTTTTGCACTTCGGGCAGTTCGTCGTAAGCGCGGCGCACATCGACGAACTGCGTGTCGCCGCCATAGCTGGGGATTTGCACCGCCATCAAGCTGGTGGCCTTGGGCGGGGCCAGGTCGTTGGAGTGGTCGGTGTGGTAGTTCTCTCCGCGCACTTGCAGCCTGCCGTTCTTGCGCGGCAAGTCCTTGGTGGAGTTGTAGCCCACCATTGGGTAGTCGGGCAATACAAAGCGCTTGATTTGCTGGTTCATCAGTGAGCCAAAAATTTCGGCGGCCTGCATGAACTGCGGCGGGGTCAAAGGCTGGTCCCTGAAGACCAGCACCGCGTGTTCGGCAAACAGCGCATTGAGTTGCTGGCAGGTGGCGGCGTCTTGCGCCTGGGTGAGGTCCAGGCCGGAGATGTCAGCGCCAAGCGGTTCAATGGGGCGAACGGTCAATGTCATCGTCTTGCCCTTTGCTTATTCAGCTCGGATGTTGGTTTCGCGGGCGACCTTGCCCCACTTGGCGGTTTCTTCCAGCATGAAGCGCTCGAACTCGCCGCGCGACATGGGCATGGGGTCGGCGCCTTCGCCGGCGAAGCGTTTTTTCATTTCAGGCTCAGACAGCACGGCATTGGACTCGCGGTTGAGCTGGTCAATCAGGCCAGCCGGTGTGCCAGCGGGGGCGAGCAAGCCCCACCAGTTGCTGACTTCCACATCCACGCCGGTTTCCTTGAGGGTCTGCACGTCGGGAATCAGATCAACCCGGCGCGAGCCGGCCACGCCCAGCAACTTGATCTTGCCGGAGCGCACAAAGGTCTGCATCTGAATCAGGCTGCCGAGCGCCATCTGCACGTGGCCGGCAGCCAGGTCCACCAGGGCTGGGCCGCCGCCCTTGTACTGCACCACCGTCAAGTCAGCGCCTGTGCGCAGCTTGAAGAGTTCAATCGCAAAGTGCTGGAAGCTCGCCACACCGGCCGAGCCAAAGTACACCTTGCCTTTGTTTTTCTTGGAGTATTCGATCAGTTCTTTGATGGAGTTGACTGGTAGGTTGGCCGACACCGCGATCACGCTGGGACCCATGCCCAGCATCGCCACGGGGGTGAAGGACTTCACCGGGTCGTAGCTCAGCTTCATGATGGCGGCGTTCATGGTGAAGGTCGACGAAATGAGCAGCAAGGTGTTGCCGTCTGGCTCGGCCCGCGCCACCTGGGCCGAACCAATGGCGCCGCCCGCGCCTGGCACGTTGTCTACGACCACCGAGCGTTTGAGCCGCGTGCCCAGTTGCTGGGCCATGGTGCGCCCGACGATGTCGTTGCTGCCGCCGGGGGCGAAGGGCACGATGATGCGGATCGGTTTGCTGCTGTCTTGCGCCCAGGCCGCGCCTAGCGGCAGTGCTGATAGCGCGGTGCCCGCCACGGCGTGGTGGAACTGACGGCGGCTGATGTTCATGGTGTTCTTTGAGTGGCTCATGGGCTTGTCTCCTGCGTATTCTGTTTAATTTTTCAAAGCCGGAAAGTCATAGAGCTTTGCCGGGTTGTCGGCAAATACTTTGGCCACCAAGTCGGGCCGGCCCAGCCATTGCACCATGCGGTTCACGGCTCGGCCATCGTCGATCGGGTTGAAAGCCTCGACCACGTCGCGGTTGCGCATTTGGCCAGCGGGCACACCGGGATGCGGCCAGTCGCTGCCCCAGAGCAGGCGGTCTGGATTCGCGCTGACCAGGGCTTGCACCAGGGCGCCCGCGTCCGCAAAGTCAGGCGCGCTGGAGATGCGGTGCGGCGCCGAGAGCTTGACCCAGACTTGCCCGCTTTTCACGCGCGCCAGCAAGGTGTCAAAGTGCTTTTGCTGCGGGCCCAGCGCGGCGGGTGCGCGGCAAAAGTGGTCCAGCACCACGGGCACGGTGATGGCGTCCAGCGTATGGTCCAGCGAGGCGAACACCGCCAGGTTGGTGTAGATCTGCAAATGCCAGCCCAGTGCCTTGACGCGGCCCTGCGCCCACAGCAGTTGCGCGCTGGCGTAGGCCGGGTCGTGAATGCCGTCAGTCTCTAAATTGATGCGCACGCCCCGAATGCCGGCTTCGTGCATGGCGTGCAGTCCGGCGTCGCTGGTCTGTGTGTCAATCACGGCCACGCCGCGCCCTCGGTCGCCCAGGGCGCACACGGCTTCTACTGTGCAGCGGTTGTCGCTGCCGTAAGGGCTGGGGTGGACGATGACCACGCGCTCAATGCCCAGCTGGTCGTGCAGGGCGAGCATGTCTTGCAGCGTGGCCATGCCGGGCGTGTATTGGCGCTCGGCTGCCAAGGGGTAAGCGTCTTGGGCGCCAAAGACATGCGTATGGCAGTCACAGCTGCCGGGCGGCAGCTGGGTTTGCGGTGGCTGGTGGTGAATGCCGTGGATAGCGGGGAGCGTCATGGTTTTAGTTCACGCGGTTAACGGCAGGACGGCCTTGCAGCACGTCAATGACTTGCTGCGCCACTTGCAAGGCGCTGCGTTCCTGGGTTTCAAAAGTGCCGCCGGCGGCGTGCGGTGTGGCCACCACGTTATCCAACTGCAGCAGCGGGTAGTCGGCCGGTGGCGGCTCGACCTCAAACACGTCCAGTCCCGCGCCAAACAAATGGCCGGCCGACATGGCTTGAAACAAGGCTTGCTCGTCGATCAGGCCACCGCGTGAGACGTTGATCAAAATCGCGCCTTGCTTCATCAGCGCCAATTCGCGCTCGCCGATCATGCCCCGGTTCTCGTCGTTCAGCGGGCAGTGCAGGCTAAGCACATCCACTTGCGGCAGCAGCTCGTGCAGCGAGCTTGCTCGGGTGTGCGGAATGTCAGGCCAGTGGCTGGCCGGGCTGCGCGGCGCATACGCCACGATCTTGGCGTTGAAAGCGCCCAGCCATTTGCGGGCGGTCTTGGTGCCAATGTCGCCCATGCCCACAATGCCGACGGTCTTGCCTTGCAGCTCAATGCCCAGGTGCTCGGGCCGCACGATATGCGCGCCTGCGCGCAGCAAGCGGTCAAAGCGGGCTACGCGACGGGCTACGGTCAGCGCCAGCGCAAACGCCATTTCGGACACGGCTTCGCTGTTGACGCCGGGGGTGCGGCAGACCGGAATACCGCGTGTGCGTGCGGCCTCGATGGCAATGGTTTCAAAGCCCACGCCTTGCTTGCAGATCACTTTGACTTTTTGGGCTCGCCCGATCTGCTCGGCGGTGATCGGCGTCATGCGCACCATCACGCCGTCGGCGTCTTCGGGCCAGTTGGCAGTCGCCGGGTCGGGCCAGCAGACCAAGTCAGCGTGTTGACGGGCCAGGTCCAAGCCGGCTTCATGGAAGGCGTCCAAGACGTAGATCTTGGGGCGGCGAGGGTTGGTGGCGGTGTTGGCGGGCAGGGCGCTCATTGCTTGGCGATCTTGGACTTTTCAATCACGTCGCGCCACCAGGCAATGTCTTTCTTCAAGAGCGCGGCCATTTGCTCGGGGGTGTTGCCGCGTGCCACCACGCCGAGTTCCAAGAACTTCTGGCGGATGTCGGGCTGGGCCACGGCAGCGTTGACCTCGGCGTTGAGCTTGGCAATCACCTCGCGCGGCGTGCGCGCTGGCGCGGCCAGGCCGTTCCAGCCCACGATCTCGTAACCAGGCAAGCTTTCGGCAATGGTGGGCACCTGGGGCAGAGCGGGAAAGCGCTGCGGCTCCGTCACGCCCAGCACGCGCAGGGTGCCCGCCTTGGCCTGCGGCACCACGGGTGCCAGGGTTTCGAAAATGGCTTGCACGTCGCCGCTGCGCAAAGCCCGCACCACGTCGGCTGTGGTTTTGAAGGGGACGATGGTGACGTCGATGCCGGCCATGGCACGGAATACTTCAGCCGACAAATACTGCGCGCTGCCAATGGAAATGGTGCCGATGTTCAGCTTGCCGGGGTTGGCTTTCGCATAGGCAATCAGGCTGCGCGTGTCAGCCAGGGGCGAGGCTTGGTCCACCGCGAGGGCAAAGCCAAAGGTGCCGATGAGTGACACCATCTCAAAGTCCTTGACCGGATCAAACGGCAGGGACTTGAACAGCGAAGGCGTCATGGCAAAGTTGCCCGCGGCGATGAAGTTCAGCGTGTAGCCGTCGGGCACGGCCTGCTGCACGACTTGGGAGGCGACGATGCCGCCCGCGCTGGGCCGGTTGTCAATGACGAAGGGCTGTCCGGTTTTTTCCAGCAGCTTTTGCGCGACCAGACGAACCGTCAAGTCGCCGGTGCCACCCGGGCCGTAGCCGACCATGACTTTCACGGGCTTGCTGGGGTAAGCGTCGGCAGCGCTTTGGGCTTGGGCAAGACCTGCAGCCAATGCCAGTGCTGCCAGGCCAATGCGGCCGAGGAATTTGAAAGTAGTTTTTCTCATGGGACTCTTTGAAGGGGGCGACTGGGCCAGGCGCTCAAACATCAAAAGGGGGGAAGCCCGAAGAACCCGCCTCGGCCCTTAGCAAGCGCAGCATGGCCGGCCACTCGAGCTCACCATAAGGCCGGCGCGTGCCGGGTTGGTACAGGTGGGCAGTGTGCTGGAGCACTTCTTCGGTGGGCATGGTCAGACCCACGCCACCGGCCATGGCATCGACTTGCGCGCGGCAAGACATTTCCAACTGGTACATGGTGTTGAAAGCTTGGGCCACGCTGGGGCCGCAGGTCAGCAAGCCGTGGTTGCGCAAGACCATGGCGTTGTGCGGGCCCAGGTCTTCTACGAGGCGCACGCGCTCGGCCAAGTCAATGGCCGGGCCTTCAAAGTCGTGGTAACCCAAGTGGTTGTGAAAGCGGATGGAGGTTTGCGTCATGGGCAGCAAGCCGCAGGCCATGCTGGCCACGGCCATGCCGGCGCGGCTGTGGGTGTGGATGACGCAGCCTACATCAGCGCGCGCTTCATGAATGGCGCCGTGGATCACATAGCCCGATTTGTTGATGCCGTAGTCGGTGTTGGGCTGGGCCAGGATGTTGCCGGCCAGGTCGATCTTGACCAGGCTGGAGGCTGTGATTTCCTTGTACAGCAGGCCGTACAGGTTGATCAGCAAGTGCTCGGTGCCGGGGATGTTGGCGGTGATGTGGTTGTAGATCAGGTCGGTCATGCCGAACTTGTCCACGAGCCGGTAGCAGGCCGCGAGTTCAACCCGCGTGGCCCATTCTTCGGGGCTGACCTGGCCCTGGACGGAGGTGAAATCGGTGTTGTAGTTCGGCATGCGCTGAGCCTTGTTGGGGTGAATCTGAACCGCGAAGGCGGCTGGGAAATCTTAAGGAAGGACGCTACGCAGCCGTTCGAGATATTTTCAAGCTAGGATTAGAAAAGCTAATACCAGCGAACCCTGAGACCTTTTGCAATGCCCAGTTCCCTGCCTCCCCTGAACGCGCTGCGCGCCTTTGAATGCGCGGCCCGGCATTTGAGTTTCACCAAGGCCGCCGATGAATTGAACATCACGCAAAGCGCGGTCAGCCACCAAGTCAAGGCGCTGGAAGACTGGCTGGGGTTTGCGGTCTTTTTAAGGAACGGCCAACGCATTGCGCTCACGCCGGGCGGTTCGGCTTATGCGCGTGAACTGGGGCCGGTGTTCCGGCGCTTGCTGCAGGCCACGCAAGACCTGCAAGCCTCGCGCTCACACCAAGTGCTGAACCTGCGGGGTTACGGCACCTTCTTTGTGCGCTGGTTGATTCCGCGCATCTCCAGCTTTCAAGAGGCCAACCGCGATATCAAGATCCGGCTGACCACGCATGTGGAAGCCGTGGACTTTGACCGGGACAAGGTGGACATGGGCATCGTCTACGGCGAAGGCCCGTGGCCTGGCAACCGCTGCGATTTGCTGTTTGAAGACGCGCTGGTACCGGTCGCCACGCCTCATCTTGTTGAGCGGATCACCAAGGTGGGCTCGCTGGAGCAAATGCTGGCCCTGCCTTGGCTGCACTCCCGCCGAAAAATGCAGTGGGACGACTGGCTGGCCAGCGTGGGCGCCAGCCGCAAGCCGTCCGCGCAAGACATGCATTTTGAAGACGTGACCATCCTCTACCAGTGCTTGCTCGAAGGCCTGGGCGTCGGGCTGGTCCAGGTCAAGTACGTGCAGGACGATCTGGCCGCCGGGCGTTTGGTGGTGGTGCACCCGCAGTTGCTGCGCCGGCAGGGCGGTTACCACCTGGTGAGCCCCCTGGAGATTGCCAACGACGACAAGATCGTGCGCTTTAGGCAATGGCTGCTCGCGCAGTGCCGGGATGCGGCCGTTTAGCCCCTTGCAGGGTCTGCCGGTTTCAAGGCTCTTTTCTGAAGGGCAGAAAAATATTGAGCCGACCTCGGGTGTCGGGCATGCGGCTTGAATTTTTGATGCTCAGGAAAATGCACCACAGCCCGAGCACGCGAGCCATCAGCGACACCGTGACGCGCGCTGGCGGGTTGGCGAGCACCTCGGCATAGACGTTGAACAGGTCAAACACCAAGTTGATGCTGCCCACCAAGAACATGCCGCCCCAGATCAGCAGCGGGTACCAGTTCTTCACGTACGAGAACGCGCCCAGCCAGAGCACGGCAATCAAGAACCAACCGCGGAAATACAAGAAGCGCCCAATCCGCGCGATCTCGGCGGGTTGCGAGGACAGGGACTCTGCGACTTGGTAAGAGTTGAAGAGCAGCCACACGGCATAGAACGAGGCGATGAGGCACAGGTACCAAAATCGCAAGGCAAAAAATTTGTCGACACCCGGCGCAGAGGCACGGCTGCTGCCCCAGCCTTGGATCAAGGCTTGCAGCTCTGCTTCGCTGACCAGGGGTGTACTGCTTTTCATGCGCCAGAGTTTAGGAGGGCAGGGGTTGAACTTGCTCTCAAAAACTCAGCCCTTGGCGTTGGGTTTTGTTACCCAGCGATCAGGTGACGATTGCCCTTTTGGAGGGGTGTTGGGTCGACATCGGGGCGCTTTTCGATGCGATCAAAACGAGCGCGGCAGTCCCAAGACGTGCTCTGCCACGTAGCTGAAGATCATGTTGGTTGAGATGGGCGCCACTTGGTACAAGCGGGTCTCACGGAACTTGCGCTCGATGTCGTACTCGCAGGCAAAGCCAAAACCGCCGTGGGTTTGCAGGCACATATTGGCCGCTTCCCAACTCGCCTTGGCAGCGAGGTACTTGGCCATGTTGGCTTCGGCCCCGGCGCTTTGCAGGGCGTCGATCTTTTCGCAGGCCTTCCAGCGCATCAAGTTGGCGGCTTCTAGCTCAATCAAGGCTTCGGCCATGGGGAACTGCACGCCTTGGTTCTGGCCAATGGGGCGGCCGAAGACCACGCGGTCTTTGGCGTAGTGGCGGGCGCGGTCTATGAACCAGTAGCCGTCGCCAATGCATTCGGCGGCGATCAGCGTGCGCTCGGCGTTCAGGCCGTCGAGCAGGGTCTTGAAGCCCTGGCCTTCTTCGCCCAGCAGGGCGTCTTCGGGAATTTCCAGGTTGTCGAAAAACAGCTCGTTGGTCTCGTGGTTGACCATGTTCAAGATGGGCCGCACGGTCAAGCCATTGCCTATGGCGGTTTTCAAATCAATGAGGAAGCAAGACAGGCCTTCGGAGCGTTTCTTCACCTGATCGGCCGGCGTGGTGCGCGCCAGCAAGATCATCAGGTCGCTGTGCTGGATGCGCGAGATCCAGACTTTTTGCCCGTTGATGACCCAGCGCCCGTCCTTTCTCACTGCGCTGGTTTTGAGCTGGGTGGTGTCGCTGCCGGTGCTGGGCTCGGTCACGCCCATGGACTGGATGCGTAATTCGCCGCGGGCGATCTTGGGCAGCAGCTCTTCTTTCTGCCGGGCTGAGCCGCTGCGCACGATGGCGTTCATCACGTACATCTGGCCGTGGCAGGCGCCGGAGTTGCCGCCCGACCGGTTGATCTCTTCCATGATCACCGAGGCTTCGGCCATGGACAGGCCCGAGCCGCCGTAGGCCTGGGGAATCAGCGCGGCCATCCAGCCGGCTTTCGTCAATGCGTCGACAAAGGCTTCGGGGTAGCCGCGTTCTTGGTCTATTTGGCGGTGGTACTCGTTGGGGAACTGGGCGCACAGGGCGCGCACGGCGTCGCGGATGTCTTGGTAAGCGTCGGTGTTGTTGAACATGCGAATTTCGGTGGAGTCTCGGGAGAATTGGGGCAAGCTTATTTCATGGCCTGGATCAGCAGGTCGTACAGGTAGCGCGCTGCGGGCGTGAGTTCCCGGCCGCGCCGCTTGATCAGGCCCAGCGTGCGCGTGACCTCGGGCTCTTGCAGGGGAATGCTGACCAGCGTGGGGTGGCCTTGGCGCGGCATGGCCAGGCGCGGTACCACGCCCAGGCCCAGCCCAGCCTCGACCAGGCTGACCATGGCCGGCACATGCCGCACCTCGCAAAACCAGCGCGGGTGGGATTCGCGCTGCGCCAGCGCCAGGTCCAGCAGCAAGCGGTTACCGCTGCCCTGGGCCAGCGTGATGTAAGGGTGCTGGCCGAGTTCTTCCCAGCGGATTTTCTTGCGCTTGGCGAGCGGGTGGTCCTTGGTGCAAGCCACCACGAACGGGTCTTGCAGCACGGGTTCAAACTCCAGGTCCGGGTCTTGCGCGCCAATGTAGGTCAGGCCAAAGTCGGCTTCGCCGCGCGTGACGTTGAGCAAGATGTCAAACGACGATTCGTCAATCACACGCAGGCGAATGCCGGGGTACTTGCGGTGGTAGGTGCGCATCACCGAGGGCAAAAAATACGCCACGGCCGAGGGTACGCAGGCAATCGTCACCTCGCCGGAAATACGCTCGGCCACGTCGGAAATGCCCAGCAGCGCGCTGTCCAACTCGTTGAGTACGTTGCGCGCCTTGGGCACAAAGCTGCGCCCCACCGTTGTCAGCTCGACCTTGCGGGTGGTGCGCTCAAACAGCGCCACGCCGAGTGCGGCTTCGAGCTTGTCGATGCGCCGCGACAGGGCGGACTGCGACAGGTGAATCGCGCCAGACGCGGCCTTGAAGCTGCCCAGGTCAGCGACCGATAAAAAAGCGCGCAGGTCGGCAAGGTCAAAGTTCATGGCAGTCAGAGTGAGGACTTATGCGTTCGGCGCAACAGTGAGTGGGATATTTGCACTTTACACGGCGCTAGCGGCTTTTCATAATCCAGCCCAATCTTAAGTTCGCAAGTTAGCAAGTCCATCGCATGAAAGGCGCACCCTCTTGACCGCAGCCACCGACCCGATCCGCATCCCAGAAGCCGAACTCACCGCCCTGGGCATACGCGCCTTCAGGGGCCTGGGGCTGTCGGAGGCCGACGCCACCGATGTGTGCCGCATTTTGGTGATGGCTGATTTGTTTGGTCTGTCCACCCATGGCCTGAGCCGGGTGGAGTCCTATGGCGAGCGCCTGCTGCTCAAGGGCATCAACCCGACGGCGCACATCAAGGTCGAGCGCGTGGCACCCGCCCTGGTGCGGGTCGATGGCGACAACGGCGTTGGCCCCTTGGTCGGCCTGCGCGCGCTGGAAGCTGCCATGGCCGCCGCCAAGGAATGCGGCATTGGCATGGCCTTTGCGCGCGGCAGCAACCACTTTGGCCCGATCTCTCCCTATTCACTCATGGCGGCTGAGCAGGGCTTTGCCTCCATCATCGGTAGCAACGCCACCACCACCATTGCGCCTTGGGGCGGCACCGACGCGCGTCTGGGCAACAGCCCGCTGGGCTTTGGTGTGCCCAACCCGGGCGGCGCGCCGTTCTTGCTGGACATGGCCATGAGCGTGGTGGCACGCGCCAAGATCCGCACGGCTTTCAAGCGCGGCGAGTCGATTCCCGACACCTGGGCCACCGACAAAGCCGGCCTGCCGACCAGCGACCCGGCGCAAGCACTCGACGGCTTTTTGCTGCCGATAGGCGGCCACAAGGGCTACGGCCTGGCCTTGCTGGTGGACATGATGGCGGGCCTGCTGTCCGACGCGGCTTACCTGACCCACGTCAAATCCTGGGTCGACGCACCGGACGAGCCGCAGAACTTGGGCCACTTTTTCATCTTGATCAACACACGCTTGCTCGGCTCGACCACCTGGCTGACCAATCGCATGAACGACTTCGCGGCGATCTTGCACGACAGCCCAGCGGCCACGCCCGGCAAACCGGTGCTGGTGCCCGGCGAGATTGAATTGGCCAAGATGAAGGACCAGCGCGAACACGGCATTCCCATGCCCGCCGATGTGATGGCTTTGCTGCGCCAGCATGCCGCCAACGCGCCCGCTTGAGAATTTCACCCAAGACATCAGGAGCCACGACATGACTTTCGCTTCCAAATTCAGCCTTCTTTTTTCTGCCGTTTTCGCCTTGGCTCCTCTGAGCCAAGCCCACGCCCAGGCCTACCCCAACAAGCCCATCCGCATGGTGGTGCCCTATGTGGCTGGCGGCAACGCCGACATCACGGGCCGCCTCATCGCCAAGAAAATGTCCGAGAGCATGGGCGTGCCCATCGTGGTGGACAACAAGGGCGGGGCCAACGGCATGATTGGCACGGACATCGTCGCCAAGGCGCCGGCCGACGGCTACACGCTCTTGATGGACGCCAGCGGCCCGCTGGTCATCAACCCCGTGCTGTACGCCAAAGTGCCTTATGACCCGATCAAGGACTTTGCCCCCATCAGCCAAGTGCTGACCTACCAGTACGTGTTGGTGGTGCCGAGCAGCTCGGCCATCAGCAGCCTGCCTGACTTGGTGGCCAAGGCCAAGGCGCAGCCCGGCAGCATGAGCTACGGCTCCACGGGTATTGGCGGTGGCGGGCATCTGGCGGGCGAATTGCTGGGCCTGATGAGCGGCACGCAGCTCACCCATGTGCCGTACAAAGGCAGTGCGCCTGCGCTGTCTGATTTGCTGGCTGGTCATTTGACCTTCACGTATGACACGGTGCTGACCTCGGTGCCGCAGATCGAAGCCAAGCAATTGCGGCCTTTCGCGGTGTCGGGCCCGACCCGCGCCAAGTCCCTGCCGCAAGTGCCGACCATGCAGGAGCTGGGCTACAAGGGCTTTGATGTCACTCAATTCGTGGGTCTGCTGGCCCCGGCCAAGACCGACCCGGCCATCATCAACCGCCTGCACCAGGAAGTGCTCAAGGCCATCAAGACGCCCGAGGTGGTGCAGCGCCTGGAAGTCGATGGCGGCAACCAGTTGGTGGGCAGCTCGCCGGCCGAGTTCATGGACCAGATCCAGCGCGATTTGGCGCTCTATGGCAAGCTGGTGAAAGACGCCAAGATCAAGCCGCAGTGATGCGCTGAGCAGCTAAGATTTTTGACATGTACCAACTCGATTTGCTGATCCAGGGCTTTCCCGGTCGCGCTGTTTGCCACGGCGGGCTGGGCTGGAGCACGGTGTCTTTGCTGCGCGGCCAGGGCCGCGTCGCCTTGCTCGACGTGGGCGCTTTTGGCATTCGGCGCGAGTTGGCCAAGCAGCTGGCCGATCACGGGGTGAAGGCAGAAGACGTGACGGACGTGATCCTCACCCACGCGCATTACGACCACGCCGTCAACTTCACGCTGTTCCCCAACGCGACGGTGTGGATTGGCGACGAAGAGTTGCGCTGGGCCGCCAGCCAGCCGCCCGGCTTTAACCCGCTGCCCGAGTTGTATGTGCGCGAGTTGCTCACACGTGACAAGGTGCAACGGATCAACGCAGGCGACGAGCCCTTGCCGGGACTCAAAGCTGTAGCCGCGCCGGGCCACACGCCTGGCCATTTGATCTTTATCCTGGAAGCCAACAGCCCGCCCGTGATCTTCACCGGCGACTCGGCCAAGAACCGGGCCGAACTCTTGTGCGGCGAAGTGGACGCCACCTTCAACGCCGCGCAAAGCAAGCAAACCATTGAAACCATCTGGGCCGCTTGGCGGGCCGTGCCCGGTACGGTGCTGATTCCCGGCCACGACCTGAGCATGCGCCTGGACGCTGCGGGCCAGCCCGAGTACCTCGGTGAACGGCGAGCCGCCGTTGCGGCCTGGTTTTCTGAATCCATCCACGAATCCACCACCATCGACCTGTGCTGCGGCCCAGGCTTCGGTCCCTCTTACAGGAATGAAACATGACCGCTTCTGCCGACGTGATGAGCGCCTTGACACCAAAAGGCGTGTTGCGCGCGTCCATCAATCTGGGAAACCCTATTCTGGCCAACCGCGATGCGGCCGGCACACCGGTGGGCGTGTCGATTGACCTGGCGCATGAATTGGCTCGGCGCCTGGGCGTGGCCTGTGAATTGGTGGTGTCGGAGTCGGCTGGCAAGTCGGTCGACATCATTGGTGCTGAAGAAGCCGACATCGGATTTTTCGCCATCGACCCGGTGCGCGGCCAGGGCATTTTGTTCACCGCCGCTTACGTGCTGATCGAGGGCTGCTACCTGGTGCGCAAGGATTCACCCTTGACACGCAATGAAGAAGTCGACGTCGCCCCGCACCGCGTGACGGTGGGCAAGGGCAGTGCTTACGACCTGTACCTCACACGCGCATTGAAGGCTGCGACCATCGTGCGCGCCGTCAGCTCGCCGGCCGTGGTCGAGACTTTTGTGGCCAACGGCGACGACTTGGCCGCTGGCGTGAAGCAGCAGCTGGAAGCCGACGCGCAGCGCCTGGGCGGCATGCGCTTGTTGCCGGGCAACTTCATGGTGATTCAGCAAGCCATGGGCGTGCCCAAGTCGCGCGGCGCGGCGGCGCAGGCCTTTGTGGCAGCCTTTGTGGAAGAAATGAAGTTCAGCGGTTTCGTGGCCGAGTCGCTGGCGCGGCACCGCATTGAAGGCGCGGCCGTTGCGCCGGCTGGCGCGATACCCGTGATGTGATGCAAGAGAGCCAACTTTGAACCCAAGGACTTTATGCTCACCGTCTTGAAGACAGCCTCGTTCAGCCGACCCGCACTTGTTGCTGTGCTGGCCCTGGCCAGCTTGCTCGGGGTCAATGCAGCGCAGGCTCAGAGCTACCCCATCAAGCCCATCACCGTGGTCGTGCCATTCGCCCCCGGCGGTGGCACCGACTCGATTGCCCGCGACCTGGCCAAATCCCTGAGCGAAAAGCTCGGCCAGCCTGTCGTGATCGACAACAAGGGCGGAGCCGGCGGCGCCATTGGCGCCAACGCCGTGGCCAAAGCCCCGGCTGACGGCTACACCTTGCTGTTCGCCACCTCCACGCTGGTGACCAACGCGGCCGCCGAGGCCACTGCCAGCTACAACATCGACAAAGACTTTGCGCCGATTGCCATGCTAGGCCGCGGCCCGCTGCTGGTGGTGGCCAGCAAAGAGATGGGCGTGAAAACCATGCCGCAACTGCTCACGGCCATGGCCGCGCGGGCAGACGGCACCAACTACTGCTCAGCCGGCAACGGCAGCGTCAACCATTTGTCGGGCGAGTTGTTCCGGCAAAAAGTGCAGCTGCCCATGACGCACGTTCCGTACAAAGGCAGTGGCCCGGCCACGGTCGATTTGCTGGCCGGCCGCATTCAGCTGTTTTTTGCCACGGTGCCGACCATCCTGCCCTATGTGCAGGACAACCGGGTCGAGCTGCTGGCCGTGACCGGCGCCAGGCGCTCGCCCCTGTTTCCCAACACGCCGACCATGGCCGAAGCGGGCATCAAAGACTTTGAAGTCGGCACCTGGTGGGGCATCATGGCGCCGGCCAAAACGCCGCCAGCCCTGATCGACAAACTCAACGCCGCCATCAACGAAGCAGCTTCGCGCGACCCCTTGCGCAGCCGCCTGAGCAACGAAGGCGCAGACGCTGTGAGCGGCACCCCCGCTGACTTTCGCAAAGCCCTGCAAACCGAGACCGTGCTGTGGCGCCAAGTCGCGAAGACGGCGGGGTTGAGGGCTAATTGAGCTGCATGAATTCCTGCATGCTGCCCGACTTCCCGCTTGACTCCCTCTCCCTCTGGGAGAGGGAAGGGGTGAGGGCTCTTCGAGCGAACCACCCTCACAAAAAGGCTCCCAGCCGGGCTGGCCTCAGCGGCCGATTTCTGGGTACTCCCAGCATGAGGGCGCTGGCGCCAGAGCGGCTGGGGGCCAAAGCGCTCAGGGCTTGGCGAGCCATGAAAAAATCCTCACGCGAGCCCTCACCCCTACCCTCTCCCAGGGGGAGAGGGCGTAAGACAAGCCTCTCCCCACGGAGAGCGCACTATTTATCCATTCTCTAATCAGTCAACCCATGAAAATTGTTGTTCTCCCCGGCGACGGTATCGGCCCTGAAACCATGGCCGTCACGGTCGATGTGCTGCAGGCTGTCTCGAAAAAATTCAATCTCGGCATCGAGCTGCAACACGACATCGCAGGGCATGAAAGCCTGAAGGTCCACGGCTCCACGGTCACGCCCGAACTCCTGGCCAAGGTCAAAGCCGCCGACGGCCTGATGCTCGGCCCCATGGCCACTTACGACTTCAAGGACGAAGCCAAGGGCGAGATCAATCCGTCCAAGTTTTTCAGGAAAAGCCTGGACCTGTACGCCAACATCCGTCCCGCCCGCACCTACCCCGGCATGCCCGCGCGGCTCGGCGAATTTGACTTGGTCGTCGTTCGAGAAAACACCGAAGGCTTTTACGCCGACCGCAACGTTGAATCCGGCGGCAGTGAAATGCTGATCACGCCCGACGTGGTGGTCTCTTTGCGCCGCATCACCCGCGTGTGCTGTGAACGCATTGCCCGCTCGGCTTTTGAGCTGGCCATGACCCGCCGCAAAAAGCTCACCCTGGTCCACAAGGCCAATGTGCTCAAGATCGGCGACGGCATGTTCCTGGAAGAATGCCGCCGCGTGGCCAAGGAGTTCCCTGAGGTCGAAGTGGACGACTTCATCGTCGACGCCATGATGGCCCACGTGGTGCGTGCGCCGCAGCGCTTTGACGTGATCGTCACCACCAATATGTTTGGCGACATCTTGTCCGACCTCACGGCCGAGCTTTCCGGCAGCCTGGGCCTGGGCGCTTCGCTCAACGCGGGTTCGCACCACGCGATGGGCCAGGCCGCACACGGCTCGGCGCCGGACATTGCGGGGCAGAACATCGCCAACCCCTTCTCGCTGATTCTCTCGGCCGGGCAATTGCTGCGCTGGCATGGCGCGCGCACCGGCCAAGCTGCTTTCATTGCGGCGAGCGAAGCCATCGAAGCGGCCACGGCTCAAGCTATCGCCGCCGGCCAAGCCACCCGCGACGTGGGCGGGCAACTTGGCACGCGCGAAACGGGCGCGGCTTTTGTAGCGCGGCTGCTGGGCTGACCTTTTTCGGCCAAGGGCGCAGGGCAGGGCGCCGCGCCCTCGCCAGCCTTTGGCGAAAATACCGGGCATGTTGTCCAGCTCCGTCCCTACGCTCAAACGCGCCCATGCCAAGCGCCTGCGCGAGCTCTACCGCTCGGCAGGCTGGCCCTTCCAGGATGTGATCGAGATCGAGCTGCTGGCCGCCGGTCTGCTGGAACGGGTGGCCGATGCGCGCGGCGTGGACTGCATGCGCGTGACCGACGCCGGCCTGGCCTATCTGGCCGTGGCGGCGCAAGGTAACCGCGAGGCGATGACGGCGCACAACGGCTTGGTGGACCAAGTGGCGCAGTCTTTGAAGCGCGAAGGCCGAGTGGTCTACACAGGCCTGTCCCTGCGTGCTCGTTTGCCGGGCACCGTGCCGATGGGCGCTGAGCTGGCGGAGGAAGAGACGCCTACCCGCTGGCGCATCTGCATGCCCGATGTGTTTTCCATCCGCAACAGTTCCAAGCAAGCCTACCTAGAGCCGGTCGTTCACGAAATCAAGGTCAGCCGCGCGGACTTGCTGGGCGACCTCAAACTGCCCGACAAACGCCAGGCCTACCTGGAACTGGGCGGCCAGTGCTGGTACGTGCTGGGTTGCAACGCCAAAGGCCAAGCCATTGCTGAAGCCGACGAAGTGCCCGCCGAATGCGGCGTCATGCTGGCCAGGGAAGGGCAGTTGGAAGTGCTGCGCGTAGCCCCCAAACGCCCCGTCGAGCAGCTGCCATTCGACGTGTGGATGGCGTTGGCCAAGGCCGTGCCGGTGCTGACAACAGGCGAACGCGCCCAAAGCCCCTTGGCCGAACAGCCAGACAGTCTTGACTGATCGTTGCGCGCGTCGGTGAGGCAAAGGGGAAGGCAAAATATCCCCCTTATGGAATCTCTCGCAGTCTCAACCGGCGTCGTGGCGCTCGCCGAAATCGGTGACAAAACCCAGTTGCTGGCTTTCATCCTCGCGGCACGGTTCAAGAAACCCGTCCCCATCGTGCTCGGCATCCTGGCCGCGACCATCATCAACCACGGTCTGGCCGGAGCGCTCGGCGCCTGGATCACCACCGCAATTCGGCCCGAGACCCTGCGCTGGATCCTCGGCGCCTCCTTCATCGCTATGGCAATTTGGACCATGATTCCCGACAAGATCGAGGAAGAAGAAACCCAGGTGGCCAGCCGTCTGGGCGTGTTCGGCGCCACCTTCGTGACCTTTTTCCTGGCTGAAATGGGGGACAAGACCCAGATCGCCACGGTTGCCATGGCTGCCCACTACGCCGCGCCTGTGATGGTGGTGATCGGCACCACGCTGGGCATGTTGATTGCCGACGTGCCGGCCGTCTTTATCGGCGACAAGCTGGCCGACAAAATCCCCATGAAGCTGGTGCACGCCATTGCGGCCGCCGTGTTTGCGGCGCTGGGCGTGGCGACCCTGCTGGGCGCGGGCGCCCGCTTCGGGTTGTAGGCGCGCTCAGAGCTTGGAAAAGCTCGTCGATTTCAGGATCTTGTTTTCCTGGTGTTGCACATTGCCCGTGGCCCCGCTTTTCACGCGGTAAGCCACCCAGTCCGGGTCTGCTTCCAGCGCTGCGCGGCGTACTTCCCGGTCTGCCAGGCTTTCATAGCCCCACAGGTGCACCACTTGGTTGTTGGTGCCAATCTCAGTCGTGAAATACCCCACCGGCTCGCCTTGGTGCCGGCGTTGAACGGGCAGGCCTTCGCTTTCATAGAGCGCCAAGAAGGCCTTCAAGCGGCCGGGAACCAGTGTGTAGGTACGCAGATCAAAAATCATGAGTTGTTTCTTGTTGAATGGTCGAAGTTCATTGTCGTCAGCTTTCGCTCGCTGATCAGCGCCCGCCTTCACCCACCAGGGCATAAGGCGCCCAGTAAGCGGGATGGGCGAATTGCGGTTTTTTCATGGTTTCGAGCATGGCTATGCGCAAAGCTTCGGCGCGGCGGATGCCAGCGTCTTTTTTGTAGGCGGCAAAGGTGTTGGTCGTCAGCAGCGTGGCGCTTTCAGACTCGACGGACCAATGCGTCACCAGCAAGCTGCGGCTGCCTGCGAAAAAGAAACCGCGAGCCAAGCCGGTCAGCGCCTCGCCAGCACGGCCGTCGGCTCCGGCGGTGTTGCAGGCGGACAGCACCACCCAGTCGGCGTTGAGCTTGAGAGACAGCACATCTTCCAACGTGAGCAGCGGCGAGTCGGCGGGGTTGGCGGTAGAGGCCATGGCCAGGGCCGGTTGGTTCAAGTTGGGCAGGTCACCGGCCAGCAGGCCGTGCGTGGCAAACACCACGACCTGCTTGCGCGCCAATTGGCCGGACGTGCTGCTTTTGAGCACGGATTCGCGTGTGGCGTTGCTGCCCAGCACCACGTCCTGCTCGGGGTTGGCGGCTAGGATTTTGGCCAGCTGCAAGACTTCGTCCCGGGTTTCAGGCAGGGCAGGCAATCGGCTGTAGGTGACGTAGGTGTCGGGGTCCAGCACGTTGCGTGCGGTCAAGTCGGCCGAGCGCAGCGTGCCAGCCGAGCGCACGACGGTGGCTGCGTTGGCGCTTGCTGCAGCCACTTGTGCAGCACGAGGGTCAAACGACGGGTCGCCCCAAGCCATGAGTGGCTGCGAGCCGCTGGCTGCTTTGCCCAGGCGCTTGAGGGACAGCCAGCCGTTGGCCGTCGGCACGTAGCTCACTGCAATGTCCTTGATCAGCCAAGGCGCTTGTGCCGCATTGCCACCGGTAAAAGCGCTCTTGGTCAGCACGGCCAGGGGTAACTTGGCCAGCGCGCCTGAACCGGCCACGATCAGGTGTTTTTTGGCCGCCAGCGTTGCCTCAAACGGGCCGAGAAGCTGCCGATACAACTGGTGCGAACCTGCGTAGTCAAAGACGGGCGCGCGAGCACCCAGTTCGGCCACGTCCAGCGTTTTGCGCAGCCGGTCGACCAGCGCGTTGGTTTGCTTGTCCCCGAGTTCAGAAATTTGAAAGTTGACCGCTCCGCTGGCGTCAATCGCCCATAGGAAGGTTTTGTCTTCCATGGGTAGGACCGACACAAAGACCTCGTCGGTTTTGAGTTCCTTGGCGATGTCGGCGGGCGTGGGAGAGCGCGGTTGAATGAGCTGAAAATACTCGGGGTAGCGCTTGTTGATCTCGGCCTTGTAGCCTTTGCGGGCGGCTTCGAGTTCGCGCATGCGGCTGCGCATTTGCTCAACCACTTGGCTATTGCGCCGCTTGTCGTCTTCGCCTGACTGCCCGGTGACGTAGCCGGTCAGCGTGGCGATTTCGTTCTTGGCATCTTGCTCTTGCCGAATGATGTCTGACAGCCCTGGAATGCTGACGCCCGCGCGGACCGCCGCGTCAGACAGGGCTTGCTGAACGGACGAGGCGCTGAGCAGGTCGGCGACCTGAAAAATAATCTCGGCGTCTTGACGGTTGGTCTGCGCCGTAGTGGCCAACAGCTGCATGTAGCTCTGGAATATGTATTCCTTTTTCTTGCGCTGAAAAGCATCCTCAACAAAATCCCCGGACAGGGATTCAGGCGCGGTGATGTTTTGCATGGACTTGTCAAACTCGACTCGTGCCTGCGTAACCTGGTTGTTCTGCAAAAGCGCGATGGCGTACAGGCCTCGGACTGACGCGGTGTAATGGTGCACGGGGCCGTAGTTGTCGACGTGCCACTGCAACGTGCCGCGCAGCAGTCGCAGTGCGGGCTCGGTACGCTTGTTCTTGAGGTAGACGTACGCTTGCAGGGGAGCGATATTCGAACGCACGGACGTGGGGTCAGCGCGCAGGCGCTGGGCGTTCATGTCCTCCATGGTGGCCAATGCCTTGGCCCATTCGTCCTGACCGGCCAGTGACACGACCGCGCGGTTCATGGCAAAAAGCCAGGTCGGGGAGCCCTTTTGGTAACCGCGGCTGAGCACGATCTTTTCGCTGCGCTCGGCAAAAATCATGGCATCTTTGTACTGGCCGGTCGTGTTGTATAGGTCAGCCGCTCGGTTGTAAAAGCCGAAGAATTGGTTTTCAGTAAAGCCCAGTGACCGCGCCAGTTTGTTGGCTTCGCGCAGGGTCCACTCGGCATCAGCGTACAGGCCAGCGGCCATTTGGTGCCAGGAGAGGTCGCTCATCACGGACATGGCGTTGACCTGGGCGTAGGTGCGGGATCCATCGGTAGTGATGCTCTCAGAGAGACGCAGCAGGTTTTTGCTTTTCTCGACGGCCTGCTTGGCCGTCTGAATGCCGTCTGCCCATTTGCCGATCCGCATGAGGTAGCGCGATTTGGCCGAGTGGTATTCCATTTCGGCGCGTGCCAGCTGAAAGGGATTGTTGCCTCTGGGTTGCACCTGCTTGAACTCGTAGCGAACCAAGGACTCGGCCTCGTCAAGCAGGCGACTGGCCTCCTTGAGATTGCTATCGCTCATGTAGTGCATTGCCATGGTCGTCCTGAGCCGGACGGCGCTGGGCGGAAACCGAACTTCGGCTATCAGTTCCTTGCCCAGCCGAAAAGATTCGGCCTTGCGCTCGGTTCCGTACAGGAGCGCCATCAAGGACCACTTGCCGTCTACCGGCTCGATCAGCATCCACTCGCGGGCATTTTTTTCTTGGCTCACCACGTCACCCAACCTGAAACCCGCCAAGTCTTTTTGCCGATGAAGCTCGGACTTGGTTCGGTTCAGCGCAGTGGGGTCGATGGGCTTGTCCAAAATCTCGCGAAGCCGCGCTGCCTCAGCCGGAGAAAGGGATGCTCCCTCGCCCGGGTTGTCTAACTGCGCTTGTGCGCCCCAGCAGACCCCAAGCAAGACAAGCGCCACGGCTAACTGGCGCGTCAAAAACGGGATTGGGTTCATGCGATGGCCTCTTGCGAAAAATGTCTGGCGGCGTTCAGGGAATCACTCACAGCGCCTCAGCGCCCGCCTTCACCCACCAGGGCATAAGGCGCCCAGTAAGCCGGATGGGCAAAACGCGGCTGCTTCATGGTGTCGAGCATGGCGGTGCGCAGCGCATCGGCGCGGCGGATGCCGCTGTCCTTCTTGTAGGCAGCAAACGTGCTGGTGGTCAGCAAGGTCGCACTTTCAGATTCGACGGACCAGTGCGTGACCAGCAAGCTGCGGCTACCGGCAAAAAAGAAGCCACGGGCCAGGCCGGTCAGGGCTTCACCGGCGCGGCCGTCGGCGCCCGCGGTGTTGCAGGCGGACAGCACGACCCAGTCGGCGTTGAGCTTCAAAGACAGAACATCTTCCAGCGTCAGCAGTGGTGAGTCGGTGGGGTTGGCGGTAGACGCCATGGCCAGCGCGGGCTGGTTCAAATTGGGCAGGTCACCGGCGAGCAGGCCGTGCGTGGCGAACACCACCACCTGCTTGCGCGCGAGTTGGCCCGAACTGCTGCTTTTGAGCACGGACTCGCGCGTGGCGTTGGCGCCCAGCACCACGTCTTGCTCGGGGTTGGCGGCCAGGATCTTGGCCAGTTGCAGCACCTCGTCACGGGTTTCGGGCAGCGGCGGCAGCTTGCTGTAGGTGACGTAGGTGTCGGGGTCCAACACGTTGCGCGCCGTCACATTGGCTGAACGCAAGGCGGCGGCGGAACGGACCACGCTGGCAGCGGGGTTGGCCGCGACCTGCGTGGCGGCTCGGCGGTCAAACGACGGGTCGCCCCAAGCCATCAAGGGTTGTGTGGCGCCTGACGCCTTGCCCAAGCGTTTGAGAGACAACCAGCCGTTGGCCGTGGGCACGTAGCTCACGGCCACGTCCTTGACGAGCCAAGGCGCTTGCGCGGCATCCCGGCCGGTGAAAGCGGTGCGGGTCAGCACGGCCAGTGGCAGCTTGGCGAGAGCCCCCGAGCCTGCCACGATCAGGTGTTTTTTATCGGCCAATGCCGCCTCAAATGGGCCGAGCAATTGCTGGTAAAGCTGGTGTGAGCCCGCGTAGTCAAAGGTCGGGGCGTTGGCACCGAGATCGGCCACGTCCAAGGTTTTGCGCAACCGGTCCACCAGCGCGTTGGTTTGCTTGTCGCCCAACTCGGAGATCTGGAAATTGACCGTGCCCTTGGCATCGATCGCCCACAAAAAGGTTTTGTCTTCCAGCGGCAAGACCGAGACAAACATCTCGTCAGCCTGGAGTTCCTTGGCAATGTCGGCGGGCGTGGGCGAGCGCGGCTGGATCAGCTGGAAATACTCGGGGTAGCGCTTGTTGATTTCAGCCTTGTACGTTTTGCGGGCGGCTTCGAGCTCACGCATGCGCAAACGCATTTGCTCCACCACCTGGGGGTTGCGTTTCTTGTCGTCTTCGCCGGCTTGGGCGGCGATGTAGCTGGTCAGCGTAGCAATTTCATTCTTGGCGTCTTGCTCCGGGCGAATGATGTCGGACAAACCGGGAATGCTGACACCGGCGCGCACTGCCGCGTCAGACAAAGCTTGTTGCACCGATGAGGCGCTGAGCTGGTCGGCCACCTGGAAAATGATCTCGGCATCCTGCCGGTTGGTGGGCGCCGTGATGGCCAGCAGCTGCATGTAGCTTTGCAGCACGAACTCTTTGGTCTTGCGTTGAAAAGCGTTTTCAACAAAGTCACCAGACAGCGACTCCGGCGCCGTGATGTTCTGCATGGCTTTGTCGAACTCGGTACGCGCTTGCGCTGCCTGGTTGTTTTGCCAAAGCGCCGCGGCGTACAAACCGCGCAAGGTGGCGGTGTGGTAGTGCGTGGGTCCGTAGTTGTCGATGTGTTGGCGCAAGCGCTCGCCCAGTACCGCAAGCGCCGGCTCGGCACGTTTGTTCTTGAGGTACACATAGCCACGAGCCAAGGTCAGGAGGTCGGACTCGGGCAGCACTTGTGCCGCGGGCTCGCGCTGCGCATCCATGTTGTCCAGAGTGGCCAAGGCTTGTGGCCAGCTGCCTTGCCCGGCCAGTGCCACGACGCTGCGGGTTCTGTTGTTCAGCCAGGTGGGCGAGCCTTTGTTAAAGCCGCGGCTCAGCAATATTTTTTCGCCGCGGTCGGCAAATACCAGGCCGTCTTTGTATTGGCCGGTGGCGTTGTACAGGTCGCTCAGCCGAGTGAAAAAACCAAAGAATTGCTTTTCAGTGAACCCCAGGCCAGTGGCCGTTGTGTGGATTTCGCGCAGCGTCCATTCGGCGTCTGAGTACAGGCCTGCGGCCATTTGGTTCGCAGCCAGCTCCCCCATGCTTAAAAATGCCCAGCTTCGAGCGAAAGTCTGCGCTGAGGGGTTCGATGCCAGGTTGGCCATGCGAAGCAGCTGCCTGGCTTTTTCCGTGGCCAGCTTGGCCGATTCAATAGCCTCGCTCCATTTGCCTGTTCGCATCAGGTAACGCGCCTTGGCTGCGTAAAACTCGGTTTCGGCCCGGGCGATCTGAAAGGGAATGTCGCCCCTGGGCTGCATTTGGCGGAATTCGTAGCGCACCTTGGCCTCGGCAGCTTCGATCAGGCGACCGGCTTCTTTGATGTTGCCGTCTTCCACATACAGGTTGGCCAGGACAGCCATCATTCGCGCCGCCGAGGGTGGCCAGCGCATTTCAGCCATGATTTCCTGACCCAGGCGGTAAGACTCGGCGCGTTGCTCTGTGCCAGCCAGTGTCAGGACCAAGGTCCATTTGCCGTCGATTGGCTCGACCTTCATCCACTCTCGGGCATTGGCAATTTGGCCCTGCAAGTCGCCGAGCTGGAAGGCAGCGAGGTCTTTTTGGCGGTGCAGCTGGCTCTTGGCCAGGTTGAGCATGCCGGGGTCGATGGGCTTGTTCAGGATCTCCCGCAAGCGCAGGGTCTCAGCTTCTGACAAATCGGGCACGCCCGCATCTAACTGCGCATGGGCCAATGGCCCCAGCAAGCAAGTCGCAGCGATCAGCCCGACGACCAGGCTACGCAACTTGGTCAGCATGGCCGCGCCGTGCATCACTCCACCTCAACCCGAAGTTCGCGCTCAGCCACGCGCTGCTTTTCGTCCATGACCTGCAAGGTCAGCCGGTGCTTGCCGGCGGGGATGTTGGCGTTGTCCAGCGCAAAGCCTTCTTTGGTGACTTTCACAAAGCCGGTGATGCGGTTGGTGATGTCGATCTTGAAGGCGCCGTACATCACTTTGAAGGTCTTGGGGTCGATGGCGGCGTCGGCTTGGCCTTTGAAGAGCACCGCAATCGCAAAGGGCGCCTTGACCCGCAGGTCGGTGGTGGGTTCGGGCTTGACGATGTCAATCAGCGGCACCAAGGCCCGGGCGCGCAGGGCAGGCTGCTCGTTGAAGCCGGCTTCGCCTTCAAAGCGTTTGGCTTCCTCCGCAGTGACCAGCCAGCCATTGGGCAAAGCGCTCAGTGCTGCGCCGGGCAGGGCTGGCTGCGCCTGGGCCCAAGTGGGCGCCACGATCAAACCAGCGGCCAGGATCAGGGCTTTGTTGAAATGGGCCATCATTTCGCTGTCTCCTCAATGGCCACCATGGCCGCGCCATAGGCGTCGGAACACAGCGGGTTGTTTTGCCGGGTTTTGGCGTCCACGCAAATCTGACTGCTCACCAGCTGGGACGTGGTCAACAGCGTGCCGAGCTTGGCCCGGCCTTGCGGGTCATTGAGCGAGGACACGAAGGGACCGGCTTTGTTGGCGGCGAGCGTCGTCAGGTCGCGGGGCGCGTCAGCCACCATCACCAGCAGGTTGTCTGTGCCGGCCGGGCCGGCCGCCTTGGCCCGCCAGTTCGGCCTTGGCAATTGCAATGTTTGACCCGCCTCGATTTTGTTGTTCTGGTCCAAGTCGTTGGGAAACAGCAAATAGACCGCCTTGTTGTCCGACCCGGCCAAGGC